>DASSBB010000001.1:0-2790 GCA_035699145.1 Marmoricola sp.
GATGACCGCGTCCATCGACGAGGACACCGTCGACTTCAAGCCCAACTACGACAGCCGGGAGCTCGAGCCGGCCGTGCTGCCCTCGGCGATCCCCAACCTGATCGTCAACGGCGCCTCCGGCATCGCGGTGGGCATGGCCACGAACATCGCGCCGCACAACCTCGTCGAGGTGGTGCAGGCGCTGCGGCACCTCGTCACGCACCCCAAGGCCTCGCTCGACGACCTGATGCGCTTCATCCCCGGGCCGGACCTGCCCACCGGCGGCAAGATCGTCGGCCTCGACGGCATCCGGGAGGCGTACGAGACCGGGCGCGGCTCCTTCCGCATGCGGGCCACCACCCGGATCGAGAGCGTCACGCCGCGCCGCAAGGGCATCGTGGTCACCGAGCTGCCCTACGGCGTCGGCCCCGAGAAGGTCATGGAGCGGATCAAGGTCCTCGTGCAGTCCAAGAAGCTCCAGGGCGTCGCCGACATCAAGGACCTGACCGACCGGGAGAAGGGCCTGCGCCTGGTCGTCGAGGTGAAGAACGGCTTCCACCCGGAGGCGCTGCTCGAGCAGCTGTTCAAGCAGACCCCGATGGAGGACTCCTTCGCGATCAACGCCGTCTCGCTCGTCGACGGCCAGCCACGGACCCTCGGGCTCGTCGAGATGCTCCAGGTCTACCTCGACCACCGCTTCGACGTCGTACGGAGGCGCTCGGTCTTCCGGCGCGACAAGGCCGCAGACGAGCTGCACCTCGTCCAGGGCCTGCTGGTCGCGATCCTCGACATCGACGAGGTCATCCAGCTGATCCGCGCCAGCGACAACAGCGCCGAGGCGAAGGAGCGGCTGATCACTGTCTTCGACCTCAGCGACGTCCAGGCGACGTACATCCTCGACATGCCGCTGCGGCGGCTCACGAAGTTCTCCCGGATCGAGCTGGAGAAGCGCCGCGACGAGCTCACGAGCACCATCGCGGCGCTCGACGAGATCCTCGCCGACGAGGGTCGGCTGCGGAAGGTCGTCTCCGACGAGCGGGCCGAGGTCGCCAAGACGTACGGCACCCCGCGACGCACCGTCCTGCTTGCCTCCGCCGGCCAGACGGTGTCGAGCGCGGTCCCGCTCGAGGTGGCTGACGACCCGTGCTTCGTCTACCTCTCCTCGAGCGGCCTGCTGGCCCGCACCGGCGACACGGAGCCTCCCGGCACCGGGGGCAGCCGTGCCAAGCACGACGTGGTGGTGTCCGCAGTCCGCAGCACTGCTCGCGGGCAGATCGGTGCGATCACCTCGTCGGGTCGGCTCCTCAAGCTCGACGTGCTCGACCTCCCCGGCCTCCCGGCGACGGCGAACGCCCCGCACCTGCAGGGCGGGGCGCCACTGAGCGAGTTCCTCTCGCTGGAGCCCGGTGAGCGCGTGCTCGCTCTGTCGGGCCTGCCGGACGACGGTCCGGGCATCGCGCTCGGCACCCGTGACGGGGTGGTCAAGCGGGTCAACCCCGAGGTCCTCGGCAACCGGGACGGCTGGGAGCTCATCCGGCTCGCCGACGGCGACGAGGTGGTCGGCGCCGTGGAGCTGCGCACCGGCGACGAGGAGCTCTGCTTCATCAGCACCGACGCCCAAATGCTGCACTTCGGTGCGAGCGCGGTGCGGCCCCAGGGCCGCTCCGGCGGCGGAATCGCCGGGATCCGGCTCACGGCCGGCGAGCAGGTGGCCTTCTTCGGGGCGTTCGTCCCGGACGAGGAGTCCGTCGTGGTGACCGCGTCCGGCTCCAGCACGGCGCTGCCGGGCACGGAGCCCGGGGCCGTCAAGGTCGCACCGTTCGCGGAGTACCCCGCCAAGGGCCGCGCGACCGGCGGGGTCCGGTGTCACCGGTTCCTCAAGGGCGAGGACACTCTGGTGCTCGCCTGGGCCGGTCCCGGCCCTGCGCGGGCGGCGGCGTCCAGCGGGGCCGCGGTGGACCTCCCCGAGCCGACCGGCCGCCGCGACGGGTCCGGGGTGCCGGGCAGCCAGCCGATCCTCGCCGTGTCCGGCCCGGTCGGCACGCTCCTCGACGCGTGAGCGGCATGAAAGGCTGCAGCCCATGAACCCCCCGCGCCGTCGTACCCGGCCGCTGCTGCTCGTCGCTGCCCTGCTCAGCGCACTGGCGCTGTCCTCGTGCGCGGGGTCGGGATCCGGATCGGACGAGGCGGTCGAGCCCGAGCAGCGGCTGTCCACCGCGAAGACCACGCTGGACGAGACCTCCGGCGTGCAGATCCGGCTGGCGACCGAGGACCTCCCGCCCGGGGTCAACGGGCTGGTGTCCGCTGCGGGCACCGCCACCCACGCCCCCGCGTTCGAGGGCGACATCACCGTGGCGGCCAGCGGGATCAACGCCGACGCGGAGGTGGTCGCCGTCGACGGCGTGGTCTACGCCAAGCTTCCGTTCACCACCGACTTCGTCGAGATCGACCCGGCCGACTACGGCGCTCCGGACCCGGCGGACCTGATGGCCACCGAGAACGGTCTGTCGTCGTTGCTCACCGCGGCCCGTGACGTGGAGAGCGCCGAGCACGTCCGCGACGGCGAGGCGGTGCTGTCCCGGCTGACCGGCACGCTGCCCGGCGACGCGGTCGCCGACGTGATCCCGAGCGCCTCCGCCGACGCGACGTTCGACGCCACCTTCACCCTCGACGAGTCCGACCGGGTCACCGAGATCGTGCTCACCGGCCCGTTCTATCCCGACGCCGACGACGTCACCTACACCGTCGACCTGGAGAAGTACGGCGTGGAGAAGGACATCACCGCTCCGTGACGCCTCCGGCCCGGTCGGC
>DASSBB010000002.1:0-10504 GCA_035699145.1 Marmoricola sp.
TCGCCATCGCCTCGCCGACCGACTTCATGTGGGTGGTCAACGTCGGGTCAGCGGTCGGGAACTTCTCGAAGGCGAACCGCGGCACCTTCACCACGACGTAGTCGAGCGCCGGCTCGAAGCTCGCCGGGGTCTCCCCCGTGACATCGTTGGGGATCTCGTCGAGGGTGTAGCCGATCGCCACCTTGGCGGCGATCTTGGCGATCGGGAAGCCGGTCGCCTTCGACGCCAGCGCACTGCTCCGCGAGACCCGGGGGTTCATCTCGATGACCACGACCCGGCCGTCCGCGGGGTTGACCGCGAACTGGATGTTGCAGCCACCCGTGTCGACGCCGACCGACCGGATGATCCCGATCGAGAGGTCCCGCAGGTGCTGGTACTCGCGGTCGGTGAGCGTCATCGCCGGCGCGACCGTGATCGAGTCGCCGGTGTGCACGCCCATCGGGTCGAGGTTCTCGATCGAGCAGACGATCACGACGTTGTCGGCCTGGTCGCGCATCACCTCCAGCTCGTACTCCTTCCACCCGATGATCGACTCCTCGAGGAGCACCTCGGTGGTGGGGCTGGCGGCCAGCCCGGAACCGGCGATCCGCCGCAGGTCCGCCTCGTCGTACGCCATCCCGGAGCCGCTGCCGCCCATCGTGAAGCTCGGCCGGACCACCATCGGGTAGCCGAGCTCCGCCGACGCGGCGACGCACTCGTCGAGGGTGTGGCAGACGACGCTGCGTGCGACCTCGCCGCCGAGCTCCTCGACGATCTTCTTGAACGACTCCCGGTTCTCGCCCCGCTCGATCGCCTCGATGCTGGCGCCGATCAGCTCGACGTCGTACCTCTCGAGCACGCCGTTGGCGTCGAGCGCCATCGCGGCGTTGAGCGCGGTCTGCCCGCCGAGGGTCGCCAGCAGCGCGTCGGGGCGCTCCTTGGCGATCACCTGTTCCACGAACTCCGGCGTGATCGGCTCGACGTAGGTCGCGTCGGCGAACTCCGGGTCGGTCATGATCGTTGCCGGGTTGGAGTTCACGAGTACGACGCGCAGCCCCTCGGCCTTGAGCACCCGGCACGCCTGGGTGCCCGAGTAGTCGAACTCGCAGGCCTGGCCGATGACGATCGGCCCGGAGCCGATCACCATGACGGAACGGATGTCCTCGCGCTTCGGCATCAGGCGGTGCCTCCCATCAGGTCGCAGAACCGGTCGAAGAGGTACGCCGCGTCGTGCGGCCCGGCCGCGGCCTCCGGGTGGTACTGCACGGAGAACGCCTTGAGCTTCCCGTCCTGGTCGCGGAGCTCGAGTCCCTCGACGACATTGTCATTGAGACAAATATGGCTCACCGTGGCGTCGCCGTACGGCGTGGTGGTGGCCCGGTCGAGCGGGGCGTCGACGGCGAACCCGTGGTTGTGCGCGGTGACCTCGACCTTCCGGGTGGTCCGGTCCATGACCGGCTGGTTGATCCCCCGGTGGCCGTAGGTCAGCTTGTAGGTCCCGAACCCGAGCGCCCGGCCGAACAGCTGGTTGCCGAAGCAGATCCCGAAGTAAGGCACCTGTTCGCCCAACGCTGCCTGGAGCAGCTGCACCTGGTGGGTCGTCGCGGCCGGGTCGCCGGGGCCGTTGGAGAAGAAGAGCCCGTCGGGGGCGACGTCGAGCACGTCGGCGATGGTCGCGGTGGCCGGCAGCACGTGGACCTCGATGCCCCGCTCGGCCATCATCCGTGGCGTGTTCGCCTTGATACCGAGGTCGACGGCGGCCACCGTGAACCTCTTCTCCCCGAGTGCTGGGACGACGTACGGCTCGGTGGTCGTGACCTCGTCGGCGAGCTCGAGCCCGGTCATCTCCTTCGCCTGCTGGACGCGGCTGCGCAGCGCCTCGGGGTCGGTCTCCGTGGTCGAGATGCCGACCCGCATCGCGCCGCGCTCCCGCAGGTGCCTCGTGAGCGCGCGGGTGTCGACGCCGCTGATCCCCACGACCCCCTGCTCGCGCAGCGCGTCGTCGAGGGTGCGGGTCGAGCGCCAGCTGCTCGGCACCCGGGCCGGGTCGCGGACGACGTACCCGGCCACCCAGATCCGGCTCGACTCCGGGTCCTCGTCGTTCATCCCGGTGTTGCCGACATGCGGGGCGGTCATCACGACGACCTGGCGGTGGTACGACGGGTCGGTCAGCGTCTCCTGGTAGCCGGACATGCCGGTGGAGAACACCGCCTCGCCGAACGTCTCGCCCTCGGCCCCGAAGGACTCACCGCGGAACGTGCGGCCGTCCTCGAGCACCAGGATCGCGCCTCGTCCGATTGGGCGCGCTGTATGTGACGCGCCCGATCGGACGAGGCGGGGGTCGGGGGCGGTCATGACAGCTTCCCGTCGAGGACGGTCGGCGTGCCGCGCAGGAACGTGGCCACCACCCGGCCGGGCAGCTCACGACCCGCGTACGGGTTGTTCCGGGAGAGGCTCGCGGTCTCGGATGCCTCGACGACGTGGGTGGCGGCCGGGTCCCAGAGCACCAGGTTCGCCGGCTCACCGACGGCGATCGGCCGGCCATGGCCGGCGACCCGGCCGATCTCGGCCGGCTTCGTCGACATCCGCTCCGCGACGTCGGCCCAGCGGAGCAGCCCGGTGTCGACCATCGTGTGCTGGACGACCGAGAGGGCCGCCTCGAGGCCGAGCATCCCGAACGCGGCCGCCGCCCACTCGCAGTCCTTGTCCTCGTGCGGGTGCGGTGCGTGGTCGGTGGCGACGATGTCGATGGTGCCGTCCGCGAGCCCGGCACGCACTGCCTCGACGTCGACGGCGCTGCGCAGCGGCGGGTTCACCTTGTAGATCGGGTCGTACGTCGCCGCGAGCTCGTCGGTGAGCAGCAGGTGGTGCGGGGTGACCTCGGCGGTCACGTTCCACCCGTTGCCCTTGGCCCAGCGGATCAGCTCGACCGACCCGGCGGTCGAGACGTGGCAGATGTGCAGTCGGCTCCCGACGTGGGCGGCGAGCAGGCAGTCCCGGGCGATGATCGCCTCCTCGGCGACCGCGGGCCAGCCGCGGAGCCCGAGCCGGCCGGAGAGCTCGCCCTCGTTCATCTGGGCGTCCTCGGTCAGCCGGGGCTCCTGAGCGTGCTGGGCGACGACGCCGTCGAACGCCTTGACGTACTCCAGGGCCCGACGCATCAGCACGGCGTCGGAGACGCAGTGCCCGTCGTCGGAGAAGACCCGGACCCGGGCCGCGGAGTCGGCCATCGCCCCGAGCTCGGCGAGCTGGTGCCCGGCGAGCCCGACGGTGACCGCGCCGACCGGGTAGACGTCGCAGTGGCCCGCTTCGCGGCCGAGCCGCCAGACCTGCTCGACGACCCCGGCGGTGTCGGCGACGGGGTTGGTGTTCGCCATCGCGTGCACTGCCGTGAACCCGCCCATCGCGGCCGCCCGGGTCCCCGTCTCCACGGTCTCGGCGTCCTCCCGGCCGGGCTCCCGCAGGTGGGTGTGGAGGTCGACGAGGCCGGGCAGGAGCACCAGTCCTTCGGCGTCGACGACCTCGATGTCGTCGTCCGGCTCGATCCCGCTCTTCATCTCGGCGACCACGCCGTCCTGCACGAGCACGTCGGCCGGCTTCCCGCCGTACGGACGGGCGTTCCTCAGCAGGTAGCCGCGGCTCACAGGGCACCGTCCTTCGTGGTCTGGGGTGTCGTGGGATCTGCGGCGTCGCTGCCGCCGAGCAGGAGGTAGAGGACCGCCATCCGTACGGCGACCCCGTTGGTCACCTGCTCGACGATCACCGAGCGGTGGGAGTCGGCGACGTCCGCGGTGATCTCCATGCCGCGCACCATCGGCCCCGGGTGCATGACGAGCGTGTGGTCCTGCAGCATCGCCATCCGGCGCGAGTCGAGGCCGTAGCGGCGGGAGTACTCCCGCACCGTGGGGAAGAACGCCGCGTTCATCCGCTCCTGCTGGACCCGCAGCATCATGACCGCGTCCGCCTTCGGAAGGACCGCGTCGATGTCGTACGACGTCTCCACGTCCCACCCCTCCACGCCGACCGGGAGGAGCGTCGGCGGGGCGACCAGCGTGACCTGGGCGCCGAGCGTGCGGAGCAGCAGGGCGTTGGAGCGGGCGACCCGGCTGTGCAGGACGTCGCCGACGACCGCGACCCGGCGGCCGTCGAGGGCGCCGAGGTGGCGCCACATCGTGAACGCGTCCAGGAGCGCCTGGGTCGGGTGCTCGTGGGTGCCGTCGCCGGCGTTGATCACGCTCGACCGGGTCCACCCCGTGTTCGCGAGGCGGTGCGGGGCGCCGCTGGCGCCGTGGCGGATGACGATCGCGTCGGCGCCCATCGCCTCCAGGGTCAAAGCCGTGTCCTTGAGGCTCTCGCCCTTGCTCAGGCTCGACCCCTTCGCCGCGAAGTTGATGACGTCGGCCGACAGCCGCTTCGCCGCCGCCTCGAACGAGATCCGGGTCCGGGTGCTGTCCTCGAAGAACAGGTTCACCACCGTGCGTCCGCGCAGAGCCGGTAGCTTCTTGATCGGGCGGTCGGCCAGGCTGCGCAGCTCCTCGGCGGTGCGGAGGACGAGCTCGGCGTCGTCTCGGGTCAAGTCCCCCGCGCTCAGCAGGTGCCGCTTCATCGGTTGCCCCCCTCGGCTCCGGCGATGACGACCCCGTCCTCGCCGTCGATCTCCTCCAGCAGCACGGTGACGTTCTCGACCAGAGAGGTGGGCAGGTTCTTCCCGACGAAGTCCGCCCGGATCGGCAGGTCACGGTGGCCACGGTCGACCAGCACCGCGAGCCGGACAGCCCGTGGCCGTCCCAGGTCGTTCATCGCGTCGAGGGCGGCCCGGATCGTCCGACCGGAGAACAGGACGTCGTCGATGAGGACCACGACCTTGTCGTCGATGCCGACGGCGGGGATGTCGGTGGGGAGCAGCGCCCGGACCGGTCGCATCCGGAGGTCGTCGCGGTACATCGTGACGTCGAGCGAGCCGACCGGGACCTCGATGGACTCCACGTCGGCGATCCGCCGCGCGACCCGGTGGGCCAGGGGGACACCGCGGGTGGGGATGCCGAGGAGCACCAGGTCGGTGGCGCCTTTGTTGCGCTCGAGAATCTCGTGCGCGATGCGGGTGAGGGCCCGGGCGATGTCCCGGGCGTCGAGGACCGTGCGGCCCGTCTCGTCCAAGGGGGCGACGGGTGACCCGTCTGCCGGGGTGCGGGCAGCCATCGGCTTGCCGGACCTCCTTCTCCGCCTCACGGGACGGCTCGTTAAAGGATGTCGATCGCGGTCACCCTAACAGCCTGTGCGTCCTTGCCTACCCGACCGGCCGGGAAGTCTCTAGGTTCGAGACCCACCCGGTCCAAGAGAGGAGCCCCATGTCGTCGACGGCCCACCTTGCCGGCGTACCCGGTGTTCCCGAGACCCTGCTCAGCCAGGCGCTGCTGGCCACGCTCCCCGACAACCTCGCACCGGCGCCGTGGAGCTGCACCTGCGACGCGGTGCTCTGGTTCGGGCGAGGTGGCGCCGCGGCGACGGCCGCGCTGGCGCCCGCCCTCCGGCGGAGGGGACTCGGCGTCGTCGCCGGGATGGTTCGATACCACGAGACGCCGGTGGGGCGGTACGACGAGGTGTTCGGCGTGGTCGGCTCCCACACCGGCCCCCGGCCGCGGGGCTCGGTGGTGTTCATGGCGGTCGACTCCCCGGCCAGCCTGGTCGGTGGCCGCACCAACTGGGGGCTGCCGAAGACGCTCGCCGCCTTCGAGGGCGGCGTGGCCGGCGGCGCCACGTTCACCGCCCGCGGGGTCGACGACGTGCGGTGGCGGGTCGCTGCGTCGCCCCGTGTTCTCGGGCCCGCGTCGCCGGTCGTCGCGGGCGGGCAGACGCGACAGGTCTTCCCCGACGGGCGGGTCGGCGGCAGCCGGCTCTCGGCTCGAGGTCGTGCCCATCCGGCAGTGGTGACCGTCGAGGTGGACTCCGACGGCCCCCTCGCCTCGTGGCTGCGGCCGGGTCGCCACCTCGGCGCGGTCGTGCGGGACACCCGGTTCACCCTCCACTGACGTCGAGCCGCCCCTCGTGCTGGGTTGAGCCGTCCCTCGTGCTGCGTTGAGCCGTCCCTCGTGCTGGGTTGAACCGCCCTTCGTGCTGGCCGTCCACAGCATGAAAGGCAGTTCAACGCCGCGTCGCGGGCGGCTCAACGCCGCGTCGCGGGCGGTTCAACGCCGCGTCAGGGGCGGCTCGACGCCGGGTCAGGCGGAGAGGCGGGACTCCCCGACGTGCTCCTCGACCAGGCGGTCCACCTCGTCGCTCAGCGTCGTGGGATTGAACGGCTTGGAGATCACTCCGGCGATGTCGAGGCCGTCCCAGCACTGGTTGTCCCCGACTCGCGCCTTGGCGGTCAGCAGGATCACCGGGATGTGCCGGGTCAGCGGGTCCTGCTGCAGCCGCACGAACGTGGTGGGACCGTCCATCTCCGGCATCATGACGTCGAGCAGGATCACGTGGGGGCGGTCCTCGCGGGCCCGCTGCAGGCAAGTCGCGCCACGGTCGGCGGAGACGACCTTCCACCCGCCCATCAGCTCGAGCGCGAGGCAGGTGATCTCGCGGATCTCGTCGTCGTCATCGACGACGAGGATCGTCCGACCGGTCATGTGGCCCTCCCGTGGCTTTACCTTGAGCGAGTCTACGACTCACCGCGGGGGCGTGGGCGCATTTCGGGCATTCTGCGCGGACCGAGCGCGACCGCGGCGTAGTACCTCTGGGTGTCGACGGTGGTCACCTCCACGTCGGCCATCGCCTGCAGCATCGAGGCGATGACGTCGGCGAGCCCCAGCTCCTCCACGTTGTGGGCGCAGATGTCGTAGGCGCACATCCCCCGCTGGTCGACGACCGTCGCGGCGACCTGCTGGATCATCTCCAGGAAGACGTGGCTGCGCCGGTACTCATGCGCGACCAGGATGAAGCCGAGGTAGTACACCACGCCACGGGCGGTGTGCTCCGGGTAGTGGTGGGCGAAGTAGTCGGGGCTGATCCACGGCACCGTCTCGAGGTGGTTGGTCAGCGTGCACATCGCCACGGCCGTGCCGTTCTCGTCGCGGGCCAGGTACTTGTCCACCCGAGCGTCGTACATCTCCTCCATGAACTCGTGCTCGTGGAGGAGCTGACGGGCGACCGCCTTCGTCGCGAGGTCGCCGAAGGTGTCGACGTACAGCCGCCAGAACCGCGCGGCGGTCGCCTCGTCCACCGTGCGCTCGATCGAGACCGACGTGGCAACTTGCGGAGGGATGCTGTTCATGGCGTTCCGTCCCGGTTGGTCGGCGTGTTCCTCAAAAGCACCATACGTTCCTCGAGCTCCTCCGGCGACATCTTCGACGTGCTCAGGACGACGGTGAGCCCCTCGACCCGCAGCTTGCGCATCAGCTCCGGCTCCGCGAGCCCGAGGTCGAGCAGGACCACGCGGGGATGCAGCTCGTCCACCCGCCGCGCCGCCTCCGGGCCGGAGCGGACGTGGTCGACCCGCAGCCCCTGGCCCTCCAGCCGCGGCCGCAGCGACCGGACCAGCGCGTCGCCCGGCTGGACGATCAGGACGACGGCCTCACGACGGCGGCCGCGCAGGGCGGTCGACACCTCCAGGACGAGCTGGTCGACCGCGTGCTCTCCGTCGGTGACGCCCACCGGCTGGAATCCGCCGCCGCTGAGCATCGAGGAGAGGCGTACGACGGTCTGGGGGCTGTCACCCTGCACGATCACCGATGGGCCTTCGGACGATGCCGGCAGCTGGGCGCCGGCGACCTGTGCGACCCGCGGGAGCGAGAAGCGGACCGAGGCGCCCCGGCCCCCGACGCTCTCCGCCCAGATCCGCCCGCCGTGCCGCTCCACGATCCCGCGGCTGATCGCCAGACCGAGCCCCGTACCACCCTTCTGCCGGGCGTCGGAGGAGTCGACCTGCTCGAACGGCTCGAAGACGGCCTCGAGCTTGTCCTCGGGAATTCCCCGGCCCTCGTCGTGGACGGCGAAGGTCACGTCGGTCTCGTCGGCGACCGCTTCGAGCCGCACCAGAGCGCCCGGCGGCGAGAACTTGACGGCGTTGCCGACGAGGTTCGTCAACGTCTGGACGATCCGGTCCGCGTCGGCCAGCACCGCGCCCTCGCTCGGCGCTACCTCGATCCGGACGTCGGAAGCACGAGCGAACCCGTCCATCTCGGAGGCGGTCACCCGGAGCAGCTCGGCCGCCTGCAGCGGCACCAGGCTCATCGACAGCCGGCCGGACTGGATCCGCTCGATGTCGAGGATGTCGTTGATCAGCCGGGTCAGCCGGTCGCTGCTGTCCATGGCGATCGAGATCATCCGTGCCGCCTGCGGAGACAGCTGCCCGAGCCCGCCGCCGGCCAGCAGCCCGAGAGAGCCGCGGATCGAGGTGAGCGGGGTGCGCAGCTCGTGGCTCACCACGGAGAGGAACTCGTTCTTCATCCGGTCGACCTCGCGCCGCTGTGTGACGTCGCGGAAGACCACCACGGCGCCGGTGACGCGCTCGCCCTGCCGGACCGGGCTGGCGGTGATCTCGACGGGGAAGGTGGTGCCGTCGGCGCGGACGTACACGTCCTCCTCGCCGGAGGCGACCAGCCCGTCCCTGATCGCCTCGGTGACGTAGCAGCCGGTTGCGTCGTACGGCCTCCCGTCCTCACCGGGGGCGTGGAACCGGTCGTGGGCGACCTGGCCGAGCAGCGCCCGGGGCGGCTGCCCCAGCGCCGCGGCGCCGGACGGGTTGAGGAAGGTGACGCGTCCGGTGAGGTCGACGCCGTAGATGCCGTCTCCCACCGAGCTCAGTAGGACCTCCGTCTCCCTCGCCATCCGGCGGAGGTCGGCGGTCTGCTCGTCCACCCGCTGCTCGAGCCCGTGCCGCAACGCGGCGTTGTCGGCGGTCAGCAGGATCTGGCGGAACCCTGCCGCCAGGAGCAGCACCACCCAGAGGGCACCTTGCAGGGGCGTGACCTGTTCGCCCGACCGGGTGCTCTGCACGGCGAGAGCCGCGACGAGGGTGCCGAACACGAGGACGGTGCCCTGGACGTCGAAGCTGCCAGGCGGCGTCTCGCGCGGCCGCGGTCGGGTCGCGTCGGTGTGCCAGGTCGCCACGGACAGCATCGAGTAGCCGATGATCCACCCGAGGTCGAGCGGGGTGCCGAACTCGAACGTCCCCCGAGCCGCCTCGACGGCGAAGGCCATGTCGGACATCGCGTAGAGGATGAAGCCGCCGCCGATGAAGCACCAGAACGTGCGGTTGCCGAGGCTGCGCACGATGAGGAAGAGCGCAAGCGTCGCCAGCGCGACGTCGAGGATCGGAAGGAGGATGGAGAGCGTCCGGCGGACGTCGTTGGCGCCTTCGGTGTCGAGCACCTCGTTCCAGACCAGGACGGACGTGATGAGCAGGGTGGCGCACCCCATGACGATCCCGTCGAGGATCAGCACCAGGCGCTCGGCGCCCCGGTGCAGCGCCTCTCCGAGTCCCAGCAGCCCGAGAGCACCGAGGACGAGGGCGAGCGCGAGACTGCCCTCGGCGAACAGGCTCGGATGGTTCACCGGGTCCACGTCGAGGACGGCCGACCAGACGTTGCCCGCCAGGGCCACCGCTGCGGCCGACACGATGAACAACCACGCTCGGCGGCGGCGACCGGTGGTCCGGCGCATCGCCCGGATGCCGCCGAAGAAGATGCCGCAGCCGCCCAGGAGGAGCCCGACCGCGCTGGCCGTCTGCCGGGACTCCCGGGACAGGTCGCTCGTCAGCAGGACCGTGAAAAGGCCGCACAGGACGACCGCCGCACCCAGTGCGGCCGAGAACTGCCACTGGGGGACCAGGGCCGAGCGCCTGCTCATGACGTTCGGAACGTATCAGCGCAGCTCCCCTCTGCGGTCAGGAACGCGCCAAATCGCTCAAGGCGTCCCTTACCGCCCCGTGGAACGTGGGGTAGGCGTAGATCATCGTCATGAGCGTGCTCACCGGCACGCGGGCATGGACGGCGGTCGTGAGCATCGACAGCACCTCACCGCCCATCGGCCCCACCGACGTGGCCCCGACGAGCACGTCGCCGTCGGCCACGAGCTTGACCAGCCCCTCGTTCCCGACGTGGTGGATCCAGCCGCGGGCGGACCCGGCAACGTCGACCGAGCCGGTCCGCACGTCCAGCCCCTGCTCCCTCGCCTGCTCCTCGGTCAGCCCCACCGAGCCCACCTCGGGGTCGGTGAACGTGACCCGGGGGACGGCGCGGAAGTCCGCCTCGGCGCCTTCTCGCCCGAGGAGGTGGCGTACGACGATCGCGGACTGGTACATCGACGTGTGGGTGAAGGCGCCCTTCCCGACGATGTCCCCGACCGCGAAGAGCCACTCGAGGGGCTCGTCCCCGGCCAGCACCCGCATCCGCCCGTCGGTGGTCAGGTGCTCGACGTCCGGGTCGACGTCGACGGTGTCGAGGCCGATCTCCTTGATCTGCGGGACCCGGCCGGCCGCGACGAGGAGCTTCTCCGCGGTCACGACCTCGCCGCCCAGCGTGAGCCGGAAGAG
>DASSBB010000003.1:0-7229 GCA_035699145.1 Marmoricola sp.
GAACCCGCGGCCTTGCTCGTCGTACTCCGCGGCGAGGCCGGCGAGCGCCTGCGCGACCTCCTCGGCCGGGTGGCCGACCGCGGTGGCGAGCGTCAGGTGGTCGAGCGGCTGGTCGGCGACCATGAGGACGGCCTCGAGCGCAGACCGCAGCTCCGCCAGGGGTACGTCGAGCGTCGGCTCGTCCGTGACACTGGTGCCGTCCAGCCAGGCCGCCTGGTCCGAGGTCTCGGTCACTCCGGCTCCTCCGTCGTCTCGTCGGTCGTCGGGTCAGGGTCCTGCACCTCAGGATTCCCGTCGAACTCGTCGGTGATCTCGACGTCGCCGTCCTCGCTGCCGGTCCACCGGACCGTCAGCTCACCGAGCGGGGTCACCTGGTCGAACCCGACCGCGCCGTCGCGGAAAAGCTCGAGCAGGGACAGGAACCGGGCCACCTTCGTCAGCGTGTCCGCGGCGTCGCCGCAGAGCGACCGGAAGGTCATCGTGCCCTGCCGGCGCAGCCGGTCGACGACGATCGCCGCCTGCTCACGCACGCTGACCGCCGGTGCGTGGAGGTGGGTGAACGAGACCTCGGGCACCGGCTTCGGCTCGAGCGCCTTCGCCGCGAGTGAGGCGAACTCGTCGAGCCCGAGCCCGATCAGCACCTCGGGCAGCAGGGTCGCGTAGCGCTCCTCGAGCCCCACCGCCCGCGGGAACCGCTTCGCCTCGTGCTCGAGGCGGTCCTCGAAGACGGAGGCCACCTGCTTGAAGGCGCGGTACTGCATGAGTCGGGCGAACAGCAGGTCACGCGCCTCGAGCAGCGCCAGGTCGTCCTCGTCCTCGACCTCTGCCTGCGGGAGCAGCCGGGCCGCCTTGAGGTCGAGCAGGGTGGCGGCGACGACGAGGAACGACGAGGTCTGCTCGAGGTCCCAGACGTCGCCGGCCGCCTTGATGTGGGCGATGAACTCGTCGGTCACCCGCGACAGGGCAACCTCGGTGATGTCGAGCTTGTGCTTGGCGATGAGGTTGAGCAGCAGGTCGAAGGGGCCCTCGAAGTTGTCGAGCTGCAGGAGGAACCCCTCGTGCGCGGCGCTCTCCACCTCAGCCGTCGCGGTCATCCGGTGGTCACGACTCCTGCAGCCGCTGGACGACCGCGCTCTCGGCGCCGTGGGCGTCCAGGTCGGCGAGGGCCAGCGCGACCGCCGCCCGCACCAGCCGGCCGCGGTCGACCGCGAGGGCGTGGTGGCGGCGGAGCTCGAGCCGGGCGTGCTCGATGTCGAGGAGCTCGTCGGCGGTCATGTAGACGGTCATCTTCTCGTCGTGCTTCACCCGGCCGCTCGCCGTCCGCGGTGCGGGCTGCTCCGCCGCAGGTGGTGAAGCGGGCTCGGGATCGACCGGCTGCGGGACGACGGTGGGCCGGAAGAGGTCGTCGGTCGCCGGGACGGTCACACGTCGAGCCACCGGGCGAGCACCTCCTTGGCGAGGTTGCGGTAGGCCTCGGCGCCCGGAGACGCGCTCGCGTAGCTCGTGATCGGCTCGCCGGCCACGGTCGAGTCGGAGAACTTCACGGTGCGCCGGATCACGGTGTGGAAGACGTCGTCGCCCCAGGCCTCCACGAGCCGCTCCATGACCTCGCGGCCGTGGAGCGTGCGGCCGTCGAACATCGTGCCGAGCACGCCGTCGATCTGCAGCCGCGGGTTGAGCCGCTCCTTGACCTTGTCGATGGTGGTCTTGAGCAGGGCGACCCCGCGGAGCGCGAAGTACTCGCACTCCAGCGGCACGATGACACCGTGCGCCGCGGTCAGCGCGTTGACGGTGAGCAGACCGAGCGAGGGCTGGCAGTCGATGAGGATCACGTCGTAGTCGTTGACCGCCCCCTGCAGGACCCGGGACAGGGTCTGCTCGCGGGCGACCTCCTGGACCAGCTGCACCTCGGCGGCGGACAGGTCGATGTTCGACGGCAGCAGGTCCATGCCGGGCACGTCGGTCGGCACGATGACGTCCCCGAGCGTGACGTCGCGCTGGAGCAGCAGGTTGTAGACCGAGAGCTCGATGTCGTGCGGGTTCATCCCGAGCCCGACCGAGAGCGACCCCTGCGGGTCGAAGTCGACGAGGAGCACCTTGCGGCCGTACTCCGCCAGCGAGGCGCCGAGGTTGATCGTCGTCGTGGTCTTGCCGACGCCGCCCTTCTGGTTGCACATCGCGATGATCCGCGCGTTCCCGTGGATGCCGATCGGCCGTGGCTCGGGAAGGGCCGGCCAGGGTCGCCCGGTGGGGCCGACGACCACCTCGGGCTCCGGCGCAACCGACGCCGGCGCCTCGCTGCGCGGGAACGGGATCGGCTCCGCCGGCGCCTGGACCGCCGCCTGGCCCGCCGTCTGGACAGCCGACTGCGGCTCCGCCAGCGGCACGGGAGGCGTCGGCACCGGCATCAGCGGAGGCATCTCGGTGGCACTGGAACCGTATGAACCGGAGCCGTAGTCATTCACGGTCGCTCTCTCTCGTCGAGCTGTTGGGACGCCTCCCACTCAACCTCGCACACAGCCCCCAGCGACGCAGGCGCGCCGTCCATAAGTCGACATTTCGTCGGTCACCCCAGGGCTCGCGGGTGCGCGGTGGCGTAGACCTCTCGGAGGCTGTCGACCGTCACCAGGGTGTAGACCTGCGTCGTCGTCACGGAGGCGTGACCGAGCAGCTCCTGGACCACCCGCACGTCCGCCCCGCCGTCGAGGAGGTGGGTGGCGAACGAGTGGCGGAGCGTGTGCGGCGAGACCTCCGCGGTCACGCCCGCCGACTCCGCGGCCCGCACCAGCACCGCCCAGGCGCTCTGCCGGGAGAGACGCCCGCCGCGTGCGTTGAGGAAGACGGCGGCGTTGCCCGACCCGGCGGTCGCCAGCGCGGGTCGGCCCCGCACCAGGTAGGCGTCGAGCGCGGCCCTTGCCATCTGGCCGAACGGCACCAACCGCTCCTTGCTCCCCTTGCCCTTCAGCAGGACCGTCGCGGTCTCCAGCGAGAGGTCGTCGACGTCCAGCCCGACCGCTTCGGAGATCCGTGCTCCGCACCCGTAGAGCAGCTCCAGGAGCGCGCGGTCGCGCAACGCGAGCGCCGTGCCAGGAGCGGACGCCGCCTTCAGGATGCGCTCGATGTCGACGACCGACAGCGCCTTCGGGAGCCGCTTCGCCGGCGCCGGAGGTCGTACGGCGGCCGCCGGGTCGCCTTCGCTGAGCCCGTCGCGGACCGCGAACTTGTGGAACCCCCGCACGGCCACGACCGTCCGCCCTGCGCTCCCCGCCGCGAGCGGAGGGTGGTCGGCGTCGCCCTCGCGCAGGTGCACGAGGAACTCCGCCACCAGCGACTCGTCGACAGCGGCGAGGTCGTCCACCCCGCGGGCGGCGAGGAAGGCGAGGTAGCGCCGCAGGTCGCGACGGTAGGACTTGAGGGTGTTCTGCGCGAGCCCTCGCTCCACGACGAGGTGGTCGAGGTAGGTCCGCACCGCCCGCTGGAGCGGCGAAGGCGCGGCCACCGTCTCCACCACGGCGCTCAGGCGAGGACCTCGTCGAGGGCGACCGACTCCATCCCGTGGGCGTGCGCGACCGGGGCGTTGGTCAGCCGGCCGGCGTGGGTGTTGACCCCCAGCGCCAGGGAGTGGTCGTCGCGACACGCCTCCTGCCACCCCTTGTCGGCCAGCGCCACCGCGTAGGGCATCGTCACGTTGGTCAACGCGTAGGTGGAGGTGTGCGGCACCGCCCCAGGCATGTTCGCCACGCAGTAGAACACCGAGTCGTGGACCGGGTAGGTCGGCTCGGCGTGCGTCGTCGGCCGGGAGTCCTCGAAGCAGCCGCCCTGGTCGATCGAGATGTCGACCAGGACCGACCCCGGCTTCATGCGAGAGACCAGCTCGTTGGAGATCAGCGTCGGCGCCTTCGCGCCCGGCACCAGCACCGCCCCGATGACCAGGTCGGCGTCGATCACCGCTCGCTCGATCTCGTAGGCGTTCGAGGCGACCGTCTGCATGTGGCCCTGGTAGATCCGGTCGGCCGCGCGGAGCACGTCGATGTTCCTGTCCAGCAGCAGCACCTCGGCCTGCATCCCCAACGCGATCGCCGCGGCGTTCATCCCCGACACCCCGGCGCCGATGACGACCACCTTCGCGGCGTACACCCCCGAGACGCCGCCCATGAGGACCCCGCGGCCGCCTTGCGCCCGCATCAGCGTCGCGGCACCCACCTGCGGAGCGAGCCGGCCGGCGACCTCGCTCATCGGCGCCAGCAGCGGCAGCGCGCCGTTCGGGGTCTGCACGGTCTCGTAGGCGATGCCGGTGACCCCGCGGCTCATCAGCTCCTCGGTCAGTGGCTTGTCCGCGGCCAGGTGCAGGTAGGTGAAGAGCACCTGCCCCTCGCGCATCCGGTGGTACTCCTCCTTCACCGGCTCCTTGACCTTGAGGACCATCTCGCCGGTCTCCCACACCTCGTCAGCCGTGTCCAGCATCGTCGCGCCGGCCTCGACGTACTGCTGGTCAGGGATCGAGGAGCCGACGCCCGCGCCCTTCTCGACGAACACCTGGTGCCCGTGGACCACCAGCTCGTGGACACCGGCCGGCGTCATCGCGACGCGGTACTCGTGGTTCTTGACTTCCTTCGGCACACCGACGCGCATCGGCACAGGCTCCCTCTCGTGACGGCCGCCACATCGTCGGGGCGGCTGCGCCAGAGTCTAGACCCCCTGGTACGCCGGTCAGCGGCCCCTCGGGAGGGCCCCACGGGCGGTCAGCGTGACGTAGCTGAGGAGCGCCACGACCAACGGCCCGTTGGTCAGCCGCCGGGCCAGGACGCCCTCGACGAGCTCGGTCAGCGGGACCCAGTGGACGGTCATGTCGGCCTCCTCGTGCTCGAGCTCGAAGCCGCCCCGGTCCGGGACCGCGGTCAGCCCCCGGGCGAGGTAGAGCTCGATCCGCTCCGAGGTGATCCCCGGGGAGTTGTGGATCGTGCTCAGGTGGCTCCACTCCGCGGCCATGAGGGCGCCCTCCTCGAGGAGCTCACGGCGGGCCGCCTCGAGCGGGTCCTCACCCTCCTGGTCGAGGAGCCCCGCCGGCAGCTCGACGAGCCGCATGGAGGCCGCGTGGCGGTACTGGCGCAGCACCAGCGCCCGCTCGTCGTCGTCGACGGCGAGGACGACGACCGCACCCGGGTGCTCCACGACGAGCCGGCTGAACCGCTCCTCGTGGCCTGGGGCGCTGAGCTCGTCGAGGCGGACGGCGAACGGCGCCGAGCGACGGAAGAGCTCCTCCGAGCCATGCGCCGGCCACCGCTCCGGACGGTCCTGCAGCCAGGTGTCCGCCTCGCCGCCGGGACCCGTCACGAGCGGTCGTCGTCGGCGGTCTCGCTCCGCCGGAGCGCGGCCTCGCCGACCGGGATCTCCAGCTCCTTCTGCCGGGCAACCGCTGCCCCGACCAGTCCCGCGAACATCGGGTGCGGCCGGGTCGGGCGGGAGCGGAGCTCCGGGTGCGCCTGGGTGGAGACGTAGTAGGGGTGGACGTCGCGGGGCAGCTCGACGAACTCGACGAGCCCGTTCTCCGGCCCCACGCCCGAGAAGACCAGGCCGGCTTCCTCGAGCTGGTCGCGGTAGCCGTTGTTGACCTCGTAGCGGTGGCGGTGCCGCTCCTCCACCCGCGTCGCGCCGTACACCTCGGCGAGGACGCTGCCCTCGACGAGGTCGGCCGGGTAGAGCCCGAGCCGCATCGTCCCGCCGAGGTCACCCTCCCCGGAGACGACCGCCTTCTGCTCGGCCATCGTGGCGATGACCGGCTCCGGGTTGTCCGGCTCGAACTCCGTGGAGCCGGCCTTGGTGAGGCCGAGGACGTTGCGGGCGTACTCGATCACCATGCACTGCAACCCGAGGCAGATGCCGAGGGTGGGGATCTGGTTGGCCCGGGCGAAGTGGAGCGCACCGATCTTGCCGTCGATCCCGCGGACCCCGAAGCCGCCCGGGACCAGGACCGCGTCCACGTCGGCGAGGTGCTTGGCGGCGCCCTCCTTGGTCTGGCACTCGTCGGAGGGGACCCACCGGATGTTCACCTTGGCCTCGTGGGCGAAGCCGCCGGCCCGGAGCGCCTCGGCGACGGAGAGGTAGGCGTCGGGAAGGTCGACGTACTTCCCGACGAGCGCGACGGTCACCTCCTCGACCGGGTGGTGCACCCGGCGCAGCAGGTCGTCCCACTGGGTCCAGTCGACGTCGCGGAACGGCAGGTTGAGCCGGCGTACGACGTAGGCGTCGAGCCCCTCCCGGTGGAGCACCTTGGGGATGTCGTAGATCGAGGGCGCGTCCACGGCAGCGACGACCGCCTCGGCGTCGACGTCGCACATGAGCGAGATCTTCCGCTTGAGGCTCTCCGGCACCTCGCGGTCGGCCCGGATCACGATCGCGTCGGGCTGGATGCCGATGGAGCGCAGGGCCGCGACCGAGTGCTGGGTCGGCTTGGTCTTGAGCTCGCCGGACGGCCCGATGTAGGGCACCAGCGACACGTGGAGGAAGAAGCAGTTGTCCCGGCCGACGTCGTGGCGGACCTGGCGGGCGGCCTCGAGGAACGGCAGCGACTCGATGTCGCCGACGGTGCCGCCGACCTCGGTGATGACGACGTCGACGTGCTCGCCGTCGGCACCGACCGCCATCGCCCGGACCCGTTCCTTGATCTCGTTGGTGATGTGCGGGATCACCTGCACGGTGTCGCCGAGGTAGTCACCGCGGCGCTCCTTGGCGATGACCGTGGAGTACACCTGCCCGGTCGTGACGTTCGCGATGCCGGAGAGATCGGTGTCGAGGAACCGCTCGTAGTGGCCGACGTCGAGGTCGGTCTCCGCCCCGTCGTCGGTCACGAAGACCTCGCCGTGCTGGAACGGGTTCATCGTTCCCGGGTCGACGTTGAGGTAGGGGTCGAGCTTCTGCATCGTGACCCGGAGCCCCCGGGCCTTGAGCAGGCTTCCCAGGGAGGAGGCCGTCAGCCCCTTGCCGAGCGACGAGGCGACGCCGCCGGTGACGAAGACGTGCTTGGTGGGCTGATGGTTGGTCAGCGCAGCGGCCAAGAGAACTCCCGTGGAGATCAGGTGTGCGGCGAGAAAGCTCGCCCGTCCACGGGGTTCTAGGCTAGCAACACCTCACCCGATTCGGGCAATCCACGCCGGGAGGGCCGACGGTTTCCCATGGGATGCCGGGAAGTTGGTGCTTCCCATGGGTTACAGCTCATGGGAAGCTGGCGA
>DASSBB010000004.1:0-26588 GCA_035699145.1 Marmoricola sp.
CAGCCTCAACCCCCTCGGCGTCACCACGAAGCCGGCCGTCTCGAGCGCCTGGCGCAGCGGGTCCTGCCGGCCGAGGATGTGCTCGCCGTCCGCCCGCTCCACCGTGAGCCGGCCGAGCGCGCCGCGGCGTACGGCGGCGACGAGCTCGGTGGCCGCGGAGGTGAGCACGTCGACGTCGTCGGTGAAGGTGAGCAGCGTCTTGCCGCCGCGCTCGACGTAGACCGTCAGGCTGCCGTCGACCAGCACCACGAGCGCTCCCGCCTTGCGCCCGGGTCGATGGCCGGCGGGGGTGGACTCGGTGGTCGGGTCGGACTGCCGGTCCGGCCAGGGGAGTGCGGCGCCGTACGGGTTCGCGGGGTCGGTCGCGGCGAGCGCGAGCGCCGGTGGCTGCTCACCGAGCTCGCTCCCATCGAGCCTCGGCCGGTCGAGGGAGTCACCGGCGGACAGGTCCCGCGAGAAGGAGCGGAGCCGGTCCACCGCGCCCGGGGCTCCGAACTGGGCGGCGCCGAGCCCGGCGACGAAGTAGCCGCGGCGGCACCGGCCGGAGTCCTCGAACGCGGTGAGCACCTTGTACACGCCGGCGAACCCGCCGGGCACCCGTTCGGCGGCCACCGCCCCGCGGACCACGACGCCGTGGCGCTCCAGCAGCGCCTCCGCCGAGGCGTGCGCCCGGCGGGTCGGGTCCTGCTCGAGCTCGGGCAGGAGCGCCCATCGTCCGGCGGCGGACGGAGGGCCGGTCCGGGCAGGCAGCCGGGGCGAGCGCGGGCGTGAGCCGAGCCGTGCTCGCGGCGGCGGCCGGCGGGCCCGGTGCGCGGTGCGTCCTCCGGAGGTGAGCGAGCGGAGTGGTGCGACGGTGTCGTTGCTCAGCCGGCCGGCCCACACCAGGTCCCAGACGGCCTGCTCCATGGCCTTGTCGTCGGAGGAGCCGGCGGCATCGGAGAGCTGCCGGAAGAAGTACGCGCCCCCGCCCTCGAGCGCCGCCACGATCGCGTCGTGGAGCGGGGTGCTGTCGAGCACGCCATGGTCAGGAAGGGTGAGGTGGGCGGAGTCCGCGAGGTGCAGGGAGACCCAGCCGTCGGTGCCCGGCAGTGTCCCGTGGCCGGCCCACAGCACCTCGCCGGTCGCGGTCAGCTCGTCGAGCATCGCGGGGACGTAGTCGACGACGCGGCTCGCCAGGACGAGCGGCTCGAGCGCGCTGGCCGGGACGGCGCAGCCGGCGAGCTGCTCGACCACCCCGAGGACGCCGTCGACGCCGCGGAGCCCCTTGCCCGGTCCCCGGACGTGCTGCCAGGCCGGGAGGAACCGGCCGAGGGTGGCCGGCTCGACCGGCTCCACCTCCTTGCGGAGCGCGGCGAGGCTCCGCCTACGGAGCCGGCGGAGCACCTCGGCGTCGCACCACTCGTTGCCTGCCCCGGAGGGGCGGAACTCGCCCTCGAGCACCCGGCCCTGGCCGGCCAGCCGCACCAGCGTCTGGTGCGCCACGGCGACGCCGACCCCGAGCCGCTCCGCGACGTCACCGCTGGTGAACGGTCCGTGGGTGCGGGCGTACCGGGAGACCAGGTCGGCGAGGGGATCGGCCACCGGCTCGGTGAACGCCTCCGGCGTGCCGGGTGGGACCGGCACGCCCAGCCCGTCGCGGAGCCGGGTGACGTCCTCGACGGTCGTCCACCGCTGCTCGCCGGCCATCCGGACCTCGACCACGCGCCGGGCGTCGCGGAGCTGCTGCAGCCAGCGTTCCACCTCGTCGCGGCTCGCGGTCGAACGGGCCACCACCTCGTCGGTGGAGAGCGGCCCGAGGAGCCGGAGCAGGTCGGCGACGCCTTCGGCGTCTCGGGCCTGCCGGTCGGGGGTGAGCCGCTGCAGCTCCGCCTCGAGCTCGGCGAGCACCTGAGGGTCGAGCAGCTCCCGGAGCTCGGCCCGCCCCAGCAGCTCGGCCAGCAGCCCCTGGTCCAGGGAGAGCGCGGCGGCCCGGCGCTCGGCGAGCGGGTTGTCGCCCTCGTACATGAACGCTGCGACGTACCCGAACAGGAGCGAGCGGGCGAACGGCGACGGCTGCTCGGTCGCCACCTCGGCGACCTTGACCTTCCGCGAGGAGAGGTCGCGCATCAGCCCGACCAGCGCCGGGACGTCGTACACGTCCTGCAGGCACTCGCGCACCGCCTCGAGGACGATCGGGAAGGACGGGTACTTCGAGGCGACCGACAGCAGCTGCGACGACTTCTGCCGCTGCTGCCACAGCGGCGACCGGCGCCCCGGGTCGCGGCGGGGCAGCAGGAGGGCGCGGGCCGCGCACTCCCGGAACCGGGAGGCGAAGAGCGCCGAGCCGCCGACCTCGACGGTGACGACCTCCTCGATCTCGTCCGGCTCGAACAGGATCACCTCCGCCCCCGGCGGCGGCTGGTCGGTCTCCGGGATCCGGAGCACGATGCCGTCGTCGGAGGGCAGCGCCTGCGCGTCGATGCCGTAGCGCTCCGCCAGCCGGGTGCCGATCGCGAGCGCCCACGGCGCGTGGACCTGGGCGCCGAAGGGGGAGTGGAGGACCAGCCGCCAGTCACCGAGCTCGTCCCGGAACCGCTCGACCAGGATCGTCCGGTCGGTCGGCAGCAGCCGGGTCGCCTCGCGCTGCTCCTCCAGGAACGAGACGAGGTTGTCAGCCGCCCACTCGTCGAGCCCCGCCTTCCGGCACCGGTCGACGGCGGCGTCGCGCGCCAGGGCGCTGAGCTCGCGGGTGAACGCACCGATCGCGGCGCCCAGCTCGGCGGGTCGGCCGAGCTGGTCGCCCTTCCAGAACGGCAGCCGCCCGGGCTGGCCCGGGGCGGGGGAGACCAGCACCCGGTCGTGGGTGATGTCCTCGATCCGCCAGCTGCTGGCGCCGAGCGCGAACACGTCGCCGACCCGCGACTCGTAGACCATCTCCTCGTCGAGCTCGCCGACGCGGCTCGCCTTTTCGCCCACCAGGAAGACCCCGAAGAGACCGCGGTCCGGGATCGTGCCGCCACTCGTCACCGCCAGCCGCTGGGCGCCCGGGCGTCCGGTGAGCTGGCCGGTGACCCGGTCCCAGACGATCCGGGGCCGCAGCTCGGAGAACTCGTCGCTGGGGTAACGGCCGCTCAGCAGGTCCAGCGTCGCGTCGAAGGCGCTGCGCGGGAGGGAGGAGTACGACGCCGCGCGCCGCACCAGCTCGAAGAGCTCGTCGACCTGCCACTCCTCGATCGAGGTGGCGGCGACGACCTGCTGGGCGAGGACGTCGAGCGGGTTGGCCGGGACGTGGAGAGACTCGATCGCGCCGACGCGCATCCGTTCGACGGCGACCGCCGTGTGCACGAGGTCGGCGCGGTGCTTGGGGAGGAGTACGCCGCGGGAGACCTCGCCGACCTGGTGGCCGGCCCGGCCGACGCGTTGGAGGGCGGAGGCGACGCTGGGCGGTGACTCGATCTGGACCACGAGGTCGACGGCACCCATGTCGATGCCGAGCTCGAGGCTGGAGGTGGCGACGACGCAGGGGAGCCGGCCGGCTTTCAGGTCGTCCTCGATGAGCGCGCGTTGTTCCTTGGAGACGGAGCCGTGGTGGGCGCGGGCGATGACCTGCGCCGCGCCGTGACTCTCACCAGATTGGGCCATCACCTGCGCGGGGGGCGCCACGGCCAACCGCCCCTTCCGCTCCTCCGTCGCTCCAGGGGGGCCAGTCCCATCCACGGCCGCGGCGCCCCCCGCTCCGGCGATGGCCGCGTCCGGCGGCTCCGCGCTGCCGGTCACCGCCTGTTCGGACCTTTCGGTGGCGATCTCGTTGAAGCGGGCGGTGAGGCGTTCGGCGAGGCGGCGGGAGTTGGCGAAGACGATGGTGGAGCGGTGCTGGTGGATGAGGTCGACGACGCGCTCCTCGACGTACGGCCAGATGGAGGTGCGGCGCTCCGCGCCGGCGGCCGATCCCTCGAGGTCGGCGCCGCTGGTGGCGCCGAGCTCGCCCATGTCCTCGACGGGGACGACGACCTGGAGGTCCCACGCTTTGGCCGACGGGGGAGCGACGACCTCGACGGGGTGGCTGCCGCCGAGGAACCGGGCGACCTCCTCGATGGGGCGCACCGTCGCGGAGAGGCCGATCCGCTGCGCCGGTCGCTCGAGCAGCGCGTCGAGCCGCTCCAGGGAGAGCGCCAGGTGCGCGCCGCGCTTGGTGCCGGCGACGGCGTGCACCTCGTCGACGATGACGGTCTGGACGCCGCGCAGCGCCTCGCGGGCCTGCGAGGTGAGCATGAGGAAGAGCGACTCGGGGGTGGTGATGAGGATGTCGGGCGGGGTGGTGGAGAGGCTGCGCCGCTCGTGGGCGGGGGTGTCGCCGGAGCGGACGCCGACGGTGATCTCCGGCACCGGTTGTCCCAACCGGGCGGCGGTGTGCCGGATGCCTGTCAGGGGGGCGCGCAGGTTGCGCTCGACGTCGACCGCCAGCGCCTTGAGCGGCGAGACGTAGAGCACCCGGCAGCGCCGCCGCTTCTCCTCCGGCGGCGGCGTCGACGCCAGCCGGTCGAGCGACCACAGGAAGGCGCTGAGCGTCTTGCCGGAGCCGGTGGGAGCCACCACCAAGGCGTTCCGCCCCGCTGCGACGGTGCTCCAGGCGCCCACCTGCGCAGGGGTCGGAGCGGCGAACGCAGCCTGGAACCAGGTCCGAGTGGCCTCTCCGAAATGGGCCCACACCTCCGCGTCGTCCATCCGGACATCCTGTCGCACGGCACCGACATTCTCAGTGCGGGCAGGGAACGTCGAAATCGGCATGAGCTCTGTCGGGGGCGGGGGCTATGTTCGACGCTGTGCCAGCCACCACGCCTGACCCCGTGACACGTCACGCCGCGGAACCGGAGCCGGACCCGGAGCTCCATTCTGAGCCGGCGGCGATGGTCACCGCGCGCGGGCTGCGGAAGTCGTTCGGCGGCTTCGAGGCGGTCAAGGGGATCGACGTCCAGGTCCGGCGCGGTGAGTCGTTCGGCTTCCTCGGTCCCAACGGCGCCGGCAAGTCCTCGACCATGCGGATGATCTCGGCGGTCTCCCCGCCGAGCGGGGGCCAGCTCCGTGTCCTCGGGCTCGACCCGTCGGAGCACGGCTCCCGGATCCGTGCCCGGCTCGGCGTCTGCCCGCAGGAGGACACCCTCGACACCGAGCTGACGGTCCGGGAGAACCTCCTCATCTACGGCCGCTACTTCGGGATCGGTCGGCGAGAGGTCGCCGGTCGGGCCGACGAGCTGCTCGGCTTCTTCCAGCTCGGCGAAAAGCGCAACGAGAAGGTCGACAACCTCTCGGGCGGCATGAAGCGCCGGCTGACGATCGCCCGCTCGCTCATCAACGACCCCGACCTGCTGCTGCTCGACGAGCCGACCACCGGGCTCGACCCGCAGGCCCGGCACACGCTGTGGGACAAGCTGTTCCGGCTCAAGCAGCAGGGGGTCACGCTCGTGCTGACGACCCACTACATGGACGAGGCCGAGCAGCTCTGCGACCGGCTCGTCGTCATGGACGGCGGCCTCATCGTCGCCGAGGGCTCGCCGCTCGAGCTGATCCAGCGGCACTCGACGCGGGAGGTCGCCGAGCTCCGGTTCGGGGTGGGCGAGCATGCGGAGCTCGCCGCCTCTGTCGAGGACCTCGCCGACCGGGTGGAGGTGCTCCCCGACCGGCTCCTGCTCTACACGCACGACGGGGAGGAGGCGCTCGCGCGGGTCAACGAGCGGGGACTGTCGCCCGTCGCCGTCCTGGTCCGCCGGGCCACGCTCGAGGACGTCTTCCTCCGCCTCACCGGCCGGACGCTGGTCGACTGATGTCCGTCCTCGAGATGACCGGGCGCCAGCTCGACTACTGGGCCACCGTCTACCGCAGGACGTGGAAGGGGTCGGCGGTCCTCTCGTTCGTCCAGCCCTGGCTCTACATCGGCGCGATGGGCGTCCTGCTCGGTGGTTACGTCGACGACTCCGGGTTCGAGCTCCGCGGCGCGTCGTCGTACCTCGAGTTCATCGCACCGGGGCTCCTCGTCGCCACCGCGATGCAGGTCGGGGTCGGAGAGGTGATGTGGCCGGTCATGGGCGCGATCAAGTGGGACAAGACCTACTACGCGATGATCGCCTCACCGTTGCGGGTGGTCGACATCGTCGCCGGCCACCTTGCCTACGCGACGTTCCGCGTGGTGCTCACCAGCGCCGTGTTCGCCGCGGTGCTCGCCGCGGTGGGGATCTTCACCTCGGTCGCCGGAGCTCTCGGCGCCTTCGGTGCCGCCGTGCTCGTCGGGGTCGCCCTCGCTGCGCCGGTCTACGCGTTCTCGGCCGGGGCGCAGACCGAGCAGGGATTCTCGCTCATCTACCGGCTGGGCATGATTCCGATGTTCTTGTTCTCGGGCGCGTTCTTCCCCATCTCGCACTTCGCCGCCCCTCTGGAGTGGCTCGCGCGGCTCACTCCCTTGTGGCACGGCGTGGAGCTGGCCCGGATGAGTGCCCTGGGACTGTGGAACGCCATGGCGATCGTGCATGTCGTGTACCTGGGACTGCTTCTCGGCGTCGGCGCCTGGTGGGCGGTCCGCCGCCTCGAGCGGAGGCTGGTGGTCTGATGTCCCCGACCGCAGCCCTGCTCACCCGAGGACCGGGCTCGAACCGCACCGCCGGCCCCGCCGCCCTCGTCCACCGCAACTACACCGTGTTCCGGCGCGGGTGGGTCTTCTTCCTCACCGGGTTCTTCGAGCCGGTCTTCTACCTCTTCTCGATCGGTGTCGGCGTCGGCGTCATGGTCGGCGGCTTTGAGGTCGACGGCCGGCACGTCGCCTACACCGCCTTCGTGGCGCCCGCCATGCTGGCGACCGCCGCGATGAACGGCGCTGTGATCGACTCCACCTTCAACGTCTTCTTCAAGCTCAAGTTCCAGAAGACCTACGACGCCGTCCTGGCGACCCCGATGGGACCCCGCGACGTGGCCCGCGGGGAGATCGCCTGGGCGGTGGTGCGCGGCGGTGTCTACTCGGCCGGGTTCCTGCTCGTCATGGTTGCGATGGGGCTGGTCGGCTCGTGGTGGGCACTGCTCGCCCTGCCTGCGGCGATCCTCACCGGCTTCGCCTTCGCCGCCACGGGGATGGCGCTGACGACGTTCATGCGTTCCTGGCAGGACTTCGAGTACATCCAGCTGACGATCATGCCGATGTTCCTCTTCTCGGCGACCTTCTTCCCCGTGACGACGTACGAGGGCGCGTTGCGCTGGCTGGTCGAGGTGACCCCGCTCTACCGCGCGGTGGTCCTCGTGCGGGAGCTCTGCACCGGCCTCCTCACCGTCGACTCGGCGATCTCGGTGGTCTACCTGGCGGTGATGGGCGCGGTCGGCTCGGTGGTGGCCACCCGACGGCTCGGCCGGCTGCTGCTGACATGATCGCCGCGCCATGAGACACACCGAGTTCTGGTCGCGGATGGAGCTGGTGCTGGGCCCCGCCTACGCGCCGGTCTGGGCACGCCAGCAGGTGCTCGCCGACCTCGGCGGCCGCACGGTGGAAGAGGCCCTGGAGCAGGGAGAGCCCCCGAAGATCGTCTGGCGGGCGGTGGCCGAGGCGCTCTCCCTGCCGGAGTCGCAGCGGTGAACGCGGCGCCCCTCCCAGCAGCCGCCGTCGGCGTGGAGGCGGTGCAGCGACGCACCCTGCGCGTCCTCGTCGCCTCCCAGTCCCTCGGCGGCCTGGGTACGACGGTGGGCATCGCCGTCGCCGCCGTGCTGGCCGAGGAGGTCTCGGGGAGCGAGGCACTCGCCGGGCTCGTGCAGACCTTCCAAGTCCTCGGGGCTGCGGCCGCGTCGTACGTCCTGGCTCGGATCATGGGTGCCCGTGGCCGACGGGTGGGGCTGGTGACCGGCTACCTGGTCGGCGCGCTCGGTGGCGCGACCTGCGTGGTCGGCGGCGCGGTCGACTCCTTCGTGCTGCTGCTGCTCGGCGCGCTGCTCCTCGGTGCGAACAGCGCCACGAACTATCAGTCGCGGTACGCCGCGGCCGACCTCGCGGTGCCGGAGCGGCGGGCGCGGGCGTTGTCCGTGGTGCTCTGGGCCACCACCTTCGGCGCCGTCCTCGGGCCGAACCTGGTCGGCCCGGCGGGGCGGCTCGCGGTGGCCTGGGGGCTCCCGACGCTCACCGGCCCCTTCGTGGTGTCCGTGGCGGTGGCGCTGGCGGCTGGGCTGGTGATCTGGACGTTCCTGCGTCCGGACCCGCTCCTCCTGGCCCGGGTCGAGGCGGGGGAGTCGCCCACCGGGCCACGCCGGCGTACCTCCTGGGCGCGGGTCCGCGAGCTCGCCCGCGTGCACCCCGGCATCGGCGCGGCCGTCCTCGCGATGTCGGCCGCCCACGCCGTGATGGTGGCGATCATGATCATGACGCCGCTCCACATGGACCACGGCGGGGCCGAGCTCGAGGTCATCGGCTTCGTCATCAGCATCCACGTGCTCGGGATGTTCTTCTTCTCGCCGTTCATCGGTGCGTTCGCCGACCGGCTCGGCCGGCCCGCGACGCTCTTCGCCGGAGCCGCCCTCCTCTGGGGGTCGCTCGTGCTGGCCGGCACCTCGCCCGAAGGCGCGTCGGTGCGGATCGGAGCCGGGCTGTTCCTGCTCGGTCTCGGCTGGTCGTGCTGCACGGTGGCGGCGTCGGCTCTCATCACCGAGTCCACGCCGCTGGAGAGCCGGACGGACGTGCAGGGCGCTGCCGACCTTCTCATGAACGTCTCCGCCGCCGGGGCAGGGCTCGTCGCCGGCGTCGTGGTCGAGCTGCTGGGGTTCGGCTCGCTCAACGTCTTCGCGGGGTTGCTGGTGCTGGGGGTGCTCGCCGCGGTGGCGGTCTCGCGGCGCGAGCCCGCTCTCGTCGCTTGATGTCGGCGTGTCACCACCGGGGTCGAACAAACGTTCGGGCTAGGGTGGGAACCGCACTCAGTGACCAGGGTCTGCATCTCGGTGGTTCTCCCCAAGCCGCGTCGGTCGGGACGAAACTGTCGGAGGGGCTTCCTAGGGTCGGCGCACAGGCTTCACCAGTTGCTCCGCACAGTGGCGGACCAAGAGAACGGGATGACATTCGATGGCAGTCGGAGATCGTGACAAGGCGCTCGACGTAGCGCTCGCCAACATCGAGAAGCAGTTCGGCAAAGGCTCCGTCATGCGGCTCGGCGAGGAGACCCGGGTGCCGCTCGCGGTGATCCCCACCGGGGCGATCGCGCTCGACGTGGCGCTCGGGCTCGGCGGGCTGCCGCGCGGCCGCGTCGTGGAGATCTACGGGCCGGAGTCCTCCGGCAAGACGACGGTCGCGCTGCACGCGGTGGCGAACGCCCAGGCGGCCGGCGGGATCGTGGCGTTCATCGACGCCGAGCACGCGCTCGACCCCGACTACGCCCAGGCGCTCGGTGTCGACACCGACGCGCTCCTGGTCTCCCAGCCCGACTCCGGAGAGCAGGCGCTGGAGATCGCGGACATGCTGGTCCGCTCCGGTGCGCTCGACCTGATCGTCATCGACTCGGTCGCCGCCCTGGTGCCGCGCGCCGAGATCGAGGGCGAGATGGGCGACAGCCACGTCGGCCTCCAGGCCCGGCTGATGAGCCAGGCGCTCCGCAAGATGACCGGTGCGCTCAACAACTCCAACACGACCGCGATCTTCATCAACCAGCTCCGCGAGAAGATCGGCGTCATGTTCGGCTGCCTGTCTTATGGCACCCGAGTGATGCTCGCGGACGGCACGACCGAGAAGATCGGCAAGATCGTCAACCAGAAGATGGACGTCGAGGTCCTCTCCTACGACCCGGAGGCCGACACCGTCGTCCCCAAGAAGGTCGTCAGCTGGTTCGACAACGGCGTCGCCGACAGGTTCCTGCAGTTCACGGTGGAGAAGTCGGGCGGCAACGGCAAGGCTCAGTTCGCTGCCACCGAGAACCACCTGGTCCGGACTCCGGGCGGCTGGCGGGAAGCCGGCGAGATCATCGCCGGTGACCGGGTCATGGTGGCGGAGCAGCAGCGGCTCAGCGACCAGCAGTGGCAGGTCGTCCTCGGGTCACTGATGGGCGACGGGAACCTCTCGCCGAACGTCCGTGGACGCCATGGTGTGAGGTTCCGCCTCGGGCACGGCGCCAAGCAGCGTGACTACCTGGACTGGAAGGTCTCGCTGCTCGGCAACATCCCGGTGTCCCGGCGGGAGGACGCTCGAGGGGCCGCCTTCGCGGACTTCACCCCGCTCCCCGAGCTCGGTGAGCTCCAGCGGTCGGTGTACCTCCTGCCCGGCAAGAAGACCCTCACCGAGGAGTACCTCAAGGCGCTCACTCCGTTGGCGTTGGCGATCTGGTTCATGGACGACGGATCGTTCACCCGCCGGTCGAAGGGGCTCCAGGCGAGGACTGCGGGTGGCAGCGGCAGGGTGGCATTCTGCGTCGAGGCGATGACCGAGGGGTCCCGGTCGCGGCTGGTGGACTACCTGCGCGACACACACGGGTTCGACGTGTCGCTGCGAGCCTCCGGCACCGCGGGGAAGGCACTGCTGACCTTCACCACAGAGTCCTCGAAGCGGTTCCTGGAGCTCGTGGCGCCGTATGTCCACCCGTCGATGGACTACAAGCTGCTCGAGGGACAGCGTGGCCGGTTCGACGTCGCCCCGGAGTTCGTGGAGCCCTCGATGCGCCCCGTGCCGGCCAAGGTGCTCGACATCCACGTCAAACCGCCGACCCGTTCCATGCACAAGTTCGACATCGAGGTCGAGGGCAACCACAACTACTTCGCCGACGGGGTGATGGTCCACAACAGCCCCGAGACGACGACCGGCGGGCGCGCGCTCAAGTTCTACTCCTCGGTCCGCCTCGACGTCCGCCGGATCGAGACGCTCAAGGACGGCCAGGAGATGGTCGGCAACCGGACCCGGGTCAAGGTCGTCAAGAACAAGGTCGCCCCGCCGTTCAAGCAGGCGGAGTTCGACATCATGTACGGCCAGGGGATCAGCCGGGAGGGCGGCCTCATCGACGTCGGCGTCGACGCGGGGCTCGTCCGCAAGGCCGGCGCCTGGTACACCTATGAGGGCGACCAGCTCGGCCAGGGCAAGGAGAACGCCCGCAACTTCCTGCGGGACAACCCCGACCTCGCCAACGAGCTGGAGAAGAAGATCCTCGAGAAGCTCGGCGTCGGCCCGCAGATCACCGACGACCTGCCGGAGGAGCCGGTCAACGTCCAGTTCTGAGCGGCGCCGACGAACCATGACGATGACAGGTCCTGACGCGCCGCCGCCTCCGGACGACGTCGAGGCCCTCGGGCCCGACGCCGACCACGAGGCGGTGGCGCGCAAGATCCTCCTCGACCAGCTGACCGGGCGGGCGCGGAGCCGCAAGGAGCTCGCCGACAAGCTGGCCCGCAAGCAGGTGCCCGTCGAGGTCGCCACCACACTCCTCGACCGGTTCGAGGAGGTCGGGCTCGTCGACGACGCCGCGTTCGCGCAGGAGTGGGTCCACTCCCGCCAGGCCGGCCGGGGGCTCGCCCGGCGTGCGCTGTCGGTCGAGCTCAGACGCAAGGGCGTCGACCAGGAGGTCATCGCCGAGGCCGTGGGGCAAGTCGCCCCCGAGGACGAAATGGAGGCCGCGCGGCTGCTGGTGCGCCGCAAGCTGCCCTCGCTCCAGCGGTTCGACGAGGTCACGATCGTGCGGCGGCTGACCGGGATGCTCGCCCGCAAAGGGTATCCCGCCGGGATTGCCTACCAGGTCGTGCGCGAGGAGATCGCCGGTGCGGAGGAGCTCCTCGACGGCCAAGGATGAGGGCGTCGGACGAGGAGGTCCCTTGACCCTTCCGGGGGGTCGACCTAGATTCAAAGGGCACCACCCGAACGCCGACCGCCAGGTCGGCACCCGAACCGACACTGAGTCCCCGGGGCACGCTCCGGGGGAGCTGCGCAACCATCTGCTCGACCGGTCACCCGGTGCCGCGCTCCACGTGGCACCGCTCCGGCGTCCCTGCAGGGGCGCGGGCCAGGCGGGCTGGAAGGCGCCTGACGCACCAGGAGCCACAAATGAATCAGAGTCCCATCCCGGACGTCCTCGGCGGTCTCGACCTCGTCGTGGTCGTCATCGGCCTCGTTGTCGTCGTCCCGCTGCTGTGCCTCGGCGTCCTGCTGCTCTCCCGGCAGATCGCTGCCCGGCGGGAGGCGGACCTCCACCGCGACCTGCAGGAGCAGCGCCACGACATCGAGCGGCGGGAGCAGCGGCTCGCCGAGCGGGAGCAGCGGCTCGACGCTGAGGCGGCCGACCTGCAGGGACGGCTGACCGAGGTGGAGGCGGCCGAGGAGGAACGTCGCACCTCACTCGAGCGGGTGGCCATGCTCAGCACGGACGACGCGCGGCAGGAGCTCCTGGCCGAGGTGGAGCACGACGCCCGGCTCCACGGTGCGGTGCTCGCCCGCGAGATCGAGAAGGCCGCCCGCGACGAGGCGGAGACGAAAGCACGGCGGATCCTCGCCACCGCGGTCCAGCGGCTCGCCGCCGAGCAGACCACCGAGTCGACCGTCGCGGTGCTCCAGCTGCCCAGCGACGACATGAAGGGCCGGATCATCGGTCGTGAGGGACGGAACATCCGTGCCTTCGAGCAGATCACCGGCGTCAACGTCGTCATCGACGAGACCCCGGAAGCGGTCGTGCTCAGCTGCTTCGACCCGGTCCGCCGCGAGGTCGGCCGGCTCACCATGGAGTCGCTCGTCGCCGACGGCCGGATCCACCCGACCAGGATCGAGGAGGTCTACGCCAAGTCGGAGGACGAGGTGGAGGCGCTCTGTCGCCGGGCCGGCGAGAACGCCTGCCTGGAGATGGGGATCACCGACCTGCACCCGGAGCTCGTGGCGACGATGGGTCGGCTCAACTACCGCACCTCCTACGGCCAGAACGTCCTCAAGCACCTGATCGAGTCCGGCCATGCCGCCGGGCTCCTCGCCGATGAGCTCGGGCTCGACCGCACGCTGTGCGTCCGGGCGGCGTTCCTCCACGACATCGGCAAGGCACTCACCCACGAGGTCGAGGGGTCCCATGCCGTCGTCGGCGCCGACCTGGCCAGGCGGTACGGCGAGTCCGACGACGTCGTGCATGCCATCGAGGCTCACCACAACGAGGTCGAGCCGCGCACGGTCGAGGCGGTCCTCACCCAGGCGGCCGACGCGATCAGCGGCGCCCGCCCCGGCGCCCGGCGGGAGTCGATCGAGGCCTACCTGACCCGGCTCCACCGCCTCGAGGAGATCGCTCTCGCCCAGCCGGGGGTCGACAAGGTCTTCGCGATGCAGGCCGGCCGCGACGTGCGCGTCATGGTCCTTCCCGAGCTGGTGGACGACGTCGGCGCCCAGCTGCTCGCTCGGGACATCGCCAAGCAGGTCGAGGAGGAGCTCAGCTACCCCGGCCAGATCAAGGTCACCGTGGTCCGCGAGAGCCGGGCCGTGGAGGTCGCGCGCTAGCAAGGGACGACCCCGACCTGTCGGTGCGGGTCACCCCATCCGGTCGGCCTCCGGCGCCAACCCGCTCTCGGCGTCGGTGCGCCCGACGGCCTCCGAGCGGTTCTCGCCGAGCAGCCGCTTCTGGATCCGGGTGGCGACCAGCGTCAACAGGAGGTTGACGCTGATGTACAGCAGCGCGACCACGATCACGGTCTGGAGCTGGTTGTTGAACTCGCCGTAGATCTGCTTGCCCACGAACGTCAGTCCGGGGACCGCGATGTAGTAGCCGAGGCTCGTGTCCTTCAGCGCCACCACCATCTGGCTGATGATCGACGGCAGCATGATCTTGATCGCCTGGGGCAGCTGGACGATCCGCATCACCTGGTTCTTGCGCATGCCGATGGCGTACGCCGCCTCTGCCTGGCCGGCGGGCACCGCGTTGACGCCCGCTCGGAACACCTCGGCGAGGACGGAGCCGTTGTAGAGGGTGAGCGCGAAGACGACCGACCAGTAGGGGCCGAAGCCGTCACCGATCCCGTAGGTGTAGAAGATGAAGACCATCAGGAGCAGCACGGGGACCGCGCGGAAGAACTCCACGACGAGCCAGGAGGGCCAGCGGATCCAGGCGTGGTCGGAGAGCTTCCCGACGCCGAAGACCAGCCCGAAGACGATCGCGAACACGATGGCGAGAAACGCCATCTGCAGCGTCTTCCAGAGGCCGTCGACCAGGAGGACCCGGATGTAGTCGGGGGTGACGAACGGCTCCCACAGCGCGTAGCGGAACTGGCCCCGGTCCGCCATCCGCCAGATGACGAGCCCGACCGGGATCGCCAGGACGACGATGGCGATCACGGTGTAGAGGCGGTGGCGGGCGACCGTCTTCGGTCCGGGGTGGTCGTAGAGAACGGTGCTCATCGCGCGGTCCTCCAGCGCCTCTCCAGGGTGATCGCTCCGGCCGACATGACCTCGACGATGATGATGTAGCCGAGCGCGAACGCCAGGAAGATCTCCATCCGCTGGTCGGCGTTGTCGTTGGTGAAGGACCGCATCCGAGCCGTCGCCTCCATCAGCCCGAAGGCGGCGGCGACGGAGGTGTTCTTGGCGAGCGCGATGAGCACGCTCGCCAACGGCGGCACGACCGCACGGAACGACTGGGGCAGGATCACCTGCTGCATCGACTGGCCGAAGGTCATCCCGATCGACCGCGCGGCCTCCGCCTGCCCCACCGGCACCGAGTTGACGCCCGAGCGGACGGCCTCGCAGACGAACGCCGAGGTGTAGACCGTGAGCGCCACCACTCCCTTGATGACGAACGGCGTCCCGATGAACCAGTCCAGCTTCGGTGCCGCGATGAACACGAAGACGAAGACGATCAGCAGCGGAGTGTTGCGGATGATCGAGACGTAGAGCGAGGCGGCCTTCCGTAGCACCGCGACCGGCCCGACCCGCATCGCGCCGAGGACCGTGCCGAAGACCAACGACGCGATCCCCGACAGCACGAGCAGCTGCACGGTGAGCCAGAAGGCCTTGAGCACGAGGTCGAAGTCCGACGACACAGCTTCCATCAGTCCACCTCCTGGCTCACCGGGTGCCGCTCCTCAGTTCCTGTCGCCCCGCCTCACTGGCAGGGGTCGAGCTCCGGAGTCTCGGGTGTCTCGACGCCGGCCTCGCCGAGGGTGGACTGGAAGGCGTCCTCCCACGAACCGTTCTCGAACGACTCCTCGAGGACCCCGTTGATCCACTCGCACATCTCCGGGTGGTCCTTGGAGTAGCCGATGCCGTACCGCTCCTCGGAGAAGGGCTCGACGACGACCTTCAGCTCGTCGGGGTGCTCCGCGGCGTAACCGAGGAGGATCGCGCCGTCGGTGGTCATCGCGTCGACGGTGCCGCTGAGCACCTGGTCGACACACTCCGAGTAGGTGTCGAAGCCGCGCGGCTTGGCGCCCGCTTCCTCGATGTTCGCCAGGGAGGTCGAGCCGGTGACCGAGCACACCTCGGTGCCCTTGACGTCGTCGAGCGTCTCGATGTCGGAGTCCTTGCGGACCAACAGCTGCTGACCGGTCACGTAGTAGGGGCCTGCCTGGCCGACGACCTTACGACGGTCGTCGGTGATGGAGTACGACGCGATGACCAGGTCGACCTCACCGGACTGGAGGAACGGCTCCCGGTTGTCGGAGATCGTCTCCTTCCAGTTGATGTCCTCGGGGGCGATCCCGAGGTCAGCGGCGAGGATCTTGCCCATCTCGGGGTCGAACCCCTGCGGCATGTCGTCGGTGGCGCCCTTGAACCCGATGCCGGGCTGGTCGTACTTCACCCCGATCGTGATGTCGCCCGACTCGGCCAGCTCCTTCATCCGGGTGCCGTCATCGAACTCGTCGGCGGCGTTCTCCGCGACCTCGACGTCGGGGCCGCCCCCGCTCTCCTCGTCGCTGCCGGCGTCACCGCACGCGGCGAGCGAGAGCATCACCGTGGCGCCGGTGAGCATCGCCAGACTTCTCTTCATGCGCATGTCCATCTCCTTCTTCGTTTCCCGAGGGGTGCTTGGCCTTCTCGGGCCGGGGGTCGGTCAGTGCTTGAGGATCTTGCCGAGGAAGTCCTTGGCGCGGTCCGACCGGGGGTTGGTGAAGAACTCCTCGGGGGTGTTCTCCTCGACGATCCGGCCGTCGGACATGAACACGACGCGGTTCGCCGCCGTACGGGCGAACCCCATCTCGTGCGTGACCACGATCATCGTCATGCCACGCTGGGCGAGGTCGACCATGACGTCGAGGACCTCGGCGATCATCTCGGGGTCGAGGGCTGAGGTCGGCTCGTCGAAGAGCATCACCTTCGGCTCCATGGCGAGCGCCCGGGCGATCGCCACCCGCTGCTGCTGGCCGCCGGAGAGCTGGGCGGGATACTTCGCGGCCTGGTGGCCGACACCGACGCGGTCGAGCAGCTCCTTGGCCCGTGTTTCCGCCTCGGCCTTCTTCTTCCCGCGGACCTTGATCGGCCCCAGCGTGACGTTCTCGAGGATCGTCTTGTGCTGGAAGAGGTTGAACGACTGGAAGACCATGCCGACCTCGGCGCGCAACCGGGCGAGCCCCTTGCCTTCCTGGGGGAGCGGCTCGCCGTCGAGGGTGATCGCCCCCTTGTCGATCGCCTCGAGCCGGTTGATCGCCCGGCACAGGGTCGACTTGCCCGACCCGGAAGGGCCGATGACGACGACGACCTCACCGCGGTTCACGGAGAGGTTGATGTCCTGCAGGACGTGCAGCTCGCCGAACCACTTCTCGACGTGATCGAGCACGACGAGCGGCTGGCCGATGGCGGCACGCGTCTCGTGCGTTGCGGTCATACTTCGACAACCTAGCGGCGTTCGCTTCTCATGCCTATCACCTGCCACAGGAGTCCCCGAGCCGTAGCCTCATTGTTATGCGGAGGCGAGGTGAGTGATCGCTCCGGCCGCGGTGGGGACGGGTTTGCAGTCACCCGGCGTCGGGCACCTGACAATTGTCAACGAAAGGAGCTCTCGTGTCTGTACGCGACATCGTCGGAGGACTGGCCGAGGCTGCAGTTTCAGCCGCGAAGAACCCCCTGAAGACGACCGCTCAGGCTGTGGGGGTGGCGAAGGGCGTGGCGACCACCGGAGCCGCGGCTGCCGAGGGGCTCGCCCAGCACGCCGCCGACCGGATGCGCCATCGCCAGGCGACGCCGGTCAGGCAGAGCGAGCCGGCCCAGAGCCCTGAGGCGTCGAGCGAGAGCGAGCCCGAGCCCGACGACAAGCCGCGACCGGCTGCCAAGAAGACGGCCAAGAAGACGGCCAAGAAGGCACCCGGGAAGCGTCACCAGGCTCCCGACGACGGCCCCCAGGTCGTCCTTCGCGAGCCGGCGCCTCCGGCGGAGCCACCGATCGACGTCGTCGGCGAGGCACTCGCGGCCGAGGCCCAGGAGGAGCAGTACGGCGGTCGGGCCGGTGAACCACGGGGTGCATCGCGGGACGAGGAGCACGGGGACGCGTCCCTCCAGCGTGCCGAGGTCGACGAGATCGCCGACGAGACCGCCGAGGGGCTCCCGGGCGGGGACGTCGATGTCGAGACCCCGGTGGGGACGACGGGTGCCGGGGTCGGGTACAACCCCGACACCGCCGAGGCGGACCTGCAGCAACCGGACACGCCACCCCTGGTCGATCCCGCGCTGACCAAGGAGGTCAAGTCGACGGAGCGCCGGGGCAAGAGGGACAGCACCAAGAACCCGAAGAGCTGAGACCCCGCCGTTTTCAGGGTGCGGGCGTCCGCGCCGTACCCTGGACCGGTCATGACTGCGACGCCTGAAGCCGCCCTGCCTCCGAAAGGCCGCACCTACGAGGTCCGCACCTACGGGTGCCAGATGAACGTCCACGACTCCGAGCGGCTGACCGGGCTGCTCGAGGCGGCGGGATACGTCCCGGCGCCGGGCGGGGACCAGGCCGACGTCGTCGTGTTCAACACCTGCGCGGTGCGGGAGAACGCCGACAACCGGCTCTACGGGAACCTCGGCCACCTCGCTCCGATCAAGGCGCAGCGGCCGGGGATGCAGATCGCGGTCGGCGGCTGCCTGGCGCAGAAGGACCGCGGGGAGATCACCCGGCGGGCGCCGTGGGTCGACGTCGTCTTCGGCACCCACAACATCGGGTCGCTGCCGGCGCTCCTCGAGCGGGCCCGGATCGAGGAGGAGGCGCAGGTCGAGCTCCTCGAGTCGCTCGAGGTCTTCCCGTCGACGCTGCCGACCAAGCGCGAGTCGGCGTACGCCGCCTGGGTCTCGGTCTCCGTCGGGTGCAACAACACCTGCACGTTCTGCATCGTCCCGTCGCTCCGCGGCAAGGAGAAGGACCGTCGCCCCGGGGACGTCCTGGCCGAGGTGCGCGCGCTGGTCGACGAGGGCGTCAGCGAGGTGACGCTGCTCGGGCAGAACGTCAACTCCTACGGTGTCGAGTTCGGCGACCGGCAGGCGTTCAGCAAGCTGCTCCGCGCGTGCGGCGCCATCGACGGCCTGGAGCGCGTGCGTTTCACGAGCCCGCACCCGGCGGAGTTCACCGACGACGTCATCGCCGCGATGGCCGAGACGCCCAACGTCATGCCGCAGCTGCACATGCCGCTGCAGTCGGGGTCGGACCGGATGCTCCGCGCGATGCGCCGCTCCTACCGGCAGTCGAAGTACCTCGGGATCATCGACCGGGTCCGCGCGGCGATCCCGGACGCCGCGATCACCACCGACATCATCGTCGGCTTCCCCGGCGAGAGCGAGGAGGACTTCCTCGCCACGATGGACGTCGTCCGGCAAGCGCGGTTCTCGGGGGCGTTCACGTTCCAGTACTCCAAGCGGCCGGGCACCCCCGCCGCCGTGCTCGAGGAGCAGGTGCCGAAGGCGGTGGTGCAGGAGCGTTACGAGCGGCTCGTCGCGCTCGTCAACGACATCGCCTGGGAGGAGAACAAGAAGCTGGTCGGCCGCACCGTCGAGCTCCTCGTCGCCGAGGGGGAGGGGCGCAAGGACGCGGCCACCCACCGGCTGAGCGGGCGGGCGCCGGACAACCGGCTCGTCCACTTCGTCGCGCCGCACTCGGAGGAGGTGCGTCCCGGCGACGTGGTGTCGGTGGAGGTCACCTACGCGGCGCCGCACCACCTGGTCTCCGACGCGCCCGTGAAAGCGGTACGCCGGACGCGGTCCGGGGATGCATGGGACGCACGGCAGGGGCGTGGTGCGGATTCCGGGGTCCTGCTCGGGCTGCCGGGTGTCGGGGTGCCGGAGCCGCTGGCCCCGGTCACCGGCTGCGGCTGACCGGTCAGTCGGCGGGCTCGTCCTCCGGCTCGCTGGTGCCCTCCTCGTTCGCCTGGTCCTTCTTCTCCGGCTCCTGGATCGGGTCGGGAACCTCGTTCTCGTCCTGCTGGGCGCTCAACGGAGGGTCAGGGGTGACCACGCCGCCGTTGGTCCGCTCACCCGCTCCGACGTCGCTCTCGTTCGGCGAGGCGTCGGCGCCGCCGGGCGCGCGGTCCACGTTGGGGTCGACCTCGGCGTCGGGCAGCTTCGCGTCCTTGTCCTTGCTCTCCTGGCTCACGAGGCCATCGTGCCCGGTCGACCTCGTCGTACACCTGCACGCGCAGCTCAGGCGTGGCGGCGGTTCTTCTCGTCGGCGATCGGCTCGGGTCGGGGTTCGCCGACGGTCCGGTCGACGTTCTCGTCGTCGTAGGCGAAGTCGGAGGGGCCGTCCACCTGCGGGTCGGTCTGCATCCGCTTCTGGGAGACGTCGACCGCGTCCCACTCGGTGGGGGAGGTGTCGAAGGTGCCGTCGGTCTGCCCGACGGCACTGCCCCTGGAGCCGGTGCCCTGGACGCCGGCGACGGCCGGGTCGTCACCGGCCGGTCCCGTCCGCTCGCTGCTGATCCCCATGTCTCCGGTGAGCCCCTCGTCGCCGGTGCTGCTCGGGTTCGACGCGCGGTTGTCGAAGTGGACCTTCTCCTCCGGTTCGGGCTCCGGTTCACCCAGCGGGTTCTCGTGCGGGGGATTGTTCGGCGTCGGGATGGTCTGAGGTCCGTCGGGGGTGCTGGACGGCTTGATCTCCGGGTCCGGGACCTGCGTGGGGTCGATGGTCATGATCGGCTCCTTCCGGGAGCGTGACGGCTCCGTCGTCAAAAGCCTGCCCGACCCCCCGGGAGGCAAACCGCTCAGAAGCCGAACGTCACGATCGGAGGCACACCGTCGGGCGCGGCCAGGAGGGCGAGCAGGTGCGCCTCGTGCGGGACCATCGGGCTCGGCGGTGAACCGGGGCGGTGCCAGGCGAGGCCGACGCACTTCTCCCGCTCCAGGATCGACGGCTCGCCGCTCCACACCCGGGTGGTGAGGAAGTAGTCCACCCGCTGCTCGACCGGGTCGGACACCCCCGGCAACGTCCGCTGCATCGCGCAGAGCGGCTCGATGTCGTCCGGGCGGACGGTGATCCCGAGCTCCTCGGCGGCCTCGCGCGCGGCCGCGACGTAGACCGACTCCCCGAGCTCGACGTGCCCCGCCGCTGCGGTCGCCCAGTGGCCGGCCATGTAGGTCGTCCCCGGACCACGGAGCTGGAGGAGCACCTCGAGGGCGGCGCCCTCCCCCCGGACGAGCAGCAGGTAGGCGGCGGGGATCACCTGGAACCGGGTCACGAGGCGGAACCTACCCGAGACCCGGGGCGGGAGAGGACGCCGTCACGGGCGAGCAGGAGCCCGACGCCGACGCCCTCTCCCAAGCACCCGGGGAAATCGACCCTCGGGGAAAATACTCCTGCCCGTGCAGTGGCGCGAGAGGGCGAAATGCCCGGTCTGGTCAGGGCTCTGGGACCATGGGCGCCATGCCGACCGCGCCCCCGTCCACGCCCGACGTGCCGGTCGTCGCGCTCGTCGGCCCCACCGCGGTCGGCAAGTCCGACCTCTCGCTCGCCCTCGCCGAGACGCTCGGCGGCGAGGTGGTCAACACCGACTCGATGCAGCTCTACCGCGGCATGGACATCGGCACCGCGAAGCTGCCGCCCGCCGAACGGCGCGGGATCCCCCACCATCTCCTCGACGTCCTCGACGTGACCGAGACGGCGACGGTGGCGGAGTTCCAGGGGTGGGCGCGCGCCGCGATCGCCGGATGCCGCTCGCGCGGGGTGGTGCCGGTCCTCGTCGGCGGCTCTGCGCTCTACACCCGGGCGGTCGTCGACCGGTTCGACTTTCCCGGCACCGAGCCGGAGCTCCGCGCGCGTCTCGAGGAGGAGCTCGCCGAGGTCGGCGCGCCCGCCCTCCATGCCCGGCTCACCGAGGTGGACCCGGTCGCAGCCGGGCGGATCATCCCGACGAACAGCCGCCGGGTGGTCCGCGCCCTCGAGGTCGTCGAGCTCACCGGGAGGCCGTTCAGCGCCTCGCTCCCGAAGCAGGAGTACGTCGACGCAGCGACCGTCCAGGTCGGGCTCGACTGTCCCCGGCCGGTCCTCCACGCGCGGATCGAGGAGCGGGTCCGAGGGATGTGGGAGGCGGGGCTGGTCGACGAGGTGCGCTCGCTCGAGGCGCGGGGGCTCCGGGAGGGGCTCACGGCGAGCCGGGCGCTGGGCTACCAGCAGCTCCTCGACCACCTCTCCGGCGGCCGCACCGAGGAGGACGCCTTCGAGGCCACGGTCACCGGGACCCGCCGGTTCGCCCGGAGGCAGGACGCCTGGTTCCGCAAGGACCCCAGGATCACCTGGGTGACCTGGGACGACCCGGACCGGGTGGCTGCCGCCGTACGAGTCGTCGAAGCCCTCAGGCGCTGAGCGCCAGCGGAACGGTCCAGCCCACCTCCACGAGCGCCACGGCGGCGTCGCAGTCGGTGCAGCACAGCTCGAACCCGGCGTCGTCGACCGGCAGCAGGATCCTCTCGTCGCGGCAGTCGGGGCAGGGCCCGACCACCCCTCTCAACATCAGCACCTCGTCCATGTCACGACGGTCGCACAGCCCGCCGACAGAATCGGTCGGAGCACCCGGCATGTCGGCGGGAGGGAGTAGAAATAGGCCATGGCAGCCACCTACACCGTCGTGCGCTCGCGCACCATCCCCGCTCCGGTGGAGCGGGTCTACCCGCTCATCGCGGACTTCCACCAGTGGCCCCGGTGGTCGCCGTGGGAGGACGTCGACCCCGAGCTCCACCGGGACTACGCGGGCCCCGAGTCCGGGCCGGGGGCGGTCTACGCCTGGTCCGGCAACCGGAAGGCCGGCGCCGGCCGGATGGAGATCGTCCGCGTCGAGGAGAACCGCCTCGTCGACATCGCGCTGGACTTCGAGAAGCCGTTCAAGGCGAGCAACCAGACCACCTTCACCCTCGAGCCGCAGGGCGACACCACGCTGGTCCGCTGGCAGATGGTGGGGCCGCGGCCGCTGTTCATGCGGGTCTTCGGGTTCGTCTTCAACATGGAGAAGCTCGTCGGCGGTGACTTCGAGCGGGGGCTCGACCGGATGGCGCTCACCGCGCCCGAGTGATGAGGCTGCGCTTCGTCAAGGGCCACGGCACCGAGAACGACTTCGTCCTGGTCCCGGACGCCGACGACGCCCTCGGGCCGCTGGACCCCGGCTTGGTCCGGGCGCTCTGCGACCGGCACGCCGGGATCGGGGCCGACGGGGTGATCCGGGTGGTCCGCACCGACGCCACCGACGACCCTGCCGCCGTGGCTGCCCGCGGCGAGGCCGAGTGGTTCATGGACTACCTGAACTCCGACGGCTCCCCGAGCGAGATGTGCGGCAACGGGGTGCGAGTGCTCGGCCACTACCTCGTCACCTGTGCGGGCGCCGACCCGGGCCGTCCCCTGCCGGTCGCCACCCGGGCCGGCACCAAGGTGCTCACCTTCGACGCCGACGACCCGAGCCGGATCACCGTCGACATGGGCACCCCGGCCGTGAAGGGCGCGACCGAGGTCTCCGTCGGGGACCGGAGCTGGGAGGCGACCCATGTCGACCTGGGGAACCCCCACGCAGTCGCGTTCGTGGAGTCGCTCGACGACGCCGGGCCGCTCCTGGAGCCGCCGGGTCACGACGACGCCGTTTACCCGGACGGCGTCAACGTCGAGTTCGTCGTCCGCCGCGGCCGGTCCCACGTCGCCATGCGGGTGCACGAGCGCGGATCCGGCGAGACCCGGTCCTGCGGCACCGGGGCCTGTGCCGTCATGGTCGCCACGGCGCTCGCCGACGGGGCCGGTCGCGGCGCGTCGTACGACGTCGACCTGCCGGGCGGCACCCTCACCGTCGAGTGGACCGAGGACGACCGGATCCTGATGACCGGACCTTCGGTCCTGGTCGCGGAAGGATATTGGCTCGCGGGGCGTTGAGACAGCGTGCGACCCTTGGAGGCATATGAGCACGCAGAAGCATGAGATCGACAAGCCCGAGCTCCTCGACGACGAGTGGGAGTCCGGCTACGCCGACGACACGGAGCTCGAGGCGACCCTCGACGCGACCGACCCGGACCCCGAGGAGACGACCGGGGACTGGGACCTCGAGGCGCGCTACGCGCTGAAGCGGGTCGGCGGGCTCCGCACCGAGCTCGAGGACATCAGCGAGGTCGAGTACCGCCAGCTCCGCCTGGAGCGCGTCGTCCTCGTCGGCGTCTGGACCGAGGGGTCCACCGCCGACGCCGAGAACTCCCTGGCCGAGCTGGCTGCGCTCGCCGAGACGGCGGGCTCGGAGGTCCTCGAGGCGATCTACCAGCGACGGCAGAAGCCCGACCCGGCGACCTTCATCGGTCGCGGCAAGGTGGAGGCGCTTCACGAGATCGTCGAGCACACCGGCGCCGACACCGTCATCTGCGACGGTGAGCTCGCGCCGAGCCAGCTGAGGAACCTCGAGGACCGGGTCAAGGTGAAGGTCGTCGACCGCACGGCGCTGATCCTCGACATCTTCGCGCAGCACGCGAAGAGCCGCGAGGGTCAGGCACAGGTCGAGCTCGCCCAGCTCAACTACATGAAGCAGCGGCTCCGCGGCTGGGGTGGCAACCTCTCCCGCCAGGCCGGTGGCCGGGTCGGCTCGCAGGGTGGCGGCATCGGTGGTCGTGGTCCCGGTGAGACGAAGATCGAGACCGACCGACGCCGGATCAACACCAAGATCGCGAAGCTCCGCACCGAGCTGAAGCACATGCGGACCACCCGCGACACCAAGCGGGCCGAGCGGCGCCGCAACGAGATCCCGGCGGTGGCGATCGCCGGCTACACCAACGCCGGCAAGTCCTCGCTGCTGAACCGGCTCACCGACGCCGGCGTCCTCGTCGAGGACGCGCTGTTCGCGACGCTGGATCCGACGACCAGGCGTACGACGACCCAGGACGGCCGGGTCTACACCCTCTCCGACACCGTCGGCTTCGTCCGGCACCTGCCCCACCAGCTGGTCGAGGCGTTCCGCTCCACGCTCGAGGAGGTCGCCGACTCCGACCTCGTCGTGCACGTGGTGGACGGCTCGCACCCCGACCCGGAGGGCCAGCTCGGCGCAGTTCGCGAGGTGTTCGCCGAGATCGGGGCCGACAAGGTGCCCGAGCTCGTCGTCATCAACAAGTCCGACGCCGCCGACCCGCTCGTCATCGCGCGGCTGCGGGCTGCCGAGCCGCACTCGGTGGTGGTCTCCGCGAAGACCGGCGAGGGTGTCGCCGACGTGCTCGCCGCGATCGAGGACGACCTGCCGCGGCCCGGGGTCGCGTTCGACGCGCTGCTGCCGTACGAGCGCGGCGACCTGCTCAACCGGATCCACACCGCCGGCGAGGTCGAGGAGCTCGAGCACACGGGCGAGGGCACCCGCGTCCGTGGCCGGGCGAACGCCGACCTCGCGGGTGACCTCGCGCCGTACGCCGTCTGAGCCCTGCCACCGCCTGGCGCCAGCCTGGTCGGCGAATTCCGTCCGTACGGACGACTCTCACGCCGGATCCCGCGATCCCGGGGAGAAACGGGTCCGTACGGACGAATCTCGGCGGTCCGACCGCCCGCGTGCGGTCCAGCCGGGCGGTCGTGCTCGGCTACGAGCCCGGGCTCGTCGTACCGGGGGAGCGGCGGCTCAGCGGACGGTGAGCGTGTAGATCGCCCGCCACTGCTCGTCGGTGACCTCGGGCGGCTGGGTGGCGAACCGCTCGCGGCACTCGTCGATGGTGCCGGTCAGCAGCCCCACCAGCCGGTCGCTGGCGTCGTCGACGCAGGCCGCCGCCAGCCCGGCGACGGCGGTGTGGACGATGACCGAGGCGCTGCGCCGGTCGAACTGCCCGGCCGGTCCCCAGCCGGTGGCGGTGAACCCGCGCGCCCAGTCGCGGGCGTGCGGCACCCGGTCGAGCGCCACCCGGACCTCCGGCGACAGCTCGTCCAGGGGCCGCCCCTCCAGGCGGGCCAGGTGCCGCTCGCAGGAGTAGAGCCCGACCGCGGTGATGTCCTGCTTCTCCGACGCCACGACCGGCAGGGCGGCGAGCGCCGCGGTGCGGGCGATCCAGGCGTCGGCCCGCGGGTCGTCGGTGTCGAGCCCGATGACGTCCGGGATGAGCGGCGCCAGCCGGCGGCGGGTGGTGTCGTCGACCGAGTCGTTGACCTCCCGGGCGAGCGCGGCGAGCAGCGGGTGGGTGCACTTGGGGTGGTCCGACCAGCGTTCGCCGGCGAGGTAGGAGGCGAGCTCCATGAAGCACGCGCCCTTGCGCGGGTTGCGGTGCTTGCCCCGGGACAGGACGGGGACCAGGTCGGGAGTGCGGCGGTTGCTCAACGGGCACCAGCTTCCGGTCGCGGCCACCTCGCGCGCGACCCCGCACGCGGCCGTGAGGACAGTCTGCGCCCGCAGCGGCCGTGACCACAATGCCCCCGTCGATGCAGCGGGCCCTGTGGAGGGCGCCGGTGACTGTCGGCAACCCCGGTTAGGGTTCTCCGGTGCTGACCCGGACGACCGACGCCAGGCTCCCCGTGCGGGAGGTGCTCGCGGCTGCCGTCGAGGCGCTCGGCGGGCAGGAGCGGCCTGGGCAGATCGAGATGGCCGAGGCGGTGGCGACCGCCATGGAGGACGGCGTCCACCTGCTCGTGCAGGCCGGCACCGGCACCGGCAAGTCGCTCGGCTACCTCGTGCCGGCGCTGCTGCACGACGACCGGGTCGTCGTCGCGACCGCGACGCTGGCCCTCCAGCACCAGCTCGTCGAGCGGGACATCCCGGCGCTGGTCGAGGCCGGCAAGCACGTGCTCCACGAGACGCCGTCGTACTCCGTCCTCAAGGGGCGCTCGAACTACGCCTGCCTCCACCGGGTGCGTGAGGGGGTGCCGAACGACCAGGGGGTCCTCGTCGACGTCCCCGAGGGGTCGATGGCCTCCGAGGTGCTCGCCCTGCGCGCGTGGGTGGAGGAGGAGGCCTCCGCGGGCGGCACCGGTGACCGCGACTCCGCGCCGCGGCACACCGACCGGGTCTGGCGGCAGGTCTCGGTCTCCCACCGGGAGTGCCTCGGCGCCTCGAGGTGCCCGTTCGGCCAGGAGTGCTTCGCCGAGCTCGCCCGGGAGCGCGCCGCGCGGTCGCAGCTGATCGTCACCAACCACTCCCTGCTCGCGATCGACGCGATCGAGGGGGTGCCGATGATCCCGGAGTACGACGTGGTGGTGATCGACGAGGCCCACGAGCTGTCCGCACGGGTGACCCAGGCGGCGACCGACGAGCTGACGCCGGTGCAGGTGGAGCGGGCG
>DASSBB010000005.1:0-104305 GCA_035699145.1 Marmoricola sp.
GCGGACATGTACGCCGAGTCCGTGACCGTCGTGGAGGACGGGGAGCTGAGCGTCGTGCTCGACCTGGAGCTGCTGCCGCCGGTGCGGCACCGGCTAGGCCAGCTGCTCCTCGCGTCCGGGCCGACGGCAAGAGTGGTCGACGCGGTCGATCTCGCAGACTGCGGCGCCGAGCTGGCCCGGGCACTGCTGGAGCACCACGAGCGGAGCACAGGCCGCCGGCCGAGCTAGTGCAGCTCTGCTGCGGAGGGAGGTGCCGTCATGAGCTCCACTTCGGCAGGGCTCATACCGCGCGCAAGGTCGCACGTCGCCCGACCGGTGGCTCGAACCGGGGAAACCGTCCGCCGAAGCCGGTGCCCAAGTCAGTCCAGCCGTGCTCCGTCACCACCATGAGGTCGCTGCTGAACATGGGCATGAAGTGGTTGGCGTAGCGCCAGCCAGACAAGACCGCTGCGTCGCCGCCGTCGATGACGGCCAGGCCGCGTCGTACGCGGACCGTCATCAGCAGGTGCCGCGGAACGCCGCGCGCGAACTGCTCCAGCGGCAACGCCTCAGCCTCCTCACGGAACAGCTCCGAAAGGTCCGCTCGGTCCAGCTCCACCCACCGCCTGCGCGCAACTCGCCTCACCGTCACGAGCCGCTGAGTCGTCGACGGGTCCTCGACGAGCGCCAGGAGCAGGTCTTCCTCCTTCAGGTGTTCGGTGCGGACGACATCGGCGAGCAGCCGGCCAGGGTCGCGAAGGTCATATCGCTCGAGTTCCATGGCGACACCCTGCCAACGCCCCCGGACTGACGGCGCCTGTTCTCCACAGGAGCTGCGGTGGCTGTGGAGAGGGCGCACGCGACGCGGCCGGGTTCGTGAAAGGTGTCGTCACCGACCAGGAAGGACACCGACATGGGCTACACCACTGACTTCATCGGCCACATCGACATCGACCCGCCGCTCAACATCGACGAGGAGCGGTACCTTCTCGCCTTCGCGAGGAGCCGCCACTTCGACCGTGAGGAGGGTCCGTACGCCGTCGACGCGAACCCGGCCGCGGCGAGCTCGGACGGCGTGCCGACCGAGCGGTACAACCGGTCCGGGCCGGGCCAACCGGGACTGTGGTGCGGATGGGAGCCGTGCTGGGACGGCTGCTGCATCTCGCACGACGGGATGGAGAAGTTCTACGCCTCGGTGCGGTGGTTGGAGTACCTCATCGACCACTTCCTACGGCCGGGAGCTGTGGCGGCCGACTCGCCGTTGCCGTACTTCGAGGGATTCACGTTCGACCACCGCCTTGACGGCATCGTCGCGGCCTGTCGCCGGGACAACAAGGAGCTCTACGTCATCCGAGTGGACGACAACAAGGTCTGTGAGGAGGTCCTGCGGCCGGCGGACCTGAGGTACGTCGATTTTCCGCCGCTTCCGTACGAGGCGGCGATCGATCGGGAACGGGAGCGCTCACGACGTCGCCGTCGCAGTGCCGGAAGGTGACTTCGATCAGCCGCTTCGCCGAGCCGCGTTGCGGTGTACGACGTTCCGGCGCGGCTCAGTGGCAGCGCGGCCAGGTGTTCGGCCAGGCCGACGCGCCACCCTGCGGGCGGTGATCCCTCCATCCATGGAAGGCGACGCGCTTGGCGACGTGGATCTGCTCGCGACGGGTGGCCTTGTGCGGCCACTTGTTGTTCGAGTACTTGTGGCCCCCGTAGTAGCGCCACGTCGACAGCGAGAACTGCAGGCCGCCGTAGTGACCGTTGCCGGTGTTGATGTGCCAGCGGTGGGTCGACTCGAAGTGGGCGAGGCAGTCCCAGCGCGTCTTGTGGCGGTGGGCGGCGTCGGCATCTGATGACGCCACGCCGAGCAACGCGAAGACGAGGGCGAGGACGCTGAGGACAGAGACAGCAAGACGTACGGCGACGGAGGCACCGATGAACGCAGGCATGGGCCAGCTCCTTTCCGCGCCTGCGAGGTGAGCTGTCGGGCTGGAGCTGAAAGGTGCCCCGCCACCGAAGTGGCTTCGCCCCGAGTGGCTGCCGATCCGCGGACGGATGGACTGCCGCGTGGAACCTGGGTCCCCCGCTCCTGCCGGGTGTTCGTCGGGCCAGCGACGGCGAGCAGGACTCGGCGTGTGCCGCGCTGGGCATTCAGTTGTCGCGCCACCCGTTCCGGACGACGCCCGAAGGATCGTACGATCCCCACGCTGTCCCGGCTAGACCGATGTCAATCGGGCGCGCAGGTCGTCTCGGATCACGCCGCCTGACATGGCGGGACGGGGGCCCCTGGGACCTGCCGTGCGGATGCGGCGCACCGCCCGCTGCACGCGGCACGAAGGAGCGCCACCGGGTACGCCGTCTCCGACCGCGGACGCGTGCCCGCGCACGTCGTACAAGCGTTCCGTGACGCCCACGACCCGGGTTGACCCGCGGAGACGCCGCGCGTTCAGCGCAGCAGCTCGGCCGGCTTGACGGTCACCTCGAAAGGCACGTGAGCGACGAGGGTCTCCTCAAGACACACGCGAGCTGTTTCGACGTACGAGACGTCCCGCAGCTCCCACGAGATCACCGAGGGCGCCGACGGGTCGACGACCCAGTACGCCGGGCAGCCTGCCGCCTCGTACCGCGCTCGCTTGGTGTGCAGGTCGACCAGCCGAGTGCTGGGCGAAAGTATCTCGACGACCAGGACAGGGGCGGTGACAGGCTCGTCCACCACCGCGGCTGCGCGGTCGGTCACGAGCAGGTCCGGCTGCAGGACCGTTCTGTCGCCCAGGACCACATCGCACGGTGCGCTGAACACGATCAGGTGTGGAGGACATGCCGTGTCGAGGACGCCGTGCAGTCGGCTCGAAACGACCTGGTGCAGGACCGACGGCGACGGTGTCACCAGGAGGCAGCCGTCGATGAGCTCATGGCGGTGCCCGTCGTCGGGCACCGCCTCCAGGTCGCGGCGCGTGAGCGGCCGGCTCTGGGGCAACGAGGTCACGCACATCATCGTGCCTCCTCGTCCTCACGACGTCGACGGCAGCGCGCGTACGACTCCTCGTGCACGTTCCGGGTCCCAGTCCTCCCACGGCTCCATGTCCTCGGCGAAGGGGGTCCGCCACGCCAGGTGGCCGAGCACCGCGATGACGTACTGGGCGAACGACATGCCGTAGCGCCGGGCTCGCGCGTCGAGCTCCTCCGCCAAGGCAGGGGACCGGTGCTATGGGCGGGCACCAGGGCGGGTGTCGCGCCAGGCAAGGAGTGGTTCGCGAGCGAGCATGTCCTCGCCATCCTGGATTCCCTGCTCAGGGGGCTGGACCGGCAGGCACTGACCCGGATCGGAAGGCTGCACGAACACGCGCGCAACGACCTCGCAGGCGCGCCGTATGCCGATCTGGAGCTGCGGCTCATGGGGTGGTCGGTGGTATCTGCCGCCGGCGTGCCCGACCTCAGCCTCGGTGGCACCCGCTACATTCCCCCGGGCCTCCAGCGGTGGAGCTCTGCGATCACCTCTGCGCTGACCCACCGTGCCAGGATGTCGGCCGCGCAGGTCACGTGCCTCGCTGATGCCGTGCGGTCAGTGCTTCCTCAGCTCGAGCAGGTGCTCAATGAACCCGTCGGCCGGTGCGGAAGCTGACCTTTCGCCTCCCGCGCCGGAGGCGCACATGGGTCTAGCATCATTCTCGACCTGCATCACTTCCCAAGGGAGGTCCGATGAGTAGCACAGTCCACGACGACACCGAGGCAAGACGCGGCGCGTTCTCCTCCCGCAAGGTCTTCATGGTCGCCGCGATCGGCTCGGCCGTCGGTCTCGGCAACATCTGGCGGTTCCCCTACGTCGCCTACGAGAACGGTGGCGGCGCGTTCGTCATCCCGTACCTCGTCGCGCTGCTGACCGCCGGCATCCCGTTCCTGTTCCTGGACTACGCGCTCGGCCACCGCAACCGCGGCTCCGCGCCGCTGAGCTTCGCGCGGGCGAGGAAGGGCGCCGAGGGGCTCGGCTGGTGGCAGGTCGGCATCTGTTTCATGATCGCCGTCTACTACGCCGCGGTCATCGCGTGGGCGGTGCGCTACATCTTCTTCTCGATCGACAAGTCGTGGGGGGACGACCCGGAGGGGTTCCTCTTCGGCGAGTTCCTCCAGGCCGGGGATCCCGGGGTCGACGCCACGATCGTCGCGGGCGTGCTGGTGCCGTTGGCGCTCGTCTGGCTCTTCGTGATGGTGGTGATGGTGCTCGGCGTCCAGAAGGGGATCGGCGCCCTCAACATCGTGTTCATCCCGGTCCTCGTGGTGGCGTTCGGCATCCTCGTCATACGCTCCCTCTTCCTGCCCGGTGCAGCGGACGGCCTCGACGCGCTCTTCACCCCGAACTGGGCTGCGCTCAAGGACACCGGCGTATGGGCGGCGGCGTTCGGGCAAATCTTCTTCTCGCTGTCCGTGGGCTTCGGGATCATGATCACCTACGCCTCCTACGTCCATCGCGAGACGGACATGACCGGCTCGGGCCTCGTGGTCGGCTTTGCCAACTCGGGGTTCGAGCTGCTCGCAGGCATCGGCGTCTTCGCCGCGCTCGGCTTCATGGCCCAGGCGAACGACGTAGCGGTCGCGGACGTTGCCACCGACGGCCTGGGACTGGCGTTCATCGCTTTCCCGGCCATCATCAGCCAGGCGCCGGCGGGCGCACTGATCGGCGTCCTCTTCTTCGCGTCCCTGGTCTTCGCCGGACTCACGTCGCTCATCTCGGTGCTCGAGGTCGTCGTGTCCGCGGTTCGCGACAAGTTTGAGATGACCCGCCGCAACGCCGCGCTGGCGGTCAGCGTCCCCTCGGCGATCCTGAGCCTGATCTTCTTCTCGACCACGAGCGGCGTCTACGTCCTGGACATCGTCGACAACTTCATCAACCGCTTCGGCATCTTGCTGGTCGCGGTCGTGAGCATGGTGGTCCTCGTCTGGGTGCTCCGCGCGCTGCCGACGCTGGCCGACCACATGAACCGGAACGGCTCGATCCGGCTGGGAACGTGGTGGGTCGTGCTGATGTCGTTCGTCACCCCGATCGCGCTCACCTACATCTTGGTCAGCGACTTCATCGACCACGTGCAGGAGCCCTATGGGGGCTACCCGACCTGGATGCTGCTGGTCTTCGGCTGGGGAGCCGCCCTGGCGGTCATCGTGTTCGGCTTCGTCGCTGCTCGGATGAAGTGGCGGCACCCGGACGCCCTGACCATCCCGAAGGAAGGAGCCAAGCCATGAGCGGCGACGCGATCGCGATGATGGTGCTGGCCATGCTCGTCATCTGGGGCGGGCTCGTCGTCGCCCTGATCAACCTGCGGCGGAGCCCTGACCTGCCGACCCAGAAGGAGGTGCCCCGCGACCTGTGAGTGGCGGCACGGTTCCCCGGTCCGAGCTCGGGTTGCGGTGTCAGGGACGATGTCCCCATGTCTCGTGCTGCGCTCGTGCGCCTCGTGCTGGCGTTGCTGGTCCTCGGCGGCTCCGTCGCCATCACCTTGTCGTCGAGCCCGCGTCTCGGTCTGGACATCCGTGGTGGCACCCAGATCGTGCTCGAGACCACGGACTCGCCGACGGTAGAAGCGGACGCTGAGGCGACCGACCGCACTCTCGAGGTGCTGCGCGGCCGCGTCGACGCACTCGGTGTCGCCGAGCCGACGCTCGCCCGTGCCGGTGAGAACCGGATCATCGTCGAGCTGCCGGGGCTGCAGGACCCCCGCGAGGCGGCCGAGGTGATCGGCAAGACCGCCCAGCTCAGCTTCCACCCGGTCATCTCTGCCGCTGGCCCCCGGACCAAGCCGAAGCAGGGGCAGCGGATCCTCGCCGACGAGTCCGGGCAACGGCTGTTGCTGGGGCCGGTCGCCGTGGCCGGCGACCTGGTCTCCGGCTCCGACCCGGGAAACGACCCCTCTCGGGGCACCGGCTGGTACGTCACCGTGGACTTCAAGGGTGACGAAGGGCAGAGCGCCTGGCGTCGGCTGACCGCCGAGGCCGCCTGTGCTCCGTTGGGCGCGCCGGCCCGGCGGGTGGCGATCGTCCTCGACGACGCGATCATCTCCTCGCCCCAGGTCGTCGCCGACATCCAGTGCGGCACAGGAATGCCGGGCGGGTCGACGCAGATCACCGGTGACTTCACCGCCGAGGAGGCCAAGGAGCTGGCGATCCTGATCGAGGGCGGTGCCCTGCCGGTGCCCGTCGAGATCATCGAGCAGCGGAGGGTCGGGCCGACACTCGGCGCCGAGGCCATCGACGCCTCGGCCAAGGCCGGCGTGATCGGGCTGATCCTGACCGGTCTCTTCATCGCGATCGCGTACCGGCTCATGGGGTTGCTCGCGACGTTCGCGCTGGCGACGTACGCCCTGATCTCCTACGCCGTGCTCACCGCACTGGGGGCGACGCTGACGCTGCCGGGGCTGGCCGGTTTCGTGCTCGCCATCGGGATGGCGATCGACGCCAACGTGCTGGTCTTCGAACGAGCACGGGAGGAGTTCACCGCCGACCGCGAGATGGGGCTGCGCCGCGCTCTCGCGGTCGGCTTCAACAAGGCCTGGTCGGCGATCATCGACAGCAACGTGACCACCTTGCTGGCCGCCGCGCTCCTGTTCTTCCTCGCCTCCGGGCCGGTCAAGGGGTTCGGTGTCACCCTGTCGATCGGCGTGCTCGCCTCGATGGTCTCCGCGCTGGTCATCGCGCGCGTCCTCACCGAGCAGTCCGTTCGCATCCCCTGGCTCCAGAGCCACCCCCGGGTCAGCGGCCTGGCGACGACCGGTCGCGTCCGTGACGCGCTGCGCCGCCGCAACCCCGACATCATGGGCCACAGCAAGCTGTGGCTGAGCGTCTCGGCCGCCGCCCTGGTGGCCGCCTTCGCGGGCATCGCCGTCAACGGTCTCAACCTCGGCGTGGAGTTCACCGGCGGCCGGATGATGGAGTACTCCACGAACCAGCCCATCACCGCCGACGAAGCCCGTGAGGCGGTTGCCGATGCGGGGTTCCCCAACGCTGTGGTGCAGGAGTCCGGGGACAACGAGATCGCCGTGCGCACCGGGCAGATCACGAACAACGAGGAGTTCGAGATCAACGCGGCGATCGGTGACGTCGCGGGTGGTGCGACGACGGAGCGGGATGAGCTGATCGGGCCCAGCCTCGGTGACGAGCTGCGCACGAAGGCGCTGATCGCCTTCGGCATCGCGCTGCTCGTGCAGATGCTCTACCTGGCGATCCGGTTCAACTGGACGATCGGAGCCTCGGCGGTCGCGGCGATGTTCCACGACGTGATCCTCGTCGTCGGAGTCTTCGCGTGGCTCCAGAAGCCGATCGACGGCGTCTTCCTTGCCGCTGCCCTGACCATCATCGGTCTGTCGGTCAACGACTCCGTCGTCGTCTTCGACCGGATCCGCGAGCAGTGGCAGAGAACGGGCGCGACCGACCTGGGGAAGGTCTCGAACCAGGCCGCGATCGACACGATGCCGCGCACCGTCAACACCGGCCTCGGTGCGATGTTCATCCTGGCCGCGCTCGCTGTGCTGGGTGGCGACTCCCTTCGGGACTTCGCGATCGCGCTGCTCCTCGGACTCGTGATCGGCACGTACTCCTCGGTCTTCACCGCCACCCCGCTCGCGCTGCTGTTCCACCGCAGGTGGCCGTTGCCCAAGGTCGAGCCGCGGAAGAAGCGAGACGTCCGGGATCCCGCCGACTCCGGTGCCGTCATCTGACCGAGTGCTGGACGCTGACGGGCCAGCGGTCAGCGCGGCGGGATGACCGACGAGTACGACGACCCGGGGCTGAGCCTGTAGGGCAACCTCCGGCGTGTCTGCCGCGGCCTGTCGGCGGCGTCGGGTACACTCGAACACATGTTCGAGGAGCGGAGCAGTGACACGCCGTTGGGAACCGCCGACCTGGCGGCGTTCGTCACGGCCATAGGTCAGCTGGACAGGTCGGTGGACGACGCCGAGCGTATCGACCAGCTCCGGCTGCTGGAGGAGCTGAAGTCGGCTGCCGCGGCGGCGCAGGCGCGGGCGACAGCGGACTTCGCCGGCTCGCAGGAGCGCAAGCAGCGGGAGGTCGGAGTGCCCGCGAAGCAGGTCGGCAAGGGGATCGCGGCTCAGGTGGGACTGGCGAAGCGAGAATCCCCGGCCCGGGCGCGGCGTTACGTCGGCTGGAGCAAGATCCTCACCTCCGAGCTGCCCGGCACCTTGGAGGCGTTGTCGGACGGGCGGATCACCGAGTGGCGGGCGCAGGTCGTGGCGAGGGAGACCGCTTGGTTGAGCCCTGTGCACCGGCGGGCGGTCGATGAGGAGGTCGCACCGCAGCTGGAAGAGTGGGGTGATCGGCGCGTCGAGGCCGAGGTCAAGAAGCGAGCCTACCGGCTGGACCCGACCGGCTACCTGGCCCGGACGAGCAACGCCGTCAACGACCGGACGGTGACCCTGCGGCCGGCACCGGACACGATGTCGTACTTGACTGGCCTGCTGCCGGTCGCGCAAGGCGTCGCGGTGCTCGCGTCGCTGCAGCGGCAGGCGGACAGCCTACGGTCACAGGGCGACGCCCGGAGCCGGGGCCAGATCATGGCCGACACGCTGGTCGAGCGGGTGACCGGGCAGAGCGCCGCGGAGGCCGTGCCGGTCGAGGTCAACCTGGTGATGAGCGACCAGGCGCTGTTCAACGTCGGCGACGCCAAGGACGAGCCGGCAGTACTCGAAGGCTACGGCCCGATCCCCGCCGAGCTCGCGCGGCGGCTCCTGCTGGCCGCCGACGCGGCGGCTCAAGCATGGGTCCGCCGGCTGTTCGCCCCCCCGGGCAGCCGCGAGCTGGCGGGGCTGGACTCCCGGCGCCGCACCTTCGACGGGCCGTTGCGCCAGCTGCTGGTCGCCCGCGACCAGCTGTGTCGGACCCCGTGGTGCGACGCGCCGATTCGGCACGCGGATCATGTGGTAGCGGTGCAGGACGACGGCGAGACCGAGGTGCACAACGGACAGGGGCTGTGCGAGGCGTGCAACCATGCCAAGCAGGCAGTCGGCTGGCGGGCTCGGGCCTCCGGCGGCGGATCCGGCGAGGCGGTCGAGACGATCACGCCGACCGGACACCGATATCGGAGCACCCCACCGGAACCACCCCGCACCCGCCGAAGAGTCCGGCTCGACCTGGTCTTCGCCGAGCTGCTCGACAACGTCGCCTGACGCCGTTCGTGCGTCCTCCACACTTCCCGTGGTTGGCTGGAAGCCGCCACACCGAGGAAGGGGCATCCATGCGCTACGTCAGACTGGGTTCCACAGGGCTCGAGGTCTCCGCGATCACGCTCGGCTGCATGAGCTTCGGCGACGCCTCCCGCGGCGGCCACCCCTGGGTCCTCGACGAGGAACGGGCTCGCCCGATCATCCAGGCGGCGCTCGAGGCGGGCATCACGACCTTCGACACCGCGAACGTCTACTCCGCCGGCAGCAGCGAGGAGATCACCGGCCGGCTCCTGAGGGAGCTGGCGGACCGGGACGACCTCGTCATCGCCACGAAGGTGCACGGCCGCATGCGGCCGGGCCCCAACGGCAGCGGGCTGAGCCGCAAGGCGATCATGCGCGAGATCGACGCCAGCCTGACCAGGCTCGGCACCGACTACGTCGACCTCTACCAGATCCACCGCTGGGACGACCACGCGCCGATCGAGGAGACGATGGAGGCGCTCCACGACGTGGTGCAGGCCGGCAAGGCGCGTTACATCGGCGCCTCCTCGATGTACGCCTGGCAGTTCGCGAAGGCCCAGTACACCGCCGACCTGGGAGGCTGGACCCGCTTCGCGTCCATGCAGGACCACTACAACCTCCTCTACCGCGAGGAGGAGCGCGAGATGCTGCCGTTCTGCGTCGACCAGGGCGTCGGCGTCCTCCCGTGGAGCCCGCTCGCCCGCGGCCGGCTCACCCGCGACTGGGACGCCGGCACCGCGCGCACCGAGACCGACGAGTTCGGCAAGACCCTCTACCGCGACGAGGACCGTGACGTCGTGGAGAAGGTCGCCGAGGTCGCCGACGGCCGCGGACTTCCGCGGGCGCAGATCGCTCTCGCCTGGCTCCTCGCCCAGGAAGCCGTCACCTCACCGATCGTCGGCGTCACCAAGCAACAGCACCTCGACGACGCGGTGGCCGCGCTCGACGTCGAGCTGTCCGACGAGGAGATCGCCGAGCTGTCCGAGGGATACGTTCCGCACGCTGTCGCCGGGCACCGCTAGGTTCGAGCCGTGGAGGCTCACTTGATCCCGGTGTTGGCGACGCCTTGCGCGATCTGGCGCTGCAGCACCAGGAAGACCGCGAGCAGCGGCAGGATGCCGAGCACCGCGGACGCCATGGTCTCGGCGTACTGGATCGCCGATCCGCCGATCAGCCCGCTGAGCCCTACGGGGATCGTCTGCGACTTGGTCTGCGTCAGCACGAGCAGCGGCCAGAGGAAGGCGTTCCAGGAGGTGATGAAGACGAGGATGGCCACCGCAGATGTCGCGGGCCGGCACAGCGGCATCACGACCTGGTAGTAGATGCGCCACCAACTGGCGCCGTCGAGTCGCGCCGCCTCGATGAGCGACACCGGGATGCCCTTGATGAAGGAGTGGAAGACGAAGACCGCCACGGGCAGCGCCACCGAAGGCAGGATCACCGCCCAGTAGGTGCCGAGCAGGTTCAGCGCGCGGAACTCCATGAACTGCGGCAGGACCAGCGCCTCGGTGGGCAGCATCAGGCCGGCGAGGATCACCGCGAAGACGGCGTACCTGCCACGGTAGTCGAGGTGGACGAGCGCGAACGCGACCATGGAGCAGACGACCACCGAGAAGATGACCGCGAGCGTCGAGATGATGAAGCTGTTGACGTACCACCAGCCCATGGGGTTGGTGGTCCAGGCATAGCTGTAGGCGTCGAGGCTGAAGTTGCTCGACCAAGGCCGCGTGGGGTGCTCCGCAATCTCCCCGTTGGGGCGCAACGAGGTGATCACTGCCCAGACGAACGGCACCAGCCAGATCAGCGCGAACAGCGTGACGCAGGTCGCCGCCAACCGGTTGAAGGCCTTGGCGCCACCGTCTCCGGCGTCCCTGCCGCGGGAGTGGTCTTGGTCGGCCGCCGGCGGTGACACGGAAGTAGCCATGTCGGTCCTCCCTCTCAGGCGTTCACGGCGCTGCGGCGCCTGCGGAGCAGGAACCAGGCAGCGGAGATCGTCACGAGCAGCACGAAGTAGACCATCGTCGCGGCAGCCGCGTAGCCGCCGCGATAGGACGTGAACCCGGTGTCGTAGATGTACTGGATGACCGGTCGCGTCGAGTAGTTCGGCCCACCCGCCAACAAGATGTAGATCTGGTCGAAGACCTTCAGCGATGCGAGAACCTGCAGGATCAGCACGAGGCTCATGGTCGGGCGCAGCAACGGCACGGTGATCGACTTGATCTGCTGCCAAGGGCCGGCGCCGTCGATCGACGCCGCTTCGTACACCTCGCCGGAGATCTCCTGGATCGCCGCGGTGTAGAGGATGAAGTTGAAGCCGAAAGTCCACCACAGCGTGAGCAGCACGACGGCGAACCAGGCACCGGAGGTGGTGCCGAAGAAGTCGGGAGCGGTCAGTCCCACCCACCCGAAGGCGTTGGTGATCAGCCCCGTCTCAGGGGTGTACATGAAGGCGAAGATGAGGCAGACGGCCGACGACGGCACGACGTAGGGCGCGAAGTAGGCGAGCCGGTAGAACCACTGTCCTCGCGCCATCCTCGAGGCGAGGATCGCGAAGAGCAGCGGAAGCAGCACCAGGAGCGGCGTGGTGAACAGGGTGAAGATGACCGAGTGCCACATCGAGTCCCAGAAGTCGCCACTGGTCAACACGTCGGCGTAGTTGGAGAAGCCGACGAAGCTGCCGAGGCCGGGCTGCACCGTGGTGGTGTTGAACAGGCTGATGACGATCCCGATCAGGACGGGACCGACGAGGAACGCGATGTACAGGAACAGGAACGGGGCCGAGAACAGCCAGCCGGCCCGCCTCTCGCCGCGCTCGGGGGTGTCGGAGCGACGCGCCGGCGTCGAGCTCGTGCCGACGCCGGCCGCGGGTCGGCCGAGGGAGCTCGTTGTGGTCATCGGGTCACCTCTAGACCGGGGGACGGGCGGAGGAGAAGGAACGCAGGCTGTCGGTCATCGCTTCGACGCCCCGCTTCGGGCTCGTCCCGCCGTTGAACACCCCGGCGATGACCGAGCCCATCGCCGTCTGGAAGTCCGACCCGGCGCCGGTGTACCAGGCCTCCGCGTCGTAGACCGCGTTGAACGCCGCCTCGGTGTAGTTGCTCTGCGGCTCCAGCTGGCGGAACTCCTTGCTGTTCTGCACGGGCAACCATGCCGGCACGTGGCCACCCTCCGCCCAGATGAGGCTCTCGACGAGCATCGCCTTGATGAACCCGACGGCGTCGGCCGTGCGGCTGGCCGACCGGCCGGAGCTCGACGGGATCACGAGCGAGTGCGAGTCGGCGTACGCGACCGGCTCCGGCCCGAGGAGCGCGGGGAACGGCACGACGTTGAACTCGAGGGTCCCGACCCCCCGGTACGTCGGGATCTGCCATTCGCCGTCGAAGAGGAACCCCACCCGGCCCTGGCTGAAGAGGGTGGACGACGTGGTTGCCGTGGCGTTGGACGGCATCAGCCTCTCGCCGACCGTGAGCCGCTGGAGGAAGGCGAACGTCTCCTCCATGGCGGCCCGGTCGACGGTGACGTCCGTGCCCTGGTCGGCGACCAGCGGGTCGGCGAGTCCTCGGTAGACCATCGTGAAGAAGCGCCAGCAGGTGGACGGGTCGGCGGTGACCGTGGTGACCGCGCCGTAGTCCCCACCCGCGGCGTCCCTCATCGCCTTGATCGCCTCGACCAGGTCGTCGGCGTCGCTCATCGGCTTGAGGCCGTCACCCGCATCGTTGACAAGCCCTGCCTTCTTCGCGAGCGCCGTGTTGTAGAACATGACGAACGGGTGGGTGTCGAGCGGCACCGCGTAGGTGGTGCCGTCCACCGTCGCCTTCTCCCACGCGGCCGGGGTGAACTTGTCCTCGGTGATCCCCGCTTCGGTGAACTGGTCCGCAACGGGCTCGAGGAGCCCCGCTCGCGCCAGTAGTGGAAGTCGGGAGAGGTGCGCCACCGCCACGTCCGGCGGGCGACCGCTGGAGGCAGCCAGCGCGAGCTTGGTGTAGTACGGGTTGCCCCACGGCAGCAGCGTCGCCTCGACGGACTTGCCGGAAGACTCGCGGAACTTGTCGACCATCTTGGCCATGTTCGCTCCGTCGCCACCGCCGAACAGGTGCCAGTAGATGATGTCCGCAGTCGCGGGCTGGGCCCCGGTGAGGCTGCTCACGACCGGCGTTCCGCACGCCGAGAGCAGCCCCCCCACAGCCAGACCGCCACCCGCTGCGAGGAACTGGCGGCGCGAGAGCCCCGTCATGACTCGCCGGCTCTCATTTCGTGATGCCGTGTGTCGGACATACCGTCGAATGTGGCACTTCCGGTCCACCGTGGCAAGGGTCGGGACGGCGCGACAGGATGGCGCTACTGGGCAGCTCGAGGGGGACCTCCGGCTGCGTGTCCGAGGCGAGCCGAGACCTCCGAGGAGCACCGTGACGATCACCCTCCACCCCCGCCCGCAGTCCGCACGTGAGCAATGGACCGAGCTCGACGGCGCCTGGCAGTTCAGGTACGACGACGAAGGTGTCGGTCTCGACGAGGGGTGGGAGGCCCACGAGGAGGTGTTCGACCGCGAGATCCAGGTGCCCTACCCGCCGGAGTCACGGCTCTCGGGCATCGAGGACCCGGGGTTCCACCCGGTCGTCTGGTACCGCCGGGCGTTCGACTGCCCGCGCCCCGAGGACGCCGACCGTGTGCTCCTGACGTTCGGAGCCGTGGACTACCGGGCGACGGTCTGGGTCAACGGCCACCGGGTCGCCGACCACGAGGGCGGGCACAGCAGCTTCACCGTCGACGTCACGTCGGCGCTGGGGGAGCAGGGCGCGGAGCAGGTCGTCGTCGTACGCGCCGAGGACCGGTACGACGACGTGCGGCAGCCGCGAGGCAAGCAGGACTGGCAGGCCGACCCGCACATCATCTGGTACCACCGCACCACCGGCATCTGGCAGCCGGTGTGGTGGGAGCGCGTGAGCCGGAGCCACCTCACGGCGATCCAGGTGGGGACGGACGTGGTCCGCGGACTGGTCGAGGTCGAGGCCGAGGTGCCGCGTCCGCTGGAGCCCGGACTGGCGCTGCGCTGCCGGGTGCGCTTCGAAGGGGAGCTGCTCGCCGAGACGACCGTCAGCGTGACCGATCCCGTGGTGAGGGCGTCGCTCGAGCTGCCGTCCGCCCGCAACCGCCAGGACGTCGGCCGGATCACGTGGAGCCCCGAGGCGCCGAACCTGCTCGACGTCGACCTGTTCCTGGAGCGCGACGGCGTGGTGGTCGACGAGGTGCAGAGCTACACCGGCTTCCGGCAGGTGGGGTACGCCGACGGGCACTTCCTGCTCAACAACCAGCCGTACTTCCTCCGGCTCGTGCTCGCCCAGGGGTACTGGCCGGAGTCGCACCTCGCCGCCCCGAGCCCCGAGGCCCTGCGTCGCGAGGTCGAGCTGATCAAGTCGCTCGGCTTCAACGGCGTGCGCGTGCACCAGAAGGTCGAGGACCCCCGGTTCCTCTACTGGTGCGACAAGGTCGGGCTGCTGGCGTGGGGCGAGATGCCGAGCGCCTACGACTACTCACCGTTGGCGGTCGAGAGGTTCACCCGGGAGTGGCAGGAGGTGGTCCGCCGCGACCGCAGCCACCCCTGCATCGTCACGTGGGTGCCGCTCAACGAGAGCTGGGGGTTCCAGCTGCTCGAGCAGGACGCTGCCCAGCGGCACTTCGCCACCGCCGTCTACCACCTCACCAGGGCGCTCGACCCGAGTCGGCCGGCGATCAGCAACGACGGCTGGGAGCACACCGACAGCGACATCTGGGGGATCCACGACTACGGGCCGAGCGGCGAGGGGCTCATCGAGCGCTACGGGACCGCCGAGGCGGTCCGCCACCACCTCCGCGAGGGGCGACCGGGGCGCCGGCGGGTCCTGCTCGTCGACGGCACGGACCGCGGCCAGCCGGTCATGATCACCGAGATGGGCGGGGTCTCGTTCGCGCCCGGAGCGGGGGAGGAGTGGTTCGGGTACTCGACGGTCGGCTCCCCGGAGGAGCTGGTCGCGAAGTTCTCCGAGCTGGTCGGCGCCCTGCTGGACAGCCCGGTGATCGCCGGGCTGTGCTGGACCCAGCTCACCGACACCGAGCAGGAGGTCAACGGGCTGCTCACCGCGGACCGTGAGCCCAAGGCACCGGTCGAGGAGCTCCGCGCCGCCCTCCAGCGCCCCGCCCGCTCCGACCCGGCGTCCGAGGTGGACTTCTCCCGCGCCGCCGGGCAGACCGCGGCGGACGAGCCGGGCGGCGGACACTGACTGCTCGGCGGCGCTGGGTCGTCGGCGGCGGGATCGCACTCGCCGTGCTGATCGGAGGACTCGTGGCCTTGTGGGCGCTGCAGCGGCAGCTGATCTTCTTCCCCGACACGTCGGCCGTTCCGCCGGCCGGCCAGGTCATCGACGGCGCTCAGGACGTCACGCTGCACACCGAGGACGGTCTGGCGCTCGGCGCCTGGTTCGTCCCGGCTTCGCAGGACGGCCGCGGCCACGCCGTACTGCTTGCGCCCGGCAACGGCGGCAACCGGCTCGGCCGCGCGTCGCTGGCCGAGGGGCTGAGCGAGAGGGGGTTCGCGGTGCTGCTCATGGACTACCGCGGGTACGGCGGCAACCCCGGCTCGCCCAGCGAGCAGGGGCTCGCCCTGGACGCAGACGCCGCGGTGGTCGCGTTGACCGAGCTGGGCTACCCGCCGTCGCGGACGGTGTACCTCGGTGAGTCGCTCGGCACCGGCGTCGTCGCGGCGCTTGCTCGTCGTACCCCGCCGGCAGCCATGGTGCTGCGCTCGCCGTTCACCGACCTCGCTGACGTCGGCGCCCACCACTACCCGTGGCTGCCGGTGCGGTTCCTGCTCACCGACCGGTTCCCGGTGCTGGACAACGTCCGGGAGACCGACGTGCCGATCGTCGTGGTGTACGGCGACCGGGACTCGGTCGTCCCCTCACGGTTCAGCGCGGCCGTCGCGGACGCCGCTCCGAAGCTGGTCGACGAGGTGGTGCTCGAGGGCGTGGACCACAACGACCCCGTCATGTTCGGGGAACCGGTCGTCGACGCCGTCGTGAAGGCGGCCGGAGGCTCCTGACGCACGCGTCCTAGGCTCCAGCCATGGAGGTGCTGCCCGACATCGTCGGCCCGGAGCCGCTGGTCGTCTTCTGCGGGCTCGCCGGGGCGGAGAGCACGAAGACGCGCGACCACTACTACGCGTCACCGGGCAACAACTTCTGGGCGATGCTCCACCGCAGCGGCCTGACGCCACGGCAGCTGCGTCCGGAGGAGGACGTGCGGATCGTCGAGCACGGTCTCGGGCTCACCGACCTGGTCGGGTGGTGGGGTCCGCCGCGGGTCGACATCGAGGACCTCGTCGAGAAGGTGGGGGAGTGGCAGCCGGAGTGGCTGGCGTTCACCAGCAAGGACGTCGCCGGCAAGGCCGCCCGGGCGCTGGGCCACCGCAAGCCCGGTCTCGGGCCGGCGCCCTGGGGGATCGACAAGTGCGACGTCTTCGTGCTCCCGGGCACGAGCGGGGCGAACCAGCGGCGTGACTACGACGGCCGGGTCGACCGGCTCTCGTGGTGGCGGGACCTCGCCTCGCTCGTCGGCCGGGAAAGGTAAAGAATCCGTGGCCAAAGGTCCCAAAAGGTCCTGAATCCGGCATTAGGACCCTGCGCCGCTCGCCTGGACCGGCCAACCTAGAACGGACATAAGGGACGTGTTGTCGGAGCACGGCAGCGCCAGACCAAGGGGCAAATCATGGAGACCACGGTTCAGCTGTACGCGGCAGGCGCTGCTCTCATCCTCAGCATGACGCTGTCGTCCATCATCGTGTCGATCCGCCAGCGGCGCCGCAACGCCCGGCGGCACCAGGCCGAGCAGCAGACGGCGTACGACGTCGCGGTCACCGGCTACCGCGCGGCCACCGAGCACGGGCTGCGTCGTCGCGCGCAGCTGCTCGAGCTTCTCGAGGTGGCGTTCGCCGCCCGCACCGACCGCGCTCTCACGTCGGCGGGCAGCATCGACGTCGACAGCTCGGTCTCCCGGCTCTACCTCGACCTGGCACTCGCCGGCGAGGACCACCTGCGGCGCGAAACGATCCTCCGGGTGGTGCGCCGCGGGATCAGCGACGTCGAGATGCTGATGCCCGAGGTTCCGCTCCCGCCGGCCCCGGCGGCCAAGCTCGGCCGACGTGCCCGGCGTGCCGCGGACCAGTGGCACACGGCACGCACCGCCGAGCTCGCCGGCCTCCGCACGCTGGCGCACCACTCCATGGCCGACCGGGTCCCGGCCGTCCCCGTCCCCGTCCCCGTCCAGAAGCTCGCGACGAAGCTGCCGGTCGGCTCCGACCTCGCGATCGCCTCCTGAGCCCGAGGCAGTACGACGCCCCGCGCACCCGGCATGCTTGCCCCATGCGATTCACCGAGCACGAGCTGACCGCCGCACTCACCGGCGCCGCGAAGACGGTGCTGGCCGCGCAGAGCAAGGACGTCCGCAAGGGGAAGGCGGACATCGACACCGTCTGGAACGAGATGGACCGGTTCCAGCGGTTCAAGGTGCTCGACTCGCTCGGCGACCAGCTGTTGCCGGTCCTGGTGGCGCTGCCCGACGTCGAGGTCGAGGCGGGGACGCGGCCCACCTTCACCGACGAGCAGATCATCGAGACGGTCGAGGCGCGGCTCGGCGACGAAGGAGGCCGGCTCAAGCGCAAGGTGGTCCTGGCCGCGCGCGTCGCCCTGGTCCGGACGGCCCTCGAGCACGTGCCTCCGCGCAGCGACCCCGACGGGCTCATCGTGCCGGACCACCTCTGATCCTGGACTAGAATCGTCCCAGCAAAGGGTTCGAGCGCGTTCTGGTGGTGGGTCGGCGCGCGAGTCGCTGCGACCCTGAAGGAACCCCTTGTCCCCGCTCACCTCCTACCGGCACCTGCTCGACCTCGCCGGACCGGCGTACGTCGCCGTCGCCTTCCTCGGCCGGCTGCCGCTCAGCATGAGCCAGCTCGGCACCCTCCTTCTCGTCTCCACCGCGACCGACAGCTACGGCACCGGCGGCCTCGCGGCCGGTGCCCTCGCGGTCAGCAACGCGGCCGGCTCGCCGATCGCCGGGGCCGTGGCCGACCGGGTCGGCCAGCGGCCGGTCGTCCTCGTCCAGTCCCTGGCCGGCGCCGTCGCCATGGTGGCGCTCGTGCTCCTCACCCTCGGCGGTCAGCCGGGACCGGTCCTCGTCGCGGCCAGCGTGGTCACCGGTTTCGTCCTGCCGCAGGTCGGGCCGCTCGCCCGGGTCCGGTGGCGCCCGATGACGGAGTCCGCCGGGCAGCACCAGCGCCGGCTGATGAACGCCGCGTTTTCCTACGAGGGCGCAGCGGACGAGGCGTCGTTCGTGATCGGCCCGGCGCTGGTCGGGGTGGTGGCGGTCATCGCCTCGCCGGCCGGGGCGATGATCACCGCCGCGTCGCTGCTCGCCGTCTTCGGCTCTGGGTTCGCCCTCCACGAGAGCGCGCGGCTCACCGGAGGGGCGTCCCGTGCGGTGTCGAAGGCGCGGCTGGTCACCGGCGTCTTCGTCACGCTGCTGGCTGCCCAGCTCCTCATCGGCGTCCTGTTCGGCGCGACCCAGACCGGGACCACGGCGCTCGCCGAGAAGGCGGGGGAGCCGGGGCTCGCGGGGCTGATCCACGCGCTCCTCGGAGTCGGCAGCGTCATCGCCGGGCTCGCCACGGTGATCCTCCCCGAACGGATCGGCCACGAGCGGCGGGTCCTCGGGTCGGCCGTCGCGCTGGTCGCCTTCTCCTGGCCGTTGCTCCTCGTCGACTCGCTGACCGGGCTGGTCGCCGTGGTGCTCCTCCTCGGGTTCGGCGTCGCGCCGTACATGATCGGGGTCTTCAGCCTCGGCGAGCGAGCGGTCCCGCAGAGCCGTGTCGGCACGGCGATGACGCTGCTCGCCGGCGCGACCGGGATCGGGTACGCCGTGGGGTCGAGCGTGGCCGGTCGGCTCGTCGACGTCGACGGCTACACGGCCGCCTTCGGGGTCACCGTCGCCGCCACGATCCTCGGCCTGCTGCTCGCTGCGATCGGCCAGCGTGCCTGGCAGCGGACCGCGAGTGCTCCGGAGCCGGTCGCCGCCGTCGCCTGAGGGAGCGGCCGGTCAGGGGACGGGAACCGACCCCGCCGGAAGGGCGGCCTTCGTCTCGAGGAGCTGCCGCACGGTCGTCATCGTCGCCGGGTCCACGAGGCCGCCCCCGCCGGGCGACCAGGGCGTCTCCAGCGTCGCGATGAGCCGGTTGAGGGCGAACACCGAGGAAGCCACCGGCGCCACCCGTCTGGTGCCCGCCGAGAGCAGGGCGTAGACCGTCGGTGGCGTCGAGAGGATCCGGACCCGGCGACCGAGGACGACTGCGAACTCGGCGGCGATGTCTTCCCAGGTGAGCACCTCGGGCCCGCCGACCTCGATCTCGCCGATCCGGGGTCGGCGACCACCTTCGGAGGGTAGGACGAGCGCTGGCCCGCGTGGCAGTGCCAGGCGTCCCGAGCGTCCCGTTCACCCGTTTCGTCGGGCGACGTCGCGCGCCGGCGAGCGGCCTCGTCTCCAGGCCGGGTCCGGGGCCCATTCGACTGGAGCCTCCGCTCCCTTTACGGTGGGGGCGTCGGATCGCCAGTGGAGGGAGGCCATCGATGACGTCCACACGCGTCCCGTTGGCGGGCCTCGTGCTGGCTGCCGGATCCATGCTCCTGGTCACGGCGGCCGCCCCCGCGACGTACGCCGTCACGGCGAGCCAGGCACCCCCCAAGCCCGACGAGCCCGACGAGCCGGACCGGCCCGACGAGCCCGACCGGCCCGGGAAGCCGGGTAAGCCCGACAAGCCGGAGAAGCCGCGGAAGCCCGATCGGCCGGAGAAGGAGGTCGATCGGCAAGCCCCGGCGGCGCCGTCCTTGGGCAGCGCCTCCCCCGGGGCGGGCGGGTCCGTCTCGATGTTCGTGACGGCCGAGAGCGGCAGCCGGGTCGTCATCCGCGAGCGCGCGGGCGGCGTCGTGACGAGCGGCACCGGCACCGGCACGTACACCTGGTGGACCTCCACCGGCTCCCACAGCTACCTCGTCACCGCCACCGACCAGGCCGGCAACCGCAGCCGGGCCTCGCAGTTCAGCGTGACGGCCGACGCCACCCCGCCGTCGCTCACCCGGGTCGACACCGCGGTGGGGGACCGCAGGGACTCCCGCAGCCGACTCACCTTCGTCACCGACCCGGGTTCGACCTACCGGGTCGTGGTGGACGGCAAGGTGGTCGGGCAGCGCTCCGACCCGGACGCGCGGGTCGCGCTGTTCCTCGACGTCGAGAACGGCCGCCACCAGGTGCTCGTCGAGGTGCGTGACGGGGTCGGCAACGTGGCCTCGTGGACCGGCTCCTTCCGGGTGCGCATCCCGAAGCTCGGCGTGAGCGCCAAGCTGCTCGGCACCCCGACCGAAGAGGTCCAGAAGGTGAGGATCCTGGCGACCCCCAACGCCACGCGGGGCGTCCTCCGGGTCCCCGGGGAGGGACGCGAGAAGTTCCGCTTCTTCCGCGGCAGGGCGACCGTCCGGCTGCCTCTCCCGGACGGCCGCTACCGGGGCGTCAAGGTCACCGTGCGTGACGGCAACGGACGGATCGGCAAGGAGACCCTGCCGGCGTTCGAGGTCGACACGACCGCGCCGGAGGTGGCCGCGCGACTCGACCGCGGCGCCGCGGCCGAGGGCAGGCTGAACGCCACGGTCACCACCGACCCGGGAGCCACGGTCGAGTGGCGCCTCGTCGACGACGCGGGCACCGTGGTCACCTCCGGCGACCTGGAAGCCGACCGGTCCGGCGTGGCCACCGTCGACCGTGACGTGGCGGAGGGCGACTACCGGCTCGCGGTCAGCGCCACCGACGAGTTCGACCGCACCGCGACCACGTCGGTCTCCGGCACCGTGGCACCGGACCCGTGGTCTCGCGCCCGCGCCGCGTTCGCGGTGGGCGGCCTCGCCGCCGCCGGCGTCGGCCTCGTGATCCTGCTGGTCCCGATCGTCCCGTTCCTGGTCCGGCGGGCCGGACGGCTCCGTGCCCGCGTGACGGCACGGCGGATCGAGCGGCGGGCGGCGCGGGTGCCCGCTGACGAAGTGGGGCCGGAGGAGGAGCTAGATGCTCCGCCCAGCACGGCTGTCATCCCGAACCAGCGGAACCGGCACCGCGCGGTCGAGACCCTGCTGCAGATGGCGAACGAGCACGGCACCGGCGGCTCCATCTTCCCGCTCGGACTCGCGTTGCTGCCGGACGAGCGGATCCTGCACGCCACGACGGGGCAGCTCTTCGAGGCGGTCGACGCCGACACCGACGAGCTGGTCCTCGACGGCCACGACGGCGAGGTGATCGTCACCAACAGGCGGCTCGTCTTCATGGGCGACGTGACGCGGGACTGGTGGACCGGGCTCATCGACGGCATCGACCACGTGGGCGAGGACCGGACCGTGCTGCGCCGGTGGCGCGAGGACGCGTGGTCCGGAGTCGGGTACGACGACGCAGACGTGACTCGCCTCTACGTGGACATGCTCGTGGCCGAGCAGCAGGGGACCCGAGGCGCCTACCTCTCCGGCCTCGAGGACGAGCTGGGCGGCGACCACCCGAGCTCGGTTGTCGGTGGCCGCGACTAGCGTTCCACTCCCATGATCGACCACACCGGGGAGAACCATGCGCATCGTCGACGGCACGGTCTGCTGGAGCGCGACCGACCTGACGACCGCCGCGACCTGCGAGCACGCGGTGCTTCGCGCGCTCGACGAGCGGCTGGGACGCGGCGACCCGCGCCCTGAGGGCACCGACCCGCTGCTGGAGCAGATTGCGAGGATCGGTGACCTGCACGAGGCGGAGATCCGCTCGCGCCTCGAGGCGGGGGCGCGGCGGCTGGTCGACCTGCAGCGGCCCGCGCCCGGCGCCTCGGAAGCGGAGCTGCGCGCGATGCACGCGACGACGGTGAGGACGCTGCAGGGCGACGCCGACGTCGTCTCCCAGGCCGGCTTCTTCGACGGGGAGCTCATCGGCTTCGCCGACTTCCTCCTCTCGACCCCCGAGGGCTGGGTCGTCGCCGACGCCAAGCTGGCTCGCCAGGCCCGGCCGACCGCGCTCCTCCAGCTCGGCGCGTACGCCGACCAGCTCGAACGGTCAGGTGTGCCCGTGGCCCCGAGCGCGAAGCTCATGCTGGGCGACGGGACTGAGGAGACGTTTCCGCTCGGCGACGTCCTGCCGGTCTTCCGCGAGCGGCGCGCGCGGCTTCGGCAGCTCATCGCCGACCACCGACGCTCCGGGGAGCCGGTCAGGTGGGGAGACGACTCGTACGTCGCGTGCGGCCGCTGTCCCGACTGCCAGGCGGCCGTCGAGCGGCACCGGGACGTGCTCCTCGTCGCAGGGGTGCGGATGACCCAGCGCAAGCGCCTCCGCGAGGTCGGCGTCAGGACGATCGACGACCTCGCCGCCCTGCCCGAGGCCCCCGACGCCATGCCGACGGCCACCTTCGAGAAGCTCGTGGCCCAGGCCCGGCTCCAGGTCGCGCAGCTGGACGGGGGACCGGTCCGGTCCGAGCTCGTCGACGGCGGCCGGGCGCTCGCGATGCTCCCGGCTCCGTCCCCCGGTGACATCTTCTTCGACTTCGAGGGCGACCCGCTCCACCGTGAGGCCGACCCGAAGGTCTGGGGGCTGGAGTACCTCTGGGGCGTGATCGAGGCCCCGGCACCCGGAGAGGAGCCGCGCTACCGGCGCTGGTGGGCGCACGACCGTGCCGCGGAGAAGAGGGCCTTCGTCGGTTTCATGGACTACGTCGCAGCCCGGCGGGCCGAGCACCCGGAGATGCACGTCTACCACTACGCCCCCTACGAGACGACGGCGCTCAAGCGGCTCGCCGGGCGCTACGCCACCCACCAGACCGAGCTCGACGACCTGCTCCGCTCGGCGGTCTTCGTCGACCTCTATGCCACGGTGCGCGGTTCGGTCCGGGTCTCCCAGCCGTCGTACAGCATCAAGAAGCTGGAGCCGCTCTACATGGGGGAGGACCGCGCCGGCATGGAGGTCCAGGCTGGCGACGCCTCGGTCGCGGAGTACCACGAGGCGATGGCGCTCCGGGACGACGGCAAGCACGAGGAGGTCGAGCAGAGGCTGGCGGCGCTCGAGGCGTACAACCGGTACGACTGCCTCTCGACGCTCGAGCTCCGCGACTGGCTGCTCGGGCTCGCCGAGACCGCCCACCTCGCCGAGGAGATCGAACCGGTGGTGGTGGAGGAGGCCGGAGCGGAGAGCGAGGAGTCCGACCGGACCGTGCTCCGGCTCCGGGAGAGGTCCGGCCCTGAGGAGCGGACGGAGCGGACCGACGACGAGCAGTGCTACGCGATGCTCGCGTCAGCGGTCGGCTTCCACCGGCGCGAGTCGCTGCCGTTCTGGTGGGAGCACTTCTCCCGGCTCGCCACGCCGGACCTCCACGACTGGCGGCCGGACCGCGACGTCTTCCGGGTCGACTCCCACGAGGTGCTGGAGGAGTGGCACGTTCCCGAGCGCAGGCAGGTCCTGCACCGGAGGCTGCTGCTGCGCGGAAGCTGGGGCGGCGGCAGCACGCCCGGGTCAAGGGCGACGGTGGTCTACCGGGTGCCGTGCCCGGAGGGCCACCAGGTCCCCGAGAAGTGTGGCTACGGTTGGATGGCCGACCGCACCATCGCCGTCGCGCCGGACGACGAGGGCGAGGTCGTCCTCCTCGAGACGGTGAAGAAGGGCGCTGAGCCCTTCGACGCGGTGCCGGTCGCTCTCGTCCCGGCCATGCCGCCCCCGGACGGGCTGCTGAAGGCCGCCATCCGGGAGGTGGCCGAGCGGGTCGCGGAGGCTCCGGAGCTGCCTGCCCAACCAGCCCTGGACATCCTCCGCCGACTCCCGCCGCGGCTGACCGGGGAGTCCGGGCTGCCGCACACCGGGAACGCCGTCGACGACCTGGTGGAGGCGCTGCTCCGCCTCGACCGCTCCTACGTCCCCGTGCAGGGCCCCCCGGGCACCGGCAAGACGTGGACCGGCTCCCGGGTGATCAAGCGGCTCGTCGAGGACCACGGCTGGCGGGTCGGGGTCGTCTCGCAGGGGCACGCGGTCGTCGAGAACATGCTCGCCGCGATCTGCGAGGCCGGGCTCGACCCGTCGCTGGTCGGCAAGAAGGACACGAGGAACAAGGAGATCGGCTGGGTCGACCTCGACGGCAAGCAGGGGCGCACCCAGCCGAAGTTCCTCGAGACCCACGCCGCGACCGGGTGCGTGATCGGCGGCACCGCGTGGACGTTCACCGGGCAGAACGCCGTCGAGCGGGAGAGCCTCGACCTGCTCGTCATCGACGAGGCCGGGCAGTTCGCGCTGGCCAACACGATCGCGGTCTCGGTCGCGGCCAGGCGGCTGCTCCTCCTCGGAGACCCGCAGCAGCTTCCCCAGGTCAGTCAGGGGACGCACGACGAGCCCGTCGACGAGTCCGCCCTGGGCTGGGTGATGGGGCGGTCCGAGACGTTGCCGCGTGAGCTCGGCTACTTCCTCGCCACGACGTACCGCATGCACCCGGCGCTCTGCGAGAAGGTCTCGAGGCTGTCGTACGGCGGCGAGCTGCATGCGGCCGACTGCACGAAGGAACGGCTGCTGGAGGGCGTCACGCCGGGGCTGGAGACGGTCGTCGTGGAAGGCGCCTTCGGCAACTCCTCCCGCTCCGAGGAGGAGGCGGCAGTCGTCGTCGATCGGGTCGAGCGGCTGCTCGGCACCACCTGGCACGACCGCGTGAGTCCTCGCCCGTTGGGCGAGCCGGACATCCTCGTGGTCGCGCCGTACAACGCCCAGGTGTCGCTGCTGCGGCAGCGGCTCCGGGCTGCCGGCCACGGCGCCGTCCGGGTGGGCACCGTCGACAAGTTCCAGGGCCAGGAGGCGCCGGTCGTTCTCGTGTCGATGACGGCGTCGTCGCCCCACGACGTCCCCCGCGGGATGGGGTTCCTCCTCAACCGCAACCGGGTCAACGTCGCGATCTCGCGGGCGCAGTGGCTCGCGGTGCTGGTCCGGTCGAAGGAGCTGACTTCCTGCCTCCCGTCCTCACCGGAGCAGCTCCTCGAGCTGGGCGGGTTCATCGGGCTGAGCGAGCAGGTTCAGCCGCCGACGTAGGCGGCGAGGTGCTCGCCGGTGAGCGTGGAGCGGGCGGCGACGAGCTCGGCGGGTGTCCCCTCGAAGACGATCCGGCCGCCGTCGTGGCCGGCGCCGGGGCCGAGGTCGATGATCCAGTCGGCGTGCGCCATGACCGCCTGGTGGTGCTCGATGACGATGACCGACTTGCCGGAGTCGACGAGCCGGTCGAGCAGGCCGAGCAGCTGCTCGACGTCGGCGAGGTGCAGCCCGGTGGTCGGCTCGTCGAGGATGAAGACGTCGCCCTTCTCGGCCATCTGGGTGGCCAGCTTCAGCCGTTGCCGCTCGCCGCCGGACAGCGTGGTGAGCGGCTGGCCGAGGGTGAGGTAGCCGAGCCCGACGTCGGCGAGCCGGCCGAGGATCTTGTGGGCGGCGGGCGTCTTCGCCTCGCCGTCGGAGAAGAACTCCTCGGCCTCGGTCACCGGCATCGCGAGCACCTCGGCGATGTTCCGGCCGCCCAAGGTGAGCTCCAGCACTGCCGCCTGGAACCGCTTCCCCTCGCAGTCCTCGCAGGTCGACTCGACGGTCGCCATGACGCCGAGGTCGGTGTAGATGACGCCCGCGCCGTTGCAGGTGGGGCAGGCGCCCTCCGAGTTCGAGCTGAACAGTGCCGGCTTCACGCCGTTGGCCTTCGCGAACGCCTTGCGGATCGGGTCGAGAAGACCGGTGTACGTCGCCGGGTTGCTCCGTCGGGAGCCGCGGATCGCACCCTGGTCGACCACCACCACGCCGTCGCGGCCGGCGACCGAGCCGGTGATGAGCGAGCTCTTGCCGGAGCCAGCGACGCCGGTGAGCACGCAGAGCACTCCGAGCGGGATGTCGACGTCGACGTCCTGCAGGTTGTGCGTCGACGCGCCGCGGACCTCCAACGCGCCGGTCGAGGAGCGCACCGACTCCTTGAGGGTCGCCCGGTCGTCGAGGTGGCGGCCGGTGATGGTGTCGCTCTTCCGCAGCCCCTCCACCGTGCCCTCGAAGCAGACCGTGCCGCCCTCCGTGCCGGCGCCGGGCCCGAGGTCGACCACGTGGTCGGCGATCGCGATGGTCTCCGGCTTGTGCTCCACGACGAGCACGGTGTTGCCCTTGTCGCGCAGCTGGAGCAGCAGCCCGTTCATCCGCTCGATGTCGTGCGGGTGCAGGCCGATCGTCGGCTCGTCGAAGACGTAGGTCACGTCGGTGAGCGACGAGCCGAGGTGGCGGATCATCTTGGTGCGCTGTGCCTCACCGCCGGACAGGGTTCCCGCCGGGCGGTCCAGGGAGAGGTAGCCGAGCCCGATCTCCGCGAAGGCGTCGAGGAGGTGCTGGAGCCCCGTGAGGAGAGGGGTCACCGACGGCTCGTCGAGACGACGGACCCACTCGGCGAGGTCGCTCATCTGCATCCTGCAGACGTCCGCGATGTTCTTGCCCTGGATCTTCGAGGAGAGGGCCTCCTGGCTGAGCCGGGTGCCGCCGCAGTCGGGACAGGTCGTGAACGTGATCGCTCGCTCCACGAACCGGCGGACGTGCGGCTGCAGCGCGTCGACGTCCTTGGAGAGCATCGACTTCTGGATCTTCGGGATCAGCCCCTCGTAGGTGAGGTTGATCCCCTCGACCTTGATCTTCTCGGGCTCGGCGTACAGAAGCTTCTGCAGCTCCTTCTTGGTGAACTTCGCGATCGGCTTGTCCATGGGGAGCCCGGCGCCGCTGAAGATCCGGCCGTACCAGCCGTCCATGCTGTAGCCGGGAACGGTCAAGGCTCCCTCGGCGAGCGACTTGGAGTCGTCGTACAGCGCGGTGAGGTCGAAGTCGTTCATCGACCCCATCCCCTCGCACCGCGGGCACATGCCGCCGAGCCGGTTGAACGTCGCCTTCTCCGCCTTCGTCTTGCCGCCCTTCTCCACGGTGATCGCACCGCTCGCGCGCACCGTGGGGACGTTGAAGGAGTAGGCGTTGGGCGAGCCGATGTGCGGCTTCCCGAGCCGGCTGAAGAGGATCCGGAGCATCGCGTTGGCGTCGGTGGCGGTGCCGACGGTGGAGCGGGGGTTGGCGCCCATCCGCTCCTGGTCGACGATGATCGCGGTCGTCAGCCCGTCGAGCAGGTCGACCTCGGGGCGCGACAGCGTCGGCATGAACCCCTGCACGAACGCGCTGTAGGTCTCGTTGATCATCCGCTGCGACTCCGCGGCGATGGTGCCGAACACGAGCGAGCTCTTGCCCGAGCCCGAGACCCCGGTGAAGACCGTCAGCCGGCGCTTCGGCAGCTCGACGGTGACGTCCTTGAGGTTGTTCTCCCGCGCGCCCTGCACGCGGATCAGGTCGTGGCTGTCGGCGGCGTGCGGTGCGCGGGGCTGCGTGCCGGTCTTCGTGGCGCTGCTCATCGTGTCTCCATCCCTCCATCCAACCAGCGGCCGTCGCGCATCAGCGCGCCACGGGTGCGGACGTGTCGACCTCCCACGCGAACCCGTCCGGGTCGGTGAACGACGGCGCATCGGTGGCGATCACGATCCGGTGCGAACCGGTGCCGTCAGCGGAGACGCCGGCATCCTTGGCAAGGGCACGTCGTCCGTAGAGCGCCAGCTTGATGCGCGACCCGGCCGAGTCGAACTCGACGTACTTGCCACCGAAGCTCCTCTTCACCGACAGCCCCTGGTCGACGTAGAACCGCTTGCTCGCCTTGACGTCCGCGACACCGAGGAGCAGCACCATCTCGTCGATCTGCCGGGTGGCGGCGCCGGTGTCCTTCTTCGACGACGTGGCGACCTTCCAGATCGCCCCGTCCGGAGCCTGGACGACGCCGCCGTAACCCCAGAAGCTCTTCGCCACCGGCTTCAGCGCCGTGGCGCCGCCGTCGAGGGCAGCGGTGACGAGGTTGTCGACGGTGCTCGGCTGGGACACGACCAACGAGAGCGTGAACCCCCGGAAGCCGGTCGTCGGTGGTTGTGCCTGGCGGACGCCGACCTCAGCACCGAGGCCGAAGGCGGCGGAGTAGAACGCCTCGGCGGCCGCGGCGTCAGGCACGTCGAGGGTGACCGACTGGAGCGAGGCCATCACGCCTCCCGGATGCGGACGAGGTTGCCGGCGGGATCGCGGAACGCGCAGTCGCGGACGCCGTACGGCTGCTCGGTCGGCTCCTGGACGACCTCGGCGTCGCTCGCCTGCACCTTGTCGAAGGTGCCGTCGAGGTCCTTGGTGGCCAAGAGGATCCAGCCGTAGGTGCCCTTGGCCATCATCTCGGCGATGGTGCGGCGCTCTTCATCGGTGATCCCCGGGTCGACGGCCGGCGGCGCCAGGAGGATCGACGTGTCAGGCTGGTCGGTGGGGCCCACCGTGATCCAGCGCATCTTGCCGCTTCCGACGTCCTGCCGGACCTCGAAACCGAGGGTCTCGCGGTAGAAGGCCACGGAGGCCTCCGGGTCGTCGTGGGGGAGAACGGTCGTGTGAATGGTGATGTCCATGACCGTCACGCTAGTTGGGGCTCGGCGAGCTTCGCTTCTCGATTCCTGACCGGTCTGGTGACCTGCTTGGCGATGCACGGTGGCATCCCCGCCGTGATCGGGGCGCCCTCGCGCCCGTAGACGCTGGGCGGCACGCCGACCAGCTCGGTGAACCGCGTGCTGAAGGTGCCCAGCGACGAGCAGCCCACGGCGAAACAGACCTCGGTGACGCTGAGGTCACCGCGCTGCAGCAGCGCCATCGCGCGCTCGATGCGCCGCGTCATCAGATAGGCGTACGGCGACTCGCCGTAGGCCCGCCGGAACTGACGGCTGAGGTGGCCGGCCGACAAGTTCACGCCACGCGCCAGCGCCTCGACGTCCAGCGGCTCGGCGTACTCCCGGTCCATCCGGTCGCGCACCCGGCGGAGCAGGGCGAGGTCGCGAAGCTGCGGGTCCGTGGCGGGGCTGCTGCTCACGTCGCCGATCCTGCCACGTCGGCGCGAGTGCGCCGAAAGGCCACGCTCATGGAGCCTCGTGCGAGACAATTTCGGCGTTCGTCGTCGTCGAGAGGACCACATGGCACAGCAGTTCCGCTACCCGTCGGCTCCGACGACGGGTACGACGAAGCCCGCCCGTGCGGTGTCTCTGTCGATGCTCGTGCTGGTCGTGATGAACCTGCTGCCGATCGTCGGTGTGCTGAAGGGAGACCTCACCCTCGGGGACGTCTTCGTCGTCTACTGGCTCGAGAACGTGATCGTCGGGGCGCTGACCGTGGTGCGGATCCTCACCGCTGGCGAGGCGCCGGCTGGGCCCAGCCGGTGGTTCCTCGCGCCGTTCTTCTGCGTCCACTACGGAATCTTCACCGCCGTCCACGGTGTCTTCACCGGCGTCCTGGTCGCGATGGTCGGCGGCACCGACGAACTGTCGCCCGCCGCGGTCCTCGGCGGTGCGGCGGCGTTGGCGCTGAGCCACCTGGTGTCACTGGGGTGGAACTGGTTCCGCCAGGACGAACGATCCGCGGTGACGCCGTCGCAGGCGATGACCGCACCGTACCCGCGCATGGTGGTGCTGCACGTCGCCGTGATCGCGAGCTTCTTCCTGCTCTTCGCCCTGCTCGGCGCCGGTCCCGGTGACCCGTTCGAGGGCACCTCGTCGCTGGCGGGGTCCGTAGGGCCGGTGGTGATCCTGTGCGCGCTCAAGACCGTCCTGGACGCCTCGCTCCACGCGCGCGAGCACCACGCAGGCCGTCGACCGGAGCCCGCGCGCAACATCTAAGCCGAGCCGTCGCTCCTGCCGGGCAGGTACGGCGCCCGATCCTCCGGTCTACGCACCTGTCCACAGGACACTCGAACAGTTCGAGAACTGTCGGAGGTGGCCTCTAGGTTGGGGGCATGGAAACGATCGAGCGGACCCCGGTGAGCGAGCGGAGCAACCTCGCGCACTGGTTCGCCGGCCGCGTCCACGAGGTGCTCGACGAGGTGATGGGCATCGACCCGACCGATCCCGCGTCGACGCCTGTGGTCTGTGTCGCCTCGCTCTCGCCTGCCCAGGCCGCCGAGACGCTGCTGGAGTTGGCGAAGGCAAGGGCGCGGATCGAAGGGCTGGAGGCGATGGTCCTCGCCCTCGCCGACACCGTCGACGTGGCCGGCGACTCCGGCGCCACCTCCACCGCCGCGTGGTTGGCGCACGCCACTCAGACTACCCGCGGGGAGGCGAATCGGGCGGTGAAGCTGGCGAAGCGGCTCGACGGTCCCGGCCACGAGGCGACCGCGACCGCACTGCTCACCGGTGCCGTGGACGCCGACCGGGCCAGGGTGGTCGTCGACGCCGTCGACGCCCTCCCCTCCTATGTCGGTACGGCGGAACGGACCCGGGCCGAGAAGCATCTCCTCACCGACGCGACCCGGCACAACCACAAGGACCTCGACCGGCTCGGGAAGCACCTGCACCACGTGATCGACCCCGACGCCGCCGACGCCGAGCTCGCCAAACGGCTCGACGCCGAGGAGAGGGACGCCGCCCGCAAGACCATCCTCAAGCTGTTCGACGACGGCCGCGGCACCTGCCACGGCACCTTCCGCATCCCCACCCGCGACGGCGCCAACCTCGCCAAGATCCTCGACGCGTTCGCCTCACCCAAACGCCCCGACCCCATCCCCCGGGAGACCGTCGGCGAAGACGGGACCGTCCGCCCGGTCTCGACACCCGAGCTGCTCGGGCAGGCGGTCTGCGCCTTCATCGACCGGTTCCCCGTCGACGGGCTCCCGGTCGCCGGCGGCTCGAACGCCACCGTCGTGGTCACCATGACCCTCGACACCCTGCTCGGCGGGATCAAGGCCGCCTGCCTCGACACCGGCACCCTGATCTCCGCCCCCGAAGCCCGGGTGATGGCCTGCCAGGCCGGCATCATCCCCGCCGTCCTCGGCTCCGACTCCGAAGTCCTCGACCAAGGCCGGACCATCCGGCTCCACACCAAGGCCCAACGGATCGCGATCGCCCTCCGCGACCAGCACTGCACCGGCGAAGGCTGCACCACCCCCGCCGCCTGGTGCCACGTCCACCACAAGAAACCCTGGTCCCAGGGCGGCAAGACCTCGGTCAAAGACGGCACCCTGCTCTGCCCCCGCCACCACACGATGGTCCACCACCCCGACCACCGGGTCACCTACCGCAAAGACGGCAAGACCCAGATCACCCGCACGAAGCGCCGACGGCCCTGAACCGCACCAGCACGAGCGACGGCTCGACCCGGCACGAACGACGGTTCAACGGAGGCCGGAGCGGAGGACGTCCACGAGGTCCCGGACCTGGTCGGCCTCCATCCGGAACGACCCGACGCACACATCGTCGCGCCACAGCGACAGCACGACGACCCCCTCCTCGCCGATCTCGTGGTGCCACGAGACCCGGAGCGTCCGCTCGTCACCGCGCCCGTCGACGTACACCTGCCCCGCGGCAGGGAGCGGCGACGGCGTCAGCATCCGCCCATTGTGACCGCCGCCGTGCAAGACGTCACGCGTGCGAGGTTCCTAGACTGACCCGCATGCCCGAGCTGCCCGAGGTGGAAGCGCTGGTCCACGACCTGCGCCGACGGCTCACCGACCGTGCGATCGTCCGCGTCGACATCGCCGCCTTCAGCGCGCTGAAGACGTACGATCCGCCGCTGTCCGCCCTCAGCGGGACGCTCGTCGAGGACGTCCAGCGGCACGGGAAGTTCCTGGACATCAGCGCCTCGGGACTGCACCTCGTCGTCCACCTCTCCCGGGCCGGGTGGATCCGGTGGCGGGACACCGTGCCGGCGTCGCCGCCCAAGCCGAGCAGCAAGTCGCCCCTCGCCGCCCGGGTGGTCCTCGACGACGACTCCGGCCTCGACATCACCGAGGCGGGCACGAAGAAGAGGCTCGCGGTCTACCTCGTCCGCGACCCGCAGGAGGTTCCCGGCATCGCCCGGCTCGGCCCCGACCCGCTCGCCGACGAGTTCACCATCGAGGTGCTCGAGGGGATCCTGCGCGAGGCTGGGCGGGCGCAGCTCAAAGGCGTCCTCCGGTCTCAGTCGACGATCGCCGGCATCGGCAACGCCTACTCCGACGAGCTCCTCCATGCGGCCCGCATGTCGCCGTACAAGCCGGCGGTCTCCGTCGCGGAGTCCGCCGAGGAGCTGCAGACCTTGTACGAAGCGATCCGCACCGTCCTGGTCGACGCGGTCCGCCGATCCGAGGGGCTGGCCGCCTCCGAGCTGAAGGGCGAGAAGAAGTCCCACCTCGCCGTCCACGGGCGTACGGGAGAACCGTGCCCGGTGTGCGGGGACACGGTCCGGGAGGTGTCGTTCGCGGACTCGTCGCTGCAGTACTGCCCGACCTGCCAGACCGGCGGGAAACCGCTCGCCGACCGGCGGACGTCGAAGTTCCTCAAGTGACCACGGCGACAAGGCCCATGGTGCCGTTCGCGGTCGCCGTGGCGCTCGCCGTCCCAGCGACGGCGTTCGCCACCCTGCTCTCGATCGGCGCGTGCATCGGGACACCGGGAGCCGGTGTCGGTCCTCACTCCGTGCGTGGTGCCGTCTGCGACGTACCGGCCCTCGGGCCATGGCCGTACACCGTGACCGTCGCGGCCGCGGCTCTCGCTGTTGCCTACGCCGCGTCGGCGAAGCAGAGGCGACAGACGCAGCGAGCGGCCATCATCGCGGCACCTGCCTTGCGGGTCTTCGTCGTCCCGGTCCTGCTGTTCGTGCTGCCTCGGTAGTGGCGTCCATGGCGTGGCAGCTCAGGACGGCGCGGTCGAGAGAGTGCGCAGTCAGGCAGGCGCGCCGACGCTGATCAGGAGCCTCAGTGCGGCGGAGGCGTCGACGTACCAGCGACTCAACGGCCGCCTCGCTGGTCGTCCAGCAAGCCAGCAGTCGAGGTCGCGGCCGGGACCCGCGGCCGGCCGGCGTACTGCGGCCGCTTCCTCGCAGGACGGTCCCAACGAAAGGTCCGGCTCGTGAGCGATGGGGACGAGCCGTGCGACCGGGACGCCTCGACGCGTGACCGTGAAGGACTCACCGGCTTCGACGCCGCGCATGATCTCGGCGTCGTCGTTGCGGAGCTCGCGCCGGCTGATTGTCCTCACGCGGACGAGCGCAAGCGTCACCGCCACCCGACCGGCAGCGGGACCTCCAGCGCCTTCTTGAGCAGATGGGCGTAGTACGCCCGCGGCAGCTCCACGACCCCGAGCGACGCCAGGTGCGGGGTCCGCCACTGCACGTCGAGCAGCCGCTCGTCGCGGTGCTCGTCGGAGAGCAGCTCCACGAGCCCGACGAGCGCCACCTTCGACGCGTCGGTCACCCGGTGGAACATCGACTCGCCCGCGAACAGCCCGCCGATCGCGACGCCGTACAGCCCGCCGACGAGCTCGCCGTCGACCCAGCTCTCCACCGAGTGCGCCCAGCCGAGCCGGTGCAGCTCGCCGTACGCCTCGGCTATCCGCTCGTCGATCCAGCCGCCGTCGCGCGACGGCTCGCCGCACGCCCCGACGACCTCGTCGAACGCGGTGTCGACCCGCACCTCCATCCGGCGGCACGACTTGGCCAGCGACCGCGAGACCCGGAGCCGGTCCAGCGGCAGCACCCCGCGGTCGCGCGGCGACCACCACCCCATCGGGCGCCGCGGTCCCTCGGGCATCGGGAAGGAACCCCTCCGGTACGCCGCCAGCAGCGTGCCCGGCGCCAGGTCCGCGCCGTTGCCGACGAAGTCGTCGACGACGTCCCAGTCCTCCGCCCGGTCGGTGAAGTCCGGGAAGACCCACGGCGTGGGTGGTGGCTCGACCGGCATGGGAGCCATTGTCGCCAACGCCACCGACACGACCCGCCCAGGCGTCGACCTTGCCGGAACGGGCAGACTGATGCCAACCAGAGGAGAGGGACCGCGTGGGTATTCGACAGGCCATCGTCAAGAAGATCGCGCCGGACGTGCACCGCGTGGCGCCGGACCTGAACAGCGGCTTCGTGCACCAGACGGTCCAGAAGGCGATCCACGGCGTCGGTCCGCTCCCGTCGGCCGCGTCGATGGCGGAGAAGCAGCTCGAGGAGCAGGGCGGCGACGTCGACCGCGCGGTGAGCGAGGTCGTCGAGAACAACACCGGGCTCGCCGCCGGCCAGGGGTTCCTCGCGAACCTCGGCGGGCTGGTCACCGTCGCCGCGACGATCCCGCTCAACATCACCGGGCTCGCGCTCCTCCAGGTCCGGATGGTCGCCGGGATCGCGCACCTGCGCGGGTACGACCTCGAGGACCCCCGTGTCCGCAACGCGATCCTGCTGTGCACCCTCGGCGAGGACACCGTGAAGGGGCTGGTGAAGGAGCGGAAGGTCCCGGGACGCCCGATGCTCATCGCCACCGCGCCCGCGCACGACCCCGAGCTCGACAAGCTGGTCGCCGCCGAGTTCACCTCCGCGCTCGTCAGCCGCGTCATCGGCAAGCGCGCCGCCGGGACCGTGATCCGCCGCGTCCCGCTCGCCGGTGGGATGTGGGGCGCCGGCTCCGACGGCTACGCGACCTGGCAGGTCGGGAGGTACGCCGCGCGCGAGCTGCGCCCTCGAGGCTCGGCCGCCATCGGGGGCGAGGTCATCCGACGCCGCCCCTGAGCCGGGCTGTCACTCCCCGCGCAGCCGGCGTGCCGCCCGGGTGAGCCGTGCCGTGGTGGTGAGCTCGGGGTCAGGGCGTCTCGCGGCCTCGACGAGCACGGCGACCAGCGCGTCCATGGTCGCGTCGGCGACGCGAGACCAGTCGCGCCGCTCGGGGTTCTCCCACGCCTCCCCGTCGGGGAACCGGGGCAGCAGGTCGTCCACGTCGCCCACGACGTCGATCCCTGATCCGCGCACCCAGTCGACCCACTCCTCCGCGATCTCCTGGGCCCAGGACCGCGCGTGCGCCGGGAGCACCACCCTGCGGACGTCGTCGCGCTGGGCGAGCGCCTCCTCGACGATGCGCCCACGCACCAACGCCGCGTAGGAAGCGGCGTCCAGGTCGGTCCTGGCGAGTCGCCGGTTGAGCGCGCGGAGCATCGCCGCCTCGTCGATCCCGAGCGAGACGTTGGTGCGGGCGCTGTCCACGGGCGCGAAGGCGGGGTCGAGCCCGAAGGCCCGGCAGTAGCGGAGCCAGAGCTCGTCGCGCGGCCCTCCAGGTGGTGGGACCGTCACCAGGTGCACGCGCTCCGGGGAGATGCCCGCCGTCCAGCGGTTGAGCACACCGGGCAGGTGGTGCACCCGCCAGAACCACATCGTCGACTCGCGAGGGTCGTCCTCCTGCAGCCGTCTCAGGTACCGCCGGAACCGCCGCTTGTTCCGGTGCTTGAGCGACTCCTGCCACTCGGCAGGGACCTGCCGTCCGATGTCGCGGGCCGAGTAGACGACGTGCAGCTCGATGCCCGCGAGGTCACGCATCACCCGGTCGATCTGCTCGGTGGTGGCCGACGCCAGGATCTCGTGGCTGACCAGGGCGGTGCCGGAGGAGCGGCGGACGCGGCCGACGAGGGCGTCCCACTCTCCGTGGACCTTGTCGCGGTAGCCGGCCCACGGCCGGTCGATGAGGTCGAGCGCGGCCCCGAACATGTCCGCGTGGAGTCCCACCGGGTAGTGCACGCCGTGCTCGGCGAGCCCGGCGCGGTTGGCGTGCAGCCGGTCCTGGAGGTAGGTCGTGCCGGTCTTCGGAGCACCTACGTGGAGGTAGACGACATCGGCCATGGAGGCGATTGTGCCGCACCTCCCCCGGACGTCATCGGGAGCGGCTGCCCCGACGACCACCCCGGATGACGTCCCCGGTCAGGAGAGGGCGTTGACCACCCGGCTGGGGCTCGGGCGCCCGAGGTGGCCGGCGAGCCAGCGGCTGGTCTCCACGAGGGCGGTCAGGTCGACGCCGGTCTCGATCCCCAGCCCGTCGAGCATCCAGACGAGGTCCTCGGTCGCGAGGTTCCCGGTCGCCGACTCGGCGTACGGGCAGCCGCCGAGGCCGCCGGCGCTGGCGTCGAAGGTGGTGACCCCGTGCCGCAGGGCGGCGTAGGTGTTCGCCAGCGCCTGCCCGTAGGTGTCGTGGAAGTGCATCGCGAGCCGCTCGTCGCCGACGCCGGCGGCGTTGAACGCGTCGAGGAGCGCGGTGACGTGGCCGGTCGTACCGACGCCGGTCGTGTCGCCGAGGGAGAGCTGGTAGCAGCCGAGGTCGAGGAGGCGACGGCCGACGTCGACGACCTGCGCGATCGGCACCTCGCCCTCCCACGGGTCACCGAAGCACATGGAGACGTACGCGCGGACGTCCATCCCCTCCTGCCGGGCGCGGGCGACGGTCGGCTCGAACATCGCGAACTGCTCCTCGAGCGACCGGTTGAGGTTGCGCTGCGCGAAGGTCTCGGTGGCGCTGCCGAAGATCGCGATGTGCTGCACACCGGCGGCGAACGCCCGGTCGAGGCCGCGCTCGTTCGGCACGAGCACCGGCATCGGGGTGGCGCCGCGGTGGTCGACCCGGGCAAGGAGCTCCTCGGCGTCGGCGAGCTGGGGCACCCACTTCGGGTGGACGAAGCTCGTCGCCTCGACGATCTTGAGCCCGGCGGCGACGAGCCGCTCGACCAGCTCGACCTTGACGTCGACCGGCACCACGGTCTTCTCGTTCTGGAGCCCGTCGCGGGGGCCGACCTCGTAGATCAGCACCCGCTTCGGCAGGGCTTCGTCCGGGACCACCATCGGCAGCGTCATGCGTCCTCCTCGGGTCCGGGCTCTGCGGATTCCGCTTGTTCCACGTGGAACAGCTCGGCGCCCAACGGCACCTGCTCTCCGGCCGCCGCGGCCACCGCGGTGACGGTGCCGGCGTACGGCGCCTTGAGCGCCAGCTCCATCTTCATCGCTTCGAGCACGCCGAGCACCTCACCGGCCTCGACGACCTGCCCCTTGTCGACGTTGACGAGGAGGACCGTTCCCGGCATCGGGGCGGTGACCGACCCGTCGCCGACGAGCGCCGTCTCGTCCGCGAAGACGTCGGGGCGGTGGAACACGTGGCGATGCCCGTGGAGGGCGATCTCCACGTCGTGGCGGCCGAGGTCCAGCACCGCCCGGTGGCGCTTCCCCTCGACCTCGAGGACGACGGTGTGCTGCTCGCACAGGAGCTCGCGGACCGCCACCCCGTCGACGCGACCACGCGCACGGTCGACGGTCACCGGCCGGTCGAGCTCGACGGTCTGCGGGGCGGGGTCGGCGCCGAGCCGCCAGCCGTCCGGGCCGAACGGGTGCGGGTCGCCGGCGGTCATCTCCCGGACCGCGACGTCGGTCCACGCCGCGAAGAGCCGGGCCAGGTCGGGGTCGGGCGGTTCCACCCGATGGTGGTCGAGCCAGGCGGTGTCGATCGTCGCGTCCCGGAACTCGTCGCTGGCGACCAGCGCCCGGAGGAACCCGGTGTTGGTGGTGAGCCCGAGGATCGCGGTCTCGTCGAGCGCGGCGACGAGCGCCCGACGGGCGGCCTCACGGTCAGGGCCGTGGACGATCACCTTGCCGAGCATCGGGTCGAAGGAGGTGCTCACCTCCTGGTCACTCTCCAGCGCGTGGTCGACCCGCGCCCGGTCCGGCCACCGCACCAGCGTGGCCCGGCCGGCCTGGGGCAGGAAGCCGTTGAAGGAGTCCTCGGCGTAGACGCGGGCCTCGATCGCGTGGCCGTGCAGGACGATGTCGTCCTGGGTCATCGGGAGCGGCTCCCCGGCGGCGACCCGCAGCTGGAGCTCCACCAGGTCGAGCCCGCCGGTGACCAGCTCGGTGACCGGGTGCTCGACCTGGAGCCGGGTGTTCATCTCGAGGAAGTAGGCCTCGCCGGTGTCGGCGTCGAGGAGGAACTCGACGGTGCCGGCGTTGACGTAGCCGACGTGACGGGCGAGCGCCACTGCCGCCCCGGTGATGCGTTCACGCTGGGCGGCGTCGATGGTGGGCGCCGGTGCCTCCTCGAGCACCTTCTGGTGGCGGCGCTGGGTCGAGCAGTCCCGCTCGAACAGGTGCAGGACGGTCCCCTGGGTGTCGCCGAGCACCTGCACCTCGATGTGCCGGCCGTGCTCGACGTACTTCTCCAGCAGCAGCGTGTCGTCGCCGAAGGACGAGCCGGCCTCGCGCCCGGCCGCCGCGATCCCGGCGTCGAGCTCGGCGGCGGAGCGGACGACCCGCATCCCCTTGCCGCCGCCGCCGGCGGCGGCCTTGACGAGGACCGGGTAGGCGAGCGAGGAAGGGTCGTCGGTCAGGGAGTACGACGGCACGACCGGCACCCCGGCCGCCGTCGCGATCTCCCGGGCGAGGTCCTTGCGGCCCATCTGCTCCATCACCTCGGCCGAGGGGCCGACGAGCGTCAACCCGGCCTCGGCGACCGCGGTGGCGAACGTCGCCCGCTCGGAGAGGAAGCCGTAGCCGGGGTGCACCGCCTCGGCGCCGGAGTCGAGGGCGGCCCGGACGACCGCCGGGATGTCGAGGTAGCTCGGCACCAGGACCGAGTCGTCCGCGGCGAGCACGTGCGGAGCGCTGCGGTCGGCCTCGGTGTGCAGCGCCACGGTGCGCACACCGAGCCGGCGACAGGTGCGGATGACGCGGAGGGCGATCTCGCCACGGTTGGCGACGAGCACGGTCGAGAACATGCGGCTCACATCCTGAAGATGCCGTAGGACGGTTCGGGGACAGGGGCGTGGGCGGCGGCCGCGAGTCCCATGCCGAGCACCCGCCGGGTGTCGACCGGGTCGATGATGCCGTCGTCCCAGAGCCGGGCGGTGGAGTAGTACGGCGACCCCTGGGCCTCGTACTGCTCGAGGATCGGCGCCTTGAACTCCGCCTCCTCCTCGGCCGACCAGGAACCGCCGCGTGACTCGATGCCGTCGCGGCGCACGGTCGCCAGCACGGAGGCGGCCTGCTCCCCGCCCATCACCGAGATCCGGGCGTTCGGCCACATCCAGAGGAACCGGGGGTCGTAGGCGCGGCCGCACATCCCGTAGTTGCCGGCGCCGAACGAGCCGCCGATGACCACGGTGAACTTCGGCACCACCGAGCACGAGACCGCGGTGACCAGCTTCGCGCCGTCGCGGGCGATGCCGCGGTTCTCGTAGTCGCGGCCGACCATGAACCCGGAGATGTTCTGCAGGAACACCAGCGGGATCCTCCGCTGGTTGCAGAGCTCGATGAAGTGCGCCCCCTTGAGCGCCGACTCGGAGAAGAGGATGCCGTTGTTGGCGATGATCCCGACCGGGTGGCCCCAGACGTGCGCGAACCCGGTCACCAGCGTCTCGCCGTACAACGCCTTGAACTCGTGGAACCGGCTCCCGTCGACGATCCGGCGGATCACCTCGCGGACGTCGTACGGCGTGCGCGGGTCGGTCGGCACCACGTCGTAGAGCCCAGCCGGGTCGAGCGCCGGCTCCTCCACGTCCGCCAGCGTCCAGGGCGGGGTCGGCGTCTCCGGCAGCGTGCCGACGATCGACCGGAGGATCGCGAGCGCGTGGGCGTCGTCCTCGGCGAGGTGGTCGACGACCCCGGACTTCCGGGCATGCACCTCACCTCCACCGAGCTCCTCGGCGGTGACGACCTCGCCGGTGGCGGCCTTCACCAGCGGCGGGCCGCCGAGGAAGATCGTCCCCTGGTCGCGGACGATGACGGTCTCGTCCGACATCGCCGGGACGTAGGCGCCGCCGGCGGTGCAGGAGCCCATCACCGCGGCGACCTGGGGGATCCCCTGCGCCGACAGGTTCGCCTGGTTGAAGAAGATCCGGCCGAAGTGCTCCTTGTCGGGAAAGACCTCGTCCTGCATCGGCAGGAACGCGCCGCCGGAGTCGACGAGGTAGACGCACGTCAGCCGGTTCGCCCGGGCCACCTCCTGGGCGCGGAGGTGCTTCTTGACCGTCATCGGGTAGTAGGTGCCGCCCTTGACCGTGGCGTCGTTCGCGACGACGACGACCTCGCGCCCCTCGACCCGCCCGATCCCGGTGACGATCCCGGCCGAGGCGATGTCCCCGCCGTACATGTCGTGGGCGGCCAGCGGGCTCAGCTCGAGGAACGGGCTGCCGGGATCCAGGAGCCGGTCGACCCGGTCGCGGGCGAGCAGCTTTCCGCGGCCGACGTGCTTCTCCCGGGCGGCCTCGGAGCCACCCCTGCGGGCGACCGCGAGCCGGTCGCGGAGCTCTTCGACGAGAGGGCGCATGCTCATGTCCCCGAGGTTAACGATCATTAACCTCCCGGTCCAGCAGCACCATCAGCTCGACCGGGTCCTCTCCGGCGGGGAGCCAGTGCGGGTGCGCGGTGCCGACGACCTCCCACCCGCGAGCCCGGTAGAGCGCCGCGGCACGCGAGTGGGCACCGACCACCTCGAGCACCGGCACCCGCCCGCGGGCGGCGAGGTGGCTCTCGCAGGCGTCCATGAGCGCCCGGCCGATCCCACGCCCGGTCAGCTCGTGGTCGACCACGAGCACCGAGACGGCGGCCAGCTCCGCCACCGGCCGGCCCACGGCGGCCGCCCACAGGGCCCCGATCTCCTGGTCCGTGACGTCCAGCACGCTCACGTGGCCCGCGATCCGCCTTCCCGGTCCCACCACCGCGACCCACGCCGCGAGCTCGCCCGGACGGGCGACGAACCGCTCCACGGGAAACGGCAACGGGTTGCGGAACGGGTAGCGGGTCAGCGGCTGCTGCCGCATGATCAGCTCGCCCACGACCGGGACGTCGTCGGGGCGGCGGCGCCGGACGACCAGGGGGCACTCAGCCACGGAGCCGCACTCGCAGCCCGGTCGCCCGCTGGGCCGGCCTGCCTACCGCCGCACGCAGCGCCTCCTCGGACCCGACGAGCCGCACCACCGACCGGGCCCGGGTCACCGCGGTGTACAGCAGCTCGCGGGTCAGGATCCGCGACTCCGGTTCGGGCAGCACGACGGTCACCTCGTCGAACTGGCTGCCCTGGCTGCGGTGGACCGTCATCGCATGGGCGGTGGAGACGTCGGCGAGCCGGGTCGTCGCCAACCGCCTCCCGGCACCCGTGCCGTCGCCGACCACCCCGACCAGCCGCGGCCCGGCATCCGTGCGCTCGACGCAGGTCACTGCGGTGTCGCCGTTCCAGAGGTTGAGCCCCCGGTCGTTGGAGTTCACGACGACCGGCCGTCCGGCGTACCACTCGTCGAGCCGGTCGAGCCCGGTCGCCTCGGTCAGCAGCCGCTCGACCCGCGCGTTCCAGTGGCTCACCCCGAACGGTCCGTCGCGATGGGCGCAGAGCACCCGGTGGGCCTCGTAGCGGCGCAGCGCCTCGGCGCCGTCACCGCGGAGCGCGGCCTCGCGTACGGCGGTCACGTGCCCGGCGAGGAGCGCGTCGAGCCCGGGGTGCTCCTCGGGGTCGCCGTCGAGCCAGAGCAGCCGGCCGTCCGCGGGGGTGCCGCCGGCGCCCTCCTGCAGCAGCTCCACGACGCGGTCGGCGTCGCCGGCGTTGACCGCCTCGGCGAGCGCGGCGATGTTCCGCCCGTAGCGGTGGGTCCGGTCCAGCCGGGCCACCGGACCGGAGCCGGACCAGCCGCGGACGACGTCGCCGAGCACCGCGCCGGCCTCGACCGAGGCGAGCTGGTCGGCGTCGCCCACGAGGACGAGCCGGGCCTCCGGACGCATCGCCTCCAGCAGCCGCGCCATGAGCGTGAGCGACACCATCGACGTCTCGTCGACGACGACCACGTCGTACGGCAGCCGGTTGCCCCGGTCGTGGCGGAACCTCGTCGAGCTGTCCGACCGCCAGCCGAGGAGCCGGTGGAGCGTCGACCCCTCGAGGGTCCGGATCCGGTCACGACGGAGCGCCGCCGGGTCGTCCGCCTCCGCGTCCGTCCCCGGGAAGGCGGGGAGCCCTTCGACCGTCGGCGGGTCGGTGGCCTCGCGGACCGCCTGGGCCATCCGGGCCGCCGCCTTGCCGGTCGGCGCGGCGAGGGCCACCCGGAGCGGCCGAGCCCCTTCGGTGCAGAGCAGCACCCCGAGCAGCCGGGCGATCGTCGTGGTCTTGCCGGTTCCTGGACCGCCGGTCACGACGGAGGTCCACCGCTGGCAGGCGAGCCGGGCCGCCTCCCGTTGGCCGTCGAACACCTCGCCGGGGAAGTACCGCGTCAGCGCCTCCTCCAGCGCGGCCGACTCGACCGGCGGCGCGCCGGAACCGTCGCGGGTCGTCAGGTCGGCGACGACCTGGCTCTCCTCCGCCCAGTAGCGGGAGAGGTAGAGCATCGGCCCCAGCAGGTGCACGACCCCCGCGGACACCAGCGGGCTCGCCGCGACCGCCGCCACCCACCCTTCGGGGACAGGCCAGGCCACGTCCGTCTCCAGCCGATGAACGTCGGAGAGGTCGACGCAGACCGAGCCGTTGCGCACCGCCCGGACCGCGAGCGCCACCCCGAGGAGCACCTCCGGGTCGGCCTCGCCGCCGAGGACGCCGAGCCGCCGGGCGACGTGGACGTCGGGGGCCTCGAGCACGCCCGCCTCGTTGAGCGACCGGAGGACCCCCTCGCCCCGGTGGGCGAGCCGCCGGTCGTCGGGGTCCAGCGTTCCGATCTCAGCCATGGTCGGCCTCGAGCCCGTCGAGCAGCTGCGAGACCGCCTCGACGAGGGCGACCGGCGGCCGCCAGGTGAAGATCCCGCACCGCTCGCCGTCGACCACGGGCGTGTCCGGCCCGCACATCCCGCGGAGGTAGAGGTACCGGACCCCGCCGAAGTGGCGCTCCGGGTCGTAGCCGGCGAGCCGCCACCGCAGGAACCGGTGCAGCACGACGGCGTACAGCAGCGCCTGGAGCGGGTAGCTCGACCCCCGCATCGCCTCGGCGAGCCGGGCCGGCGCGTAGTGCGCGGCGGTCAGGCTCTCGGAGTCGTACGGCGCCAGCCAGTTGGTCTTGTAGTCGACCACGACGAACCGGCTCCCGTTCAGGCGCAGCACCACGTCGACCGACCCGTTGAGGTAGCCGTGGAGCAGCTGGGCGTCGTACCCCGGGTCGGTGAGGACGTCGGCGTACGCCCGCAGGGGATCGCCGTCGGGCAGGTGCTCGCGGAGCAGCGGCGCGAGGTCGGCGAGTCTTGCCCGCGAGCGGGGATGGTCGGCCAGGTCGCCGCCGGCCAGAGGCAGCTCGAAGTCGAGCTCGGCCATCCGGTCTGCCCTCCCGACCTGCCGCAGGGTGACGTCACCGTCGCCGGCCCCGAGCGGGGTGTCACAGACGGCGACGAGCGCGTCGGCGAGCTCGCCCACGTCGAGCTGGACCGGCCACCGCACGAGCTGGGTCCTGATCTGCTCCACGAGCTCGGCACGGAGGTCGCCGCCGTGGCCGGGCGCCGCCGGGTCGGTGTGCTCGAGCACGGCGTGCACCAGGGAGCCGAACGTCGCGCCCATCGGCAGCCCCGCCATCGGTGAGGGAACGGCGAGCGTCGGGTCGGCCGTGGCTGCGTCGGCGACGGCCACGTCAGGCTCGTCCTCCTTCGGCGTCACCTCGGGCTCGCTGCCGAAGGCCGCCACCGGCTCCGCGGCGGCCGCGCTGCTCAGGGCGGTGTACGACGTGCGCCGCCACACCTGGTCGACGTGGCGGGTCCAGGGGCGGACCCGGAGGGCCGGCGTCTCCTCGGGCCGCTCGGGCGCGGACGCCGTGCGGGGCCTGACCAGCTCGACGGTGAGCGCCCCGACCCCCTCCCACTTCTCGGCGTGGTCCTTGGCGTTCGCGTCCTTCATCGTGGGCACGGTGATGCCGACCTCGGCCTGCCCGGGCACCCGGCCCATCACCATCCGGTGCAGCGACGAGGCGGTCAGGTTCTTCCCGGTGGCGAACCACCAGGTGACGACCTGGCTCTGCGCCCGGGTCAGCGCGACGTACAGCAGCCGCAACCGCTCGTCCGCCAGCTCGGCCTCGGCCCGCTCGAGGGAGTCCTTCGACGCCGACCCGCCGACATCGAGGCATCGCCGGCCGTCGTCGTCGTGGAACCGCGGATAGTCCTCGTTCTTCAGCATGTGGTCGGCGGCGAACGGCAGGTAGACGACCGGGTACTGCAGCCCCTTCGCCTTGTGGATCGTGAGCACCTGCACCGCGCGGGCGTCGGAGTCGAGCCGGCGGGCCCGGTCGTCGGGGGCGTCGCGCCGCACCTCGGCCATCTGGGTGCGCAGCCAGGCGAGCAGGGCAGGCAGCCCGAGCCGCTCCCGGGAAGCGACGTCGTGGAGCACCTCCCCGAGGTGGCGGACGTCGGTCAGCAGCCGCTCGCCTCCTCGGTCGCGCACCAGCCGGCTGCCCATCCCGTGCCGGGCCGCGGCGACCTCGAGGACCGCGGCGACTCCGCGCTCGCGGAGCAGGACCGCCCAGTCGCGGAGGGTCTCGGCGAGCTCGGCGGTGAACGGCTCCCCGCGCTCGGCGAGCTTCCCCGCGGTGAGCCCGAGGAACGCGGTGAGCGCGACTGCCCGGACCCTGCCGGTGCGGTGCGGCTGCTCCAGCCCTTCGAGGAGCGTCAGCCAGTCGTCTGCCGCCGGCGAGGCGAAGACACTGGCGGCGCCGAGCACGACGGCCGGGACACCGGCCTCGACGAGGGCGGAGCGGACCAGCTCGCACTGGGGTCCGGTGGAGCAGAGCACGGCGACGTCGGCAGCGTCGAGCGGACGGCCGTCGTACTCCGCCGGCGAGGCGAGCAGCGCGGCGACGTCCCGCGCGAGGTCCTCGGCGACGGCCGCCCTGGCCTCCCCGACCGCCGGTGGCTTGTCCCGGTCGCCGAGCTGGAGGCGGTTGACCATCCTCAGCCGCAGCGGCGCGATGCTCGGCGCCCCCTGCAGCCGCCCCTCCCCCAGCGCGGAACGGACGTCGCGGACGACGATCTCGTCGCCGAGCCGGGCTCCGCGGAGCAACGTCGTGACCGCGTCGACCAGGGGCGCGTCGCTGCGGTGGTTGACGCCCAGGGTCGCGTGCCGGTGGGCGGTGCTCCGCGCGCTGGTGTACGTCGCCACGTCGCCGCCGCGGAAGGCGTAGATGGCCTGCTTGGGGTCGCCGATGAGGACCATCGCTGCCGACCCGGTGAACGCCCGGTCGAAGACCCGCCACTGGACGGGGTCGGTGTCCTGGAACTCGTCGACGAGCACGACGTCCCACCGAGCGCGCATCCGTTGGCAGGCCGCCCGGTCGCCGTGCTCGAGGGCGTCGGCGAGCCGGGAGAGGAGGTCGTCGTAGCTCAGGATCCCGAGCCGGCGCTTGCGGAGCTCCATCGCCTCGCGGACACCGCAGGCGAACCGGACCCGCACGTCGGCGGGGTCGTCGGTGCCGCGGTCCTCGGGGGTGAGCCGGGCCGACGGGTCCTCGACCACGACCCTGGCCAGGGCCCCGGCGGCCGCGCGGGTCAGCGGCGGCGCTCCGTCCCAGTCGGCGAACATGGCGACGTAGAGGTCGTCGACGACCTGCTCCCGGAGCTCCTCGAGGTCCTCGACGAGCTCGGCGCCGGCCTCGGTGTCCCCGGCCACCCCGAGCCCGCGGAGCACCAGCTGGCAGAACTGGTGGATGGTGGCGATCGTCGCCGCATCGAAGTCGGTCACCGCCTGCCGAGCCCGGTCCCTGCGGAGCCTCAGCTCGTCCGGAGTGCCGCGCAGCAGCCTCGCGAGGAGCGCGTCGGTGCCCTTCCCGGGCGCGCCGGCCACGCCTGCCGACAGGTGGCGCTCGGCGTCGACCAGCCGCTCGCGCACCCGGCTGCGCAGCTCCTGGCTCGCGGCCCGGCCGAAGGTCACGACCAGCAGCCGCTCGAGCGGGAGCCCTTCCTCGATGACGTAGCGGGCGACGAGCGCGGCGATCGCCCAGGTCTTGCCGGTGCCGGCACTGGCCTCGAGCAACGTCGTCGTGCCGGCCTCGGGCAGCTCGCCGTCGATGTCGAACTCGGTCGGCACGACCGAGAGGGCCGCGGTCACAGGTTCTTCCCCTGCTCGGCGGCGAGGAGGGGGCGCCAGGTCTTCTGGGCGTACTGCCCCAGTCGGGTCGGCTCCTCGTCGACCCACCGCTCGTCGGCGAGCGGCACCCCCAGCAGCCGCTCCAGCTCCGCTCCGCGGCCGTGCACGAGCACGTGCTCGGGGTCGGACTGCTCTCCGGGGAAGTTGCCGTCCTTCCAGGCCCATGCCGCCTCCCGCAGCGGGTCCTTGCCGTCCTTCCTCGCCTTCGCCCACGCCGCGGAGCTCCTCGCGAAGAGCGGCAGCGGCTCGCAGAGCCCCCGGTCGTACGTCTCGACGAGGTCGAGCAGCTGCTCGCGCGCCCGGTGGTCGAGCGGCCCGAGGAGCGAGGAGGCGACCCCCTGCCGGCTCCCCTTCTTGAACCAGCCGTAGGTGATGGCGGTCCACGAGCGGTCGGGGAACGCGACGGTGAGCGCGAGCAGGTCCAGCCAGGCGGCGAACCGGTGCTTCGGGGCGAGCTTGGAGTAGACGACCCGCACGAGCCGGTCGTCCCGCACGTCCGGCACGACGCCGGTGAGCCGCCGGCTGGCGCCGAGGTCGATGGTGACGTCGAGGCTGGTCGGCTCCGCGGTGCGGTCCTGGGCGGAGGCGTCGCGGAGCTCCTGCACCCGGCGGCAGACCTCCTCCATCGTCCGGTGGCCGAGCCCGCGCGGCGGCAGCTCGCCGCGGAGCAGCTCGGCGGTGAGGACGCTCTGCGGGTCGGGGCTCTCGAGGACCCGGCGCAGCACCCGGTCACCGATCGCCCACTCCTCGAGCCCCTCGAGCTTGACCGGCATCGCGTCGCGCGGCTCGTCGTACTCGTCGTGGGTGACGACGTCGAGCCCCTGCCGGAGGAAGCCGCGGACCGGGCTCCGGAAGAAGGCCTGCAGGTCGGCGAGGGCGAGGTCGGGGCGCGGGGAGAGCGGCAGCGGCGAGGCGAGGAACGACCGGGGCCTCCGGCGCTCGCCGACCAGGACGCCGGCCGCGTCGAGCGCGGCCCGGTCGAAGCTGAACGGCTCGTTGCCCTGGGCGCCGAAGTTGCGGGGGTCGAACGGCTGGAGCGGGTGGCGCCGGACGACTCGCTCCCGGGCATCCGGCTCGACCGCGTCGACCGCGTCGAGGAGCTCGGCCAGCGGCACGGCCGGCGGCCGCTCCTGGTTGCTGGAGATGTTGGCGCCGGTGTAGGTGATGACCAGGGTGTCCCGGGCGGCGAGCACCGCGTCGAGGAGGAGCTGGCGGTCCTCGCTCCGGGCGTCGCGCTCCCCGGTGATCGGGTCGCGGGCGAGGGCGTCGTCGCCGTCCGGGGTGGTGGTGCGGGGGAACACCCCGTCGTCGAGCCCGAGCAGGCAGACGACCCGGTGGGGGACCGAGCGCATCGGGACGAGCGTGGCGACCGTGAGGTGGCCGGTGCGGAAGTTCGCCCGGGTCGGGCGCGGCTCCAGCCTCAGCTCCAGCAGGGTGCGGACGTCGGCGAGCCCGAGGTGGACGCCGCCACCGGCCTCGGAGGCGTCGAGCACCGACTCGAGCTCGCGGTCGAGCTGCGCGGCCATCCAGGCGTCCCGGCCACGGACGTCACCGAGCGCGCGCACCGAGCCACGCAGGGCGTCGACCCACTCGACCACGGTGGTCGCGGTCCGCAGTGCGACCACGCCGTCCTCGAGCCGGTCGACCAGCTCGGCGAGCCGGCCGGCCAGGTCTATGGAGGAGCTGCCCACGTCGTCGAGCGGGAGCCGCCCGCCCAGCACCGTGCCGTCCTCGGCGGTCGCCGCGCCGAGGAGCACGCGGTCGAGCCCGAGCGCCCAGGTGTTCTCCTCGAAACCTTCCAGGCCGTACGGCGCCCGCAGGTCGGCGGTCAGCCCCCACCGGACCCCGGAGCGCTCCACCCAGCCGGTCAGCTCGGCGAGGTCGTCATCGTCGATCCCGAACCGTCTGCGGACCGGAGCCGTCCCGGCCAGGTCGAGCACCTCGCTCGCGGTGGCGCGCCCGCCGGCGATGCGCACCAGCGCGCCGGCGAGGGCGAGCAGGGGGTTGGTGCCGGCGAGCCCACGGTCGGCGAGCCGGACCCGCAGCTGGTGTCCGGGGTGACCCCCACCACCGGCCGCCTCCGCGAGCCCGAACGCCGCGGAGAAGAGCGGTGCGTAGGCCTCGACGTCGGGGCACATCACCAGGATGTCGCGCGGCTCGAGGGTCGGGTCGTCCTGGAGCAGCCCCACGAGGACCTCGCGGAGCACCTCCACCTGGCGGCCGGGGCCGTGACAGGCGTGCACCTGCACGGAGTCGTCAGGGGGGCCTGGGTGAGCGCCGACCTCGTCCCGGCGCAGCTGGTCCTGGAGCCGGGCGAGCAGGGTCACCGCCGGCCCGTCCGGCGTCGACAGCTCGTCGTCCCGGAGCGGGCCGAGCAGCGGGATCGACCGCCGCAGCTCGCGGGAGTCGCGGCCGAGCGACGCAAGGAGCGGATGGGCGAGGAGCCGGCCGCTGTGGTCGTCCCGGCGGCGTACCGGTCCGTCCTCGGTCTCCGCCGCCACGCGCCGCCACCCCTCCGGCGAGGGCTGGGGCAGCCAGAGATGCACCTCCCGGACCTCGCCGACCGCGCGGAGCAGCGCCAGCTCCGTGGTCGCCATCCGGGTGTGGCCGAACATCGAGAGCCGGGAGGGAAGGGCGAGGTCGTTGCCGGCCCGGATGGCGTCGACCGCCCGCCGGTGGCGTTCGTCGGGCGGCCCGGCCGCGCGCCCGTCGTCGTACTCCTGCAACAGCCGGCGCCAGAGCTCGGGCTGCCAGGCGAGGTCCTCCGCCAGCGGCTTGCCCGCGCCGTCGGTGTCGCGGCCCTCGCGCCAGTCGACGAGGAGCTGCGGCCGCTGGAGGGCGTACGACGCGAAGAGGCCGGCGATCCTGCGGGCGACCGAGTAGCGGCGATTCCTCCGCAGCTCGCCCTGCTCGCCCGTGACCCCGTGGCCGAGGTGCCGGGCCAGGAGCGCGCACCACGGCTCGTCGAGCGACGCGTCGATGACGCTCAGCAACGGCCAGACGGAGCGATCCGGGTCCCAGGGGTCGTCGCGCTCGGTGCCGGTCAGCAGCGCCACGAGCGACCGGGGGTTGAGGAACCGCACGCCGGCACACACCCCGTCACTGCCCCGCGGTCCGGCACCGAGCCGGTGGGAGAGCCGCTGGGTGAGCCACCGCTCGACGCCCTTCGCGGGCACCACGACGACCTCCTCGGCGAAGGGGTCGTCCAGCGGCGTCGCCAGCAGCTCGGCGAGCGCGTCGGCCAGGACGTCGGTGCGGGTGGCGCGGTGGAGGTGGAGGGTCATGCGCCTGCCGAGGCGCTCGTGGCTGCGCCGGTCGCGGCGGCGGTGAACGCGCAGAACTCGTTGCCGTCGGGGTCAGCAAGGACGTGCCAGGAGATCTCGTCGTCGGGGCTCCGCAGCAGCGTCGCGCCGGCGTCGAGGAGGAGCTGGGTGTCCGGGGTCGTGAAGTCGAGGTGGATCCGGTTCTTTCCGGTCTTGGGCTCGGGGACCGGGCCGAAGATGAGTGACTCGTAGGGCATGTTCGGCACGTCCCGGAGGTAGGAGTAGCCGTGCTCGTGGTCCTTCGCCTCCACGCCGAGGACGTTCCCCCACCAGGCGGCGATCGGCCCCGCGTCGGGGCCCGCGTCGAAGTTGACCTCCATCAGCCCTCGCCTCGTCTCCGGGCGGACGCCGAAGACGCAGAGCTCGCCGCCCTCGGGGTCCTTCATCACCACCCAGGGGAAGGAGTCCCGGTCGACGACGGTCGCACCGAGGGCCTCGATGTCGGCCGGGCTCTCGGCGCGGATGTCGAGGTGGACCCGCTGCTTGACGGTGACCGGCTCCGGCACGGCGTTGACCCAGACCGTGAGCGCGTTGGTGGGACCGGTCAGCTTCACGTCGCCGTCCTCGAGGAGCTCCAGCTCGAGGTCAAGGGCTGCGGCCCAGAACCGGCCGAGCAGCGCAGTGTCCACCGCGTCGATGCAGAGGTCCTTGTAGGTCGCGATCGCCATGGACCATTCCTACACGGAGCCGCCGACAGAACGCTCACCGTGCCGGCGACCGAGAGCCCCGCCGCGTCCCCGGCCTGGTGCGACGCACCGGGTCGAACTTATGTTTGGTTGATGGCGAGGGGTGGGTACGGCGGACGCGGCGTGCCGCTCCATGCCCGCGCCCGCTCGGGCGACCCGACGCCGACGCCGGCTCCCGGCGACCCGTGCCCGGTCAAGCACTGCTGGGTGACCGTCCCCGTCGACGGCGGCGCTCCCCGGCCCGGCCTCCTGCTCGAGTGGCGGAAGGAACCGAGCGGGAGGTGGGAGGGCCGGGTCGTGTACGCCGCCGAGCTCCGCCCGGGCCGGTGGGCCACCGTCGAGGAGTGGCTCGGCGAGGGGCTGCTCGACCCGCCGTGACCCTGCGTCATCCGTGCCGGTCGCCCGAGCAGCCAACTCGTATGACGTCCGGGGAGCCGCCGGTCGGACGTCATCCCCTCCGGTCGCCGGAGCAGCCAGCTCGGATGACGTCCGCGACTCGGGTCACCGGCCCCGCGGTTAATGGTCGCTAACCTGTTCCCGTGTCCCGTCGGCAGCAGCTCCTCGCCACGGCCGCCGAGCTCTTCGCCGCGCGCGGGTTCCACGGCGTGTCGGTCGGTGACATCGGCGCGGCGTGCGGGATCAGCGGGCCGGCGCTCTACCGCCACTTCCCGTCGAAGGACGCGATGCTCGCGGAGATGCTGGTGTCGATCAGCGAGAAGCTCCTCGAAGTAGGGCGCGCCCGGGTCTTCGATGCCCGGGGGCCTGCCGAGGCGCTCCACGTCCTGGTCGACTGGCACCTCGAGTTCGCCCTCCACAACAAGCCGCTCATCATCGTGCAGGACCGCGAATGGGCGTCGCTCCCCGACGAGGCACAGGAGCAGGTCCGGACCCTCCAGCGGGCGTACGTCGAGCTCTGGGTGGCCCAGCTCGTCGAGCACCACCCCTCCCTCGAACCGGCCCGGGCGCGTGCTGCGGTGCACGCCACCTTCGGGCTCCTCAACTCCACGCCACGGAGCTCACACCTCCCCGAGCGGCAGATGGCCGGGCTGCTGCGAGCCATGGCCCTCGGTGCGCTCGACACCGACCTGGGCACCTCTGGCTAGCCTTGGCCACCATGAGCACCCACGAGCAGAAGATCGCCCGCCTCGACGGCACCCCCTCCACCCTCGGCGAGATCACCGGCGGCAACGCTGCCCTCGTCGTCAACGTCGCCTCGAGGTGCGGGATGACCCCGCAGTACTCCGTCCTCGAGGAGCTCCACGAGCAGTACGCCCCCCGCGGGTTCACCGTCGTCGGAGTCCCCTGCAACCAGTTCGGCGGCCAGGAGCCGGGCAGCTCCGAGGAGATCGCCGAGTTCTGCTCGGCGACGTACGGCGTCACCTTTCCGATGACCGAGAAGGTCGACGTCAACGGCGAGCAGCGCCACCCGCTCTTCGCCGAGCTCACCCAGGTCCCCCGGGAGGGCAAGGAGGCCGCCGACGTCAGCTGGAACTTCGAGAAGTTCCTCCTCGACGCCGCCGGCCGGCCGGTCGCCCGGTTCTCTTCCCAGACGCAGCCCGACGACCCGGAGGTCGTCGAGGCCGTCGAGGCGCTCCTGACCCGCTGAGAGCGCGACGATGGGGTCGCGGCACCTCGCCTACGTGGGTGAGCCGGTCACGCTCCAGGCGCTGCTCCTCGACCCGCCCCGCTCCCTCGGCGCCCAGTCCTGGTCGCCGCGGACGCAGCTGCACGGTGTCGTCAACGTCGACGGGTTCGGCGCCGGCTGGTACGCCTTCGGCCGCGACGAGCCGGTCCGCTACCGGCGCGCCCAGCCGATCTGGACCGACGCCTCCTTCGCCAGCCTCGCCCCGACGATCGCCAGCGGCTGCATCCTCGGGGCGGTCCGCTCCGACACGACCGCGTTCGCGCACGACGAGTCCGTGGTCGCGCCGTACACCCAGGGGCGGTGGCTCTTCAGCCACAACGGCGGCGTGGCCGACTGGCACAGCGCCCGCCGCACCCTCTACGCCCGCACCTTCGACATCCCGGAGGCCGCCGCGCCGGTCGACTCGGCGCTCGTGTTCGGCCTCGCCGCCTCCCGGTGGACCGCCGGCACCTCGCTCGGGGCAGCCCTGGTCGAGGTGATCCGCGAGGTCCAGACCGTCGGGGGCGGCCGGCTCAACCTCCTCGCGGTCGACGGGCGCAGCATCGCCGGCACGACGTACGGCGAGCGGCTCTTCGTGCTGGAGAAGGAGTCCGGCACCTGCGTGGCGTCCGAGCCGTACGACGACGACCCCGACTGGTTCGAGGTGCCCGAGGGCGTTCTCGTCGAGGGCAACGAGCACGGACTCACGCTCACCCCGCTGGAGCTGTAGGTCCGCTCCCCCACCCCTTCACGTCGAGCCGCCCCTCACGCTGGGTCGAGCCGCCCTTCACGCTGCGCTCCGCGATGGCCAACCGCAGAATTTCGTCCACCTGGATGGACTTCACGGGCTGAGCGCTTGCTCTGCCGAGAGTTCCATCCAGGTGGACGATTCTCGACAGCGGCCGACGCTGGAGCCCCTGCTCACCAGCGCGAGGGGCGGCTCGACCCAGCGCCAGGGGCGGCTCGACACCTGGCCGACATGGGATCAACCCTGGGCGTGCTCGCTCGGCGGCGCGGAGCCGCCCTCGTCCGAGCCGGCCATGATCGCGTCGATCGCCGTCCGCTGCTCGTCGCTCACCGAGCCCCACCCCGGCTGGTAGCCGAGCACCTCGCGGAGCAGCCGGGCGGTGCTGTTGCCGTAGAGCACCTCGATGTCGTCGACGTCGATGAGCGCCGGGTGCGACACGCCGCACGACTCCGCCAGCTTCAGCAGGTCGCGGCGCAGCGTCTTGACGTAGTTCCCGACCCGCACGGACTTCGAGTCGGCGTCGAGGCCGTGCATGAGCCAGGGGTCCTGGGTCGCGACGCCGGTGGGGCACTTGTCGGTGTGGCACTTCTGCGCCTGGATGCAGCCGACGGCGAACATCGGCTCCCGGGCGACGTTGACCATGTCGCACCCGAGCGCCAGGGCGACGATCGCGTTGTCGGGCAGTCCGAGCTTCCCCCCGCCGATGAACGTGACGTCGTGGGCGATCCCGGCCTCCGCGAACTCCGCGTAGACGCGGCTGAACCCGACCCGGAACGGCAGCGCCACCGAGTCGGAGAAGACCAGCGGCGCCGCGCCGGTCCCGCCCTCGCCGCCGTCGATCGTGATGAAGTCGACTCCCCGGTCGCCCTTCGCCATCTGCTTCACCAGCGAGGTCCAGAACCGCTGGTCGCCGACGGCCGACTTGATCCCCACGGGGAGCCCGGTCTCGTCGGCAAGCAGCTCGACCCAGTCGAGCATGCTGTCGACGTCGGAGAACTCGGCGTGCCGCGACGGGCTGATGCAGTCCTTGCCGACCGGGATGCCGCGGATCTCGGCGATCTCGGCGGTCACCTTCTCGCCGGGCAGGTGGCCACCGAGCCCCGGCTTCGCGCCCTGGCTCAGCTTGACCTCGATCGCCCGGACCGGGGCGGACGCGACCACCTCCTTGAGCCGGGCCAGGTCGAACCGGCCGTCCTCGTCGCGACAGCCGAAGTAGGCGGTGCCGATCTGGAGGACCAGGTCGCCGCCGTTGCGGTGGTACGGCGAGAGCCCGCCCTCGCCGGTGTTGTGGAAGCACCCCGCCATCGCGGCGCCCCGGTTGAGCGCCTCCACGGCCGGCGCCGAGAGCGAGCCGAAGCTCATCGCGGAGATGTTGACGAGGGAGTCGGGGCGGAACTTCTTCGCCCGGTCGCGCGGCCCGCCGAGCACCTTGGCGGACGGGACGTAGGCCTCGGTCCCGACCCGGGGGTTCGCGGCGGGGACGACGTCGGCGAACGTCCGGTGCTTGATGACCGGGTAGCCCTCGGTGTACTCCATGTCGTTGTCGGAGCCGAACCCGAAGTAGTTGTTCTCGAGCTTCGAGGAGGCGTAGACCCACCGCCGCTGGTCGCGGCTGAACGGCCGCTCGGAGTTGTTGTCGGTGACGATGTACTGCCGCAGCTCGGGGCCGATCGCCTCGAGCCAGAACCGGCCGTGGCCGATCACCGGGAAGTTCCGCAGGATCGCGTGCTTCCTCTGGAGCAGGTCGTGCGCCGCCAGTCCGGCGACCGCGCCGAGGGGAATGGCCTTCGCGAGCCCGGAGAGCTTCATGTCTCGGTCATACCACCGCGAGGAGACCGACAAACGGCGGAGCGATCCTCACCAGATCCTCACCCGGTCGTCCGGCTCCAACCACAGCCCGTCGCCCGGCCCGGTCCCGAACGCCTCGTGGAACTCGTCGAGGTTGCGGACGATGTTCGCGCGGAGCTCGGCCGGACTGTGCGGGTCGACGGTGAGCAGCTGCCGGGCGAGCTCGTCGCGGTACTTCGACCGCCACACGTGGGCCCAGCTGAGGAAGAGCCGCTGGGAGCCGGTGAGCCCGTCGCGCTCGGGCGGCTCCTGGCCCTCCAGGCTGATCAGGTAGGCCTTGTGACCGATCGTCAGCCCACCGAGGTCGCCGATGTTCTCCCCGACGGTGAGCGAGCCGTTGACCGTCTCGTCGGGCAGGTTGCGGGGGCTGAAGCCGTCGTACTGCTTGACGAGCATGTCGGAGCGCTCCTTGAACGCCTCCTTGTCGGCCTTCGTCCACCACTCGTTGAGGTTGCCGAGCTCGTCGTACTCCGATCCCTGGTCGTCGAAGCCGTGGCCGATCTCGTGGCCGATGACCGCGCCGATGCCGCCGTAGTTCTCCGCAGGGTCGGCGTCGGCGTCGAAGAACGGCCGTTGCAGGATGCCGGCGGGGAAGCAGATCTCGTTGGTGCCCGGGTTGTAGTAGGCGTTGACGGTCTGCGGCAGCATGAACCACTCGTCACGGTCGACCGGCGAGCCGATCTTGGCCAGCTGCCGGTCGTGCTCGAACGAGGCTGCCGCCTTGGCGTTGTGCCACAGGTCGTCCGGGCGTACGTCGATGGAGGAGTAGTCCCGGAACTTCTCGGGATAGCCGATCTTGGGCCGGAACGTCTCGAGCTTGCGGAACGCCCGCTCCTTGGTCTCCTCGGTCATCCAGTCCAGGGCGGTGATGCTCCGCCGGTAGGCCTCGAGCAGGTTTCCCACCAGCTCGTCCATCGCCGCCTTGCTCGCCGGCGGGAAGTGCCGCTCGACGTACAGGTTGCCGACGGCCTCGCCGACGCACCCCTCGACGAACCCGACGCCGCGCTTCCACCGCTCGCGCAGCTGCGGGGTGCCCGACAGGGTGCGGCCGTAGAAGTCGAAGTTCTCCGCCACGAACGCCGAGGAGAGGTACGGCGCCGCCGACCGGACCACCTTGACGGCCGCCCAGGCCTTCCACTGCTCGATGCCGACGTCGGCGACCACGGTCGAGAAGTGCTCGAAGAAGCTGGGCTGGCGGACCACGACCTCGGCCAGCGTCCGCTCGTCGGCACCGAGCGCGTCGGCGTACGCGGACCAGTCGAACGCCGGCGCCATCGCCTGGACCTCGGCGAACGTGCGGAGATTGTACCCCTTGATGACGTCGCGGGTCTCGGCCCGCTCCCAGTGGCCCTGCGCCAGCCGGGTCTCGAGGTCGACGACCTGCTGAGCCATCCCCTCGGCGCCGTCGAACCCGGCGAGGTTGAGCAGCCGGGTGAGGTGCGAGAGGTACGCCGAGCGGACCTCGGCGAACTTCTCCTCCCGGTAGTACGACTCGTCCGGCAGCCCGAGGCCACCCTGGACGAGGTTGACCAGGTAGCGGTCGGAGTTGCGGTCGTCGGTGTCGACGTAGGAGCCGAAGAAACCGCCGCCGCCCCGTCGCTCGAACCCCCCGATGAACGCCGCCAGCCCGGGGTGGTCGGTCACCGCGGCGAGCCGCTCGAGGTCGGGCTGGACCGGCCTCGCACCGAGGGCCTCGATCCGCTCCTCGTCCATGAAGCTGGTCCACAGGTCGCCGATCTGCTGCGTCGGCGACCCCTTCTCGGCCGCACCGGACCGCTCGGCGCACTCCTCGATGATCGCCCGGACCTGCCGCTCGGCCTCCTCCGCGATCATCGCGAACCCGCCCCAGCTCGAGCGGTCGGGCGGGATCTCCTCGGTCGCCAGCCAGCGGCCGTTCACGTGACCGAAGAGGTCGTCCTGCGGGCGGACCGACTCGTCCATCCCCTCGCGCGCGTCGTCGAGCATCGTCCCGTTCGTCATGGCGGCGAGCCTAGCCCCGGCCCCCGACCCGCGGGCACTGCCAGGTCGACGGATCCTCGCGCAGGCGGCGCAGCAGCTCGACCCTTGGCTCCGGGGACGGCACCACGAGGCCCTGCGGGTGGCGATCGAGGCGCGGGCCGCTGCGCTGTGCCGAGCGCTCGCCGGGGAGGCTGAGGAGGCGGCCGGAGCAGTCGAGGTCAGCGCGCCAGGTCGACCGCCCGGTGCACCCAGCTGCTGGTGACGACCATGCCGACCTTCTCGTAGAGGCCGAGAGCGCCGGTGCGCGAGTCGGTGGCGAGCTCCGACCGGGTCGCGCCGTGGTCCCGGGCCAGCCCGAACGCGTCCGCCAGGAGGGACCTGGCCAGCCCCAGGCCACGCCGGTCCTTGCGCACGGCGATCTGGCTGACGTAGCCGCACCCGTCGGCGAGCTGGACGTGGCACGCCCCGACCACCAGACCGGCCGGGCCCACGGCGATCCGCAGGTTCCACGGCTGGAACCCCGGCCGCAGCATCGCCCGGGCGGCGAAGTCCTCGAACGTCTGGCGCTCACGCTCCGACCACTCGAGGAAAGCGTCCTCGATCACCTCGAAGGCGGCCAGCTGGTCCTCCTCGGTCACGGCGCTCCGGATCGCGTACCCGATCGGCAGCGGCTGGGCCTCGACCTCCTTGCCCTCGGGAAGCTGGAGCACCCACGAGTGCCACCGCACGAAGTACCCCATCGACTCCAGGAGCCGGTCGCCGTCCGAGCCGACCGGCACCGGCATCCCGAAGACGGTGCCGCCCCGCTCCCGGGCGAGCTCCTGGGTCCAGTGCGCGAGCGCCGTACCCAGGCCGCGGCCGCGGTAGTCGGGGTGGACCGCGGCGTCGCCGTGCCACGCCGCGGCGACCTCGGCGTAGGCCACGAGCCGGTCCTCGTCGAAGACGCCGATCGTGCTCGCCGGGACGTCGTGGCTGGGCCGTTGCCAGTCGCCGACGATGTCGGCCTCCTCGATCGCGACCTCGCCGATGTCGTGGAGCTCCTGGGCGGCCATCACCTCGTAGACCGCGCGCGCGTCGGAGAGCTGGAGGGGCCGGCTGGTGAGTCCTTCGGGAAGGTCCATGGGCAGCAGTGAACCGTCCCGGGAGGCGTGACGCCAGGGATTTGGGGCACGATCACGACATGCCACGCACCCCTGTCGACATCCGCGACAATCCCGAGAGCAGCCGCGTCGAGGCCGTCCTCGACGGCGAGGTGGTCGGCTTCTCCGAGTACAAGGCCCGCACCGACACGGTCCGCTCGTTCCTCCACACCGAGGTCGACGACCGGATGGAGGGCCAGGGCGTCGGCGGCCAGCTGGTCCGCGGAGTCATGGACGTCGCGCGCGAGCAGGGGTTCAAGATCCTCCCGTACTGCTCCTTCGTCCGCTCCTACATGCGTGACCACGAGGACACCCATGACGTCCTCGCCCCCGGCGGGAGGCTGGAGCCCGACCCGGAGGAGTGACCGGATGACAACCGCCCGTTCGGGGGATCGCCGGGCGCCCGGGCCGGGACGAAACTCGGAGCATGGCAACCGTCCTGCTGACCGGCGCCTCGGGGTTCCTCGGGATCCACACCGCCCAGCACCTCCTCGACGCCGGCCACCGGGTGCGTGCGTTCGTCCGGGACGGCCGGCGGCTCGGTAACCACCTGGTGCCGCTCGGCGTCGACCCGGCCGACGGTCACCTCGAGGTGGTCATCGGCAGCATGACCGACGCGGCGGCGGTCCGTGAGGCCGTCGCAGGATGCGACTCCGTCGTGCACGCCGCAGCCACCTTCTCGTTCAAGCGAAGGGACCGGGAGGCGATGACCCGGGAGAACGGGGCCGGGACGCGGACCGTCCTCGAGGCCGGCGTCGCGGCCGGCTGCTCGACGGTCGTCCAGGTCTCGTCGACGGTGGCGCTGAACCGGCCGGGCGGAGCGACCCTCGACCACACGAGCCCGGTCGGGACGCCGGTCGGGCCTTACAGCGCGAGCAAGATCGCCTCCGAGGTGGTGGCCCGGCAGCTCCAGGACGCCGGAGCGCCGGTGACGATCGCCTACCCCGGCGCCGTCATCGGGCCGCACGACCCCTACCTCGGTGAGAGCAACGCGCTGCTGGCGACGGTGCTCGCCGGACGGGTGCCGGCCTGGCCGCGGGGCCGGATCCACCTCGTCGACGTCCGGGAGACCGCAGCGGTGCTGACGGCAGCCGTGACCGCGGAGCCGGGAGGCCGCTACCCGGTGCCGGGTGAGTCGGCCCCGGGTCCGCACGGTGTGCTCGCGGACGTCACCGGGCGCCGCATGCCGGCCGTGGTGCTGCCCGGCCGGCTGGTGGCCGCGATGGCGGCTCCCGGCTACGCCACCGGCTGGTCGTTCCTCCCGGGCGCGGTCGAGGGGATCCGCGGCGTGGCCTGTGCCAACCCGGTCGACGCCAAGGCCACCGCCGCCGCCCTCGGCGTGGCCGCCAGACCGCTGAGCGAGTCGGTGGCCGACACGGTGCGGTGGCTCGTGGACGCCGGCCACGTCCCGCGGAAGGCGGCCGGCCGGCTCGCCGGCTGACAGCTCAGAAGGTGAGGACGGACTTGCCGAGGGTACGACGCGCCGCCATCTCGGCGAGCGCCTCCGCGGCCTGCTCGACCGGGTAGACGTGACCGATCGGCGGGTCGATCGCCCCCGACTCCATCATCGGCACGAGCCGGTCCCACTGCTCCCGCATGTAGCCCGGACGGACCATCGCGTAGGCGCCCCAGCCGACGCCCCGCACGTCGATGTTGTTGAGCAGCAACCGGTTCACCTTCACCTGAGGGATCGTCCCGCCGGTGAACCCGACGACCAGCAACCGGCCGAGCGGGGCGAGCGACCGCAGCGAGTCGGTGACGAGGTCGCCGCCGACGACGTCGAGCACGACGTCCACCCCACGGCCGTCGGTGAGCTCCTCGACGGCCTCGCGGAACCCGTCCACGAGCACCATCTCGTCGGCTCCCGCGGACCGCGCCACGTCACCCTTGGGCTCGGTGGAGACGACCGCGACCACCCGGGCGCCGAGCCCCTTGGCCACCTGGATGCTCGCGGTCCCGACACCGCCGGCGGCCCCGTGGACGAGGACCGTCGTGCCGGCCGTCACCGAGCCCCTGGTGGCCAGCGCGAACTCCGCGGTGAGGTAGTTCATCGGCAACGCAGCGGCCTTGTCGAACGGCACGTCGGCGGGGAGCGGGAAGACCGAGTCCCGGTGGACCGCGACGAGCTCGGCGCCGCCGCCGTACGGCAGGACGCAGGCGACCCGGTCCCCCGGCGCGAAGCCTGACCCGTCAGGCGCCGTCCGCACCGTGCCGGCGAAGTCGACGCCGAGCTGGAAGGGCAGGTCGGGCTTGACCTGGTACTCGCCCCGGGTCTGGAGCAGGTCCGGCCAGCTGACGCCGACGGTGCTCACCTCGACCAGGACGTCGTCCGGACCGGACGCCGGTTCGGGGACGTCCACCACCGAGACCGAGGAGGGACCGTCGAGCGAGGTGACCCGGAGGGAGCGCATGGCCGTGAGTATGCCCGGACCTCAGCCGGGCCGGACGACCGCGTTCATCTCGAAGTGCATGGGATCGGTCCAGCTCCAGTCGCCGCCCCAGGCCATCCCCCACCTCTTGAAGATCGCGACCACCTGGCGGTCGATCTCCCCGACCGTGCCCCGCAGGTTGCCCGGCACGTTGAGGTCCACCGCGATCCCCCAGCTGTGCAGGGAGAGCCCGTTGGACGCGTCGCGGCCGATGTAGCGCGGGTAGTAGCAGCCGGCGTACTCGTCGGGGTGGATCTTGTCGGCGAGCCCCCGCGCGACGACCTCGGTGAGCGCCCCGCGGAGCTGCGGCAGGAACGCCTTGTTGCAGGTGACGGTGCCGAGGATGGGAACCTCCTCCGTGCGGACGTACGCCTTCACCCAGGCCGGGTCCGGCGAGATCTCGCCGTTGGGGCGGTTCGTGTAGGAGAAGGTGCCGACGGCCTCCGAGACCGACCCGCCGGTGAGAACCGCGGTCTGCGGGCCGACGTCGAGCTCGAGTGCCAGCGTCTGCATCGTCGCCCGGTCACCGATGACCCGCTCGAGCTCCTTCTCCAGCGCCGACGGAGTGAGCTCGCCGGTCGACACCAGCAGCGCGTTGTGCTCCGGGATGTCGAGCTGCTCGCCCCGCTCGGTGTTGACCACGGCGTCGATCCGCTTGACCAGCGGCGCATAGGCCCCGACGTGCAGGGTCGGCGAGTCCTCGGCGTTGCCGAGCGGCATCATGTCGTCCTTGCCGACCAGCTTCTTGCTCACCGACAGGTCGACCGCGACCTCGCCGCCGGCCAGCCGCTTCCAGACGAAGTCGGCCTTCGCCGAGGCGTCCGGCGTGAACCGGCGGAACTCACCGGGGTCGACGGCGGCGACGGTGAGGGTGCGCCCGTCGACGGCCGCGGCGGCGACGGAGAGCCGGAGCACCTCCTCGACCCCGTCGAGCGCCTCGATCCCCTCGACGAGGTCGTCCGGGAGCGTCTCGGCCCCGGTGACGAGCACGTCGGCGGTGCGCAGCGGCGGCTCGAACGGCCCCGGCGGGTCGACCGCGTACGACGGCGGGGCCGGTGTCGGCTCCTCCGCGACCGGCGTGCTCGACGGTGAGCCCCCGGTCGTGTCGAGCAGCTGTTCCGCCGAGCCGGCGTCCGGGGCGCACCCCCCGAGGAGCGCGGCGGCCGTCACCCCGACCGCGCAGAGCGCGGCGAGACGGGGACGGCGGCGGGTCATGGGCCTCATTCTCCCCCGGACCGGAAAGGGCCCGCATGGGATCCACGGATAGGGTCCGGGCATGGCGACGAAGGCGGGGAAGAAGCAGCGGCGCATCCCCGGCTGGCTGGAGATGGTCCTGCTCCTCGGCCTTGCGCTCGTGCTCTCGGTCGGCATCAAGACGTTCTTCGTCCAGATGTTCTTCGTCCCCTCGGAGTCGATGGAGCCGCTCTTCATCAAGGACGACCGCATCCTCGTCGAGAAGGTGAGCTACTGGAACGGCGACGTCGAGCGGGGCGACGTCATCGTGTTCGAGGACCCCGGCAGCTGGCTCGGCGAGCAGCCCGAGCTCGGGCCGGTCCAGAAGGCGCTGTCGACCGTCGGGCTCTACCCGACCGGCGGTCACCTCGTGAAACGGGTCATCGGCGTCGGCGGTGACCGGGTCGCGTGCTGCGACCGCAAGGGCAGGATCACCGTGAACGGGGTCGCGCTCGACGAGAGCGAGTACCTCCCCGAGGGGGTCGTCCCCTCGGCGCGCGAGTTCGACGTCAAGGTCCCCGAAGGGCACCTCTGGATGATGGGGGACAACCGGGGGAACAGCGAGGACTCGCGGTTCCACCAGCAGCTCCCCGGCAGCGGCACCGTCCCCGTCGACCGGGTGGTCGGGAAGGTGTGGGCGATCGTCTGGCCGGTCGGGCGGTTCGAGCGCATCGAGCGGCCGGAGACGTTCGAGCAGAAGGCTCTCGACGCGGGCTGACCCAATCCCTCGGCGGGGTCGCTGCGAACCCTCTCCATGCCGGAGAACACCACGCCGTCCCGTCGTACCCGTCTCCTCGGGGGCGGCGCCGGGCTGCTCGCCGCGACCGCCGCTGTCACCACGAGCCAGGCCGTCGCCACGCTCCTCGACGGGGTGACCAGCCCGCTCGTCGCCGTCGCCAACCGCGCGGTCGACGAGGCACCGCGCCCGGTGAAGGAGTGGGCGATCGAGACGTTCGGCACCGCGGACAAGCCGGTGCTCATCGGCGGGGTCATCGCTGCCGTGGCGTTGCTCGCCATCGTGGCCGGCGTTGCAGGGGTACGCCGGCCACGGCTGGCGGTCGGCCTGTTCCTGGTCCTTGCCGGGATCGCCACAGCGGCCGCAGTCGCGGACCGCGCGGCGACGGCCGGAGCGGCGCTCCGGCTGGTGCCGGCCATCGTCCTCGTCGTGGTGGGGCTCGTGTCGCTCGTCGTGCTGCTGCGAGCGCTCGGCGCGCGACCCGGCGGGCGCTCGTCCGCGCCCGCGACGGACCGCCGGGCCCTGCTCCTCGGCGCCGCCGCGGTCGCCGGGATCGCCGCCGTGGGCGGGCTCGTCGCCCGCTCGTTCAACGACCTCGCAGCAGCCGCCTCCCGTGCCGGCGTCCGGCTCCCCCGCCCGGCGGAGCCGGCGCCGCCGGTCCCGGAGGGCGTCTCGGTCGGGGTCCGGGGCGTCACGCCCTACCTCACCGACAACGACGACTTCTACCGCGTCGACACCGCCCTCCAGGTCCCCGATGTGCCCGTCGACGGGTGGCGGCTCCGGGTCCACGGCATGGTCGACCGCGAGCTGTCCCTCACCTTCGACGACCTCCTCGCCCGCGAGCTCGTCGAGAGCCGGATCACCCTCACCTGCGTCTCCAACCCGGTCGGCGGTGAGTACCTCGGCAACGCCACCTGGCTCGGCGTCCCGATCCACGAGCTGCTCGCGGAGGCGGGTGTGAAGCCGGGGGCGGACGCGGTCCGGTCCCGCAGCGCGGACGACTTCACCGCGGGCACCCCCCTGTCGGTGCTGACCGACCCCGAGCGGGGGGCCCTGGTCGCCGTCGGGATGAACGGCTCACCGCTGCCGCTCGCCCACGGGTTCCCGGCCCGGATGGTCACGCCCGGGCTCTACGGCTACGTCTCGGCGACGAAGTGGCTCGTCGAGCTCGAGGTCACCCGGTTCGCCGACTTCAAGGCGTACTGGACGACCCGCGGCTACGCCGCCGAGGCGCCGATCAAGACGTCGAGCCGCATCGACGTACCCCGCTCCTTCGCCCGCGTCGACGCCGGACGCGTCCCGGTGGCCGGTGTCGCCTGGGCGCAGACGCGTGGGATCGCCAAGGTCGAGGTGCGGGTCGACCGCGGCGACTGGCACGAGGCCACGCTCGGGGCCAGGGACACCGTCGACACCTGGCGGCAGTGGGTGTGGCAGTGGGATGCCACCCCCGGCAACCACCTGCTCGAGGTCCGGGCAACCGATGCCACCGGCGCCACGCAGACCGGCGCCCGCGCGCCCATCGCGCCGGACGGCTCCACCGGCTGGCACAGCGTCAACGTGTCCGTCGCCTGAAAAAAGTCTGACTGACAACCAATCCATCTCCCGCTGGGAGACGAAACCCCTTACAGACAAGGGGATCGCCCCCGGAATCGAAGCGAAGGAACCCACCATGCGCCCCATGAAGAAGTACGCCGCCGCCATCGCCGTGGTGTCCACGCTCAGCCTGACCGCTGCCTGCGGCAGTGACAGCGAAGACACCGCCTCAGCCGACACCACCGGCTCGTCGATGACCGAGGAGTCCCCGTCGGAGGAGATGTCCGACGACATGGCCGACCCGGCCGCGATGCTCGTCGGCCCCGGCTGCGGCGACTACGCCGAGGCGGTCCCGGACGGCGCCGGTTCGGTCGAGGGGATGGCCCAGGACCCGGTCGCCGTGGCCGCCAGCAACAACCCGCTCCTCAAGACGCTCACCGCCGCCGTCTCCGGCGAGCTGAACCCCGAGGTGAACCTGGTCGACACGCTCAACGGCGACGAGTTCACCGTCTTCGCCCCGGTCGACGAGGCGTTCGCCGCGCTGCCGAAGAAGACCGTCAACATGCTCTCGAAGCCCGCGGGCGCCGAGACGCTCACGAACGTGCTCACCTACCACGTCGTGCCCGGCCGGATCGCCCCGAGCGACCTGGAAGGCACCACCCAGACCACCGTCCAGGGCGGCGAGGTGGAGATCACCGGCTCCGGCGACGACCTCATGGTCAACGACGCCAGCGTGATCTGCGGCGGCGTCCAGACCGCGAACGCCACGGTCTACCTCATCGACTCGGTGCTCATGCCGAAGATGTGACGACCCGCGCGCGACCCCCGGCCATGAGCGCCGGGGGTCGTCGCGATTTTCGTGTTGCGTCATCGGGGCTGGTCGTTCCGACCACCGACCCGGATGACGTCCTGACCGCCCTCCCCGTAACGTCATCGGAAGTGGTCGCCCGGGCGACCGACGGCGATGACGCCCTGACGCTGCAGGAAGGCGACTGATGACCATGGACGAGAAGGCGCTCCTCGACAGGCTGCAGACCGGCCTCTTCATCGGCGGCGAGTGGCGGTCGTCGTCCGACGGCTCCACGATCGACGTCGAGGACCCGGCCACCGGGCGCACCCTCACGAGCGTCGCCTCCGCCACCGTGGAGGACGGGAAGGCGGCCCTCGACGCGGCCGTCGCGGCCCAGTCGGACTGGGCGCAGACGCCGCCGCGTGAGCGGGCCGAGCTGCTCCGCTCGGCGTTCGAGCGGGTCACCGAGCGGGCCGACGAGCTCGCTCTCCTCATGACCCTGGAGATGGGCAAGCCGCTGGCCCAGTCGAAGGGGGAGGTGACCTACGGCGCCGAGTTCTTCCGGTGGTTCTCCGAGGAGGTCGTGAGGATCGCCGGCCGCTGGTCGAGCAGCCCGGACGGCAACACCCGGCTGATGACGATGAAGCAGCCGGTCGGCCCGACACTGATGATCACCCCGTGGAACTTCCCGCTCGCGATGGGCACCCGCAAGATCGGGCCGGCGATCGCCGCCGGCTGCACGATGGTGGTCAAGCCCGCCAGCCAGACCCCGCTGACGATGCTGGCGCTCGCCGGGATCCTCGACGAGGTCGGCGTCCCCAAGGGCGTCGTCAACGTCATCTCGACCGCACACACCGGCGAGGTGATGGAGCCGCTCATCACCGACCCACGGCTGCGGAAGCTGACGTTCACCGGTTCCACGCCGGTCGGCAAGAGCCTGGTCAAGCAGTCCTCCGAGCAGCTGCTCCGGGTGTCGATGGAGCTCGGCGGCAACGCGCCGTTCCTCGTCTTCGCCGACGCCGACCTCGACAAGGCGGTCGAGGGGGCGATGCTCGCGAAGATGCGGAACATGGGCGAGGCGTGCACCGCAGCCAACCGGTTCCTCGTGCACGAGGACGTGGCGGACGAGTTCGCCTCGAGGTTCGCGGCGCGGATGGAGGCCGAGGTGCTCGGTCGGGGCACCGAGGACGGCGTCACGGTCGGCCCGCTGATCGACGCCAAGGCCCGCGACAAGGTGGCCGAGCTCGTCGACGACGCCACCTCCCGGGGCGCCTCGGTGGCGACCGGCGGCTCGTCGACCGGCGACGCCGGCTACTTCTTCGCCCCGACCGTGCTGACCGACGTACCTCCCGACTCCGACCTGATGCGCGAGGAGATCTTCGGCCCGGTCGCCCCGGTGACGACGTTCTCCGACGACGCCAAGGCGGTCGAGATGGCGAACTCCACCGAGTACGGCCTCGTCGCCTACGCCTTCACCCGCGACCTGGCCCGCGCGGTCCGGGTCAGCGAGGGGCTCGAGTTCGGGATGGTCGGCGTCAACCAGGGGATCGTGTCGAACCCCGCGGCCCCGTTCGGCGGGGTCAAGCACTCCGGCTTCGGCCGCGAGGGCGGTCCCGAGGGGATCGAGGAGTACCTCTCGGTGAAGTACGTCGGCCTTGCTCTCTGACCGCGACGCAGCGCGCTCGTGAACGGCCGTCCGGAGGCCCCCCGGTCGACCTGGTGGGACAGGATGTGGCGCCCCTTCTGGGTGCTCCCGTCGGCGATCGCCGGCTTCTCGCTGCTGCTCGGCATCGTGCTGCCGCTCCTCGACGCCCTCATCGGTGAGCCGTCCTGGGTCTTCGAGGGCGGACCGGACGGCGCCCGCGGGCTGCTCGGGACGATCGCCGGCGCGATGATCTCCGTCACTGGCCTGGTCTTCTCCATCACGATCCTCATCCTCCAGCTCGCCAGCAGCCAGTTCACCCCGCGGATCCTCCGGACGTTCCTCGACGACCGGATCCCCCAGGTGACCCTCGGCGTGTTCACCGGCTCCTTCCTCTACGCCCTGACCGTCCTGAGGTCGGTGCGCGGGGACGAGCGGGCCGAGGTGCCGCAGACCGCGGTCACGCTCTCCTACCTGTACGTCGTCGTGGCGGTCGGCATGTTCCTGGCGTTCATCAACCACATCACGCGCTCGGTCCAGGTGAGCCACGTGATGAGCCGGGTACGACGGCGGACCGTCCTGGCGGCGCACCGGCTCACCGAGCGCCCGCAGGGGTCGGGCGCTGTCGGTGCCGGCTGGTCACCACGGCCGGGGGCGGCCCGGACCGACCTCCGTCTGGACGACAGGTGCGGCTACGTCACCGTGCTCGACAGCACCATGCTGGTCGAGCGGGCCGCCCGGCTCGGCGTCGTCGCGGAGCTCGACGTCACCCCGGGCGACTTCCTCGTCACCGGTCAGGTCGTGGGCAGGGGCTGGCAGCGCGACGACCTCACCGAGGAGGAGGTGGACGGGTTGACAGCGGTCCTCCGCCTCGAGGACGAGCGGGACTTCGTCGCCGACCCCGGCTACGGGGTGCGGCAGCTCCTCGACATCGCCGAGCGAGCGCTCTCCCCGGCGGTCAACGACCCGACCACCGGGGTCCAGGCCATCAACGAGCTGCACGTGGTCTTCCGGGACCTCGCCGTCCGGCCGGACCCGTCGCCGTACCTCACCGACGACCGGGGCGAGGTGCACGCGGTCTACCGGCCGACCGGCTACGCCGCGCTGCTCACCTCGGCGGTCGACGAGCTGGCGCACTACGGGGCGGAGTCGGTCCGGGTCGTCCCGAGGCTGCGCGAGATGCTGGAAGACCTGGCGGGGGCAGCGACCCCGGAGCACCGCGCCGTCACGGAGGCGGCACTGGACCGGCTCGAGGAGGGTTGAGTGGAGCCCTTGACCCGCCAGGTGCACCGGATCCGCCACTTTGCGCCCAGCCCTCCGGGCGCGCCGCCTAGCGACCGAACCGGTCGAGGACGGAGGCGACCAGCTCGACGTCGCTGTCGCTCGCGCGCCGTCCGCCACCGGGCGGGATCTCGAGTGGTGCCGGTGCGATGCACACCGGGTTGCCCTTGCACGGGGGCAGCTGACCGGCCTCCGCGAGCAGCCGGAGGGCGTCGAGCTCGGCCGCCATCTGGAGGAGCTGACGGACGGCGCCGTGACCGGAGACGTCGGCCTGGTCGAGCTCACCGACGTCGAGCAGGAAGTCCCGGGCCGCGCCGACCAGCGTGTCCGCAAAGGTGAGCACATGCGGACAGGTGGGTGCCTGCGCGAGCCGCTCCGGGGTCGCGGTGATGATCTCCCACGCCATCGGCAAGGAGGCCGGCACCTGGAGGGTGCGCGTCAGGGTCGGCGCGACCTCCTTGCGACGGGAGCGGAAGAGGCCGCGGCGGACCGGCGCGCCCTTCTCCGTAGGTCGGACCGGCACCGCCATCGCCACCTCGCCGGTCCACTGGGCCGCTCCGCGCAACCGGCGGTAGTACGTGTCGATGTGCGCCACGAGGACGTCCTGCAGCTCGTCGTCGCTCAGCAGGACGTACTTCGTGCGACGGCGTCGTCGGTCGCCGGGGACGTTGGCCATGGGTGCGGGGGTCTTTCCTGGGTGCGGACGTTCGCACCATCATGTCAGCGACGCGGCCCACTCGGCGACGCGCCTCGCGCTCTCCTCGTCGGACAGGTCCTCCACCCTCGTCATCACCGACCAGCGGACGCCGAACGGGTCACGGATGCTGGCGTAGCGGTCACCCGAGACGAAGTCGGTCACGGGCTCGCGGAGCTCGGCCCCGGCGGCCACCGCCCGCTCGACGACCGCGTCCACGTCGTCGCAGTAGAGCCCGACCGAGTAGCAGTCGTCCTCGCCCGCCGGAGCCGCGACGAGGTGGTACGCCGGGTTGGGGTCGCCGAGCTGGAGGAGCCCCCGGCCGAAGTCGAGGACGGCGTGGGCCACGAGCGGCTCGCCGCCGGGAGCCGGAAGGTCGGTCCGGTCCACGAGCCGCGCGCCGAGGACCTCGGTGTAGAACGTGATCGCCTCCGCGGCGGGGGAGACGACGAGGAACGGCGTGATCGAGGTGGCGGAGCGGGGAGTGCCGTGGTCGGTGTGCTCGCCGTGGGCGGCCCGTGAAGTCGGGTGCATGTCGGTCATGCATGTCACCGTAGGGAGCCAAGGAGGTGCACGGCTTGAACGGACGCGACAGGTCGCCGGCATCGAAGGGTCAGCTGAACCCGGACGCCACGCCGCCGGTGCACCGCTACCCGGCGCCGGCCGACCTCACCGACACCGTCCGGCACTTCTGGGTGCCCGAGTGGGACCTTCCCCCGGGGATCCGGGTGACGGCGCGGGTGCTCGGTTACCCCGCCCTCAACCTCGTCGTCGAGGAGCATGCCGTGATCGTGAGCGGCCCGACCAGCCGAGCCTCGGAGCGAGTCCTCGAGGGTCGCGGCTGGGCGGTCGGCGCGCTCCTCCACCCCGCCGCCACCCTGGCGCTCGGGTACGACGGCACCGCGCTCCTCGACCGGGTCGAGTTGCTCGACGATCCGGCGCTCGTCGGTGAGGTCACCGGCGCGATGGCCGCCGGACGGGAAACGGGGTGCGCGGCGCTGGCAGCCTGGCTCCGAGCCGCCCTGGCGCCGGTGCCGCCGCACGGGCTCCTCGCGAACCGGGCGCTGGCCCTGGTCGAGGAGGACACCGCGATCACCCGGGTCGCCGACCTGGCCGCCCGGCTCCACGTGACGCCGCGGACCCTCGAACGGGCGGTGCGCAGGTGCACCGGGTTCACCCCCGCCGAGATGCTGCGCCGGCGGCGGCTCCAGGCGGCGACCGACCGGCTCGTCCGCGAGCCGGCGAGCGACCTGACCGCGGTCGCCGCCGAGACCGGGTACGCCGACCACGCGCACATGACGCGGGAGTTCCGGTCGACCATCGCGGAGCCCCCCAGCCGGTTCCGTGGCTCATCCTGACCGACGGCGCGCTCTACGATGCGGGAGTGCCGCGCCGTCGCAGAGCCCGTGTCGAGGACGTCCACGAGACCGCCCTGGCCCTGCCGCACGTCACGGTGGAGTCGTCCCGGGGCGGGCCGGTGTACCAGGTCGGCGGGAAGTCGTTCGTCTTCTTCCGGGGGCCGCGGCCGGACGCGTTCGACCCGGAGACCGGGGAGCGCTATCCCGACGTCGTCGTCCTCTGGGTGGAGGACGAGGGGGCCAAGGAGGCGCTGGTCGGCGACCCCGGCACGCCGTACTTCACGACCCCGCACTTCGCCGGCCACCCGTCGGTGCTGCTGCGCACCTCCCGGATCGGGGAGCTGAGCCGCGACGAGGTCGTGGAGCTCGTGCAGGACGCCTGGCTCTCCCGGGCCTCCGCCCGGCGGGGCCGGGAGTGGCTCGCGTCCCTCGACGGCAGCGACCCCCGGTTCGTGGCTCCACCGGGCAGGATGTCGTGATCGTTACCATTTCGTGTCGTTCGTCATGGGGGTTTCGGGCTTAACGTCCCGTGGTGCGCCGACCCGGGCGCACGGCAATCCGACCCCTTCAAGGCAGGATCGATGCAGATGTCACGAACGACCAGGCGCGCCCTCGGCGCCGCCGTCGCCCTCGGCACCACGCTGGGGCTCTCCGCGATCGCCACCCCGGCGCTCGCGAGCCACTCGGACGACCCGCCGGCCGGGGGCTACGGCTCCGCAGGCGACGAGACGATCACCGTCCCGATCAACGACAGCGCGGCCGGCGGGACCTACTACCAGCCGTTCGAGCGGGCCTACGCCGGCGAGACGTCGGACCACACCCCCGTCTACGTCTACGTCCCCGTCGGTGCGCTCGGCGGCGTCGAGGGGACGCACAGCCTCGACCCGGCGTTCGACCACAACCCGGACGACGAGTTCGTCCCCTGTGCCGACCAGGACGTCGCCGACTACAAGATCACTCAGGAGCAGGTGGACTACCTCGGCGCCGAGCTCGCGAACCAGATCCTCCGGGTCGACGAGGAGCACTTCGGCGAGCTCGGCAAGGCAGCCTCCGGCAGCGACGCGCTGGTGACCCTCGTCTACAACGTCCAGGACGAGAACTACTACGACTGCGCCGTGACCTCCTACACCGCGGGCTACTTCGCGCCGGAGTACCTCAGCGCCGACAGCCTCGGCATGAACGTCATGGTGATCGACGCCTTCGACTGGGCGAACCGCGTGGGCTCCGACCCGAGCACCGCTCCGTGGAGCGACGGCAACGCGGCCAACGACAGCCCCGAGCTCTACGAGGGCGTCATCGCCCACGAGCTCGAGCACATGCTGATGAGCTACTCCGACTCCGGTGAGCTCTCCTGGGTCGACGAGGGGCTCGCCGACACGGCGGCGTTCCTCAACGGCTACGACATGACCGGCAGCCACCTCACCTACCAGCAGGTCTTCCACAGGGAGACCTCGCTGACCCGCTGGGGCGGCGGCCTGGAGAACTACGGCGCCTCGTTCAGCTACTTCGCCTACCTCTGGGAGCAGGCCGGCGGCAACGGCGACGGCTCGCTCACCCCGGACCTGAAGTACGACGACCGGGCCGGCGACAAGCTGATCAAGCTGATCTTCGCCGAGCAGGCCGACGGCATGGAGGGCGTGCAGAACGCCATCGACGACTACAACGCCCAGACCGGCTCCCACCTGGAGTCCGCCGCGGACCTCTTCAAGGACTGGGCGGTCACGATGTACCTCGACGACGAGGACTCCGCGATCTGGGACCTGGCGAACTTCGACCTCGGCCCCGCCTCGGGCGGCTGGACCGTCGACCTCGCCAACGACGTGTTCTGGGAGGACCGCGGCTCCTACCAGGGCGCCCTGCCGGAGGCGAAGTGGAGCAAGCTGGAGAACCGGCCGGCCGGCAACGCGCTGCCGTTCGGCGTCTCCTACGAGAAGCTCCGCAACCCCGGACCTCGCGTGGCGCTGGAGTTCGAGGGCGACCCGTCCACGCAGATCGCCCCGCACACCGGTGAGACCCACTGGTGGGGCGGCTACCAGAGCCAGTCCGACCACACGCTCGGCCTGGACACCCCGGTGAGCGGCGGCGAGACCGTCTCGTTCTGGAACTGGCACTTCATCGAGGAGGGGTGGGACTACGCCTTCGTCGAGGCACTCGTGGGCACGGAGTGGGTGACGGTCCCGGTGACCGACACCGCGTCCGGCGAGGTCGTCTCGACCGACGACGACCCGCACGGCAACAACACCGAGGGCAACGGGATCACCGGCACCTCCGGCGGCGAGTACTTCGTCGACGAGCCGAAGTACGTGCAGTACTCGGTGGAGGTGCCTGAGGGCGCGACCGACCTGCGGTTCCGCTACTCGAGCGATGCGGCCTACCTCGACACCGGCTGGTTCATCGACGACGTGACGGTCAACGGAGCCGAGGCGAACGTCTCGCCGGAAGGCGACGGCTGGATCGAGACCAATGGCGAGCAGAACAACAACTGGGTCGTCCAGGTCATCGCGTCGTGCGACCTGACGCCCGGCGCCAGGTCGGAGGGCGAGCTCGTCGACGGTGCCGGCAACTTCGTCTACCGCTTCGAGGGCGACAAGATCACGACGAGCACACTGAACACCAAGTGCGCCAACGGCAAGAAGACCGACTTCGCCGTGTCGATCTCCAACCTGCCGACCGGTGACCTCTCGGTGATCGACGCGTCGTACGACTGGCGCGTGGTCAAGGAGAAGAAGCACTGACCCTGGAAGACCAGCACCACCAGTGGGGCCGGACCGCGCTCGCGGGCCGGCCCCTCTGCACGCTCCGCGTGATGGTCGTGGCGACGCCACCGTTGCGGCGGGCCGATCAGGGACCTAGACATGACCCATGACAGGCGAGACCGCGTTCCGGAACGCGAGGGGCCATGGAGTTCCCGGGACGGGGATGGTCGGGTACCGCGCCGACGGGGTCCCCGAGGGCACCCACCTCGGCGTGCCCGGTCCCCGGCTCACGTTCATCCTGAGCCTCGACGGACCGGTGGTGGGCGCGATGACCGCGTCGGAGCTCGCGGCCGGCCGGACCGTGGACGCCGAGGTCCTCCTTGCGGGGCTGCACCACCGCGCCACCCACGTCGTCCAGCCACGCCGCCAGGAGGGGGTCCAGCTCTCCGTCGACCCGATGCTCGCTCGCACGCTGTTCGGCCGCCCGGCAGCCGAGCTGGCCGACACGATGCTCGACGAGAGCGAGCTCGACCCGGGACTGCGCCGGCTGTGGAACAAGGTCGGCGACACGGGGGACTGGGAGCACCGCTTCGGCCTGGTCGCCGAGGAGCTCGGGCACCGGCTGCGCGACGCCGTCCGAGCGCCCCGCGCCGAGGTCGTGGCCGCGTGGCGGCTGCTCCGCGACCGGCAGGGGCGGGTGACCGTCGAGGAGCTGAGCCGCCACGCCCTCCTCAGCAGCCGCCAGCTGCGGGACGAGTTCCGCCGTGAGGTGGGCATGACTCCGAAGGCGGCAGCGAGGCTCTTCCGGCTCGAGCACGCCCTGGCCACGATCGCCACCGCGGTCCGGGGCGGCCGGACGCCGACGTTGGCCATGGTCGCGGCCGGCTGCGGCTACGCCGATCAGTCGCACCTGAGCCGGGAGTTCGCCGAGCTCCTCGGCTGCACCCCCAGCACGTGGATCGCCGAGGAACGCCGAAATCTCCAAGCCGGCGGCCACTCCTACGAGGCAGGGTGAGGCCATGGACAACACACGGAACGCACCCATGGTGTGGCCGGCGCTGCGGGCGCACGACGCCGCGGCACTGATCGACTACCTCACCGGGACCCTCGGCTTCGTCGAGACCGCCCGCCACCAGGACAGCGACCGCGTGGCACATGCGGAGCTCCGCTGGCCCGAGGGCGGCGGGGTCATGCTCGGTGACCACCGACCCGACGGAGGGTGGTCGCGAGAGCCGGGCACCGCGGGGAGCTACGTGGTCACGAACCGCATCGACGAGGTCTACGAGCGCGCCCGCAGCGGAGGGGCGGAGGTGGTCCAGGAGCTCCAGGAGACCGACTACGGCTCCCGCGAGTTCGCCGTGCGTGACCCGGAGGGGAACCTCTGGAGCTTCGGCACCTACCCCGGTGAGCCGATGACCGTGGACGTTCAGGCACTGGGTGACTGAAGCTCCACGGGGTCCGGCTGCAAATAGCCCACTCGGCTGTTGTTCCACCGCCACCCCCCGGAGGATCCTCGGGGAGGAGGAGGTGGTCGCGGTGAGGACGGTGCACGAGCCGACCGACCGGCGGACGGCCGAGGTGACCCAGGACCTCCGGCGGATGCGGGGCGCGCTCGACGGGCAGGTGCCGGTCAAGAGCGACGACAACCTGCTGATCGGGACCTGGAACCTCCGGGCGTTCGGCGACCTCACCCCCAAGTGGCAGGCCGCCGACGGCGACACCCCGAAGCGGGACTGGCACGCGCTCGCCTGCATCGCCGAGGTGGTGCGGCGGTTCGACGTCACCGCGGTCCAGGAGGCCCGGCGGAACACGACCGCGCTCGCCGCGCTCCTCCACCTGCTCGGCCCCGAGTTCCGGCTGATCACCTCCGACGTCACCGAGGGCGGCCCCGGCAACGGCGAGCGGCTCACGTTCGTCTACGACAGCTCGCGGGTCCAGCCGTCCGGCCTGGTCGGCGAGATCGTCCTCCCGCACGAGACCGACGCGCCGGCCACGCAGTTCGCCCGCACGCCGTACGCCGCCGGGTTCACCCGGGCCGCCGTCGACTTCGTCCTCACGACCGTCCACGTGCTCTGGGGCGAGCGGCCCAGCGACCGGCTCGGGGAGCTGACCGCGTTCGCGGAGTGGATGAAGCGGTGGGCCGAGCGGCCCGACGACTGGAACCAGAACCTGCTGGTGCTCGGAGACTTCAACCTCGACCGCCGCGGCGACCCGCTCTTCGCGGCGTTCCTCTCGACCGGGCTCTGGCCTCCCGCCGAGCTCGAGCACGTGCCGCGGACGGTGTTCGACAACGACAAGGAGAACCACTTCTACGACCAGATCGCCTGGTTCAGCGACACCTCCCAGCCCGGGCCGCCGTCGCTCCTCCAGGGGCTGACCTACTCACGCCACGGCGGGTCGTTCGACTTCGTGCCGCTGGCGTTCCGGGACCTGACCACGATCCAGCTGTCGTGGCGGATCTCCGACCACTACCCGCTGTGGGTGGAGTTCACCCTCTGAACGAGCTCGGCCGGCCCGGCGACGAAGAGGTACTCCACGTTGCGCAGCCGCCCCACGGTGCCGACCCGCTCCCCGGTCGGCCCGTGCACCCCGATCTGCGCGCCCACGTAGCGGCGGGAGTCGAAGGCGAGCACCTCGACCCGCTCGTGGCCGGCCTCCTCGAGTGCCGCCACGATCGCCCCGGGGGCCATCCACGACTCGTCGTTGTAGGAGACGACCACCGTGGTGGCCCGGGTCCGCCGGACCACGTCGGCCAGCGCCGCCGGCATGTCGCGCTTGCGGTTGAAGACCGACTTCGTCGCCTCGTCGCGGGCGTCCACGCGCTTGCACGCCACCCCGTAGTGCTCCGGGGCGTCCCAGCGGACCAGCGTCTCCCAGACGTGGTAGTTCGTGAAGTAGCGGTGCTGGTTGTACGGCGGGTCGAGGTAGGCCAGGTCGACCACCGGCAGCGTGTCCACCACGACCGTGGCGTCCCCGTGCACCGCGGCCCCGGGGCCGGGGAGCAGCGCGGGCTCACGCAGCTCGAGGTCGCGGGCCGCCCGCGGCGCCCACTGCTTGAGGTAGGCCATCTGCACACCGGTCGTCGAGTCGACCCGGTCGGCGGCGAGCATCAGCGCGGTCAGCAGCACCGGAAAGAGCGGTGAGTCGCGGTAGTCGTCGTGCAGCGCCTGCCGGATCGCGTCGACGCGCATCCCGTTCCGCGGCTGGAAGTAGCGTGCCCGCTCGCAGAACGTCTCGGTGAAGTAGCCCCGCCGCCCGGGCAGCGAGGCGAGGTGGCCCAACGCCGCGGCCAGCCGGCCACGGTCCACGGTGGCCGCGTCGGTCTCGACGTAGCACCGGGCGAGGACGTCGGAGTACGTCGCGAGGTCGCACGCCGTGACGTGGAGCCCACGCCGCTTGAACTCCTGGGCGACCCGGGTCGTGCCGGTGAAGAGGTCGACCGCGGTGCGGGCTCCGAGCGTCTCCGCCAGGTCGCCGAGGACCGGAACCAGGACCCGTTTCGACCCGAGGTACTTGATCAACGCTCACCCCTTGCCGAGGGTGACCGAGAACCAGACCGACTTGCCCCTGCCGGTCGCCCGGCTGCCCCACCGGTCGGCGAGCACCGAGACGATCTGGAGCCCCCGACCCGACTCGTCGTCCTCCTGCGCCCGCCGCCGCCGCGGCCGGTACGCCGCCCGGTCCTGCACCTCGACGACCACCTCCGTGGCGGTGCGCCGCAGCCGCAGGTCGAGCGGCGGACGCCCGTGGACGAAGGCGTTCGTGACGAGCTCGCTGGTCATCAGGACGACCTCGTCGACGACCTCCTCGGGGAGCTCCCACTCGAGGAGGTGGCCGGCCACCACCCGCCGGGCCTCGCCGACCGCCGTGATGTCGCCGGTGATCCGGTGGGTGACGGCCGACTCGAACCGCTCGGCGTTGACCCGGGTCATGAGGATCGCGATGTCGTCCTCCGGCCCGTCGGGGAGGAGCGCCGCGACCACCACCTCCGGCACCTGCTCCAGCGGCGCCGACGCGTGCTTCCCGAGGAGCTCCTCCAACGCCTCGATCCCGAGGTCGATGTCTCGGTCGCGCCGCTCGACCAGGCCGTCGGTGTAGAACGTCACGGTGGAGCCGAGGTCGAGGCGCACGTGCTCGGTGGCCATGCCGAAGTAGCCCGCGCCGAGCGGGGGGCCCGCCGCGTCGAGCCGTTCGCTCGCGCCGTCCGTCGAGACGAGGAGCGCGGGAAGGTGGCCGGCGCTGGCGTACCGCAGCGACTGGTCGGTGGAGTCGAAGACGGCGTAGACGCAGGTGACGATCTGGTCGCCCGGCAGGTCCTGGACGATCCCGTCGAGGTACTCGAGCACCTCGGCGGGCGGCAGGTCGAGCTTCGCGAGGGCGCGTACGGCGGAGCGGAGCTGGCCCATCCCGACCGCAGCCGACACCCCCCGCCCCATCACGTCCCCGATCACGAAGGCGGTGCGGCCGGCGCCGAGCTCGATGATGTCGTACCAGTCGCCGCCGACCTGGGTGCCCTGCACCCCGGCGCGGTAGTAGGTCGCGACGTCGAGGTGCTCGACGTCGAAGGTGCGCTGCGGCAGGAGGCTGCGCTGCAGCTGGTCGGCGATCGAGTGCTCGCGGGCCGCCGCCTCCTCCAGGCCGGCCGCCCGGGCGAGGACCAGCTCGGCCCGTCGCTGCTCGGTCACGTCCTGCACCGAGCCGCGGAGGAGCTGCGGGGCCCCGTCCTCGCTCGCGACCACCTCGCCATGGACGGTGACGAGCCGTTCCTGGCCGGAGGGGAGCACCACCCGGGCCTCGTAGCTCAGCACGCGGTCGTCGACGGCGCCCTCCAGGCTCTCCCGGACGATCTCCCGGTCGTCCGGGTGGACGATGGTCCCCAGGAACCCCTCGAAGCCGAGCCTGTCGATCTCCGCCGGGGTGCGCTCCAGCAACCGCAGCAGCTCCTCGGAGGCGACGACCGTGTCGGCCGCCAGGTCGACCTCCCAGCTGCCCACCTTGGCGAGCCGCTGGGCCTGGTCGAGGAGCCGCTTGCTGCTCTCCAACGTGTCCTGCACCCGGCGGGTGCGGTCGAGCTCGAGGTTGACCCGGACCCGGGCGAGGAGCTCCCGGGCCGAGAACGGCTTCACGAGGTAGTCGTCGGCGCCGGCCTCGAGTCCCTCGACCGTGCCGTCCTCGCCGGCCCGGGCCGACAGCATGATCACCGGGACACCGACGGTCGCCGGGTCCGACTGGAGCCGTTCGAGGAGCCCGAAACCGTCGAGCCGCGGCATCATGACGTCGGTCAGCACGAGGTCGGGGCAGCTCTCGACGACCCGCTCCAGGGCCTCGAGGCCGTCGGCCGCCGTGTCGACGTCGTACTCCCCCGACAGCAGCGACGCGACGTACTCACGCATGTCGGTGTTGTCGTCGACGACGAGGACCCGACCGGCCTTCTCACGGCCCGCCGTGAGCGCCGCCGGGTGCTGGTGGCGCAACACCGCCTCGTCGGAGATCCAGCGCAGCGTCTCGGAGACGAACCCCTGTGCGTGGTGGGCGACACCGCCCGTCGGTTCCGCGACGACCGTCTCCGCGTTCACCTGGTCGGCCGGCAGGTGGTCGCTCCCGAGGGGGATCCGCACGGTGAACGTGGTGCCTTCGTCGGGGGCGCTCGACGCGGTGACGGTGCCCCCGTGGAGCGAGACCAGCTCGGCCACGAGGGCGAGACCGATGCCGGAGCCCTCGTGGGTCCGCGACGGAGCGCCATGCACGCGGTGGAACCGGTTGAACAGCTGGGGTAGCTCGTGGTCGGGGATGCCGATGCCGGTGTCGCAGACCGTGAGGACCGCGGCGCCGTCCTCCTCGCTCAGCCGGACCGCGACCCCGCCCTCGAAGGTGAACTTGAAGGCGTTGGACACCAGGTTGAGGACGACCTTGGCCCACTGCTCCCGGTCCACGTAAGGGCGCTCCGCGAGCGGCCGGCAGTCGACGGTCAGCGTCAGCCCGGCCCGGCCGGCCGCGGCCTGGAACATCGAGGCGAGCTCGGTGGTGTACGCCGCGAGGTCGAGCTGCTCGTAGCGTGCGGGAAGCCCTCCCGACTCGAGCCGCGAGAAGTCGAGCAGGCTGTTGACCAGCTTGAGCAGCCGCTGGGAGCTGCGGAGGACCACCTCGAGCCGCTCCCGCTGACCGGGCGAGAGCGGGTCGTCGGCGTCGGCGAGGGCGTCCTCGACCGGTCCCAGGATGAGCGTGAGCGGTGTCCGGAGCTCGTGGCTGACGTTGGTGAAGAAGTCGGTCTTCGCCTGGTCGATCCTGGCGAGGCTCTCGGCGCGCTGCTTCTCGAACTCGAAGGCGCGAGCGTCTGTGAGTGCGGTCGCGAGGTGGCCGGCGATCAGCGTGAGAAACGCCTGGTACGCCTCGTCGGCGGGCCGGTAGGGGTTGAGCCCGACGACGAGGACGCCGTACGGCGCGAGCTGACCCGGCTGGGCGAGGGGTACGACGACGGCGTCCCGGGGCGGGTCCTGCCAGGCGCCGCGCGGCAGGGCGGGGAACCGCTCGCCGATGTCCTCGAGGACGACCGTCCCGCCCGCGCGCGCGACCGCCGCGGGCCAGGCAGGGTCGGCGTCGTCGACCGCGATGACCGCGGGCGCGGCCGGGTGCGTCCCTTCGAAGCCGGTCATCCCGGCTCTGGCCGCGGTGCGCCCCTCGGCATCGAAGAGGTAGACGAGCGTGAACGGGAGCGACCAGGGGTTCTCGGCGAGCCGCTCGCAGGCCGTGGCCACGGTCTCCGTCTCGTCGAGGTCGCTCAGGCGGATGCCGAGGTCGCGCAGGGTCGACATCCGCCGGGTGGCGATGACCTGCTCGGTGTCCTCCTTGACGACGCAGAGCATCCCGGCGACCCGGTTGTCGTCGTCGGCGAGCGGACTGTACGAGAAGGTGTGGTACGTCTCCTCGACGTAGCCGCTCCGCTCCAGGAAGAGGAGCAGCGACTCGTCCCAGGTCGCTTCGCCGGTGCTCGTCACGCGGTCGATCCGGGGACCGATGTCTGGCCAGATCTCCGACCACACCTCGGAGGCCGGCCGGCCGAGCGCCCACGGGTACTTCTTGCCGAGGGTGTCCCGGCGGTAGGCCTCGTTGCAGAAGAAGGTGAGCTCCGGCCCCCAGGCCATCCACATCGAGAACCGGGAGGTCAGGAGGATCCGGACCGAGTTGCGCAGTGCCGGGGGCCACTCGTCGGGGTCGCCCAGCGGCGTCGACGCCCAGTCGACGGCCAGCAGGTCGTCACCCAGCTGACCGCTCGCCTCCAGGAACGCCCGCATTCCAGCAAGCGTAGCCACCGGCCCACCGGTGCGCGGCGGGACGCGCAGCCGGGGTAGCGTCCCGCCGTGACACCGAGTGCCCGGGCCACCTGGCTTCCCCTCGCCGCCGTCGCGGTGACGCTGCTCTTCTGGGCCTCGGCGTTCGTCGCGATCCGGCACCTCGGCGAGACGTTCTCCCCGGGAGCCCTGTCGCTCGGCCGGCTGCTGGTGGGGTCGCTGGCCCTCGGGTCCGCAGTCGCGTCGCGTCGTACTCCTCGGCCGCAGAGGTCGGACTGGCCGGGGCTGGTCACGATCGGCGTGCTCTGGTTCGGCGTCTACAACGTGGCGCTCAACGCCGGCGAGCTGCTCGTCGACGCCGGCACCGCCGCGATGCTCATCCAGCTGTCGCCGGTCCTCGTCGCCCTCCTCGCCGCCGTGTTCCTCGGCGAGCGGGCCACACCGGCGCTCGGCGTGGGGCTGCTCGTGGCGTCGGCCGGTGTCGCGCTGATCTCGGTCTCCACCTCGCCGTCGGGTGACCGGGACCCGGTGGGGGTGCTCCTGTGCCTGCTCGCCGCCGCGGCGTACGCGGTCTCGCTCGTCGTGCAGAAACCGCTGGTCGGCCGCCTCTCCGCGCTCCAGGTCACCTGGATCGCCTGCACCGTCGGCGCGGTCGTCTGCCTGCCGTTCGCCGGGCAGCTGGTCGAGGAGGGCCGCGGCGCCGCCGCCGCCGACCTCGGCTGGGTGGTCTTCCTCGGACTGTTCCCGACCGCGATCGCGTTCACCACCTACGCCTACGCGCTTCGGCACATGAGTGCGGGGAACCTCTCGGTGACGACCTACCTCGTGCCGGTGATCACCATCGTGATGAGCTGGCTGCTGCTCGCGGAGGCGCCGCCCCCGCTCGCGTACGTCGGCGGAGCGCTCTGCCTGCTCGGGGTCGCGGTCACCCGACGCCGGTGACGGGCCCGCCTCAGTTGAGCCGGAGGAACGCCAGGTGCTGCTCGTACTGGTCGAGACAGTCGTGGATCACCTGGTTCCCGGTGTACCCCATCACGTCGTAGTCCTGGCCGCCCCCGTCGAGGTGGACCTCGAGTCGCGCGTAGCGGTCCCGGTCGCCGACCATCCGCCCGCCGTACGTCGGCACCGGTGACTCGGTCACCTCCACCCGGTAGACGAACGGGTGCTCGTCGGCGTCGGTCCGCAGCTCGACCCACGACCGGGACTCCCCGTCCGGCTGGGCCGTGACCTCCGAGACGACCCGGCGCTCGTTCAGGGCCGTGGCGACCTCCTGCAGCGCGGGCTCCACCACGCCGGCGAGGTGGCGCTCGGCGTCCTCGACGTCGACGAAGTTCACCGCGCGAGCCAGCCTCGCCCGCCACGCCTCCCGTCCCTCTCGGGCGGAGCGCGCGGACAGCATGGTGGGCAGGTGGTGCTCGGCGGAGTCGACGCGGCGGGCCTCGACGCGCAGCGCCTTGAGCAGCCCCCACATCACCAGCACGAGGACGACGGCGAACGGCACCGCGAAGATGATCGTGGCGTACTGCAGCGCCAGGATGCCGCCCACGGCGAGCATCGCGATCGTGAGGAGACCGGTGACCGCGGCCCACACGATCCGCATCCACGGAGCGCCGTCGTCCTGCACGCTGCGCAGCTGCGAGCTCAGGTTCGCCATCACCAGCGCCCCCGAGTCGGCCGACGTGACGTAGAAGAGCAGGCCGACGAAGAAGGCCAGCGCCACGAGCACCCCCGTGGCCGGGTAGTCCTCGAGCAGCGTGAAGAACCCCGACCCGTCGAACTGCTGGGCCTCCTCGGCGAAGTCGGCGTCCCCTCCTCGCACGCGGTCGATCGCGGCGTTGCCGAAGATCGAGATCCACATGACGATGTAGCTGAACGGGATCACCATGGTGCCGGCGACGAACTGCCTGATCGTGCGGCCGCGGGAGATCCGGGCCAGGAACAGCCCGACGAACGAGGCCCAGGCGATCCACCAGGCCCAGAAGAACAGCGTCCACAGCGACATCCACGCGTCGTTGTCGACGAAGGCGAAGGTCTCCATCGTCTTGGCCGGGAACGTCCTCGCGAAGTCGCCGACGTTCATGACCACGGCGTTGAGGATGAAGGTGGTCTTCCCGGTGATCAGCACCCAGAAGGCGAGCGCCAGCGCGAGCAGCACGTTGAGCTGGGAGAGGAGCCGGATCCCCTTGTCGACCCCGGAGGTGGCCGAGATCGCTGCCATCGTGACGGCCAGGACAGCGAGCCCGATCTGGGCACCGGTGCCGATCGCGGTCCCGAAGAGGACGTTGAGCCCGACGTTGAGGAACACCACCCCGATGCCGAGACTGGTGGCGACCCCGAAGACGGTCCCCAGCACGGCGGCGGTGTCCACGGCATGGCCCAGGGGTCCATCGATCCGCTTGCCGAAGATCGGGTGCAGGGCCGACCGCACCGCGAGCGGCAGGTTCTGCCGGTAGGCGAAGTAGGCGAGGGCGAGCCCCATGAGCGCGTACATCGCCCAGCCGGTGATGCCGTAGTGGAACAACGTCCAGACCGTGGCCTCGCGCGCAGCCGCGACCGTCTCGGGGTCGCCGGTGGGCGGCGCCATGTACTGCGACACCGGCTCGACGACGGAGTAGAACATCACGTCGGTGCCGATGCCGGCTGCGAACAGCATCGAGGCCCACGCGAACGTCGAGAACTCCGGCCGGGAGTGGTCCGGTCCCAGCCGGACGTGCCCGTGGCGGGAGAACCCCAGGAAGATCACGAATCCGAGGATCACCGTGGCGAGAAGGACGTAGAACCAGCCGAACCCCGTCGTGACCTTCTCGACCACCGCGAGGATCGCGCCCTCCGCCTTCTTCGGCACGATGATCGCCCACAGCGCCATCGCGGTGACGCCGAGGACGGAGGAGAGGAAGACCGGCCACCGCGGTTGCGGGCCGCCCCAGCGTCCGGGAGGGCTGTCCGTCATGCGTCGCCTCCTCGGGCCGAGCGCCGCAGGGATGCGGTCTGTCTCGAACCCCACTCCATGACGCGCCGACTGTCAACGGTGCGGCGAGCCACGATCGTGCCGACATGATTTCGTCCCCCCGGTGTGAGCAATCCCACGACGGGGTAGTGCGTGCCTGAGAAAATGTCGACGGGAAGGGGTCCCATGTCTGCCACTGCAGAGGTGCAGGAGAAGCCGATCAAGAGCATGATCCCGGCCCGCATGCATGACATGCCCTGGTCGAGGTTCCACTGGATGGTCATCTTGGGTCTGGGGACCGCCTGGATCCTGGACGGGCTGGAGATCCAGATCGTCGCGGCGGGCGGCTTCGAGAAGACGCTGGACATGACCGCCACCCAGGTCGGCCTGGCCGGCACCGTCTACCTCGTCGGTGAGGTGTTCGGGGCGCTGATCTTCGGCCGGCTGACCGACACCCTCGGCCGCAAGAAGATGTTCACCCTGACCCTGGCGGTCTACCTGGTGGGCTCGGCCCTCGCCGGTCTGTCGCCCAACATGTGGTGGTTCCTGGTGTTCCGCTTCATCTCCGGCATGGGCATCGGCGGCGAGTACTCGGCGATCAACTCGGCGATCGACGAGCTGATCCCCGGCAAGTACCGCGGCCGGGTGGACCTGGCGATCAACGGGACGTACTGGGCCGGTGCCGCTCTCGGCGCCGTGGCCAGCTCCATCCTGCTGGACACCGACCGCTTCGCCGAGGACATCGGCTGGCGCATCGCCTTCTTCATCGGACCGGTGCTCGGCCTGGGCATCATCTACCTGCGCCGGCACATCCCCGAGAGCCCCCGCTGGATGGTCACCCACGGCCATCCCGAGCAGGCGGAGAAGATCGTGGCAGGGCTCGAGCAGGACGTCCGGGACTCCGGGAAGGAGCTCCCCCACCACGACGACTCCGAAGCTCGCTGGATCAAGGCCGGGTCCGGGCTGACCCCCAAGCAGCTCGTCTACGTCTTCTTCAAGCTCTACCCGACACGGACGGTCCTCGGCGCGACGCTGATGATCACGCAGAGCTTCTTGTACAACGCCATCTTCTTCACCTACTCGCTCGTCCTGCAGAACTTCTACGGGCTCAGTGCCGCGACGGCCGCGCTGTACTTCTTCCCCTTCGCGATCGGCAACCTCCTCGGTCCGCTGGTTCTCGGTCCCCTGTTCGACACCGTCGGGCGTCGCAAGATGATCGGAGGCTGCTACGCCATCAGCGGGATCGTGCTGGGCATCTCGGCGGTGCTCTTCCAGGCCGACGCCCTCAATGCGTACACGCACACGGCTTTCTGGTGCGTGGCGTTCTTCTTCGCCTCGGCCGGGGCCTCGGCGGGGTACCTCACCGTCTCGGAGATCTTCCCGCAGGAGGTCCGCGGCCAGGCGATCTCGTACTTCTTCGCGGTCGCGCAGTGCTTCGGCGCGCTGGGTCCGGTGCTGTACGGCGCCCTCATCGGCGACGGCGAGGGCCGCACGCCGATGTTCTGGGGATACATCGGAGCCACGGTGATCATGCTCTTCGGCGCCCTGGTGGCGGCGGTCTGGGGCGTCGACGCCGAGGGGAAGTCGCTGGAGGAGATCGCCCCGCCGCTGACCGAGCACGACGAGCACGGCAACCAGATCACGCACCTGCCGGTCTGAGGAAACCGACCGCGCAACGAGCAAGGAGTCGAGGAGAGCACCATGGCCGAACCGGAGAACCCCTACACCGTCGTGGTGGGTGTCAGCGCGACGTCGAAGTCCCCCACCGCCCTGGTGTGGGCGCGCGCCCAGGCCCAGGCCAACGGCGGGCGGCTGGTCGCCGTGCGGGTCTACCAGGACCCCAAGGTCTCGCAGGCGCCTCCAGGCACGTCGGGCCGCACACCGCCGGACGTTGAGCAGGTGCGGGCCGCTCAGCGGGTCCGACTCCAGCGAGACGTCGACGAGGTGCTGGGAGAGGACAACGGGGTGGAGACCCGGGTGGTCCGGGCCAGCAAGCGGCGAGGGCTGCTGGAGCAGGCGCTCGAGGCAGACCTGCTCGTGATCGACGCGCCGCGGAAGCCGTCGATGTCGCCGCTGCTGGCCCAGCGGATCATCTACGCTGCCACCTGCCCCGTCGTGGTGATGCCACCGTCGATCTCCGGAGCCCCCGAGTCGGCGCTGTCCCGCTCCGCACGGACCGTCGGCCGCGCCGCCCTCCGCTCGGCCGGGACCGCTGGCCGGCCCGGGTACCGACCGCCCATGAACCCGGCCGACTGACGGGCCGACGCGGCGCCCCACACACGGCCGCTTCGCCCGGGCATCACAGGAGACCCGTGTCCTGCTGCCTCCGATTGACTCCCGTTCCCTCGGTTCCGAAAGGCATCCCCAAGGCCCTCGGTGTCTGCGATCGATCCGGCCGCGGCCATGCCCTCGATCCGCTTGGCCAGCCATCCCAGCACCTCGGTCTCACCGTCCTCCCCGTTGCGCTTCCGCACCTAGTTGACCGGCACCGTCCGACGCTCGACGTCGACGTCCTCGACCCAGTGAGCCGTCGTCTGACCGAACCGCATCCCCCTGGCCACCGCGACCGGCAACAGGTCACCGTGCTCTTCGCGGCAGTCCCAACCGCCGGGTCGGTCTCGATCCAGCCCTGCTTGACCGCATGGGCGAACACGCGATGGATCGGGCCGTGGTCGTTCGACTTCGTCTGCAACGCACGATCCCACTCGATCAGCCACGGCCTTGAGGCTCGCGGTGTGTGCGGCGTGTGCATCCGGGTCCCAGTCCCTAGCGCTCAGCGGTAGGCGGCCTGTCCGGTGAGCGCATGGCCGATGATCAGCTGGTGCACCTCGCTGGTGCCTTCGTAGGTCAGGACCGATTCGAGGTTGTTGGCGTGGCGGAGGATCGGGAACTCCAGGGTGATGCCGGCGGCGCCGAGGATCGCACGGCACTCGCGGGCGATCGCGATCGCCTCGCGGACGTTGTTGAGCTTGCCGAGTGAGATTTGCTCGTTGCGCAGCTTGTGCTCGTCCTTGAGCCGTCCGAGCTGCACCGCGAGGAGCATGCCCTTGCCGAGCTCAAGTGCCATGTCGGCGAGCTTGGTCTGGGTGATTTGGTAGGCCGAGAGCGGCTTGTCGAAGATCTCGCGCTCGGCGGCGTATTCGATGGCAGTCTCGAGGCAGTCGCGGGCCGCACCGAGGGCGCCGAAGACGATGCCGAACCGGGCTTCGTTGAGGCAGGACAGCGGACCCTTGAGGCCGCGGACCTCGGGGAAGGCCGCCGAGTCGGGGAGCCGCACGTTGTCGAGGACCAGTTCGCTGGTGACGGAGGCGCGCAGGGAGAGCTTGTGCTTGATCGCTGGGGCGGAGAACCCCGGCGTGTCGGTTGGGACCACGAATCCGCGGATCCCACTGCCATCGTCCCCGTTGTCGGTCTGGGCCCAGACCACCGCGATGTCGGCGACGGAGCCGTTGGTGATCCACATCTTGTTGCCGGTGAGGATCCAGTCGTCGCCGTCGCGCCGGGCGCGGGTGCGCATGCCGCCGGGATTGGAGCCGAAGTCGGGCTCGGTGAGGCCGAAGCAGCCGATCGCCTGGCCGGCGGCCATCCGCGGCAGCCATTCCTGCTTGTGCTCCTCGCTGCCCCACTGCCAGATGGCGTACATCGCGAGCGAGCCCTGTACCGAGACCAACGAGCGGAGACCGGAGTCGCCGGCCTCGAGCTCCAGGCACGCCAGGCCGTAGGCCGTCGCGCTGGTGCCGGCACAGCCATAGCCCTCCAGGTGCATGCCCAGCACACCGAGGTCGCCCAGCTCCTTCGCCAGCTCGCGGGCGGGAATCTGGCCGGTCTCGTACCAGTCGGCAATGTGTGGCTTGACCTGCTTCTCGACGTAGGACCGGACCGTGTCGCGCATGGCGCGGTCCTCCTCGGAGAGGAGATGGTCGATCGAGAACAGCTCGAACGGGGTCTGGGCCATGACGGCCTCCTTTCACAGGGGGAGTAGGGGGTGGTCGTTCAGGCGAACGCGTTGATGCCAGTCTCGGCGCGGCCGATGAGGAGCTTCTGGATCTGGCTGGTGCCTTCGTACAGTGTCATGACCCGGGCGTCGCGCATGTACTTCTGCACCGGGTACTCGTCGATGTAGCCGTAGCCGCCGAAGGCCTAGAAGGCCAGGTCGGCGGCCTTCGGCCGTGAACGCATCAAGCGACTCGAGATCGAGACCGCCCAGCCGCTGAGCGACGCCGTACGCCTTGCAATTGCGCAGGGCAAGCTCGTCGCTCCCGATCCGCGCAACTCGCGCTCACGCTCCGCGCCACCGTGACCCGAGAGAACGAGACGGTGTACGCCGACCTGCTCGGCTGACCCGACCCGCGGGAGGACTCGAGGGAGGTGCCGCGAACCCCCTCGCCGACGTCAGTACATGTCGCCGATCCCTGCGTAGAGGGCCTCGCGAATGGCCGCAGGGCGGCGTCCAGGAGGGCGACGACCGAACATCGCGGGCACACCGGCCGGTCATTGGGCCGCTTCAGAAGGACGAAGCCCCGGATCGAGACCCGGAGCCACCGTAGGAAGACCACGCTTGTTCACGCGCGAACGGCGGTGCTGAGCGCGTGAAGCCCGTGTCCCGCTGCCTCCGGTTGACTCCCGTTCCCTCGGGGGTGCACACCACCCGGTGTTCAGTTGTCGAGCCCAGTGGCTCGCGTCCGCAGCCTGTGTCCGAGGAGCACCGTCGGCCAGATGGCGACTTCGAGACGGGGCTCCGCGCCGCTCGCGGTGCGTTGAGCCCTTGGTTCCGAAAGGGGATCCGCTTGCGGACCGCTTGTGCTGCGGGGCCGGCCGCGTCAGGCCGTCTTGCTGCTCACCGCGTAACGCTTGCGGGCCGCTTCGCCGGAGGTGCCGAGCATGCCGCCGATGGCGGACCAGGACACGCCTGCCTGACGGGCGGCGGTGACGGCATCGGCGATGCGCCGCTCGGTGGCGGCGCGTTCGGTGACCGCGTCACGCAGCGCGCGTAGCGGGGCGGCGTCGCGAACGTCAGCCGGCTCGTGGTCGGCGAAGCGGCGCTCGAGCTCGTCGGCGTGCGCAAGGATCTCCTGCAGGCTGCGGGGCATGGTCATCACCTCAAGTACTTCTTGCGCGCCGTCATCGCGTGCACGATGACCGGTCCTTGGTCGGTGTCGATGAACCCGAGTTCAATCATGTGGGCGGAGCGGGTGGGGCCGATGATCATCACGAACCCTTCGTCGAGGTCCTCGTAGCTGATCGGGTGGTTGAACGCGTGGAGGATGTCGTCGTCGGTAATGCCGTGTTTGCGGGCGCTGGCGGCGATCAGCGGATCCACGACCTCCAACATACGTTGCCGACCGCGCTCCTGCAACTTAGGTTGCGAACAACGGCAGAACGCTGTCTCCGGTAGCCGAGAACCACCTATCGAGCCGGCCTTCACTTGGAGGTGCGCCATGAGCGCACTGCTCGTCGGGTACGCCCGATGTCCACCGACCAGCAAAGACCTCACCGCGCAACGCGACGGCCTGCTCGCCCTCGGCGTCGACGCCGACCGCATCCATGTCGACCACAACGTGCTCGCCATGGTCGCCGAGTCTGACCTGATCCGGCTCGCTCCCGATATGACGAACCCCAAGCGGCAGCACCGCAGCCCAGCGTGAGGTTCAGGGCCTAGCGTCCCGAGACCCGTCCGAAGAGATTCCCGGAAAGGGCGCCTCATCCGACACGAGCAAGCCCATCTGGACCTCCGCGCTGGCACGGTCATCGCCGATCGCCACAGACCGCGTGTCCGGCGCCGCAGACGAACGGCCACGACCGAACATCGCGGGCACACCGGCCGGTCATTGGGCCGCCTGAGAAGGACGAAGCCCCGGATCAAGGACCCGGAGCTTGTCACACGTGCGCGAGGGGGGAGTTGAACCCCCACGCCCTTTCGGGCACACGGACCTGAACCGTGCGCGTCTGCCTATTCCGCCACTCGCGCGTGAAGCAGGCCAAGGCTAGCCCACGAGCGTGACCCGACCCAAACCGGGTGATCCCGTTACGATCGCAGTAAGCCCGGTCACCGCAGCCGGGGCGTTACCGCCGCGCCCGGACGGGGAACGACTGTCCGGAAGGGGTGTGCGAGAAGATCTGGTTCCTGAAACCGTGGAGAGGGGGCGCCGTGGGCATGCTGCAACGCTTCGAGAGCCGGCTGGAGCAGGCCGTCTCGGGCGCCTTCGCCAAGGCGTTCCGCAGCGCCGTGCAACCGGTCGAGCTCGCGTCCGCTCTTCAGCGGGAGATCGACAACTCGGCCCAGATCCTCTCCCGCAACCGCCGCCTGGTGCCGAACACGTTCGGGGTGGAGCTGTCGCCGGTGGACTTCGAGCGGCTCCAGCCGTACTCCGAGAGCCTGCACTCCGAGCTCGCCGACCTGCTCCGGGAGCACGCCGAGGAGCAGCACTACGTCTTCGCCGGGCCGGTCACGATCGACTTCACCCAGGCCGACGACCTGGTGACCGGACGGTTCCGGGTGCGCAGCCACGCCACCGCGCGGGTGGAGGCGGACGCGGCGCCCGCGGGTCGGAGCCGCCCCGCTGTCGCCTCGATCGTCGTCAACGGCAGCACCCACCCGCTGTCCCCGCCCGGTCTCGTCGTCGGCCGCGGCTCCGAGGCGGACCTCCGCATCAACGACCCCGGTGTCAGCCGCCGGCACGCCGAGTTCCGGGTGACCGGCCGTGGCACGCCTCGGGTCACGGTGTTCGACCTCGGCTCGACGAACGGCACCCTCGTCGACGGGCGCCGCGTGCCCGAGGCCGAGCTCTTCGACGGGACCACCGTCCGCGTCGGGAACACCGACATCGTCGTACGGCTGACCCGCGAGGAGCGCTGATCCGCCGATGCAGGAGCTGACCCTGATGCTCATCAGGTTCGCCTACCTGGCGATCCTGTGGATCTTCGTGCTCGGCGCGATCTCGGTGATCCGTTCCGACATGTTCGGCGCGCGGGTCGACACCGCACACGCCCCCAGCCGCCGCGAGCGGCGCGCCACGCGCAAGCAGCAGACGCGCAAGCCGGCAAAACCGCCGCGCGGCACGCCCTCCAAGATCGTGGTCGTCGACGGCCCGAGCGCGGGCCACACCGTTCCGCTGGACCAGGTGCCGATCCTCGTCGGCCGCGGCGCGGACGCCGCCATCCGGCTCGACGACGACTACGTCTCCACGCGCCATGCCCGGGTCGGCGAGTCCAACGGCACCTTCTACGTCGAGGACCTCGGCTCGACGAACGGCACCTACATCGGCTCCCAGCGGCTCACCCAGGCGACCGCCATCCAGCTCGGCACGCAGGTTCGCGTCGGCAAGACGACCCTCGAGCTGAAGAAGTAGCCGATGGCCGACACGTCCACCGACTCCCCCCTCCGGCTGCGCTACTCCGCCCTCTCCGACGTCGGCCGGCACCGCAAGGAGAACCAGGACTCCGGCTACGCCAGCGAGCACCTCCTCGCCGTCGCCGACGGCGTCGGCGGGGCGGCGTACGGCGACGTGGCGAGCTCCACCGCGGTGCACCTGCTCCGGCGGCTGGACAAGCCACCGACCGAGGAGCTGCTCCCCGCCCTCGCCGGTGTCGTGCACCGGATCCACGACAAGCTCGCCGAGATGGTGGAGGACGACGCCGAGCTGGACGGCACGAGCACGACCGTCACCGCCGCGCTGTTCGACGGCCACCGGCTCGGCTTCGTCCACATCGGCGACAGCCGGGCCTACCTGTACCGCGACGGCGAGCTCCGCCAGATCACCAAGGACCACACCTTCGTCCAGACGCTGGTCGACGAAGGACGGATCACCGAGGAGGACTCGCGGGTCCACCCGCACCGCAACATCATCCTCCGGGCCGTGGACGGCATGCACGACACCGAGCCGGACCTCTTCCACGTCGAGCTGCACGCCGGCGACCGGGTCCTCCTCTGCAGCGACGGGTGCAGCGGCGCGGTGACCGACCGGCAGCTCGCGTCCGTGCTCGCCGGCGGGAGCGTCGACTCGGTCGCCCTCGAGCTCGTCCAGGCCGCGCTCGACAACGGCACGACCGACAACGTGACCGTCGTCGTCGCGGAGGTGGTCCCGGTGGGCACCGTCGACGACAGCGACACCTCTGCGGCGGTGACGACCGGGCCGATGCTCGTCGGTGCCGCCGCTGACCAGCCGCGTCGTGGCGGGATGCTGAGCCGGACGCTCTTCCGCCACCGGCAGCAGGACACCGGTGAGCTGGAGCCGGTCGCCGCCGAGTCGGACGACCAGCCGGTGGACCCCGAGGAGCTGCGCTACGCCCCCCGGGCGCCGCGCCGGCGGGCGGGGCTCCGTCGGCTCCTCCTCGTGCTCTTCCTGCTGCTCGTGATCGCCGGGGCGACCGGGGCCGCCTACGCCTGGTCGCAGCAGCAGTACTACGTCGCCGCCGACGGCCCCCAGGTCGCGATCTTCAAGGGCGTCCAGGTCGACCTCCCCGGCATCCAGCTCTCCCGCCCCTACGAGGTCGACGACCTGCGGGTCGAGGAGCTGCCCGCCTTCCGTCAGGAGGAGATCGAGGACGGCAAGGTCGCCGACGACCTCGCGGACGCGCGCCGGATCGTCTCCGAGCTCGCGGTCGAGGCGGAAGCCGAAGCCGAGGCCGAGGCGGAAGCCGAGTGCCCCGAGCCGACGACCACGCCGACACCGTCCCCGACCCGCTCCGCGAACCGGTCACCGAAGGCGTCGGACGACGGCCCGGGCAGGTCGCGGGAACCCTCGCCCACTCGCTCCACCTCGCCCTCGCCGACCCCCACCTCGACCGCGGACGCCTCCGACGACCCGTGCGCGGACGACGCCTCGTGAGCGCGATGACCTCCGCTCCCGAGTTCGTCCACCGCAGCCGCCGCGGCGCCGAGCTCTTCCTGCTCCTGCTCGCCCTCGCGGTCGGGATCGGGGCGTACGCCGCCGTGGGGCTGGGAGTCCGCGGTGAGCTCCCCGGTGACATGATCGGCTACTCCGGTTGGCTCGCCGCGCTCGCCATCGGCGCCCACGTCGTCGTTCGGCTCACCGCGCCGTACGCCGACCCGGTGCTGCTCCCGGTCGTCGTCGCCCTCAATGGGCTGGGGCTCGCGATGATCTACCGGATCGACCTCGCCCTGGAGACCGACCGCTCCGCCAAGCAGCTGCTGTGGACCACCCTGGGAGTGGTGCTGTTCGCCGCCGTACTCCTCCTCCTGCGCGACCACCGAAGGCTCCAGGCGTTCACCTACACGTTCGGGCTCGGCGCGATCGTCCTGCTGCTGCTGCCACTGGTGCCCGGACTCGGCGTGCAGATCAACGGCGCCCGGATCTGGATCGGCATCGGCGGGTTCTCCTTCCAGCCCGGCGAGGTCGCCAAGGTCGCGCTCGTCGTGGCCTTCGCCGGCTACCTGGTGCTCCACCGGGACGCGCTCGCGCTGGCCGGCCGCCGGGTCATCGGCATCGACCTCCCCCGCGGCCGCGACCTCGGCCCGATCCTCGCGATGTGGCTGCTCAGCCTGGGCATCCTGGTCTTCCAGAAGGACCTCGGCTCGAGCCTGCTCTTCTTCGGGCTCTTCCTCGTCATGCTCTACGTCGCCACCGAGCGCGCCGGCTGGCTGGTCGTCGGGACCACGATGTTCGCCGCCGGCTCCTTCGCGGGGTACCTGCTCTTCCCGCACGTGCAGGACCGGGTCGAGGGGTGGCGGGACCCGTTCTCCGACCCGGACAGCTTCGGCCAGATCATCGACGGGATGTACGGCATGGCCTGGGGCGGGCTCGTCGGCCGCGGCCTCGGCCAGGGTGACCCGTGGCGGACGCCGTTCTCCTACTCCGACTTCATCGTCGCCGCGATCGGCGAGGAGCTCGGGCTGACCGGCGTCATCGCGATGGTGCTCCTCTACGGGCTGGTGGTCGAGCGGGCCCTGCGCACCGCGCTGATCTGCCGCGACGGCTTCGGCAAGCTGATGGCGACCGGGTTCGGTGTGGTCTTCGCCCTCCAGGTGTTCGTCGTCGTCGGGGGCGTCACCAAGCTGATCCCGCTCACCGGGCTCACCACGCCGTTCATGTCCTACGGCGGCTCCTCGATGGTCGCCAACTGGGTGGTGATCGGGCTCCTGCTGCGGATCAGCGACCAGGTCCGCCGCCCGGTGCCCTCGATCCAGCCGCTGTCGTCCGACGACGACACCCAGGTGGTGCGTTTCCGATGAACAAGCCGATCCGCACGATGGCCGTCGTCTGCATGGTCCTCTTCCTCGGGCTGCTGCTGAACGCGACGTACCTCCAGTACTTCCGCGCCGACACGCTCAACGACCGCAACGGGAACCGGCGGGTGATGGACGCGGAGTTCTCCCGGAAGCGCGGTGCGATCCTGGACGCCGGCAACCCGCTCGCGGTCAGCCGGCCGAGCGACGACCGGTTCGAGTACCAGCGGCGCTACCCCGAGCCGCTGAAGTACGCCCACCTCACCGGCTTCTACTCCTACCTGTACGGCGCCTCCGGCGTCGAGCTGAGCCAGAACCAGGTCCTCTCCGGCAGCGACCCGAGGCTCTTCGTCAACCGCGTCGTCGACATGGTGAGCAACACCCAGCCGGAGGGCGGCTCGGTCTCCCTCACGGTCGCCCCGCGGGCACAGACCGCGGCGTTCGAGGGAATCCGCGCGCTCGGCAAGGGCACCGAGGCCGCGGTGGTCGCCCTCGAGCCCTCGACCGGGCGGGTCCTCGCCATGGTGTCGAACCCGACCTACGACCCCAACCTCCTCGCCTCCCACGACCTCGAGAAGGTCGCGAAGAGCTACCAGCGGCTCGAGTCGGCGGAGGGCAGGCCGCTGTTCAACCGGGCGATCCAGGAGGTCTACCCGCCGGGGTCGACCTTCAAGCTCGTCACCGCCGCCGCGGCGCTCGCGACCGGTGACTACGACGCCGACACCATGGTGCAGGGCGGCTTCGAGCTGGACCTTCCCCTGACGGAGGACACGCTGCCGAACAGCGGCGGCGGCAACTGCGGCGGCGAGCGGATCACGCTCACCCAGGCGCTCATGGTCTCCTGCAACGTCTCCTTCGGCGCACTCGGCCTCGAGCTCGGCGCCGAAGCCCTCCGCGAGCAGGCCCAGGCGTTCGGCTTCGGCGCCCGCTACCTGGAGGGGCTCGGCGGGCAGGCGGTCAGCCGGTTCCCTCAGGACCCCGACGCGCCGCAGACCGCGTTGTCGGCGATAGGCCAGTTCGACGTCCGGGCCACCCCGCTCCAGATGGCGCTCGTCGTCGCCACCATCGCCAACAACGGGCAGGGGATGCGCCCCTACGTCGTCGACGAGGTGCGCGCCCCTGACCTCAGCGTCCTCGACAAGACCTCTCCCGACGAGCTGCCGGAACGGGCGATGTCGCCGGCCGACGCCAACACGCTGACCCAGATGATGGTCGAGGTGGTCGACGCCGGGACGGGCACCACCGCGCAGATCCCGGGCGTGAAGGTGGCCGGCAAGACCGGCACCGCGCAGACCGGCGAGGAGACGTTGCCCTACGCCTGGTTCGTCTCCTTCGCTCCGGCCGACAACCCCGAGGTGGCCGTGGCCGTTCTCGTCGAGGACGCCGGCGTGGCCCGCGACGCGATCTCGGGCAGCGGACTGGCGGCCCCGATCGCCAAGGCCGTCATGGAGGCCGTGATCCAACGATGACGACGATCGACCGCCACCCGCGCCATCCGTGCCACCGGCTGGACCGGCGGAGCGCGTGCGCCGACGACCCGGGGCGCGGCAAGGCTGACAATCCGGGCAAGAGCGGCAAGGGTGGCCACGGTAGGCCCGACCACGCCGGCGAGCCGGGGAACGGCTCGGGCGGCGGCAGACCCGGCAAGGGCGGCAAGGGGTAGCTCATGGACCAGCACTCACACGGCGGCGGCGTCCGGGTCGGCGGGCGCTACGAGCTCAGCGATCTCCTCGGTCGCGGAGGGATGGCGGAAGTACGCCGCGGCACCGACATCCGGCTCGGCCGCACCGTCGCGGTGAAGCGGCTCCGCACCGACCTCGCCGCCGACCCGACCTTCCAGGCCCGGTTCCGCCGCGAGGCCCAGTCGGCGGCCGGGCTCAACCACCCCAACATCGTCTCGGTCTACGACACCGGCGAGGAGATGGCGGCCGACGGCAGCCACGTGCAGCCCTACATCGTCATGGAGTACGTCGCCGGGCGGACCCTGCGCGACGTGCTCAACGACGGGCGCAAGCTCCTCCCCGAGCGGGCGCTCGAGATCATGTCGGGCGTCCTCGCCGCCCTCGACTACAGCCACCGCGCCGGGATCATCCACCGCGACATCAAGCCGGCCAACGTGATGCTCACGCCCAGCGGCGACGTCAAGGTCATGGACTTCGGGATCGCCAGGGCGATCTCGGAGGGCACGTCCACGATGACGCAGACCTCGGCCGTGGTCGGCACCGCGCAGTACCTCTCGCCGGAGCAGGCCCGGGGCGAGACGGTGGACTCACGCAGCGACGTGTACTCCGCGGGGTGCCTCCTCTACGAGCTGCTCGCGGGACGCCCCCCGTTCGTCGGCGACAGCCCGTTCTCGGTGGCCTACCAGCATGTCCGTGAACAGGCGGAGCCGCCGTCGACGTACAACCCCGAGCTCGACGAGGCGCTCGACGCGATCGTGATGAAGTCGCTCGCCAAGCGGGTCGACGAGCGCTACCAGAGCGCGGCGGAGATGCAGGCCGACGTGCGCCGCTACCTCGACGGCCACCCGGTGACGGCCACGGTGGCCCCGGTCGCCGCTGCACCGTTCGTGGACGCGGAGCCTACGTCGATCTTCCGGGCGGCGAGCGAGCCCGAGGAGGAGCCGGATCGGCGCAAGAAGTGGCCGCTGGCCCTGCTGGGCATCCTTCTGCTCGCCCTCCTCGCCGGCGCGATCTGGGCCGGCACGGCGCTGTTCGACTCCGACGAGCCCGAGCAGGTGACGGTCCCGCAGGTGACCAACATGACGCTGCGTGCGGCCGAGCGGCGGCTCGAGTCCGAGGGGCTGAAGATCGGCCGCGTCGACCGGGTGAACTCCGACGACGTCCCCCGTGGCCGGGTGATGGAGCAGGACCCGGGCTCCGGCGAGACCGTCGCCACCGGGTCCGAGATCGCCCTGACCGTGTCCGCCGGGTCGGAGATGGTGACCGTGCCGTTCGTCATCGGAGACAGCCGGGACGAGGCGCAGCAGAAGCTCAGCGACGCCGGGCTCGACCCGGAGTTCCAGACCGAGGACTCCGACGAGCCGAAGGACACCGTCATCCGGACCAGCCCGAACGCCGCCGAGTCGGTGCCGGCCGGCTCCACCGTCACCGTCGTGCTCTCGACCGGGCCGGCGGAGGTGCCGAACGTCGTGGGGCTCACCGAGGACGAGGCGGTCCGGCGGCTCGAGCGGGCCGGTTTCGAGGTCCAGGTGGACACCGACACGACGACGCCGGCCGAGCCCGGTCGGGTCCTGTCGCAGACCCCGGAGGGACTGAGCGAGGCGCCGCGCGGGTCGACGGTCACGATCGTGGTCTCCGACTTCGAGGAAGTGACGCCCACCGACGAGGTGACCCCCACCGACGAGGTGACGCCGACGGACGAGGTGTCGCCCACCGACGAGGTGTCGCCCACCGACGACAGTGGCGAGGGCGGTGGCGGCGGCAACGAGGGGACCGGTGGCGGCGAGGGCGACGGCTGAGCCGGCGTACCCCCCGGTCAGACGGCGTCGCCGGGACGCGCGTAGCGCATCTCGGTCGACCCGGTGAACGCCGGGAGCTCGAGGTGCGCCTCCTCCTCGACGTCCCAGCCGAGCTGGTACTGGTCGACCGCCTCGAGGTACGCCGCGAGGTAGGGACTCGACTCGATCTGCGCACGCATCGCGTCCACGTCGCCGATCGCCGAGATGACGTACGGCGGTGAGTAGGTCACGCCGTGGAGGAGCACGGTGTTGCCGACGCACTTGATGCCTGTCGTCGAGACGACCCGCTGGCCCTGGAGCGTCATCGCCTCCGCGCCCCCGGCCCACAGCGCGTTGGCGACCGCCTGGATGTCCTGCTGGTGAACGATGGCGTTGCTGACGTCGTCGCCGGCCGCCTCCTGGGTCTCCCGCGGCGCGTCCTCGAGGGTGACGGTGATGCCGGGCCCCTCGACCGCGGTCAGCCCGGCCGGCATCTCCAGCGCGTCGATCTGCTGCTGGAGCTCCTCGACCTTCGTGTCGTCGAGCTGGTCGCTCAAGGTCTCGATGTCGGCGTTCAGCTCGGCGACCTCCTCGTGGAGCCGCTGGACCCTCGCGGTCTCCTGCTGGGCCAGGTCGGCGAGGTCGGAGGAGGTGTCGGGGCGCAGGTCGGTGCCGTCGGCGTTGACCGCGCTGGTCACCAGCAGGACCCCCGCACCGGCGAACGCGAGCGGGGTGAGCATCCCCCAGCGGCGGCGCGGACCGGACGGCCGGAGCCGGCGGAGCACGGCGGCGGCTCCGCGTGGACCCGGGCGGGGGTCGCGGTGCGGTGAGGAGTGCATCACGGTTCCTTGCTCGATCTTGACGAGGTGACCGGATGGACCGGCGTCGCCGACTACGCTAGCCGACGGACCCAGCGCCGTCCGGCCGCTCGCCGCCGGCCGCTGGTCCCTTCACAGAACCGCCCAGCCGAGGAGTAGCTCCGTGTCCAAGCCCCGCAGCGCCACCGCCCACGACGCGTCCCGAGGAACGTCGATCTCCGTGGTGCGCACCGGGCTCGCCGCCCTGCTGGCCGTCGCCGGGCTCGCCTACGCGCTGTACTACGTGTTCGGGGTGCTCGACGACGGCAGCCCCAAGGCGATCGCCGACCTCGGCGACTGGAACTACCTCATCGGCTTCGGCGTGATGTTCGTCGGCCTCATGCTCCTCGCCGACGAGCGGACCCCGCTCGGCCGGGGGCGCGGAGTCGTGGTCGGGATGCTCGGCTGCTTCCTCATCGGGCTCGCCTGGATCGTCGTCTACTACGTGACCAGCCAGGATGCCAGCGTCCCGCTGATCCGTGACCTGGGGAACTACAACCTGCTGATCGGCATCGGGTTCATGGCCACCGGGTTCGTCTACGCCACCAAGTGGGAGTGACGCGTAGCTGTCTGGACCGCTCCCCTCCACCGGTTGCGCGACCGAGTTTCGGCGTGCCAGGGAGCGGGGAGGGCTCGGTCAGCGGTTTCCACAACTGTGGAGAGAGTTGTGCACGAATGACACGCGTGTAGTTCTCCACAGGAGTTATCCCCAGTGTGGAAACTCGGGCGAGCTACGTGAGCATGAAGGTCCGGACGACGACCGCGACGGCGAGGAGCACGCCGACGGCCGACAGGCCGGCGACCTGCCAGGTGGTGCGGCCTTTGCGGGGCGCGTAGACGAGCACGAGCGCAAGGACGAGTCCGCCGACGAACCCGCCGAGGTGGCCCTGCCAGGAGATGTACCCGGCGCCGAGGACCGTGATGACGACGTTGACCGCGACGAGCGTGAGCAGCGCCTGGACGTCGCCCCGGACCTTCACCGCGACGACGAGCAACGCAGCCATCAGCCCGAAGATGGCCCCCGAGGCGCCGACGGTGGGGCCGTACACGTACGACAGCCAGTAGACGGTGACGCTGCCTGTCAACCCGGACAACAGGTACAGCGCGAGGAACCGTGCCCGCCCCAGGACCATCTCGAGCTGCGGTCCGAGGATGTAGAGGGCAAGCATGTTGAACCCGATGTGCCACAGCTCGACGTGGGTGAACGTCGCTGACACAAGCTGCCAGATCGCACCGTCCGCGACGCTGTCGAGCCCTCGCCACGCCGGCGGGCAGGTGGAGCCGAGCGGCGCGCCCGAGGAACACGGGTTCACAGGAAGCAGCCAAAGGGCCCGCAGCACATCGCTGGTCCGGCCGCCGGTCGCACTGACCAGCACGTAGACCAGGACGTTGAGCCCGATGAGCCCGAGGGTCGCCCGGCCGGCCTGGGCGGGCCGCACACCGCCGTACGCCGTGCGGGGCTGCCGCGTGGTCCGGGCGCCCTCCTTCACGCAGTCGGGACACTGGAAACCGACCGAGGCGGGGTTCATGCAGTCCGGGCAGATGGGCCGTTCGCACCGCTGGCAGCGGATCCACGTCTCCCGCTCGGCGTGCCGGTAGCAGGACGGAGCGGCCGGCTCACCCGGAGCCGCGGTCGGTTCCTCGCTCATCGGGGGAGGGTCAGCGCTCCTCGACCGTCACCGACTCGATGACGACCGGCTCGACCGGCTGGTCCATCGGGCCGGTCTCGGTGGTGCCGATCTGGTCGACGACGCCCTGCGAGGCGACGTCCGCGACCTCACCGAAGATCGTGTGCCGCATGTTGAGGTGCGGGGTCGGGCCGAGCGTGATGAAGAACTGGGAGCCGTTGGTGCCCGGGCCGGCGTTCGCCATCGCGAGGAGGTACGGCTTGTCGAAACGCAGCTCCGGGTGGAACTCGTCCTTGAACTCGTAGCCCGGACCACCCCGGCCGTCGCCGCGCGGGCAGCCGCCCTGGATCATGAACCCCTCGATCACCCGGTGGAAGGTGAGGCCGTCGTAGAAGCGGCCGGTCTTCTGCTCGCCGGTCGTCGCGTCCTTGTACTCCTGGGTGCCGGTCGCGAGCCCGGTGAAGTTCTTCACGGTCGCGGGTGCGTGGTTCGGGAACAGCTTGAGGGTGATGTCGCCGCGGTTGGTCTTGAGGGTTGCGTAGGTGTCGGCCACGAGGGCGCCTTTCGGGTCGGGGTGAGGGCGCCGGCAGTCAGTGAGCAGGGCGGCCCTGAGGTCCGCCCCGATCTTGTCACGCGGCCCCACACGAGGTTTCTCCCCCTTGACCTCGGGGAGGATGGTGGTGGAACGATCCGAGGAGTCGTCGCGCCGTCATGTCGCCGCGAGTCGCCCCGTTCCACCCCCTGGACACCCCAACGAGGAGTCGATGATGTCGAAGAAGAAGTCCGCCGCGAAGCTGGCCGTGGCGATGGAGGCGGCCAAGCAGGCCAAGACCCAGGCAGCACCGGCCATGGAGGATGCTCGCGCGCGGCTCGCCCCGATGGTCGAGGACGCCCGCGCCCGGCTCACCCCGGTGATGGACGACGCCCGGGGGCGGCTCGCAGACCTCACCGAGGTCGTGGCCACCAAGCTCGACGAGCGGCTCCCCGACGACAAGACGCCGGCGGTGGTGAAGCAGGCTTCCGCGCACAGCAGCGAAGGCGGCAGCAAGCTCAAGAAGCTCCTGCTCGTCACCGGCGTGGGCGCGGCGGTCTTCGCGCTGGTGCGTCGGCTGATGGGCGGCGGCCGCAGCTCGCAGCCCCAGTGGCAGTCGACCACGCCCGCCCGCACGACGCCGGCCGCCACCACGACGCCCGTGACCAGCCCCGTCACCACGGCCAGCCCGTCTGCCGCCGCGGCCGGTGCCGCCTCGGCAGCCGCCGCGTCGACGTACGCCGGTGAGCAGCCGAGCGACGACGCCGCCGCTGGTTCCCCCGACGAGGCGGTGGCCGACGCCACGGAGACCGCACACGTCCCGACCACCCCGTCGGCTCCGGCCGAGAAGATCGACATCAAGGAGTGACACCGGGGCACTGATCCTCGGCGCTGACCTCGGTGGCCGGCCGGTCGACCAGCTCCTGAACGCTAGGAGACGGTCACCGAGCCGGCCGTCCGCATCTCGGCCCGCACCCGCCGGGTGGCGCGGCGCTCGGCCCAGAAGGAGAGGATCGGCACGGTGCCGCTGAGCAGCGTGACGAGCGTGAAGCTCAGCTCCCAGCGTGCCCGGCGGGAGAGCGCGAACGCGACGAAGACGAAGATCATGTAGAGCCAGCCGTGGGCGACACCGAGGTACTGCGAGATGCCGTCCCCGAGCCGCTCGCCGTCGCTCCCGACCGGGAACCAGGCCGGGTTGACCAGGTGGGCCCAGTGCAGCGGCAGCCCGATCAGGCAGAGGACCACGAGCAGGACCCCGACGATGGTGGCCATCACGCGATAGGCGGTGAGAAGGCGGTTCACGACGTCGACGGTATCCGCTCCGCCGGGTCCTCCCGACCGTCGTCCGGGTGCTCCGAGAGCGATCTCACGTCGTCGGTCGACGAAGCTGACGCCCGCGCCCGCTCGAGCTCGTCCCGGCTCCACCGCCACCAGAGGAACGCGGCGAAGAGCCCGAAGAACCACCACTCGATCCCGTAGAGCAGGTTGCGCAGCGCCGTGAAGGTCGGCGGGTCCGGCAGCGACTCCGGCGTGACCGCCGCCAGCCCCGCCCGGGCCTCCGCCGGGGTGCGCAGGATCAGGTAGCCGCCGTACAGGTCGCCCTCGACCCGCTGCAGCAGGTCCGCGATCCTCAGCGTCGGGAGTACGGCGTCCGCCGGGTCGTCATCCGGCGGGCCGGCGGACTCCCCCGGCTGCAGCCAACCGGTCACCTCGACCGGCCCCGGCTCGGGTCGGGGCGAGTCCTCGGTCGGCGACCACCCCACGACCACGGGCAAGGACGCGCATCCCTCCTCGCACACGGAGAGCGGCGTGACCACCCAGAAACCGGAGGCGCCGTCGTGCTCCTTGCCGGCCACCAGGACGGTCTCGTCCGGCCGCCACTCCCCGGTCGCCGACACCGGACGACCGACTCCGTCGGCCGGGAACGCGTCGTCGGCGCCGATCACCGTGCGGAGCGGCACCGGCGCGTCGTCGGCGATCTCCGCGGCGCGGTCCTCCCGGTGCATCTGCCACGCGTCCACCTGCCAGCGACCCAGGAGGACGGCCGCGAGGATCGCGAGGATGCCAGCGGCATGGAGCAGCAGCATCCCCGGCCGGGTCAGGACATGGAGCGCCCCGGGTGTGCGTGAGGGCATGCCCAGAGCGTACGCACCCTAGACTCGCCGCATGCCCATCCGTCTCGCCATCGTCGACGACTACGAGGTGGTCATCCGCGGCCTGGCCGAGATGCTCGCGGACCACAGCGACCAGCTCGAGGTGGTCGAGCTGGCCGCCCAGCTGCCGGTGGTCGAGCCGGTGGACATCGCCCTCTACGACACGTTCGCCCAGACGCAGGGAGATGGGCCCGACGTCGGCGAGCTGCTCGCCAACCCCGCCGTGCGCCACGTCGTGGTCTACACCTGGAACGTCGAGGAGCCGCTCGTGCGGCAGACGCTGGCGCGCGGCGTCTCGGGGTACCTCTCGAAGGCGCTCAGCACTGCCGAGCTGGTCGAGGCGCTGAAGCAGGTGCACGCCGGAGAGCAGGTGGTGGCCCCGCTCCCGGTGCCGGAGACGGCGCGCGTCGAGAACGACTACCCCGGCCGCGCCGAGGGGCTCACCGTCCGGGAGGCCGAGGTGATCGCCCTGATCACCCAGGGGCTCAGCAACGCCGAGATCGCCTCGCGGGCCTCGCTCTCGATCAACTCGGTGAAGTCCTACATCCGCAGCAGCTACCGCAAGATGGGGGTCGCCAGCCGCACGAACGCGGTCCTGTGGGGACTCGAGCACGGCTTCGTCCCGGACCGGATGCGGGCCCGGGCCGGCGACTGAGCGGGCTCACGATCACAGCCACCGCGGTCGTCGTACGCCCAGCAGGAGCCGGTGCACGAGCGAGGCGGGCCTGCGCCGCGCCTCCCCGTCGAAGAGGTAGACACCGCCTCCCGCCCAGGAGGGGTCGGTGGGCAGCGGACCCATCGGGTCCCGGTCCGCGACCCGGGTCCCCGCCCGGGGGCGGGTGAGCGCACGTTCGATCGACTGGCGGACCCCCAGGCGCTCGTAGTCGTCCGGGAGAAGCTCGGCGGCGAACGCGTCGTCGCGGCAGACCATGTCGTGGTGGAGGCTCTCGACCAGGGAGGCGACCGTGACGGCCGGCACGCCGGTCAGCCGACCGGCGAGCTGCCCGACCAAGGCCGACGGCACCGACGGGAGCGGCACCTGCGGCCGGACGATGCCGGCGACCTCGGCGAAGAGCTGGAGGAGCTCGGCGTACCTCAACCGCTCCGGCCCACCGACGTCGAACGTGCGTGGCTCCGCGGGCAGCGCGAGGCAGCCGGCGAGCGCCTCGACGACGTCGACCACCGCGATCGGCTGCACGTCGGAGTCCAGCCAGGTGGGCACCGTCTGCACGGGCAGCCGCTCCGAGAGCTGGCGGACGATCTCGAAGGAGGTGGAGCCGCTGCCGATGACGATCGCGGCGCGGGCGGTGACCACCGGCACGCCGGACTCGGCGAGGACCCGCTCGACCTCGAGCCGGGACGCGATGTGTTCGGAGAGCAGCTCCTCGGGCACGTCGGGGACGAGCCCGGAGAGGTAGACGATCCGCTCCACCCCCGCCGCGGCCGCCGCCTTGCCGAGGATCGCCGCGCCCTGGCGGTCGGTCTCGGCGAAGTCCGCGGCGCCGAGCCCGTGGATCAGGTAGTAGACCGCGTCGACGCCCTCGACGGCTGCCTCGACCTGGGCGGGGTCGAGCACGTCCATGCCGACCGACGTGACACGGTCCGCCCACCAGGACGGCCGCGCCGGCACGCCCTTGGAGAAGGAAGCGACGACCTCGTGGCCGCGGTCCAGGAGGACGGGGACGAGCCGGCCGCCGATGTAGCCGCCGGCGCCGGTGACCAGGACCCGCCGGGGGCCTGACGTCAGCGGAGCACTCCGGCCACGTCGAAGTGCGAACCGTCGTCGACGATCCGGCGGACGATCCGTTCACGGGTCTCGTCGTCCACGTCGACGTCGGACTCCCCGAGCGCGTCGTCGAGCTCCTTGCGGACGGTCGGCTCGTCGGCGCCGTCCTGCCACGAGGTGACCCGGTCTACGACGGCTTGGAGGACGGCGACCCGGGGATCGTCGGGGTTCGTGTTCCCATCAGTCATGGGTGCACCTTCCCCACGACGCTGAGGTCTCATGCAGGGATCCCCGGCGGCGCTCCGAACCGTTCTACGGCGCCGCATTTCACAACCTCTTGACGCTGCTCCGACGAGAATCGGTGCCCGACTGTCGCCTTGGCGGTCGGTGAGAGACGCTTCGTCGTGACTGGCGAAGCCGGAGTGGGAGGACTGACGTGCGCGACCCTGCTCCCCAGCTCCTCATGGTCGGCCTGTGCCACAACCGGGCGTCCCTCGCCGAGCTCGGGCGGGTGGCTGTGCGGCGCGAGAACCTGCCACACGTGCTCACCGAGCTGGTGGGCCTGGGCTTCTCGGAGGCGGCCGTGCTCTCGACGTGCAGTCGGACCGAGATCTACGCCACCGCGACCACAGACCAGCGGGAGGCAGCTGCCCGCGGGCTCGACTCCATCTCCGCGTGGTCCGGCCTCTCCCGTCCGCAGGTCGAGGCCGCTGCGCACGCGCTCACCGGCCCTGATGCCGTCGCCCATCTCTTCAGGGTGACCGCGGGGCTCGAGTCCCGCCTCGTGGGCGACGTCGACGTGGTTGCCCAGGTCGGGATGGCCTGGCGGGCAGCCCGTGACGCGGGCACGGCCGGCCCGCTGCTCGACCGACTGTTTCCTTCCGCGATCCGAGGCGCGCGAAGGGTGCACGCTGACACCGCGCTGGGCAGGCAGGGGAGGTCGCTGGCGAAGCGGGCCGTGGACGTGGGTCTGGCGACGGCCACCCGGTCGTCGGAGCTGGAGGTCCTCGTCGTGGGCTCCGGGCAGATGGCAACCATCGCCTGCGACCACCTCACGGCCGGCGGCCACACGTTCAGGGTCGCCGCCCGTGACCAGGCCTATGCGGCCCGGCTCGCGGGCGCGGAGCAGGTCTGCCCGCTGAACGCGTTGGTCGAGGGGGTACGTCGCGCTGACCTGCTCCTCTGCGCCACCTCGGCCGCCCACCACGTGTTGATGCTCGAGCACGTGACCGAGGCCATCGCCGGTCGCCGGCGCCCCCTGACGGTCGTCGACCTCGCCGTACCCCCGAACGTCGATGCCGGGGTGGGTGAGCTGACCGGTGTCCGTCTGGTCGACCTGACCGCGCTCGGCGACGAGGCGAGACGTGACCCCGACGTGGCCGGCGCGGTCCTCGAGGCTCGCCACATCGTCGACAGGGCGGCGCGGCGCCTCTGTGACGACCTTGCCGCGCGGGATGCGGGACCGGTCATCAACGCCCTCCGTGCGAGCGTCGCACAGACGTGCCTGGAGGAGCTGCGCCGGCACGGCGGGGAGGCTGATCCTGACGCGCTCGTCAGGATGGCCCACGCGGTAGCGGGGAAGGTGCTCCATCGCCCCACCATGCTGGCGCGAGCTGCGGCAGCGTCGGGCGACCGGGA
>DASSBB010000006.1:0-55763 GCA_035699145.1 Marmoricola sp.
CCACGAGCCCGATCCTCGCCAGCCGCTCCCAGAGCGCGGCACTGATCCGCTCCAGCGTGATGCCGACCGAGACGAGCGCGACGACGGACCCGTCCCGGTCCACCACCGGGACGACCGCGCGCATGGACGGGCCGAGCGTCCCGGCGTACTCCTGGGTGAAGACCTCGCCCTCCGGGGCACCGCCGAGGTCGCCGATGAACGGCTTGCCGATGAGTGCTGGGTTCGGGTGCGAGTAGCGGGTCCGGTCCAGCGCCATCACCACCACGAAGTCGGTGTCGGTGTCCACGCGGACGGCCTCCGCGTAGGGCTGGATCCGGACCGAGGGGTCCTCGGTGCCGAGCGCTCGGAGGACCGCGGGCGAGTCGGCGACGGTGCGGGCGATCGCCACGGAACGCGTCTCGGCGTCGTCCCGCTGCGCCGCCCGGGCGTCGACCACGGCGAGACCGGTGCCGACCGCGAGCACGAGGAGCACGGTCAGCGTCTGCAGGCCGAAGATCTGCCGTGCGACCGGGCTGCTGCGTGCTCCCACCCTCGGATTGTGACAGCCGTCTCGTGAACTCAACGAACACAACGGTGACCGGACTCACACCGGGCCCCACTCTGGGACGACGTTCCACTGACTGGAGGCCCTCATGAGCACCACCACCGGATCCACCGCCCGACGGGACAGGACCCACTACCTGTACCTCGCCGTCATCGTCGCCGTGGTCCTCGGCATCGGTCTCGGCTTCGCCGCTCCTGATGTCGCCGTCGCGCTGAAGCCGATCGGTACGGCGTTCGTGGCGCTGATCAAGATGATGATCTCGCCGATCATCTTCTGCACGATCGTCCTCGGTGTCGGCTCGGTGGCCAGCGCCGCCAAGGTCGGCAAGGTCGGCGGCCTGGCGCTCGGCTACTTCCTCACGATGTCGACGTTCGCGCTCGCCATCGGCCTGGTGGTCGGCAACATCCTCAAGCCGGGCTCGGGGCTCAACCTGACGCCGGACGTGGCGGCCGCGGGCGCCGAGCAGGTGGCTGCGCACTCGACGACCACCGACTTCCTGCTCGGGATCATCCCGACCTCGCTGCTCTCCGCCCTCACCTCCGGCGAGGTGCTCCAGACCCTGCTCGTCGCGCTCCTCGTCGGCTTCGCCCTGCAGGCGATGGGGCGGAGCGCCCAGCCGGTCCTGAGGGGCGTCGAGCACCTGCAGAAGCTGGTGTTCCGGGTGCTCGTGATGATCATGTGGCTGGCTCCGGTCGGCGCCTTCGCCGCGATCGCGGCCGTGGTGGGCGAGACCGGCATGGACGCGCTGCGCAGCCTGGCCGTGATCATGCTCGGCTTCTACGCGACCTGCGCGGTGTTCGTGTTCGTCATCCTCGGCGCGGTCCTGCGGGTCACGACCGGCGTGAACCTGTTCTCCCTGCTGCGCTACCTCGCCCGTGAGTTCCTGCTCATCGTCTCGACGTCGTCCTCCGAGACCGCGCTGCCCCGCCTGATCGCGAAGATGGAGCACGCCGGCGTCGACAAGAGCACCGTGGGTGTCGTCGTGCCGACCGGCTACTCGTTCAACCTGGACGGCACCGCGATCTACCTCACGATGGCCTCGCTCTTCATCGCCGAGGCGATGGGCAACCCGCTGGCGATCGGCGAGCAGATCTCCCTGCTGGTGTTCATGGTCATCGCCTCGAAGGGCGCCGCCGGCGTCACCGGCGCGGGGATGGCCACCCTCGCCGGCGGGCTCGCCTCACACCGTCCCGACCTGGTCGACGGCGTCGGCCTCATCGTCGGCATCGACCGGTTCATGTCGGAGGCCCGCGCGGTCACCAACTTCGCCGGGAACGCCGTGGCAACCGTCGTCATCGGGTCGTGGACGAAGAGCCTCGACCGGGCGCAGCTGGCCCGGGCGCTCGACGGCTCCGACCCCTTCGACGAGGCGACGATGGTCGACGACCACGGGACCGCGTCGCCGGCCACGCCGGAGCCGGCGGCCGCGCCGGTCACGCCTCAGCGCGTCCCCGCGGCGGTGTAGGGCCGGGTCGGTTTCCCATGGGATGTCGGGAAACTGGTGCTCCCCACGGGTTACGGCCCATGGGAAGCACCAGTTCTCCTGCATCCCATGGGAAACCGTCACCCCGCGCAGCCGGTAGACTCGCAAGGCCCGGCCGGGCACCTCCCCCACCCAGAAGTGACTGCCGCATGCCTGAGAAGACCCTCCGCTCCGACCTCCGCAACGTCGCCATCGTGGCGCACGTCGACCACGGCAAGACCACGCTGGTCGACGCGATGCTGTGGCAGGCCGGCTCGTTCGGCGACCATGCGCACGTCGACGAACGGGCGATGGACTCCGGAGAGCTCGAGCGGGAGAAGGGGATCACGATCCTCGCCAAGAACACCGCGGTGAACTACAAGGGCCCGGCGACCGACGGTCAGCCGATGACGATCAACATCATCGACACCCCCGGCCACGCGGACTTCGGCGGCGAGGTCGAGCGCGGGCTCAGCATGGTCGACGGCATCGTGCTCCTGGTCGACGCCAGCGAAGGGCCGCTGCCGCAGACCCGGTTCGTCCTCCGCAAGGCCCTGAACGCCGACATGCCGGTCGTGCTCGTCGTCAACAAGGTCGACCGGTCGGACGCCCGGATCACCGAGGTGGTCGACGAGACGTACGAGCTGTTCATGGACCTGCTCGACGACTCGCACTCCCAGGACGCCCTCGACTTCCCGGTCGTCTACGCCAGCGCCAAGGCCGGCCGGGCGAGCACCGAGACCCCGGAGAACGGCGGGATGCCGGACTCCCCCGACCTCGAGCCGCTCTTCCGGACGATCATCGAGACGATCCCGGCGCCGACGTACACCGAGGACGCCCCGCTCCAGGCGCACGTCACGAACCTCGACTCCAGCCCGTTCCTCGGCCGGCTCGCGCTGGTGCGCGTCAAGGAGGGCACGCTCAAGAAGGGCCAGCAGGTCGCGTGGATGAAGCGTGACGGCACGACGCAGAACGTCAAGATCACCGAGCTGCTCGTCACCCAGGCCCTCGAGCGGGTGCCGGCCGAGGAAGCCGGCCCCGGTGACATCTGCGCCATCGCCGGCATCCCCGACATCATGATCGGCGAGACGCTGGCGGACCCGGCCGACCCGAAGCCGCTTCCTCTGATCACCGTCGACGAGCCGGCGATCTCCATGACCATCGGCACCAACACCTCGCCGCTGGCGGGCCGCGTCAAGGGCGCCAAGGTCACCGCGCGGCTGGTCAAGGACCGGCTCGACCGGGAGCTTATCGGCAACGTGTCGATCAAGGTCCTGCCGACCGAGCGCCCCGACGCGTGGGAGGTCCAGGGCCGTGGTGAGCTGGCGCTGGCCATTCTTGTCGAGCAGATGAGAAGGGAGGGCTACGAGCTGACGGTCGGCAAGCCGCAGGTGGTCACCCGCGAGGTCAACGGGAAGGTCCACGAGCCCGTGGAGCGGCTCACGATCGACGCTCCGGAGGAGTACCTCGGCGCGATCACCCAGCTCCTCGCCGTACGCAAGGGGCGCATGGAGCAGATGACCAACCACGGCACCGGCTGGGTCCGGATGGAGTTCCTCGTCCCGGCGCGCGGCCTCATCGGCTTCCGCACCGAGTTCCTCACCGACACCCGCGGCACCGGCATCGCCCACCACGTCTTCGAGGGCTACGAGCCATGGGCCGGCGAGATCCGCTCGCGCGCCAACGGGTCGATGGTCGCCGACCGGGCGGGCGCCGCCACGGCGTACGCGATGACGAACCTCCAGGAGCGCGGCGTCATGTTCGTCGAGCCGACCACCGAGGTCTACGAGGGCATGATCATCGGCGAGAACTCCCGAGCCGACGACATGGACGTCAACATCACCAAGGAGAAGCAGCAGACCAACGTCCGTTCTTCTACCTCTGACAATTTCGAGAAGCTGATCCCGCCGCGCAAGCTGAGCCTCGAGCAGTGCCTGGAGTTCTGCCGCGAGGACGAGTGCGTCGAGGTGACGCCGCAGACGGTGCGGATCCGGAAGGTCGTCCTCGACGCCAACGCGCGCGCGAAGACGGCGTCGAGGGCGCGCAAGGGCTGAGGAAAGGCAGTAGGCGAGGCTGAGGTAGTTACGTAGTACCAGGGGCTCGGAGGTGTTTCGCATGAGCTTCGTCAACGCGCGGACGTTCAACCAGTCGCCGTCAACCGTGAAGGCGATGGCGAAGCAGGGACCGGTCTTCGTCACCGATCGTGGCAAGCCGTCCATCGTGGTACTCGCGATGGATGACTACGAGCGCCTCACCGGCGGCGGCAGCGTCCGTGACTCGCTCCGCATGGATACCGATGTCGAGCTCGAGCCTGTGGTGTCGCGCGGACTCGGCGAGGTCGCCGACCTTTGACGTTCCTGCTCGACACGAACGTCGTCAGCGAGCTGCGAAGGCCGTCGGCCGACGAGCGTGTGGTCGCCTGGGCCTCGGCACGACCGAAGAGCAACGCCTTTCTCAGCGTGGTGACGATCCGCGAGATCGAGGCCGGCGTCCTGCTTGTCGAACGTCGGGACGAGAAGCATGGCTCTCTGCTCCGGACCTGGCTCGAGGAGAGCGTGCTGCGCGGGTACGCCGAGCGGATCCTTCCTGTCGATCTGGCCGTGGCTCGGCGAGCGGCAGCACTGCACGTGCCCGACCCCCGGCCCGAGCGCCAGGCGCTCATCGCGGCGACCGCACTGACCCATGGACTGACGGTCGTCACCCGTAACGTCGCTGACTTCGAGCCGATGGGCGTCGACGTCCTCAACCCGTGGGTCCGCTGACCCCAGGCAGTACGCCGCGCCGGGTGCTGCTTCTGCCAACACTCGTGCTCCTGACGACCGTCACATCGGTCGTCTCCAGCCTCGGCGCCCCCTTGGTGCCGGCGATCGCCGTCGAGGCGGGCGTGTCGTTCAGCGACGCGCAGTGGACGCTGACCGCGGCGCTGCTCTCCGGGGCGGTCGCGACTCCGGTCGCCGGCCGGCTGGGCGGCAACCGGAGGCGCCGGGCGGTGATCATCGGCGGGCTCGTCGTGGTGGCTGTCGGGACGCTGCTCGCCGCGCTGCCGCTCGGGTTCTCGTTCCTCCTCGCGGGCCGGGCGATGCAGGGCGTCGGCATGGCGCTCACTCCGTTGGCGTTCGCGGTCGCGCGGGAGTTCGTCGAGGACTCGCAGCCGGCGATCGCGCTGCTGTCGGTGACGACGATCGTCGGGGCGGGGCTCGGCTACCCGGTGACCGCGGTCGTCGCGGAGCACTTCGGGATCCATGCGGCCTTCTGGCTCGGGCTCGCGATCTGTCTGGTCACGCTCTCCCTGGCAGTCACGTCCGTGCCCCGGTCGACCTCGACTGCGGTCGACCGGGTCGACTGGCTCGGCGCCGGGTTGCTGGCGTCGGGGACCGCGTCGTTCCTCGTGGCGATCAGCCAGGGTGACCCGTGGGGCTGGACCTCGGGACGCGTGCTGGCCCTCGTGCTCTTCGCGGTCGTCACGCTCGTGCTCTGGGTGCGCCGGACGCTGCGGGTCGAGCACCCGCTGGTCGACCTCAGGCTGGCCCGTTCCGGAGGCGCGGTCGCGGCCAACCTCACCGCGCTCACCGGAGGCATCGCGACGTACCTGCTTCTCTCCATCGTGATGATCCAGGTGCAGGCTCCGACGACGGACGGGTTCGGGCTCGGCCGGTCGGTGACGGTGGCCGGGCTGCTGCTGGTGCCCTACTCGCTGCTGTCGTTCACCGGCAGCCGGGTGACGACGTCGCTCTCGCGATGGATCACGCCGGACTTCATCCTTCCGATCGGCGCAGCCGTCTTCGCCTCGGCGATCGCCGGGCTGGCGGTCTGGCACACCGAGGTGTGGCAGGTGGCGGTCGTCATGGCGGTCGCCGGCGTGGGGAGCGGGTGCACGTTCGCGGCGCTGCCGGGGCTGATCGTCCGCAGCGTGCCCGCCGAGGAGACCGGCAGCGCGACGGCGTTCAACCACGTGATGCGGATGCTCGGCTTCTCGACCGGGAGCGCCCTCGCGCTGGCGCTCCTCGAGGTCTTCTCCGTCGGCGGGGCGATGACCGACTCGTCGTACGCCGCCGTCGCCTGGGTCGGCAGCGCCATCTGGGCGGGGACCGGCGCGGTGACGCTCGGGCTCGCGCTCCGCCGGATCAGCTGACCAGCACCACGTGGAGGGTACGCGGCCCGTGCACCCCCTCGACCCGGTTCAGCTCGATGTCGCTGGTCGCGGACGGCCCGCTGATCCACGTCTGTGGCCGGACGGCGTCGAGCCGCGCGACGGCCTCGGGGACGCCGGCGACGACCTGGTCGGCGCGCACCACGCAGACGTGGAGATCGGGGACGAGGCTCAGGGCGCGGCGCCCCTGGCCCGGCCCGTGGTCGAGGACGACGGTGCCGGTGACCGCGATGCCGACGGCGGCCGCAGTGACGACGGCGTCGAACTCGTCGAGCTCGAGAGCGCTCTGCCCGGTGTCCGGTTCGGTGTGCGGCAGCTGCCAAGGCAGCTCCGGGGGTACGACGGTCCGCGCACCGTCGAGGATCGCGACGACCCGCTCTTCCACCTGGTCGGAGGCGCACCGACTGACCACCGCGCGGTAGTCCTCGACGCGTTCGACGAACAGGTCGAGGACCGACCTCTCGAACGACTGCCGATAGTCGCGCGGCACGGCGGGCGGGGCCGGTGCGTCGGCGAGGGCCGCACGCACCCGGCCGAGGATCTCGTCGCGGGCGTTCATGACTTCCACCTGGAACGGAAGGACTCGACGGGAGCCGGAAGGTCACGTGCGCCGGTCCACGCCGACCCGAACGGGACCTTCGAGAGCAGCCGACGACCTCCCGGCAGCGTCCGCTTCGAGAGCCGACCGGCAAGGCCGCCGGTCAGGTTCGCGAAGCGCGTCGCGGCTGCAAGTCGCGACCCCGAGCCGAGCGTCCAGGCGGCAGCCTTCATGGCGACCGCCTCGGCGGAGGGCACGCCCGAGCGGTGGGCGTCGACCACCTGCGAGCGCAGCTCGACGAGCACGGTCGGGATGTCGATCGCCACCGGGCAGACCTCGTAGCACGCCCCGCAGAGCGACGACGCGTACGGCAGCGAGTCGGTCTGAGGGTCGTTTCCCACGCCGCGGAGCAACGGGTTGAGGATCGCTCCGATGGGGCCGGGATAGACCGACCCATAGGCATGGCCGCCCGTTCGCTCGTAGACCGGGCAGACGTTGAGGCACGCCGAGCACCGGATGCACCGCAGCGCCTGGCGGCCGACCTCGTCGGCGAGCGCCCGGGTGCGCCCGTTGTCGAGCAGGACGACGTGCACCTCCTGGGGCCCGTCCCCGGGCGCGACCCCGGTCCAGAACGACGTGTAGGGGTTCATCCGCTCCCCGGTCGAGGAGCGCGGCAGCGTCTGGAGGAGCACGTCGAGGTCCTCCCAGGTCGGCACGACCTTCTCGATGCCGACCACGGAGACGAGGACCTCCGGGAGGGTGAGGCACATCCGGCCGTTCCCCTCCGACTCTACGACGACCAGCGTCCCCGTGTCGGCGACGGCGAAGTTCGCGCCGGAGACCGCCATCTTCGCCCGGAGGAACTTCTCGCGCAGGTGCAGCCGAGCCGCGCCGGCGAGGTCGGCAGGGGCGTCGGTCAGGTCGTCCGGCGCCGCCCTCCCGACGCCACCCATCGAGGCTTGGAAGATCGACCGGATCTCCGCCCGGTTGCGGTGGATCGCCGGGACGAGGATGTGCGACGGCAGGTCGTCGCCGAGCTGGACGATGAGCTCGGCGAGGTCGGTCTCCCACGCGGAAATTCCTCGTGCTGACAAATATTCGTTGAGCCCGATCTCCTGGGTGACCATCGACTTGACCTTGACCAGCTCGTCGAGGCCGTGCTTCTGGGCCACCGACAAGACCACCGCACACGCCTCCTCGGCGTCGCGCGCCCAGTGCACGGTCGCGCCCGCCGCCGTCAGGGCCGCCTCCAGCGAGACCAGCTGCTCGTCCAGCGACAGCAGCGCCGCGTCCTTGACCGCCGCCCCGGCCAGCCGCAGGGACTCCCACTCCGGCAGCTCTCCCACGACGGCCGCCCGCTTGGCGCGGATCGTCGAGGTGGCGTGCGCGAGGTTGCCGCGCAGCTGCGTGTCGGCGAGGGCTTCCCGGGCGGCGTCGGGGAACTTCGGCATCCCCACGAAGGTGGCGGTCACACCCCTCCTCCTTGCGTCATGCCTTCCGGTCGCCCCGGCGACCAACCCCGATGACGTCCGGGGGTCGCCGCGCAGGACGTCATCCGCCCTGGTCGCCCCGGCGACCAGCCCCGATGACGTCCGGGGAGGGTCATGACAGTCCCTCCGTCGCCGCCAGCACCTCGGCGAGGTGCATGACCCGCACGCCGCTCCGCTGCCGGGACAGCAGCCCCCCGATGTGCATGAGGCACGAGGAGTCGCCGGCCACGAGTACCTCCGCCCCGGTGTTGACCACCTCCCGCGCCTTGTCGGCGCCCATCGCCACCGACACGTCAGGGTTCTTGACCGCGAACGTGCCCCCGAACCCGCAGCACTCCTCGGCGCGTGCCAGCGGCAGCAGCTCCAGCCCGCGGACCGAACGCAACAGCGACAGCGGCCGGTCGCCGACCCCGAGCATCCGCAACGAGTGGCACGTCGGGTGGTACGTCACCCGGTGCGGGAACGACGCCCCGACGTCGGTGACGCCGAGTACGTCGACGAGGAACTCGGTCAGCTCGTAGGTCCGCGGCGCCAGGGAACCCAGGGACGGGTCCCCCGCCCGGCGCGCCACCATCGAGTGCTGGTGCCGCACCGACCCCGCGCACGAGCCGGACGGCACCACCACGGCGTCGTACCCCTCGAACGCCGAGACACAGTTGCGTACGACGGGCACCGCCTCGTCGAGGTAGCCGGTGTTGACCATCGGCTGCCCGCAGCACGCCTGCTCTGCGGGAAACTCCACGGACACCCCCAGCCGCCGCAGCAGCGTGACCGTCGCCTGTCCCGCAGCCGGGAACATCGCGTCGTTGACGCAGGTGACCATCAGCGCGACCTTCACGGTGCCATCCTGACCGGTGACGGCGAATAGGTCACGAGCGAGTGGGTCCGTTCGACCAAGGCGCGCAGCGCCTCCAGGGAGCCGCTGAGCGCGCCCACCGCCCGCGCCTGGACCAGCACGTTGCCGAGGGCGGTCGCCTCGACCGGTCCCGCGACAACCGGCAGCCCGGCGCGGTCCGCGGTCGCCTGGCAGAGCAGGGCGTTCTGGGCGCCGCCGCCGACGAGGTGGACGACGCGCACGTCGTGGCCCGAGAGCGAGGCGGCAGTGCGCAGGGCGGCAGCGAACCCCTCGGCCAGCGACTCGACGATGCTCCGCACCAGGGCCGGTCGCGAGGAGGGAAGCGGCAGCCCCTGCTCCTCGCAGAACAGGGCGATCCGCTCAGGCATGTCGCCAGGAGGCAGAAACCGTGGGTCCTGCACGTCGAAGACGGTCACGCGACCGTCGTACGCCGCGGCCTCCGCGAGCGCCCCCTCCAGGTCCGAGACCCCCCAGGTGCGGAGCGTCTCCGAGAGCAGCCACGTGCCCATGACGTTGGTGAGGAACCGGGTCCGCCCGTCGACGCCGCCCTCGTTGGTGAAGTTGGCCGCGCGGCTCTCGGCCGTGAGCACGGGTGAGGACAGCTCGACGCCGACCAGCCCCCAGGTGCCGCACGAGATGTACGCCGCGTCGCCGCTCGTCATGGGGACGCCGACGACCGCCGAGGCGGTGTCGTGCGAGCCGACCGTCGTGACGGTCAGCGGGGCGCCCACGAAGGACGCGACGTCGGGGCGCAGAGGACCGATCGCCACCCCGGGGTCGACGAGCTCCGGGAAGAGCTCCGGCTGCACACCGAGCCGGGTACACAGCGAGCGGTCCCACTCCCGTGTCCGCACGTCGAGAAGTCCGGTCGTCGAGGCGTTGGTCCGCTCGGTGACCGCCCGACCGCTCAGCCAGTAGGTCATCAGGTCCGGGATCAGCAGCACCGCGTCCGCGAGCCCGACGAGGGAGTCCGCGGCGAGCTGGAAGACCGTGTTGAACGGCAGGTGCTGCAGCCCATTGCGGCCGTAGAGCTCCTCGGCGCCGACCACCGCGTGGACCGAGGCGACCCCGTCCGCGCACCGTTCGTCGCGGTAGTGGAACGGCAGCCCGATCAGACTCCTTTCCCGGAGCAGCGCGTAGTCGACCGCCCAGGAGTCCACCGCCACGCTGACGAGGCCAGGAGTCGACGCGACCGCCGCACGCATCCCCAGCAGGGCCTGCCGGTAGAGCTCGACGACGTTCCAGTGCAGCCCGTCGGGCAGCCGCACCGGCTCGTTGCCGAACCGTGCGACCGCCCGCAGCCGCAGGTGGTCGGGCCCGACCTCCCCGACCATGACCCGGCCGCTGGAGGCCCCGAGGTCGACCGCGGCGACATGAACCATCGTCAGCGGAGGAACGCGGCGGCGACGCCCGCGTCGACGGGCACGTGCAGCCCGGTCGTGTGGGTGAGGTCCGGGCCGACCAGTGCGTAGACGGCGTTGGCGCAGTGCTCGGGGAGCACCTCGCGCTTGAGGATCGTCCGCTGGGCGTAGAACTTGCCCAGGTCCTTCTCCTCGACGCCGTAGACGGCCGCCCGGTTGGCACCCCAGCCGCTGGAGAAGATCCCCGACCCCTGCACGACCCCGTCGGGGTTGACGCCGTTGACCCGGATCCCGTGCTCGCCGAGCTCGGCCGCGAGAAGCCGCACCTGGTGGGCCTGGTCGGCCTTCGTGGCGGAGTAGGCGATGTTGTTCGGCCCCGCGAAGACCGAGTTCTTCGAGGAGATGTAGACGATGTCGCCACCGAGCCGCTGCTCGATCATGACCTGCGCCGCGGCCTGGGAGACGAGGAACGACCCCTTCGCCATCACGTCGTGCTGACGGTCCCAGTCCGCTTCGGTCGTCTCGAGCAACGACTTCGACAGCGACAGGCCGGCGTTGTTGACGACGAGGTCGAGCCCACCGAGAGCGAGCAGCGTGGCGTCGACCGCCGCCTGGACGGACTCCGCAGAGCTCACGTCGACCTGCAGGCCGACGGCCACGTCCGGACCGCCGATCTCCCCTGCGGCGGCCTGCGCCTTCGACAGGTCGAGGTCCGCGATCGCGACGACCGCACCCTCGGCGGCCAGCTTCTTGGCGATCGCCTTGCCGATGCCCGACGCGGCGCCGGTCACCAGCGCGATCCGGGTGGCGAGCGGCTTCGGCTTCGGCATCCGCTGGAGCTTCGCCTCCTCGAGCGCCCAGTACTCGATCCGGAACTTCTCCGCCTCGTCGATCGGGGCGTACGTCGACAGCCCCTCGGCCCCGCGCATGACGTTGATGGCGTTGACGTAGAACTCGCCGGCCACCCGGGCGGTCTGCTTGTCCTTGCCGAAGCTGAACATGCCGACGCCGGGGACGAGGACGATGAGCGGGTCCGCGCCGCGGATCGCCGGGGAGTCCGGGGAGGCGTTGCGGTCGTAGTAGCCCTGGTAGTCCTCCCGGTACGCCGCATGCAGCTCCCGCAGCCTGGCGATGGACTCCTCGACGGTCGCGGTGGCCGGCAGGTCGAGGACCAGCGGCTTCACCTTCGTCCGCAGGAAGTGGTCGGGGCAGCTGGTGCCGAGCGCGGCCAGCCGCGGGTGCTCGGCGCGCGCCACGAAGTCGAGGACTACGTCGGAGTCGGTGAAGTGGCCGACCATCGGCTTGTCCTGCGAGGCGATCGACCGGATCGTCGGCGCCAGCGCCGCGGCCCGCGCCCGTCGCTCGGGCTCCGGGAGCGGCTCGTAGCCGGGGAGTACGGCGCCGAACGGCTCGGGACGCGAGTGCTCGGCGATGTACGCCGCGGCGGTGTCGATGATCCACAGGGAGTTGGCCTCGGCCGACTCGCTCGTGTCGCCCCACGCGGTGATGCCGTGGCCGCCGAGGATGCAGCCGACCGCCTGCGGGTTGGCCTCCTTGATCGCGGCGATGTCCAGCCCCAGCTGGAAACCGGGGCGCCGCCACGGCACCCAGACGACCTGCTCGCCGAAGATCTCCTTGGTCAGCTTCTCGCCGTCGGCCGCGGTCGCGATCGCGATCCCGGAGTCGGGGTGCAGGTGGTCGACGTGCGCGGCGTCGACGAGCCCGTGCATCGCGGTGTCGATCGACGGAGCCGCTCCGCCCTTGCCGTGCAGGCAGTAGTCGAACGCCGCCACCATCTCGTCCTCGCGCTCGACCCCGGGGTAGACGTCGACGAGCGCCCGCATCCGGTCCAGCCGGAGCACCGCTAGACCGCTCTCCTTCAGCGTGCCGAGGTCACCGCCGGAGCCCTTCACCCACAGCAGCTCGACGTCCTCACCGGTGACCGGGTCGACCTCGGTTCCCTTGGCGGAGGTGTTGCCGCCGGCGTAGTTGGTGTTCTTCGGGTCGCTGCCGAGCCGGTTCGACCGGGCGACGAGCTCTTCGACTGTCGAGTTGACCATCAGTTCCATCCTGCCTGGGCGCCGCCGACGCGGTCCGCCTCGATCTGCTGCTGGTATCCGCTGGCCAGGTAAGCGGCCATCGGGTCGGCCGGAAGCCCGCGCTCCTCGCGCCAGCCGGCCAGGTCGCGTCGTACGTCGGTGTAGAACGCGTCCATGAAGATCTCGTTCGCCGCGAGCACGTCGCCCGCGGCGCGGGCGTCGTCGAGCGCCGACGTGTCGAGGAGCAGCGCCCGGGCCGTCATCTCCTGCACGTTGAGCACCGAGCGAATCTGGCCGGGGATCTTCAGCTCGATGTTGTGGCACTGGTCGAGCATCAGCGCGACGTCCGACGCCGGCTCGAGGCCGCCGCCGCGGACCACCTCGACGAGGATCCGGAAGAGCTGGAACGGGTCAGCCGCCCCCACGATCAGGTCGTCGTCGGCGTAGAACCGGCTGTTGAAGTCGAACGACCCGAGCTTCCCGAGCCGCAGCAGCTGGGCGACGATGAACTCGATGTTCGTGCCGGGTGCGTGGTGGCCGGTGTCGAGGCACACCTTCGCCTTGTCGCCGAGGGCGGCGACGTGGACGTACGACGTGCCCCAGTCCGGGACGTCGGTGTGGTAGAACGCCGGCTCGAAGAACTTGTACTCCAGCACCAGCCGCTGGTCGTCCGACAGCCGGGCGTAGATCTCCGCGAGCCCCTCAGCGAGCCACTCCTGCCGCGAGCGCATGTCGGCCTGGCCGGGGTAGTTGGTCCCGTCGGCGAGCCAGATCTTGAGGTCCCGCGACCCGGTCTCGTCCATGACGTCGATGCAGTCGAGGTTGTGCCGCACCGCCTTGCGACGTACCTCAGGGTCCGCGTGGGTGAGCGACCCCAGCTTGAAGTCGTCGTCCTGGAACGTGTTGCTGTTGATTGTGCCGAGGACAACCCCGTGGTCCTCGGCGTGGGCCCGCAGCTTCCCGAAGTCGTCGACGAGGTCCCACGGGATGTGGAGCGCGACGCTCGGCGCGAGCCCGGTGAACCGGTGGACCGTCGCGGCGTCGGCGATCTTCTCCTCGACCGTGCGCGGGGTGCCCGGTGAGCCGAACACCTTGAACCGGGTGCCCGAGTTGCCGTAGGCCCACGAGGGGACCTCGATGGCCAGGGCCGTCAGCCGGTCGCTGACTGCGTCGAACGTCGTCATCTCACTCACTCGTCTCGTTGCTCTGTTGCAGGCTGTGTCTGATCGAGCTCGACCAGCTGGTCCTCGAGGTGGAAGACCTCGGCGAGCCTGGTGAAACCGGTGTCGGGGCGTTCGTCGCCGAGCTCCTCGAAGTACTCGGCCATCTCCGACTGCCAGCGGGCATTGACCTCGGTGGCCTCCATGCCGGCGAGTGCGTCGGCCAGCGACGGCGTCTCGAAGTAGCCGACGAGGAGGCCGTCCTCGCCGAGGAACAGCGAGTAGTTGTGCCACCCCGACCCGGCCAGCGCCCGGAGCATCTCCGGCCAGACCGCGGCGTGGCGGGCGGCGTACTCCTCACGGCGCTCCGCGCGCACTCGCAGGGTGAAGCAGACGCGCTCCATCGTGGTCACCTTTCGCTGTCGGTTTCCCATGGGATGTCGGAGAACTGGTGCTCCCCATGGGTTGCAACCAATGGGGAGCTCACAAACGCCTGCATCCCATGGGAAACCGTCGCGGCTCAGAAGTCGAAGTCGCCGATGTTCGACTTGTCGAAGACGAACGGGTCACCCAGGAGGACCGTGCCGCCCTCCTCGACGGTGTACTCGCCCAGGTCGCCGGCCTCGAACGTGTCGCCGGCCTCGCCGGTGATCTCCTCGTCGATCAGCGCCTTGGCGGCGTACGCCGCGAGGTAGCCGAGGTCCTCGGGGTTCCAGAGGGCGAACGCGTCGACGGTGCCGTTCTCGACGTACTCGCGCATCTGGTTCGGGGTGCCGAGGCCGGTCAGCGCGACCTTGCCCTTGTACTCGGAGTCGGAGAGGTAGCGCGCCGCGGCCGCGATGCCGACGGTGGTCGGCGAGACGATCCCCTCGAGGTCCGGGTGCGACTGCAGCAGCGCCGCGGTCTTGTCGAACGAGGTCTGGTCGTCGTCGTCGCCGTAGACGACGTCGACGAGCTCGATGTCGGGGTGGTTCGCCTCGAGCTCCTTCTTCATGAGGTCGATCCAGGCGTTCTGGTTGGTGGCGTTGGCGCTCGCGGACAGGATCGCGATCTCGCCCGAGTCACCGATCTGGTCGGCGATCATGTCGACCTGGACCTTGGCGATCCCCTCCGCGCTCGCCTGGTTGACGAAGAGGTCGCGGCACTCGGGGTCGGTGTCGGAGTCGAAGGTGACGACCGAGGTGCCCGCGTCGCGCGCCTCGTTGAGGGCGTCGCAGATCGCGGTCGGGTCGTTGGCGGAGACCACGAGGGCGTCGACGCCCTGCTGCGCGGCGGTGTTGATGTACTGCACCTGCGCGTCCGCGGTCGCCTCCTGCGGGCCGACCTCGTCGAACGTGCCGCCGAACTCCTGGACGGCGCGCTTGCCGCCCTTGGAGCTGGTGTCGAAGTAGGGGTTGCCGAGGTTCTTCGGCAGGAACGTGACCGTGGGACCGTCGCCGCCGGAGCCGCCGCTGGCGTTGGCGCTCTCGTCGTCGCCGCCGCAGCCGGCCAGCGCGAGAGCGCTCGTGAGCGCGAGGGCCGCGAGCGTGGTGGCCCGCTTGGAGTGGAACAACATGTTCTACCTTCCTTGTGATCCCGCGCCGACCGGCGCGTTCTGAGGGCTGTTGCCCCGGGGACGCCTGGCGGTCTGCCTCGAGACCCATGCCAGGACGCTGGTGGACACCACCGAGGCCACGAGGAGCAGCCCGATGATGATGTTGATGACGTTGACCGTGATCCCCTCCAGGCGCATGGCGCTGGAGATCACCCCGATCAGCAGGACGCCGGCGACGACGCCGTGGAGCTTGCCGCGGCCGCCGAAGATCGAGACGCCGCCGAGGAGCACCGCGGCGATGACCTGAAGCTCGAGCCCGTTGGCGTTGTCGCCGCGGGCGCTGCCGAACCGCAGCGTGTAGTAGACGCCGGCCAGTGCGGACACGACGCCGGAGAGGACGAACAGCAGGAACTTGGTGCGCTCGACGTCGACGCCGGTGAAGTGCGCCGCCTCGCTGTTGAGCCCGATGTCGTAGACGCCGCGGCCGAACGCCGAGAAGTGCAGCAGGAGCGAGAAGCCGACGGCGAGTACGACGAACAGCACCATGACGAGCGGGACGCCGGTGTCGCCGATCTCGGCCTTCGCGAGGTCGGTCCACCGCTCCGGGAAGTCGGTGACCGCCTTGGTGCCGAGCAGTCCCACGGCGAGCCCGCGGAACAGCGCGAGCGTGCCGATCGTGACCGCGAGGGACGGCAGCCCGACGTAGGCGACGAGGAACCCGTTGACCGCCCCGCAGAGGACGCCGACGGCGAGCGCCACCGCCGCGGCGAGGGGTACGCCGGAGCCGGCCTCGACCATCACGCCGAGGACCACCGAGCTGAGCCCGACGATGCTCGCCACGGAGAGGTCGATCTCGCCGGTGACGATGACCAGCGTCATCGGCAGGGCGATGAGGAGCACCGGCGCGGTGTCGAGGAGCAGGTAGGTCAGCGTCAGCGGCCCGTCGAAGTTCGGCACGTTGACGAGCGACCAGATGACGACGGCGACGAGCAGCCCGACGACCGCCATCTCGCGGGTCACCAGCAGCCGGTGCCAGAGCGGCTGGGCGTGGTCCGGGTAGCTGCGCGTCATGAGTCGTCCCTCGCTTCGATCAGCTTGCGGGCCCGCCGGGCGGCGAGCACCCGGTCGAGGACGATGGCGGTGATGATGAGGGTGCCGACGACGGCGCGCTGCCAGAAGTCCGGGATGCCGAGGATGGGCAGCGCCCGGTCGATCGTGACCAGGAGGAAGGCGCCGATCGCCGCGCCCCACACGGTGCCGGAGCCGCCGAAGATCGCGACGCCGCCGATGACGACCGCGGCGACCGCCTCGAGCTCGATACCGGTGCCGGCGCCCGAGCTGACGGTGCCGTACCTCCCCGCGTGCATCACCCCGGCAAGACCGGCGAGCCCGCCGCTGAGGACGAACGCACCGAGCACCCGCCGGCGTACCGCCAGGCCGTAGAGGACCGCGGCGTCCGGGTCCGAGCCGATCGCGTAGAGCTCGCGGCCGGCCCGGTGCGAGTGGAGGAAGTACCCCACGACGGCGAGCACCGCGAGGCCGATGATCGTCAGGACCGGGATGGTGAGGATCGACTCGGTGCCGAGCGAGAGGAAGTCGCGCGGCATGTCCGAGGCGTTGATCCGGTCGCTGCCGGCCCAGGTGAGCACGACGCCACGGAAGACGTAGAGCGTCCCGAGCGTGATCACCAGCGAGGGCACGTTGGCGACGGAGACCAGCAGGCCGTTGACCAGCCCGAGGACGCCGCCGGCGAGGATGCCGATCGCGAAGACCGCGACGATCGGGATGCCCGGGAGGTCGAGGAAGAGGCGCCCGGTGAGGTACGCCGTGAGCGCGAGCACCGACCCGACCGACAGGTCCACGTTGCGGGTGATGATGACGACCGCCTGGCCGACCGCCAGGACCAACAGGATCGAGGGGGTCAGCAGCAGGTCCCGCCACCCGTTGGCGCTGACCAGGAAGCTCGGCGTCTTGACGGTCGCGGCCGCGACGACGAGCGCGAGCACCAGGAGGATCGACATCTCCCTGGAGCGGACCAGGTCGTTGACGACGCGGAGCCAGGTCGGCCGGTTGCTCGGCGCGACCAGCGCGGCGTCGGAGGAGGCCGTCTCCGGCGCGTGGTGGGTCGTGCTCACGAGGCGTCCTCCAGGGTGCGGGTCGCGGCGCGCATGACGTTCTCGGGGGTCGCCTCGTCGCGCGGGATGTCGGCGGTGAGCCGGCCCTCGCAGACGACGAGGACCCGGTCGGCCATGCCGAGCACCTCAGGGAGCTCGGAGGAGATCATGAGGATCGCGAGCCCCTGGCCGGCCAGCTCGGAGAGGAGCCGGTGCACCTCGGCCTTGGTGCCGACGTCGATGCCGCGGGTCGGCTCGTCGATGATGAGCAGGGACGGGTCGGTCGCCAGCCACTTCGCGATGACGACCTTCTGCTGGTTGCCGCCGCTCATCGTGACCGCGTTGGCGTCGAGGGCGTTGGTCTTGACCTCGAGCCGCCCGGCCCACGGGCCGGCTGCCCTGCTCTCGGCCTTCGTCGTCAGGAGCCGCGCCGTGCCGAGCCCCCGCCGGATGACGCCGGCGACGTTGCGGGCCACCGACGCCTCGGTGACGAGCCCCTGCTTGCGGCGGTCCTCGGGGACGAACGCCATCCCGGCCGCGATCGCGGCCTTCGGGCTCGACGGCGGCACGCGCTCGCCCTTGATCTTCACGGTGCCCGACTCGTAGCGGTCGACCCCGAAGACCGCACGGGCGATCTCGCTGCGGCCGGCCCCCACGAGCCCGGCGAGCCCGACGATCTCCCCGGCCCGGACCTCGAAGCTGATGTCGTGGAAGACGCCGGCCCGGTTGAGGTTCTCGACCTCGAGGACTGGGGCGCCGACCTCGGCCGGCGTCTTCGGGAAGAGGTCGCCGACCTCGCGACCGACCATGAGCGCGACGATCTCGTCGACGTCGGTGTCCTGGGTCGGCCGGGTGGCGATGTACTCCCCGTCGCGCATCACCGTGACGGTGTCGCACAGCTCGAAGACCTCGTCGAACCGGTGGGAGATGAAGATGAGCGCGCGGCCCTCGTCGCGGAGGCTGCGGGCGACAGCGAAGAGCCGCTCGACCTCGACCCCGCTCAGCGCCGCGGTCGGCTCGTCCATCACGAGGACCCGGGCGTCGAGGGAGATCGCCTTGGCGATCTCGATGATCTGCTGGTCGGCGATGCTCAGCCCGAGGGCGGGACGCCGCGGGTCGATCCTGACCCCCAGCCTCGCGAACAGCCGCTCGGCCTCGGCGTACATCCTGGCCCGGTCGACGCGGCGACCGGTGGTGAGCGGCTGGCGCCCCATGAAGATGTTCTCGGTGACGGAGAGGTCGGGGAAGAGCGTCGGCTCCTGGTAGATCACCGCGACGCCGGCCGCCTTGGACTCGGCGGTCGAGGTGAAGTCGACGGGCTCGCCGTCGAGGAGCAGCTCGCCGCCGTCGCGGCGGTGGACGCCGGCGATGATCTTGACCAGCGTCGACTTGCCGGCGCCGTTCTCCCCGACGAGGCCGTGGATCGAGCCGGCCTCGACGCGGATGTTGCCGGAGCGCAGGGCGAGCACCGGCCCGAACGCCTTGGCCACGTCGCGCAGCTCGATCCGCGCCGCCGGGCTGGCTGGTCCTGTCATGCTCACCTCCGGTTGAAAGGTTTCAACTTCCGGAACCGTAGGTGACGGCCGCCACACCCGTCAAGACTTCCAGGCTACGATTCCGTCTCGACTGCGACGTTTCACAGGAGGCCTCCATGCTGGAGCCGACCCGCTCGGCCGGCGTCAAGGACGTCGCCGCGCGCGCCGGCGTCTCGCTCGGCACCGTCTCCAACGTCCTCAACCGGCCCGACCGGGTCAGCGCGGCCACCCGGCTCCGGGTCGAGCACGCGATGGCCGAGCTGGGGTTCGTCCGCAACGAGTCGGCCCGCCAGCTGCGCGCCGGCCGGAGCAGCACGATCGCCTACGTCATGCTCGACGCCACCAACCCGTTCTTCACCGACGTCGCCCAGGGCATCGAGGACGCGGCCGCCCCGCACGATCTGTCGCTCTACCTCTGCAACAGCGACAACCGGCCCGAGCGGGAGCTCGCCTACCTCACCCGCCTCGAGCAGCAGCGGGTCCAGGGCGTGCTCGTCACCCCCGTCGATCCCGCCGACCCGAGTCTCGATGCGCTCGCCTCGCGAGGCACTCCCCTGGTCCTCGTCGACCGGGTCCGGGAGGGCGTCACCCGCTGCTCGGTCGCGGTCGACGACGTCCTCGGGGGCCGGCTCGCCGTCGAGCACCTCCTCGACCGGGGACACGAGCGGATCGCGTTCGTCGGCGGCCCCGCCTCGGTGGGCCAGGTCCGCGACCGGCTGGCGGGAGCGCGGTCCGCGGCGGACCCTCTCGTCATCGTGACCGCGGCGCTGACGGTCGCCGAGGGCCGGGGCGCCGGCGAGCGGCTCAACGGCATGCCGTCCCGGACCCGTCCGACGGCGGCGTTCTGCGCCAACGACCTGCTCGCCCTCGGCCTACTGCAGCAAAGCGTCTCCTCGGGGGTCCGGGTGCCGGACGACCTCGCGATCGTGGGGTACGACGACATCGACTTCGCCGGCGCCGCCGCGGTCCCGCTCACGTCGGTCCGCCAGCCCCGCCGGGAGCTCGGGCGTACGGCGGCGGAGCTGCTCGTCGACGAGGCGACCAACCCCGCCCACGAGCACCGGCAGGTGATCTTCACGCCCGAGCTGGTCGCGCGGACGTCGACCGGGCGGCGCCGGTGACCTCGGCGCAGCGGCGCTCGCCGACAAGTCGCCCGCCCCGGATGGAGGACGTCGCCAGGCAGGCCGGCGTCTCGCTCGGGACGGTGTCGAACGTCCTCAACAAGCCGCACATGGTCTCGGAGAAGACGCGGGAGAAGGTCCGCGAGGCGATCCAGCAGCTCGGCTTCGTCCCGGACCGCAGGGCGCGCGCGCTCGCTGCTGGAACCAGCAAGACGATCGGTTTCGTCGTCATCGACCTCAGCAACTCGTTCTTCCTCGACATGGCGCGCGGCGCCGAGCAGGAAGCGCAGACAGCCGGCTTCAACGTCCTGCTCGCCGACTCCGACATGCAGGTCGAGAAGGAGCGGGTCTACATGGAGCTCTTCGACGAGGAGCGTGTGGCCGGCATCCTGCTCGCGCCGCTCCCGAGCCCCGCCGACGACGTCGTCACGAGCGGTCGGTGGGGGCGCGACGTGGTGGTGCTGAACTCGCCGGTGGCAGAAGACCGATGCTCGGTCATCGTCGACGACGAGGTCGGCGGCTACCGGGCCGCCCGCCACCTCATCGAGCGGGGCCGTCGCCGGCTGGTCTTCGCCGGCGGCCCCGACACGTTGGCGCCGGTCCGCAACCGCCGTCGCGGCGTCGAGCGCGCGGTGGCTGAGACCAACGGGGCTGTCGGCCTCTCGTTCCTCAAGTCGTCTGAGCTCCAGGCCCCGGACGGCCGCAAGCTCGGCCATCGCCTGGCCGCCATGGCCGCGGGCGAGCGCCCGGACGGCATCGTCGCCGCGGCGGACCTGCTGGCGCTCGGCATGATCCAGGCCGTGCTGGCGGAGACGGAGCTGCGGTTTCCCGAAGACCTCTCGCTCATCGGGTACGACGACAACCGAGCCGCCTGGGACAGCGTCGTGCCGATCACGACGATGGCGCAGCCGGGCACCGAGATGGGCAGGGTCGGCGCCCGGCTCCTCATCGAGGAGATCCGTTCCGGCCGGACCCACCGGCACGAGCACGTGGTCCTCGAGCCGACCCTCCTGGTGCGCGAGAGCAGCTGAACGGGCCGTCCCGGACCGTTCAGCCCGGCCAGGGCGCGGTCAGCCGGTGCCGGCCCGGCCCGAGGATGCGGCCCGGATCGCCGGGGAGCTCCACGTCGGCCGTGGTCCCGGTCGGCACCTCCACGGCGACCTCGAGCACGCCGTCCGCTACCTTCCAGTCGACGGACGCGCGCCCGTACGGCGTCTCGCGGTCGGCCCGCGCCCACGTCATCCCACCCCCCGGCCGCGGCGCGACCAGGATCCGCCGCCACCCCGGCTCCGCAGGAGCCAGCCCGGCGACCACCCGGTGCAGCCATCCGGCCACCGCTCCGAGCGCGTAGTGGTTGAACGACGTCATGTTCCCCGGGTTGACCGAGCCGTCGGGCCGCAGGCTGTCCCACCGCTCCCAGATCGTCGTCGCCCCTTGCGCGACGGCATACAGCCACGACGGACACTGCTCCTCCAGCAGCAAGTCGTACGCGGTCTCGAGGTGACCGGTCCGGGTCAGCGCGTCGGTCACGAGCGGTGTCCCGGCGAACCCGGTCGCGATCCGGTTCCCGGCCTTTGCGACGAGCTCGGCGAGGCGCGCCCCGGCGGCCGCCTCCTGCTCCAGCTCGAGCAACCCGAAACAGATCGCCAGCGCATAGGCGGTCTGGGTGTCGCTGGTCAGCCGCGCGCCGTGCGCATAGCGGGAGCGGAACGCCTCGCGCACGTCGTCCGCGAGGCGGGCGTAGTGGCGGGCCTCCGCCTCCCGCCCCAGGGTCTGGGCCGTCCGGGCGAGTGTGCGCGCCGACCAGGCGAAGTACGCCGTGGCGACCAGGTCCGGGTCCGTCTCGGCTGCTGCCGGGTCGTCCGGCGGGGCGGCCGGATCCAGCCAGTCACCCAGCTGGAAGTCACCCGCCCAGACGTGGTCCTCGCCGGCTCGGCGGTCCACGAGGTCGACCCAGGCCTGAGCGCTCTCGAGCTGGTCCTCGAGGACGCGGCGGTCGCCGCTCGCCCAGTAGAGGTCCCAGGGCGTCAGCACCGCGGCATCGCCCCACAGGGCACCAGGGCGGACGGGGGTCCACATGGGGTCGTTGACCGGGATGTCCGGCACGAACCAAGGCACTGTCCCGTCCGGCTGCTGGTCGGCGGCCAGGTCGGCGAGCCAGGAGCGCAGCATCCCGGTGCAGTCGTAGAGGAACGCCGCTGTCGGTGCGAACACCTGGATGTCCCCGGTCCACCCGAGCCGCTCGTCCCGCTGCGGGCAATCGGTCGGCACGTCGACGAAGTTGCCGCGCATGCTCCACAGCACGTTGTCGTGGAGCCGGTTGACCCGGGCGTCCGAGCAGGCGAAATGACCGGCGCGGGCCATGGCGGTGTGCAGGACACGCGCCACGACCTTCTCCGCCGGGTCGCCTCCGGTCCAGCCGGCAAGCTCGGCGTACCGGAAGCCGTGCAGCGTGAAGCGGGGTTCCCACGTCTCCTCGCCGGTTCCTGCGAGCGTGAAGCTGTCGGTCGACGCGGCACCCCGTAGCGGCCGGGTGTACAGCTCGCCGTCCTGCAGCACCTCTGCGTGCCGGAGGGTGACCGTGCTGCCCGCGACGCCATCCACCGTGATCCGCAGCCTGCCGACCAGGTTCTGCCCGAAATCGAGCAGCGTCCTCCCCGACGGAGACGTCCAGACGCGCACCGGCCGCACCTCCTCGGTGCACCGGACCGGAGGCCCGTCGGGCGCCACGAGCGTCGCCAGGTCGCGCTCCACCACGCGGACGCCGGACCAGTCGGTGTCGTCGTACCCCGGTGCGGACCACCCGCTCGGCAGCTCCCGGGCGTCGTACCTCTCGCCCGCGTAGAGCCCGCTCGACAGGATCGGCCCGTACGACGCCCGCCACCGCTCGTCCGAGGCGACTGTCAGGGTGCGGCCGTCGGTGAGCCGGAGCTCCAGCTGGGCCAACAGGGCGACATCATCGCCGTACAGGTTGCGCCGACCCCCGTGGAAGCCGAGCCGGCCGCGGAACCACCCGTCGGCGAGCCAGGCGCCGACGACGTTCGCGCCAGTCCGGACGTGGTCGGTGACGTCGTGGGTGAAGTAGCGCAGCCGGTGGTCGTACGACGTCCAGCCGGGAGCGAGCTCGTCGGTCCCGATGCGCTCGCCGTTGAGCTCGACCTCGAAGAGCCCGTGGGCGGTCACGTAGAGCCGTGCCGACTCGACCTCTCCGTCCACGTCGAAGCTGCGGCGGAGGAGCGGAGGCCTCCGGTCGTCGTCCTCCGGGTCGTCCCGCCACTCCGGGGCGACGGCCCGTGCCACCCAGTCGGACGGTTCCAGGAGCCCGACCTCGATCGCGGTTGCGGGTGACCACTCGCTGTCGGCCAAGGCGCCGTCACCGCACCGCCCGGTCACCCGGGCCCGGACCAACGCCCTGGTTCGGGCGCCGAGCCTCGGCCCCGGCCAAGGCAGGAGGAGCGAGTCGGCGCAGGGCACCTCTCCGGACGTGTGCCGGCTGTCGCCGACGACGACCTCGAGCTCATAACCGGTCTGCACCCAGTCGGGCTGAGCCTCCACGCGGAAGCTCACTCGGGGCTCGGTCTCCCCGATGCCGAGCGGCTCCCGGTGCTGCTCGACGGTGGGCGCGACGACGACGGGACGGGATGGCGGCGTGGTCATCCCTTCACCGCTCCCCCGGCAAGCCCCTTCATCACCTTCTGGTTGAAGAACAGGTAGAGGAACAACGTGCCGAACACGTTGATGCAGATGCCGGCGAACAACGGGCCGTACTGCACCTGACCGAACTGGCCGGAGAAGTTGAGCAGACCGACCTGAATCGTGCGGAGGTCCGAGGACGTCGTGAACGTCAGAGCGATCAGCAGGTCGTTCCAGATGAAGAAGAACTGCACGAGCGCGACGGTGAGCACTGCGTTGCGGACCATGGGAAAGCCGACGAACGCGAAGGAGCGCAGCATGCTGGCGCCGTCGAGCGTGGCGGCCTCGAAGATCTCCCGCGGGACCGCTCGGAAGTAGGTAGCCATCATGAAGACCGTCAGGGGCAGCCCGGTTGCGGTGTAGGTGATGATCAGCGGCCACAGCGATCCCGTGAGCCCGGTCTGGAAGTATGCCGTGAACAGCGGCAGCAGGATCATCTGGCCAGGAACCATGATGCCGAGCAGGAAGACGAGTAGCACGGTGTTGCGGCCCCTCCACACCAGGACCTCCAGGGCGAAGCCCGCCGCGACACCGAGCACCACGATAAGAAAGAGCGACGGCACGACCGCGATGATGCTGTTGCGGACGTAGGTCGCCATCTGGCCGGTGGTCCACGCCTCGGAGTAGTTCGACCACTCGAAACCCGACGGAAGCGCCCACGGCGAGCCGTTCAGCCACTCGTCCTGCGTCTTGAACGATCCCAGCAGGAGCCAGACCAGCGGCAGCAGGACGAGCAGGAGCAGGGCGGTGACGAGCAGCTGCCCGGGCAGGCGGCTCAGCGAGCGGCGTACGTCGCGGCGCGGCCGGCGCGTGCGGGGCGGACGCCCCGAGCGGGGAGCGGCGACGGTCGCGGCGGGGATGGAGGCGCTGGTCGACATGGCATCAGACCTTCGTGTTGTCGCGCCGGGCCGACCTGAAGATGGCCAGGGTGAACAGTAGGGAGAGGACGGTGAGCAGCAGGGCGATCGACGCGCCGTAGCCGTACTGCCCGTAGCTGAACGACGTCTGGAACATCAGCAGTGTCAGCGGCGTTGTCTCGTCGCCGGGGCCTCCGTTGGTGAGTGCCACGATCGAGTCGAAGACCTTGATGGTGCCATTGATGCTGAAGATCAGCGAGGACAGCAGGACCGGCAGGGAGAGCGGCAGCACGATGTGGCGCACCATCGAGAACGCCGAGGCGCCGTCGAGCCGGGCCGACTCCATGATGTCCTCCGGGATGTCGAGCAGGCCGGTGTAGAGCAGGACCGCGTAGAACCCCGCCGATCGCCACAGGTCCATCAGGATGATCACCACGAACGCGGTGCCGCCGTTGCCGAACCAGTCGACCGAGCCGATGCCGAAGACGTTGAGCAGCGAGTTCACCAGCCCGTCCTGGGGAGCGACCTGGAACAGCCGCTGGAAGAGGAGCGCCACCGCCACGGTCGGCAGCACGACCGGGAAGAAGAGCAGTGTGCGGATGACGGTCGAGCCGCGACGCAGTGTGAACTGGTAGAGGAGGGCGAGGCCGTACCCGAGCCCGACCTGGGTGACGGTCAGCACGACGCCGTACTGCAGGGTGAACCAGAGCGCCCGACGGACGCCGGGGTCCTGCACCATGCGGGTGAGGTTGTCGAAGCCGACGTACTCGAACCCGCTGATGGCGTTGCCTGTGAAGAGGGTGTACTGCATCGAGATCAGCACCGGCGCCAGCATCACCGCGGAGTAGACCACCAGGGCCGGCGCCAGCAGGACGAAGATCGCCTTCTTGTCACCGAGCACGCGTTCCACGGCGAGCTCCTTTCGGGTTCAGCGAACAGCTCGTGGCCCGATGGGGCCCGCCGCTGGATGCGAGTCAGGACCGGGAACCGGGGCGGCGGATGAGGACCGCCGCCCCGACCTCGGGTCAGGAAGGGCTCAGCCTGCGCCGAGAGCGGACTGGACCTTGCTCATGAATTCATCGGGCGACAGCGAGCCCGTGACGAGCGGGGCGGCATTGGTCTGGCTCACCGTCGTCGCCTTGCTGTTGAAGAGCGCCTCGAACCAGAGGACGCTGCCCTCTGCGGCGTCGACCTCCTCCTGGACGATGGTGGTGAGCGGGTCGAGCTCGGGGGTCTCTGCGGGGACGAAGCCCGACACCGAGTTCGCCTCCTCGAGCGCCACCGACCCGTAGTTCTCGGCGATGCAGGTCAACCAGGCGCCGACCTCGTCGTTGTACTGGTGAGCCGAGAAGGTCATCGGGAGGCCGACGTTCGCGGGGGTCTGAGCGGCGCTGCCTTCGCCTCCCTCGACCTCGGGGAACCGGAAGAAGTCGATGTTGTCGATGCCGATCTTGTTCAGCTCCTTGTCGGAGAAGTTCGCCGTGACCCAGCTCCCCATGTAGAGCATCGCGGCGTCACCGGCCATGAACGAGTTGATGGCGGTGTCGTAGTCGATGGAGCCAAGCCCCTCACCGAAGTAACCGGCCTCGCCCAGCCCGGCGACCTCCTCGGCTGCGGCGACATACTCGGGGTCGGTCAGCTCCGCCCCACCGTCGGCAACCGCCTGCAGCGCGTCGGGGCCGAGATCGCGGAAGAGGTAACCGCTGATCAGTCGGGTGAGCGGCCAGCCCTGCTCCCCGGAAGCGGAGAGCGGCTGGATGCCAGCCTCGTCGAGCGCGGCGGCGGCCTCCTCGAGCTCGGCCCACGTGGTCGGCACCTCGATGCCGTTCTCCTCGAAGATCTGCGTGTTGTACCAGAAGCCTTCGATGTTGTACTGGTACGGCAAGACGTTGAAGTTGCCGCCGTACAGAGCCTTGATGGTGTCGACGGCGGCCGGGTTGATCCGGTCCGAGACGCCGAGCTCCTCGAACGTCGCCTCGAAGTCCAGCAGGTGTCCGGCCTCGTCGAGCTCCTGGACCAGCTGCGGGGTGTTGCCGGCGGCGAAGGAGACCGGCAGCGCGTCCTGCCCGGCCAGCAGCTGAAGCTTCTGGTCGAGCTGCGTCTGCGGAACCGTCTCGATCTCGAGCGGCAGTGCGTCGTTCTCGGCGGCGCACTCGTCCTCGGACAGGCTTTCGAGGATGCTCGGGATCGTGGTGTTCTCCGCGTTGACGAGGAAGCTGAACGCGTCGGGGTTGCCTCCTCCCGACTCGCCGCTGGAGTCACTCTCGTTGCCACCGCCCCCGCTCGTGGCACACGCGGACGTGAGGGCAAGAGCCGCGACGAGGCTCCCGGTGAGCTTGAGTGTGCGGGTCGACCGGCGCCGGACAAAGGTGGTCACAACAGGTTCTCCTCGGCGTGCGAGACGGGAGCGCCGAAATTGAAGCGCTTCACTTAGGTACGACGGTAAGGTGACGGCGCTCACAGGTCAATGGTTCGGCCGCAGGAACTTGAAACGTAACAACCGAGTAACCGGGGGAACCACATGCCCATCGCCCACTCCACTCTCGGCTCCGGCCCGCGCACCGTGTTCCTGGCGCACGGTTGGTACGGCTCCTCGACCGGCTGGGGTCCCTTCGTCGACCACCTCGACCGGGAGGCGTTCACCTGGGTCCTCACCGACGTCCGGGGGTACGGCGCCCGCATCGACGAGCCGGGCGACCAGTCCCTCGACGAGACCGCCGGCGACCTCCTCGCCCTCGCCGACGAGCTCGGCGTCGACCGGTTCTCGCTCCTCGGCCACTCCATGGGCGGCGCCGTCGTCCAACGGGTCCTCGCGCTGGCTCCCGAACGCGTCGAGGCGCTGGTCGGCATCAGCCCGGTCAGCTCGATGCCCACGCCGTTCGACGACGACGGCCGGGCGCTCTTCTGGGGCGCGGCGGGGAATCGCGAGAACCGGTTCGGGATCATCGACTTCACGACCGGCGGCCGCAACACGCCGGTGTGGGTCGACCAGGTCGTCGACCACTCCTACGAGAACTCGACCGAGGACGCGTTCGCGAACGTCCTCGGGGCGTGGGCGAACGCCGACTTCGCCGACGAGGTGCGGTGGTCGACCGTGCCGGTGCTGGTCGTGGTCGGCGAGCACGACCCGGCGCTCGGCGAGGAGACGGTCAGGCAGACCTGGCTGCCGCTGTTCCCGAACGCCGAGCTCGTGGTGGCGGCGAACGCCGGGCACTACCCGATGTTCGAGGCGCCGGTGCACCTCGCGACCGTCGTCGAGAGGTTCCTCAAGAAGCTCGGCTGACCGGGCGGCGGATGTTCGGCACCAGCAGGATCAGGCCGACCGCCGGGAGCGCCGTCAGCACCAGGATGCTGACCGAGAGCCCGAGAACCGGGCCGAGCCCACCGACGACGGCGGAGCCGACACTCGCGCCGACCATGAACAGCAGCGTCGCGACGCCGAGGGCGACCCCGCGGACGTCCTCCGCGACCGCCTCGCCGACGGCCGCGGTCAGCGCCGGCTGGCCCACCCCGAACGAGATCGTCGCGAGCACGACGGCGACCACCAGGAGCACGGGCGACTCGAGCGCGGCGCCGAGGGCGGCCACGAGCAGGGAGACCGACGCCGCCACGGCGCCGAAGGCGAGCGCCGTAGCGGCGGGGGTACGCGCGAGCAGCGGCCCGGCGACCCTCGGCGTGACGAGTCCGACGACCCCGGCCGGCACCAGTGCGAGGCCGACCTGCCAAGCCGACCAGCCGTCGGCGAGCAGCACCGCGGGGATCGCGACGAGGAGTGCGAACCACGACGCGGGGATCGCGGCGGCGGCCAGCGCGCTCCGGACCACCCTGGGGTTGCGCACGACCGAGAGCGGCAGGAAGCCGTCCGGGTGCCGGCGTACCCACACCGCGACCGCGGGCGTTCCCAGCACCACCAGCACCGCGCCCGCCAGCGCGACCGACGCCCCGGTCGACGGGGACTGCAGCAGGAGTACGACGCCGCCCGCGGCGAGTGCGGTCAGGACGGCGCCGAGGATGTCGAGCCGGGCCCCGGTGCCGCCGACGTGCATGGAGGACCAGAGGAACGGCACGACGAGCACGCCGAGGATCGGCAGCGCGATCGCGAGCCGCCAGCTGAGCGTGTCGACGAGGAGTCCGGCGGCGAGCGGGCCGAGCGAGGTCATCGCTGCGGCCACCCCGGCGAGGCGGAGCAGCGCCGAAGACCTCACCGCGCCCCGGTAGCGGGCCGTGAGGATCGCTGCGCCGAGGGTCGGTACGGCGGCCGCGCCGGCGCCCTGGACGAGCCGCCCGGCCAGGTGGAGCCCGAACGTCGGGGCCAGCGCGGCGACCAGCGCGCCGAAGGTCATGAGGGAGAGGCCGACCAGCATCGGGAACCTCGGGCCCTGGAGGTCCGCGACCCGACCGTAGACCGCGGTGCCGACACCGAACATCAGCGCGTAGAGGCTGATCGTCCAGGCGGCCGCGCCGAGCCCGATGTCGTACGCCCCGGCCAGCGGCGCCAGCGCCAACGCCGCTCCCGCGCTGCCCATCCCGGCGAGGCCGAAGAGGATGCCGAGCAGCAGCGCCGTCCGCTTGGCCGTCGACCCGTCGAGCTCGGGGACCACGGTGGGGTCGGCAGTGGCGGTGCCAGGCACGGAGGCAGCGGCCGGCTGGGAAGGTGGGACAGGGCTCGACATCGGGGGCTGAACCACCCCGCCCGCCGCCCTATTCCGCGAGCCGCCCTTCCTGCTGTGTTGAACCGCCCTTCACGTTGCGTTGAGCCGCCCTTCCTGCTGGATCAGTCGTCGAGGAGGCCCGGACCAGGGTGTTCTCCGACGGAAAGCGCCGGTCGAGCCGCCGGAATGGAGCTTTTCGTCGGATTGCGCACCAGCACGAGGGGCGGCTCAACCCAGCACAAGGGGCGGCCCGACCCAGCACGAGGGGCGGCCCGACCCAGCACGAGGGGCGGCTCGACCCAGCACGAGGGGCGGCTCAACGAGGGGGGAGCCCCGCCTCGTCGTACAACCACTCGACCAGCTTGGCGAAGAGCTCCTTCGCGCACGCCTCGTCACGCTGGACCAGCCACTGGAACGTGATCCCCTCGATGGTGGCGAGGACGTACCGGGCGAGGAGATCCATCGGCGACCGCCACGTGAGAGACCCCTTCTCCGCGATCTCGGTGAGGAGCGCGCGCACGGCGTCGACGTTGCTGTCGCGCTGCGCGCGGGCCGCGGAGTCCCACCCGGCTTGCCGCAGCGCGAAGTGCGTCAGCTCGAAGATGAGCAGGTGCTCGAGCGGCTCCTGCTCGATGCGCTGCCAGTAGGCGTCGACGCAGCCCCGGATCAGCTCAGCCGGATCGCTGCTGCGGGCGAGGACGTCACCGACCGCCTCGAAGCTGCGGTTGTTGATCGTCCGGGCGACCTCGCCGATCAGCTCGTCCTTCGACCGGAAGCAGTAGTGGAAGACCCCGATCTGCATCCCGGCCTCGGCGACGATCGCGCGCGTGGTGGTGCTCGCCACGCCGTCGCGCGACATGACGGCGATGGCGGCGTCCACCAGCTTGTCGCGTCGATCGGCGGCCGACATGCGAGGCACGGGGACTCTCCCTCGGAAAGCGGAGCGCGCCCGGTGGTGGGGCCACCGAGCGCGCTCCAGCGTGAGACCTCTGTCCTCCCAGACCAGAGATCGGGACCGGCGACCGTTCGGAGGAAGGACGCCACTTCAGTTGTGGTGCGAGTGTCCGCCCCGCCTGCACCTCCCAATGCATGCACGTCGAACCAGAAGAGTGTGCCCGAGGTGGCCGAAGTTGGTCAAACGTCCGACACGGTCGATTAGGTCGGTTGTCCAACTTGCCACGCCGGCACGCTCAAAATGGGCCCAGCGTGTGGCGGGCCGGTCTAGACATCACCCGGAGCACACGATCCGGGAGCGAATCCCTACGCTGGGTTCGGCCGCCAACCCCGTCACCGAGGAGCACCATGCAGATCACCAAGACCGCCGCGATCGTCACCGGCGGAGCCTCCGGTCTCGGCGCCGCCACCGCCGCCGCGCTCGCCGAGCAGGGCGCGCGAGTCTTCGTGCTCGACCTGTCGGTCGACGACGCCCCGCAGGTCGACGGAGTCGAGTACGTCGCGACCGACGTCGCCGACCCGGCCAGCGTCCAGTCGGCCGTCGACCGGGCCGCCGACTCCGGCGTACCTCTCCGCGTCGTGGTGAACTGCGCCGGCATCGGGCCGTCCGCGCGGATCCTCGGCAAGAAGGGGGTCCACGACCTCGCGCTCTACGCCAAGGTCGTCCAGGTCAACCTGGTCGGGACGTTCAACGTGATGGCGCTCGCCGCGGAGAAGATCGCCGAGACGCCCGCACTAGAGGACGGCCAGCGCGGCGTCGTCGTCAACACCGCCTCCATCGCGGCGTACGACGGCCAGGTCGGCCAGGCGGCGTACGCCTCCTCCAAGGGCGGGATCGTCGGGCTCAACCTGGCCGCCGCCCGCGACCTCGCGCAGTACGGCATCCGCGTCAACACCATCGCCCCCGGCATCGTCGAGACGCCGATGCTCGCAACCGTCTCCGAGGAGTTCCGCGCCGCTCTCGCCGCCGGGGTCCCGTTCCCGCAGCGGCTGGGGCGCCCGGAGGAGTACGCCCGCCTGGCGATGATGCTGGTCGAGCACGACTACCTCAACGGCGAGGTGATCCGGATGGACGGCGCGCTGCGGATGGCACCGCGCTGACGGCGGTGCCACGATGTCCCGATGACGACACAGATCATCCTGGTCCCCGGTTTCTGGCTCGGCGCGTGGGCGTGGGACGACGTCGCGCCGCTGCTCCGCGAGCAGGGGTACGACGTGGTGGCCCTGACCCTGCCCGGGCTCGCGGAGGGCGACTCACCGGGTGAGGTGAGCCTCGACGACCACGTCGACGCGATCACCGCGGCGTTCGACCGGGCCGCCGGCCGGCGGGTCCTCGTCGTGCACAGCGGCGCGGCGGTCCCGGGCACGGTCGTCCTCGACCGGCACCACGGCCTCGTCGACCACGTCGTGTTCGTGGACACCGCACCCGTCCGGGACGGCTATGCGATGAACGCCGAGCTCGAGGGCGACACCTTCCCCCTGTCCGCGGCATGGGACGAGGAGATGGAGGGCGGCAGCATGCGCGGACTCTCCGACGAGCAGCTCGCGACGTTCCAGGAGCGCGCCGTACCCGAGCCGGCGGGCGCCCTCCGCGACGTCGCCCGGCTCACCGACGTGGCCCGGCTCCAGGTGCCGGCCACGGTGGTGTGCACGGCCTATTCCAGCGAGGACTACAGGTCGTACGCCGAGCAGGGGATGCCCTTCCTCGCCGGGCTGCTGGACCACAAGGCGATCGAGTACGTCGACCTCCCGACCGGCCACTGGCCGATGTGGTCCGAGCCGGAGAAGCTGGCGGAGGTCATCGCCACCGCGGCCGGCCGCGTCGAGCGGGGACTCTGACCCCGCCTCGTCCGATTGGGCGCGCGTTATACGCCGCGCCCATCCGGACGCGGCGACTCAACCGCAGGTGGCGCGGTAGGGCACGTCCTCGCCGACGTGAGTGCGCCACTCGACCTCCGTCATCGACCGGCCGGCGGCCCTGCACGCGGCCTCCAACGCCGGGCCGATCCGGGTGTCCCAGCGGTAGAACCCCTTGCCGTTCGTGGCCAGCATGGTCACGCCATCGGGCAGCATCGTCGGCGCGACGATGGCGCCGGGGTCGACGGTGGCGATGTCCAGGAGTCTGCCGTCCTCACCGTCCCACAGGGAAACCCGCCCGTCCTCGCCACCCGCGACGATGCGCGACCCGTCGTCGGTGTAACCGCCGTACTTGGTCCCGCCGTCGTGCACAGCCACCGGTGAGCGCACCGGCCGCCCCGTCGCGAGGTCGAGGACGAGCACGCCGTCGGTGCCGAAGACCGCGGCCCTCCCTGGATCGCTGGGGTCGAGGTCGGCTGACCACCACCAGAGGTCCCCGGGGTCGGGCAACGCTCCGGTGCGATCGATGCGCCCGTCGACCAGGTCCACCCAGCTCCAGGTCTCGACCCGACCGGTCTCGTACGGCCCGTCGGACGCCCGTTGCACCAGCACGAAGGCGTGCCGCCCGTCAGCCGCTACGGTCACGGCGGCTGCGACGCCCGCCAGGCGGACCACCTTGCCCGCGGGGCTCCCAGTGTCGGCGTCGATGCGTCGCACCGTGCGCGACTCGTCGGCGACCACCAGGTGTTGTCCGTCGTCGCTGTGGACCAGGTCGGTGATTCCTTCGCGGCTCACGTCCAGGGTCCGTGCCTTCGCCTTCAGGGGCAGGGTGACGACGGTGCCGTCGGGTCTGCCGACCACGAAGGCGCTGGCGTCGGGGCGCCAGTCGTCAGGGTTCCAGTCCCCCCAATACCAGTCCCCAATGCCACCGATGCGGAATTGCCGCAGGGGCTCCGATCCGTCGGTGCGCAGGAGCGAGACCGTGTCCGTGTCGTTGCCCGACCCCTCCCCGTAGGTGGCGACGAGGTCCCCACGCTGGGACAACGCGTAGCGGTCCCCCGGAGTCTGAGGACTTGGCGTGAAGGCCATGAACTGGCGATCGCCGTCCAGGTCCCAGCTCTCGATCCCGTGGAACCCCGCGTTGTGCAGCATGGAACCGTCCGCCGAGAATTCGATCGGCGGCACCAAGCCGTTGAAGCGGCGTACGACGTCGCCCGTGCGCCACCGCCAGGTCGTGACCTTGTATCCATCCAGGGCCCCGGCGGCGAGCATCGTCCCGTCGGTGGAGAACACGCCGGGGCCGAACCCCGCGAAGCGGGCCACCTCCCCACCGTCGCGAGTGTCGAGCACCACCAGTGCAGTGGTGCCCGCCGGCTCGACGACCGGCGCGGCCAACCACCGACCGTCCGGGCTGAGGTCGGTGAGGAAACCGAAGTAGCTCTCCAGATCGTCGCGACGCCACAGCGGGGGTCGCTGTTCTCCCGGGCGGTCGGGCACCGGGTACGCCGCAGGCGGTGCACCGCTGTAGAGCGTCGACCCATCGTCGCTGACCTGGACCCGCTGCCACGCCCCGCCCGGCGATGGGAGCTCCACCACCCGGGGGGCGGCGTCGAGGTCGTCGAGGTCCCACACCTGCGCGAAAGCGCGAGTCGGCTCGGCCGCACTCCCCTCCCCCTCGACGTGGAGGAAGGACCCGGCGAGCCAGCGCCCGTTGGCGCTGAAGGCGACGCTGAGGCCCATGGCGGGACGTGAGGTGAGCGCCGAAGGCTGGTCCGGGACCGGCTCCATGGTCTCGGAGTCCAGCAGGACGAGCGAAGGTGTGGCGACGGGCTGCGAACCCACCGCGACGACCGCTCCGCCCGGGGAGTAGGCGAGGGCGCCGGGAATGAAGAGAGTATGCCGCGTCCCTGGACCGTCCCCGTCGTAGCTGGCCGTGATTTCCCCGGACTCGAGATCGAAGCGGTGCACCTGGTTGTCCGCCGAGTAGCCCACGGCAGCCCCACCACGCGGGTCGACCGAGAGGTTGGTCATCCAGCGGTCCGGCTGCTCGGTGCTGGCGACCAGGCCGGTACGGCGCGCCATGGCCTCGCGGAGGTAGCTCCGGGTCTGGGCAGTGTCGTCGAGCTCCATTGCCTCCGTCGCTAGCAGCACCGACAGCGCGGCGTCCTCGACGGTCAGGGACTGGGCGCCGATGCGGCCCGCGTTGGCCGCGAGCGCACTGGCCTCAGCGGCGCCCTCCCCGGCTCGGGCGCGTTCGCCGGCGCGTAGGGCCATCCCGCTCGCGGCCAGGGCAAGGACCAGGAACACCGACCCCGCGACCAGCGCCACCCGTTGCCGACGGATCATCCGGGCCTGCTGGCGCGCACGTTCGGCGAGATCCTGCTCCTCCCCCTCGGCCACGAGCCGGCCGGCGTCGAGGAACTCGTTCTCGAGCCCGGTGAGCTCGACACTCACCTGGTCGCGCCACTCCAGGGCCTGCTGGAGGCGGGTGCCCCGGTAGAGCTCGCTGTCGGGGCGGCCGAGCGCGTCCCACGCGTCGGCCGCAGCGGTCACGTGGTGCAGGATCCGCTGCCCCTCGACGTCGTCGGCCAACCAGTCACGCAACCGGGGCCAGGCCCGGGCGAGGGACTCGTGGGCGATCTCGATCGCCCCCTCCTCGCTGGTCAGCAGCCGCGCGGCGACCAGGTCGTCGACCAGCCGTTCCTGGGCAGGTTCCACGATGACCCGGGTGCGGGGTGCCCTGATCCGCGAAGGCTCACCGGCGGTTCCGGTGGACACCAGCCGTAGCATCAGCTCCCGCATCAGGTGCTGCAGGCCCGGGTCGACCCGCCCGTACACCGCCTCGGCCGTCTGTGCCACGGCGCCGCGGATGCCACCGGCCGCCTGGTAGCCGGCCACCGTGAGCGTGTTGCCCTCCCGACGCTGCCAGGTCTCCTGCAAGGCGTGGGACAGCAGCGGCAGCGCGCCCGGCTCGCCCTCCACCTCGCGCACCAGCAGGTCCACCAGCCCTGGCTCCAGGAAGAGCCCCGCCTGTCGCGCCGGCGCCTCCACGACCTCCCGCAGCGCCGCTTCGCCCATCGCCGCCAGCAGGTGCAGCCCGCGCTCGACCAGCCGGGTGAACGCGGGATACGGCGCCAGCTCGGCGAGCCGGTCGGCGCGCAGCGCGATCGCCAGGGGGGCCTGCTCGGCATGCGCGACGAGCCGGTCCAGGAACTCCGATCGCTGGTCCGTGTCCGAGCACAGCGTGAACACCTCTTCGCACTGGTCGACCACCCATGCGTCCCGGGCACTGCGCCGGGGAAGGTTGTCGAGCACCCGCACGGGTGCCTCGCCTGGCGTCATCACGTGCACCCGGGTGCCCGCGCGGGACAGCGTCGCAGCCACGCCGGCACGCACCACCGAGGACTTGCCGCTGCCCGACGGCCCGACCACGGCGAGGACACCTCGTGCCTGCAGCAGCGCCAGGCAGGTCGCGACCTCACGGTCACGACCGAAGAACGTCTCCGAGTCCGCGACGTCGTACGCCGCCAACCCCCGGTAGGGGCACACCTCGGCGCCCGTGGCCGGCGCGGCAGCGTCCGGCAGGAGCTGCGGGTCCTGCCGCAGCACCGCCTCCTGCAGCCGGTCGAGCTCAGGACCCGGGTCGATCCCCAGCCGGTCGTCCAGCAGCTCCCGTGCCTGTTGGAGGGTCGCCAGTGCCTCCGCCTGCCGACCGTCCTGGTACTGCGCCCGCGCGAGCAACGCCCACCGCGCCTCACGCGCCGGCGCCTCCCGCAGCAGCGCCGCCGCGTCGGCCAACACCTCGTGGTGCCGACCCGAGCGCAGGTAGCAATCGATGCGGAGCTCCTGCGCCTCCTGCCGGACCTCCTCCAGCCTCATCCCCTCGACGACGGCCGGCTCCCAGTCGTCCACGTCGGGAAACGGACGACCCCGCCACAGCTCCAGCGCCTCGCCGACCATGTGCCCTGCCCGGTCGAACTGCCCCATCGCGGCCAGGTCCCGGGCGCGGGACACGGTCCGCTCGAAGCGCAGGGAGTCGACGGCGTCCTCGGCCACGGCCAGCCGATAGCCCGGCGGCGCCGTCTGGATCGCGTCGGACCCGAGCACCCGGCGCAGGCGCGAGACGCAGCCGTGCAGCACCTTCTGCGCCGACGCGGGTGGCTCGTCGCGCCACAACGCGTCGATGAGCGCGTCCTGGCTCACCACCTGTCCGGCCCTGGCGGACAGAGCGGAGAGCACCACGCGGTCCCGGCGGCCGAGCGAGGCCGATGCCTCGTCCACGGTCAGCGTTCCCAGCACCCCGATGCCCACGACCTCAGGCTCCGTCCGCGCATCACGCACGGTCAAGGAGCGTTCGTCACGCCGATACCCGGCTGATACCCCGCCGGCTCGTGCGACCGGCACCCTCGGTGCCCGCCGCACGAGCTCGGCTTCAGCGCAGCAGCCATCCTCCGTTGACGTGGACGCCGTACAGGCCGGCGACGCGGGTAGGTGAGACATCCGCCTGGACGGCCCGACCTCCGGTGTCCTGCGGGGTCTCGACCCGCGCATGCGCCGGGCCCGCCGTCAGCACGGCGACCGACGCCACGGTGACCGTGCAGACAAGCGCCAGCCGGCTCACGCTGCCGCGCTGTCCGCGCCCTGCTGTGCTCGTTTGGGTGGTGTGGGTGAACATGAGGACCCTCCATCTCGATGGGAGTCGCGGCACCTGACCGCGACCATCCCGTGCTCGAGACAGGTCTCCCTCGTGCTGGTAACGCCGCGCTTCCGCGTCGGTATCGCTCCGGTATCGGCGACCCAGGCCAGCCGGGCGACCGCGTCGCGCCGCATGTCGGCCGGCACCACGACCTCGTCAACCACGTCGCGTTCCGTAGCACGGCGGCTCCAGGTCCCGGCCACGATGGCCGTGCACGGTTTGCTCGAGCGCCGACTACCAGTCGCCCTGACGCCGCGTGCGGGCCGCCAGGCCGCCGAGATCCGTCCGTGCGGATGACTTTCGCGGCCGCGCGGCCGGGATGGGCAAGAACGCCGTCCGTGCGGACGACATTCCGCGTTCTGTGCGCGCAGCGAGTTGGCCGAGGGTGTGAGAACCGCGCAGGTGCTGCTGGAACCCTCCTGAGATCCGGGAGTACGACGACCTCAGCCCAGCCGGGCGACCGCGTCCCGCAACATCGAAGCCGCCGAGGAGTCGAACCCCACGAGCAGGCACCTCGTCACCCGGGTCCGGGTCGAGGCGAGCGTCGAGACCTGCACCTCGACGGCGTCCGAGCGCGGCCACCCGTAGACCCCGGCCGACACCAGCGGGAACGCCACCGAGAAGGACTTCTCCCGGTGCGCCCGCATCAGCTCGTCGGCGACGGCCAGCGCGTTGCGGTAGCAGGAGACCAGCTGCGACCGGTTGGAGCCGGTGCCGTCGTACACCGGCCCGACGACGTGGATGACCCACGACGCCGGCAGCCGCTGGCCGGTGGTCCACCCGGCCTCCCCGGTGGCCAGCCCGGACGGGAACCGGGCCCGGCACTCGTCGAGCAGCGCCGGGCCGGCGGCGCGGTGGATCGCGCCGTCGACGCCGCCGCCACCGCGCATCCGGGTGTTCGCCGCGTTGACGATGGCGTCCACCGAGAGGCGGGTGATGTCCGCCTGGACGACCTCGAGCTCCATGGGTTCCCCCGATCTGGAAGAGTCGTGGGGGTGAAGGCACTGCTGCTGGAGAACCTGCACCCCCTCGCTGCCCGGATTCTCACAGATGTCGGGATAGAGGTCGAGACACGCGTCGGCGCGTTGGACGAGGACGAGCTGATCGAGGCCCTCGACGGCGTCGAGCTCCTCGGCATCCGGTCGAAGACCAACGTCACTCGACGGGTCCTCGACAGTGCCCCGCACCTCGTGGCGGTCGGCGCCTTCTGCATCGGCACCAACCAGATCGACCTTGACGCAGCCGGCCGACAAGGCGTAGCCGCCTTCAACGCACCGTTCTCCAACACCCGCTCGGTGGTCGAGCTCGCCATCGGCAACATCATCGCGATGGCGCGCCGGCTGACCGAGCGCAACACCTCGATGCACGCGGGGGTCTGGGACAAGTCGGCGACCGGGAGCCACGAGGTCCGTGGCCGGACGCTCGGGATCGTCGGCTACGGCAACATCGGCTCGCAGCTGTCGGTGGTCGCCGAGACGCTGGGGATGCGGGTCTACTTCTACGACACCGAGGACAAGCTCGCGCTCGGCAACGCCAAGCGGTGCTCGAGCCTGGAGGAGCTGCTCGACGTCGCCGAGACGGTCACCCTCCACGTCGACGGCCGGGAGGGGAACGCCGGGATCTTCGGCGCCGCCCAGTTCGCCCGGATGCGGCCCCGGTCGCTGTTCCTCAACCTGTCCCGCGGGTTCGTCGTCGACTACGACGCGCTGCGCGAGCACATCGACGAAGGCCACCTCGCCGGCGCCGCGGTCGACGTCTTCCCGGTGGAGCCGGCGAAGAAGGGCGACCCGTTCGAGTCCCCGCTCCGCAACCTGCCCAACGTGATCCTCACCCCGCACATCGGCGGGTCGACCGAGGAGGCCCAGGAGGACATCGGGCGGTTCGTCGGCTCGAAGCTCCGCGACTACGTCGAGCACGGGAGTACGACGCTGTCGGTCAACCTCCCCACGCTCGCCCCCGCCCGGTCGGCCCACGCCCAGCGGATCGCGCACCTGCACAGCAACAGCCCCGGGGTGCTCGCCCACCTCAACCAGGTGCTGGCCGACCACGACGTCAACGTGGGGGCTCAGGTGCTGGCGACGCGCGGTGAGCTCGGGTACGTCGTCACCGACACCGACTCGGTCCTGACCGGGGACGTCATCCAGGCGCTGACCGAGATCGATGACACCATCCGGCTCCGGGTCATCGACTGACCCTGAGCAGCGAGAGGCTCAGCGCACCAGGCAGGGCCGCTTGGGGTCGAACGTCCACCCCTCGACGAGGTACTGCATCGCCACCGCGTCGTCCCGCGCACCGAGACCGTGCTCGAGGTAGAGCTCGTGCGCCGAAGCGAGCCGGTCCCGGTCCAAAGAGACGCCGAGCCCGGAACCGGACGGCACCTCGATCGCCCCGTCCCGGATCTCCAGCGGCGACGTGGTGAGCCCCTGACCGTCCTGCCAGATCCAGTGCGTGTCGAGCGCGGTGATGTCGCCGGGCGCCGCCGCGCCGACGTGGGTGAACATCGCCAGCGAGACGTCGAAGTGGTTGTTCGAGTGCGACCCCCAGGTGAGGCCGAAGTCGTGGCAGAGCTGGGCCACCCGGACCGACCCGGCCATCGTCCAGAAGTGCGGGTCGGCCAGCGGGATGTCGACGGCGTTGGTCCGCACGGCGTGCGCCATCTGCCGCCAGTCGGTGGCCACCATGTTGGTGGCGGTCCGCAGCCCGGTGGCCCGCTTGAACTCCGCCATCACCTCGCGGCCGGAGAAGCCGCCCTCCGCGCCGCACGGGTCCTCGGCGTAGGCGAGCACGTCGCCGAGGTCGCGACAAAGCGAAACCGCGTCGGCCAGCAGCCAGCCGCCGTTGGGGTCGAGGGTGATCCGCGCGTCGGGGAACCGCTCGTGCAGGGCGGTGACCGCCGCCACCTCCTCGGCCCCGGCGAGCACGCCGCCCTTGAGCTTGAAGTCCTGGAACCCGTAGCGGGCCTGGGCCGCCTCGGCCAGCCGAACCACTGCCGAAGGCGTCATCGCCTCCTCGCGGCGGACCCGCTCCCAGTCGTCCTTCCCGGACGGCTCGCGGAGGTAGGGCAGGTCGCAGGCGTCCGGGTCGCCGACGTAGAAGAGGTAGCCGAGCATCGGGACGTGGGTGCGCTGCTGGCCGTCGCCGAGGAGCTCGGCCACCGGCAGCCCCTGCGCCTGGCCGGCGAGGTCGAGCAGCGCCGACTCCAGAGCGGTGACCGCGTGCACGGTGGTGCGCAGGTCGAAGGTCTGCTGGCCACGCCCACCCACGTCGCGGTCGGAGTACGCCGCGGCCACTGCCCGGAGGAGCGAGCGGTAGCGGAGCACCGGCTGTCCGACGAGCAGCGACGCGGCGTCCTCGATCGTGGACCTGATCGCCTCGCCGCCCGGGACCTCGCCGAGCCCCTCGCGGCCCTCGGAGTCGGTGACGATCGCGATGTTGCGGGTGAAGAACGGGCCGTGCGCGCCGCTGAGGTTGAGCAGCATCGAGTCGTGGCCGGCGACCGGCACGACCTCGATGCGGGCGATCGTGGCAGTCACCGCTCGAGCTCCCCGTCGACGCGGCGGGTCAGCCCCCAGGGGTTGTCGTCGCGGACGGCGGCGGGGAGCAGCGCGGCCGGGACGTCCTGGTAGCAGACCGGCCGCTGGAACCGCTCGATGGCGAGCGTGCCGACCGACGTGCTGCGGCCGTCGGAGGTCGCCGGGAACGGGCCGCCGTGGACCATCGCGTGGCCGACCTCGACCCCGGTGGGCCAGCCGTTGAAGAGGATCCGGCCGGCCTTCAGCTCGAGCACCGGGAGCAGCCGCCCGGCGGCCTCGGTGTCCGAGTCGGTCGCGTGGATGGTGAAGGTGAGCTGCCCCTCGAGCGCCTCGAGGTGCGGCACCAGGTCGTCCGCCGAGTCGAAGCGGATGACGACCCCAGAGGCGCCGAAGATCTCGTCGGACACCTGCTCGAGGAGCGCGACCGGCGCCTCGGCGAGCAGCGGGGCCGGCGCGTGCTCGTCGTCCCCCGCCCGGCCGGCGGCGACGACGCGGACGCCCTCGATGCCCTGCAGGCGGGCGGTGCCCTCGGAGTACGCCGAGGCGATGCCGGGGGTGAGCATCCGCCCACCGGTGGCTTCGGCGACCGCCGCGCCGGCGGCGCGCAGGAAGGCGTCTCCCTCCGACCCGGTCGGCAGGAAGAGCAGCCCCGGGTTGGTGCAGAACTGGCCGCACCCCATGGTGAGCGAGCCGACGTACGCCGCGGCGAGGGCGTCGACGTCACCGTCGGCCAGGGCGCCGGGGAGGACCACGACGGGGTTGATCGACGACATCTCGGCGTACACCGGGATCGGCACCGGACGCGCGGCCGCGGTCTGCACGAGCGCGAGCCCGCCCCCGCGTGAGCCGGTGAACCCGACCGCGGTGATCCGCGGGTCGCGGACCAGCTCCTGTCCCAGCTCGATGCCCTCCCCGAGCACGAACGAGAAGACGCCGGCGGGAAGCCCGGCCTTCGAGACAGCGCGGGTCACGGCGGCAGCGACGAGCGTGCCGGTGACGGGGTGGGCCGGGTGGCCCTTGACGACGACCGGGCACCCCGCGGCCAGCGCGGAGGCGGTGTCCCCGCCGGCGGTTGAGAACGCGAGCGGGAAGTTGCTCGCGCCGAACACCGCCACCGGGCCGAGGGCCACCATCCGCTGACGCAGGTCGGGACGGGGCAGCGGGGCGCGGTCGGGCAGCGCCGGGTCGAGCCGTACGCCGAGGTGGTCGCCCTGGCGCACGACGCCGGCGAAGAGCCGGAGCTGGCCGGTGGTGCGACCGACCTCGCCGGTGATCCGTGCCTCCGGCAGCCCGCTCTCGTCGACCGCGGCCGGGATGATCGCGTCCTTGTCGGCCTCGATCTCGGCGGCGACGGCCTCGAGGAAGTCGGCGCGCTCGTCGGGGGTCGTCGCACGGTACGCCGGGAACGCCTGGGCGGCGGCCGTCGTGGCGGCCTCCACGTCAGGGGTGCCGGTCTCGACGCCGGCGATGATCGAGCAGCTCTTGTCGGTCATGGGGTCCTCTCAGGAGATGCGGGCGATGAGGTCGCGGAGCTCCGCGACCTCGTCCTCGGCGAGGTCGGTGAGCGGCGGGCGGACCGGTCCTGCCGGGCGGCCGACCGCCGCGAGCCCTGCCTTGACGATCGACACGGCGTAGCCGGGGGTCCGGTCACGGATGTCGAGGTAGGGAAGCACGAACTCGTTGAGCCGACGGTAGACCTCGGTGTGGTCCTGCGCGCGCACGGCGTCGTAGAACTCGATCGCCCACTGCGGCAGGAAGTTGAAGAGCGCGGACGAGTAGGTGCTGACCCCGAGCTGGAGCAGCGGCAGCGCGAAGGTCTCCGCGGTGGGCAGCCCGCCGATGTACATGAGGCGGTCGCCGACCCGGGCGTAGGTGCGGGTCATCTGCTCGATGTTGCCCACGCCGTCCTTGAAGCCGACCAGCGTCGGGTTGCGGTCGGCGACCGCGGCCACCGCCTCGTCCTTGAGGACGGCGTTGGCGCGGCTGTAGACGACGACACCGAGGCCGGTCGCCTGGCAGACCTGGCTCACGTGCTCGACGAGCCCCTGCTGGCCGGCCTCGGTGAGGTACGGCGGCATGAGCAGGAGGCCGTCCGCGCCTGCCGCCTCAGCGGCCTTGGCCTGGGCGATCGCGTTCCTCGTCGAGCCGGTGGCGGGCGCGAGCACGGGTACGGCGCCGGCGACCTCCTCGACCGCGGCGCGGACCACCTGGTCGGTCTCCTCGAAGGTCAGGCTGAACCCCTCACCGGTGCCGCCGGCGGCGAACAGCCCGGCGACCGGGAACTCCGACAGCCAGGCGAGGTGCTTGCGGTACCCCTCCTCGTCGAAGGCCTCGTCCGCGGTGAAGTGGGTGACCGGGAACGAGAGCAGGCCGCTCTTGAGCTGGCCGGCAAGGTCGGTGGGGCTGTAGTCGGTCACGCTGCGTCCTTCGTTCGTGGCGGGCTGTGCCCTTCACGCTAGGAGCGCCGACGATGCCTGTCCAAGCCCGATTTTGTATCCGGTGATGCTGGGCCGGCATCGACCCACCGGGTCAGGTCGTGACCTCCGTGATGACGCCGAGGACCCGCCGGACGACCGGGCTGACCGTCCCCCTCGACCAGATCGCGTGCAGCTCGACCGGCCGCTCCGGGTCGGTGTCGAGCCGCGTGTCCCCTCCGCCGTGGTCGAGCGGCAGGAACACCACCCCGGAGACGCCGAGCGACGCCGCCGACGCCGGCGCGAGCGCAACGCCGCGCTCGGCCGAGACGAGCAGCATCGCGGTGAGCACCTGGTGGACCCGTTGCTCGATGCGCGGGTGCGCGTTGGCGAGGAACCGCACGGTCAGCTCGTGGAAGTAGCGCGACTGCCGCGGGTGGTAGCCGATCACCGCCTGCCCCTCGAAGTCCGCAGGCGCCAAGGGCGCGCCGGCTGAGGCGAGCGGGTGGGCGGCCGGCACGACCGCCATGAGCGGCTCACGGAGGACAACCTTCGAGCGCAGCAGCTCGGTGTCGAAGGGCGGGCGGGCCAGGCCGATGTCGAGCTCGCCGCGGCGGATGCCGTCCACCTGGGCCTGGGTGACCCGCTCCGAGAGCTGCACCTCCACGTCGGGCAGCGCCGCGGTGAGCCGGCGCAGCAGGGGGCCCAGGATCGAGATCGCCGAGACGGCCGTGAACCCCAGCCGCACCACCCCCGCGGAGCCGGCGTCCACCCGGCGGGCCAGGTCGCCCGCCCCCTCGACCAGGTTGAGCAGGCGGTAGGCCTCGTCGAGGAAGGCACTCCCCGCCCCGGTCAGCGCGACCCGTCGGTTGTCCCGCTCGAGCAGCCGGGCACCGATCGCCTTCTCCAGCTTCTGGATCTGCCGCGAGAGCGGCGGCTGGGTCATCTGCAGCCGCTCGGCGGCCCGCCCGAAGTGCAGCTCCTCCGCGACGGCGACGAAGGAACGCACCTGGTCCAGCGTGATCACGATGCCCAGCGTAGATCACTCCATGCTCAGATGGGCTTGGACGTGCATCGTCGGCAAACCTAGTGTCGGCACTCACCCAGCGAAACCAAGGAGACACCATGCGCAAGCACCTCAGCCTCGGAGCGGTCGCCGCTTCGACGGCACTCGCACTCACCGCCTGCGGCGGTGTGGAGACCTCTACCGGCGGCGGTAGCGGCGACAGCGAGGACTACCCGTCCGGCACCGTCGAGATGTACGTCGGCGCCGACCCGGGCGGCTCGAGCGACCTGATCAGCCGGGCGGTGTCCAAGGGGCTCAGCGACGAGCTGGGCGCCTCGTTCCCGGTCATCAACAAGTCGGGCGCCAACGGCGCGCTGGCCGCCGCCGAGATCGCCAAGGCCGAGCCGGACGGTTCGACCATCGGCATCCAGAACGCGTCGCTCTTCGTCATCACGCCGCTCGCGGTGGCGGAGGACGAGGTCACGAGCATCGACGACTTCGACGTCGTCGGTGGCGTGTCGCGGGACGACTACGTGCTGGTCACCAACTCCGAGAACGGCTGGAAGTCGATCGACGACCTGAAGAAGGCCGACAAGAAGATCACCTACGGCACCACCGGCGTCGGCACCGGCGCGCAGCTCTCCTGCGCGCTGACCTACGAGGTCGGCGAGATCGACGCCGAGGCCGTGCCGTTCGACGGCGGCGCTCCCGCCCTCACCGCGCTCCTCGGCAACCAGGTCGACACGGCCTGCCTCCAGGTCGGTGAGGCCATCGAGAACATCGAGTCGGGCAAGCTCACCGCGCTGTCGGTCTTCAGCCCCGAGCGGATCGAGTACCTTCCCGAGGTGCCGACCGCCGCCGAGCAGGGGCTCGACGTCGAGGTCTACCAGTACCGCTTCATGACCACCCCGAAGGGCACCCCGGAGGACGTCAAGCAGACCATCCTGGACGGGATGAAGGCGACGTTCGAGTCCGAGGCGTACCAGAAGTTCAACGAGCAGAACAGCCTCACGCCGATGGAGATCTCCGGCGAGGAGGTCGTGGCGCAGCTCGAGAAGGACAAGCAGCGCTACGCCGACCTGGTCGAGCAGTACGGCATCGACCTCGGCGACGCCAGCTGATCCGGTCGGTTGAGAACCTGAGAGGAACGACGATGAGCGACGAGCGCACACCACCGGGCCGTGGGCCCGACATCCTCGAGGAGCTCGAGGCTGAGGTGGCCGAGACCCTGGCAGAGGAGCGCCCCCCTGCGGGCGGTCCGGCCTACCAGGTGGTCGGTGCGCTCGTCGCTCTCGCCGTCGGCCTGCTCGGGGTCGTCCTCTCGCTCCGCTACGGCCTGGGCTCTCTGCGCCGTCCCGGTCCCGGCCTGTGGCCCTTCATCGTCTCGGCGGTCATCGCCGGCATGTCGGTCGGGCTGCTCGTGGTGGGCCGACGGCTCCAGGACAGCGAGGCGTTCACCCGCTCGAGCGTCCTGCCGGCCGTCGGTGGCCTGACGTTCGTGGTGCTCGGCCTGCTCATGCCGGTCATCGGCTTCGAGCTCCCGTCGTTGCTGCTCTGCGTCGTCTGGCTGCGGTTCCTCGGCGGCGAGAGCTGGCGCAGCACCATCGTGATCTCGGTCGGCACGGTCGCCGTGTTCTACCTCCTGTTCCTCTACGGGCTGGGCGTCCCCCTGCCCCACCTGTTCTGAGCGGAAGGAGACCACCGTGGACGTGAACGCCTTCCTCGACGGCTTCGCCCTGGTCACCCAGCCGGGCATGCTGACCGCCTGCCTGATCGGCGTCGTGGTCGGCATGCTGATCGGGGTCCTCCCCGGGCTCGGCCCGGCGGCGACCATCGCGATCCTGCTGCCGGTCGTCTACACCGTCGACCCGGTCTCGTCGATCATCATGCTCGCCGGCATCTACTACGGCGCGCAGTACGGCGGAACCATCACCTCCGTGCTGCTCCGCCTCCCCGGCGAGGCCTCGTCGGTGGTCACGGTCTTCGACGGCTACGCGCTCGCCAAGCAGGGCAAGGCCGGCACCGCCCTCGGCATCGCCGCCATCGGCTCCTTCGTCGGCGCCACCGTCTCCATCCTGGGGCTCACCCTGCTGGCGCCGGTCGTCGCGGAGTTCGCCCTCGACTTCGGCCCGCCCGAGTACGCCGCCCTCGCCCTGCTGGGCGTCCTCCTGGTGGCCACCATCGGCAACGGCAACATGCTCAAGGCGCTCATCGCCGCGGCGGTCGGCCTGCTGCTGGCCACCGTGGGCCGCGACAGCTTCAGCGGCGCCGAGCGGTTCACGTTCGACAGCCTCCAGCTCGCCGAGGGCATCGACTTCGTCGTCGTGGCGATGGGGCTCTTCGGCGTCGGGGAGATCCTCTACAACCTCGAGGAGCGCCACGGCAAGGTCCAGGCACCGGCCGCGGTCGGGAACGTCTGGCCGTCGCGCGCCGATCTCAAGCAGTCCTCGGGCGCGATCGGCCGCGGGTCGCTGATCGGCTTCTTCCTCGGCGTGCTCCCGGGCGGCGGAGCGGTCATGTCCTCGCTGGCGGCGTACGCGGCGGAGAAGCGCATCTCCAAGACCCCCGAAAGGTTCGGCCGGGGAGCCATCGAGGGGGTGGCCTCCCCCGAGACGGCCAACAACGCGGCGGCAACGTCGTCGTTCATCCCGCTGCTGACGATCGGCATCCCGGCGAACGCCTCGATGGCGATGCTGTACGGCGCGCTGCTGATCGTCGGCATCACGCCGGGCCCCCAGCTGGTCGAGGAGCGTCCCGACGTGTTCTGGGGCGTCATCAACTCGATGTACATCGGGAACCTGATCCTGCTCGTCCTCAGCATCCCGCTGGTCGGGCTGTTCGTCCGGATCCTGCGGGTGCGGCCGGCGATCCTCGCCCCGATCACCGCCCTCATCACGATCCTGGGCGTCTACACGATCAACAACTCCACCTTCGACATCTTCGTGATGATCGTCTTCGGCCTCATCGGCTACCTGATGAAGAAGTCCGGCTTCGAGCCCGGCCCCCTGGTGCTCGCCTTCGTCCTCGGGTCGATCATCGAGTCGAGCACGCGCCGGTCCCTGATCATCTTCGACGGGGACGCCACCCAGTTCCTGACCCGGCCGATCTCCGGGACGATCCTCGTCGTCTTCGTCCTGGTCGCCCTGGCGCCGCTCCTCACGAAGCTGCTCCGACGCCGCAAGAAGCACGACGCCACCCCCGACACCGAACAAGCTCGGAAGGACGCCCTGCGATGACCATCCTGATCGGCTACGTCCCCACCCCCGTCGGCGAGGCAGCCCTCGCCGCCGCCCTGACCGAGGCGGCCTCGTCCGGCGACGACGTGGTGATCCTCAACAGCCCGCGGCGCGGCAGCACCGTCGACGCCGACCTCATCGCCGACGACGCCGGCGAGGCGCTGCTCCGGCGCGCGGCCGAGGCCGGCGTGACCGCCACGGTCGACCAGACCGACCACGGCGACGACATCGTCGAGACTTTCGAGAAGCTGGTCGAGCGCACCGGCGCCCGACTGGTGGTGATCGGCCTCCGGCGACGCACGCCGATGGGCAAGCTGCTCATGGGCAGCGACGCGCAGCGGCTGCTGCTCGAGCTCGACGTGCCGATCCTCGCGGTCAAGCCGGCCCGGTGACCCGCTCACGCGTCTCCCGGGTCGACGTCACCCCGGTCGCCTTCCGCGACCCGCCGCTGCTCAACGTCGTCGGCGTCCACCAGCCGTGGGCGCTGCGGGCCGTCGTCGAGGTGCACACCGACTCCGGCCTGCTCGGGCTCGGGGAGACGTACGCCGACGAGACGCACCTGGCACGGCTCGGCGCCGTCGCGGCGGCGCTGCCCGGTCACGACCCCTACGACGTGCACGGCCTGCGCCGGCTCGTCGCCGACGTGCTCGGCCGGGAGACCGGCGGCGCCGGCGCGAGCTTCGGCGGGATGCTCGACGTGACCTCCGCCCTGGACACCGTCTTCTCCCCGTTCGAGGTGGCGTGCCTCGACGTGCAGGGCCGGGAGACCGGCCGGCCGGTGAGCGACCTGCTCGGCGGCGCCGTGCGCGACCGGGTGCCGTTCAGCGGCTACCTCTTCTACAAGTGGGCCGGGCACCCCGGCCCAGCAGGAGAAGGCGAGCCCGACGCGTGGGGCGAGGCGCTCACCCCCGAGCAGGTCGTCGGGCAGGCGCGGCGGATGGTCGACGGCTGGGGGTTCGGGTCGCTCAAGCTCAAGGGCGGCGTGCTGCCCCCCGAGGAGGAGTGCGCCGCCGTCGAGGCGCTGCGCGCCGAGTTCCCCGACCTGCCGCTGCGGCTCGACCCCAACGGCGCCTGGACGCCGGAGACCTCGCTGAAGGTCGCCGACCGGCTGGCCGGCGTCGTGGAGTACCTCGAGGACCCGACCCCCGGCATCGAGGGGATGGCCCGGGTCGCCGCCGGGACCGACGTGCCGCTGGCCACCAACATGTGCGTGATCGCCTTCGAGCACCTGCCGCCGGCCGTCGCCGCCGACGCCGTCCAGGTCGTGCTCTCCGACCACCACCTGTGGGGCGGGCTGCGCCGCTCGGCGCTCCTCGCGGGCATCGCCGACACCTTCGGGATGGGGCTGTCGATGCACAGCAACTCCCACCTCGGCGTGAGCCTCGCCGCGATGGTGCACCTGGCCGCGGCGACGCCCAACCTCACCTACGCCTGCGACACGCACTACCCGTGGAAGACCGAGGAGCTCGTCGTGCCCGGTGTCCTCGACTTCGCAGACGGCTCCGTCGCGGTGCCGACCGGTCCCGGGCTCGGCGTCGAGCTCGACCGCGACGCGCTGGGCCTCCTGCACGAGCAGTTCCTCACCTGCGGCGTACGACGGCGCGAGGACACCGTCTACATGCGGTCGGTCGACCCGTCCTTCACGCCGAACACCGCCCGCTGGTAGCCGGTCAGCCGGCGAGCCGCCGACGCGTGTTGCCGAGGTGCACCCGCATCGCCGCGCGGGCGGTCTCGCCGTCGCCGGCGAGCACAGCCGCCGCGACGTTGTCGTGCTCGCGCTGCACGCGGTCGACGTGCGCGGCATCGGTCATCGAGAACTCCTCGCCCAGCCGGGTCCGCGGCAGCATGACCATCATCGGCCCGAGCGACTCGAGCAGGTCGACGTAGAAGCGGTTGTGGGTCGCCCGGGCCACCGCGAGGTGGAAGGCGAAGTCCGCCTCGACCGCGCCCTCGCGGCCCGCGTCGGTGAACGCCGCCATCGCCTCGGTGATCGCGGCGGCGTCCTCGTCGGTACGACGCCCCGCCGCCAGCGCGGCGGTCTCGCTCTCGATGCCGAGCCGGAAGTCGACCATCGCCAGCACGTCGTGGTGGCTCCGGATCGCCGACGACTCCACCGTGAACGACGACGGCTCGGGGACCGCCAGCACGAACGAGCCGCGGCCCTGGAACGTCTCGACCAGCCCCTCGGCCCGCAGCCGGGTCACCGCTTCACGCACGACGGTCCGCGAGACGCCGTACTCCTCGATGAGCTCGTTCTCGGAGGGGAGCCGGGCGCCGGGGGCCAGCTCGCCCGCGAGGATCCGGTCCTTGAGGCCGGCCACCACGCGGTGCGCCAGGGTCGTCGTCATGGCCGCATCATGTCGTTCACCGGCCGCCGAACGTCGCCGTCTCCAGCGTCAGGGCCCGCATCCGCTCGCTGAGCGTGAAGCCGAGCCCCGGGCGGTCGGGCACCCACATCCGGCCGTCCCGGATGTCGATCCGCTCCTCGAAGAGCGGGTTGAGCCACTCGAAGTGCTCCACCCACGGCTCGGTCGGGTACGCCGCGGCGAGGTGGAGGTGGATCTCCATCGCGTAGTGGGGGGCCAGCGCCAGCCCGGCGTGCGCGGCGAGCGTGGCGAAGCGGAGGAACGGGGTGATGCCGCCGATGCGCGGCGCGTCGGGCTGGACGATGCCGCGGTAGCCGGCGTCGAGCAGCGCCATGTGCTCGGGCACGGAGGTGAGCATCTCGCCGGTCGCGATCGGGGTGTCGAAGGTCCGCGAGAGGTCGGCGTGGCCGACGGCGTCCCACGCGTCGAGCGGCTCCTCGATCCAGACCAGGTCGTACCGCTCCAGCTCGCGGCACATCCGGCGGGCGCGGTCGCGGTCCCACTGCTGGTTGGCGTCGACCATGAACGGCGTGTCACCGAGGTGCTCACGGAGGGCGGCCACCCGTTCGAGGTCGGTGCGCCAGTCCGGCTGCCCGACCTTGACCTTGATCCCGCCGATGCCGGACTCGAGGGAGGCGGTCGCCTTCTCCTTGATCTCCTCGACCGAGGCCTGGAGGAAGCCGCCCGAGGTGTTGTAGACCCGGCAGGAGTCGCGGTAGGCGCCCAGGAGCTTGGCGAGCGGAAGGTCCGCGCGGCGGGCCTTGAGGTCCCACAGCGCGACGTCGAGGGCGGCCACCGCCTGGGTCGCGACGCCCGAGCGGCCGACCGAGGCGCCCGCCCACATCAGCGACTGGTAGATCCGGTCGATGTCGGCCGGGTCCTGGCCGAGCGCCACCTCGGCGACCTCCTTGAGGTGGGCGTACTGCGCCTTGCCGCCGGCGCGCTTGGAGTAGGAGAAGCCCATGCCGCGGTGGCGCTGCTCGGTCTCCACCTCGACGAAGAGCAGCACGGTCTCGGTGAGCGGCTTCTGCCGCCCGGTGAGCACCTTGGCGTCGCTGACGGGGTTGTCGAGCGGCAGGACGACGTGGGAGAGCGTGAGGCTGCGAATCGCGTCGGCGGTGGCCATGGGGTGTTCCCTCTCGGTCGAGCACACTTGTATGATGAGTGCACAACTTATCTGATGACTACCGGAAGGGCCACCCCCATGTCCCAGAGCGTGACGTCGTCCCGCCGGGTGCCGCGCTGGCGCGACGTGGCGCCCTTCCTCTCGCCGCGGCCGGTGCCCGCGGGCTCGACCGCCCGGCGGCTGGCGCGCTGCCTGAGCATCGACGACCTCGAGCGGCTCGCCCGCCGCCGCGTTCCGGCCGCGGTGTGGGACTACGTGCAGGGCGGCTCGGAGTCGGAGGTCTCGCTGCGCCGCAACCGCGAGGCGTTCGAGCGGATCGAGCTGCGGCCCACCGCCTTCGGCCAGGTCGCCTCGCCGGCCACCGACACCGTCATCCTCGGACGCCCGGCAGCCGCGCCGATCGTCCTCGCCCCCACCGGCTACACCCGGCTGAGCCACCACACCGGCGAGTCCGCGGCTGCCGCGTCCGCAGCGGCCGCCGGTCTGCCCTACACCCTCTCGACCTACGCGACGACCTCGATCCCCGACGTCGCGCGGGCAGCGCCGGACGGCCGCAACTGGTTCCAGCTCTACCTCATGAAGGACCGGGCGGTGTCCCTCGAGCACCTGCGGGACGCACGTGCGGCAGGGTACGAGGCGGTGATGCTCACCATCGACACGACGGTGAGCGGCTTCAAGCGCAAGGACGTGGCCAACGGGTTCGGGATCCCTCCGCAGCTGAGCGCCCGCACGTTCGCCGGGCTGGCGCGGCACCCCGGCTGGGTCGCCAACATCCTCACCACCGAGCCGCTCCGCTTCGCCACCTTCCCGGAGGGGTCGCCGTACGGCGTGTGGGGTGTCTCCAACACCGTCCGCGAGCAGCAGCTGCGCCCGGCCGACATCGCCTGGCTCAAGGAGCAGTGGCAGGGGCCCGTGGTGGTCAAGGGGATCCTCACGGTGGCCGACGCCGTCGCGTCAGTCGACGCCGGAGCCGACGCGCTCGTGCTCTCGAACCACGGCGGCCGCCAGCTCGACCGGGCGCCGGTGCCGCTGGAGCTGCTGCCGGAGGTCGTCAGCGCCGTGGGCGACCGGGCCGAGGTGTACGTCGACTCCGGGGTCCGGAGCGGCGGCGACGTGCTGGCCGCCGTCGGGCTCGGCGCGCGGGCGGTGCTGGTCGGCCGGCCCTACCTCTACGGGTTGATGGTCGGCGGCCGGCGGGGCGTCGACACCGCGCTGGAGATCCTGGTCTCCGAGCTGGTGCGCGCGATGAACCTGGTCGGCGCCGCCGGCATCGGCGAGATCAGCGGCGACCACGTGCGGCTTCGCCCGTGACCCACCGGCCGTCAGGGGACGGGCGTCAGCAGCGTCCCGGAGCCCAGCCACGACTCCACGTTGGCGACGACGAGCTCGGCCATCGCCTGCCGGGTCTCGACGCTGCCGCTGGCCAGGTGCGGCAGGAGCACGACGTCGTCGCGGTCGATGAGCTTCTGAGGCACCCGCGGCTCGTCCGCGTAGACGTCCAGGCCGACGCCGGCGATCCGGCCCTCCTCCAGCGCGGCGACCAGGGCCTCCTCGTCGACGACGGAGCCGCGGGCGACGTTGACCAGGAACCCCTGCGGTCCGAGCGCGGCGAGCACGTCGGCGTCGACCAGCCGCTCCGTCGCGGCTCCGCCGGGAGTGACGACCACGAGCACCTGGGAGCGCTCCGCGAGAGCGCGGGGGGTCTCCGCGTAGCCGTAGGACACGTCGTCGCGGCGGTTGCGGGAGTGGTAGCTGATGACCGCGTCGAACCCCTCGAGCCGCCGCGCGATCGCCATCCCGATCCGGCCCAGCCCGAGGATCCCGACCCGGGCGCCGGTCACCTTGCGGGTCAGCGGGTAGCGGCTCCCGGCCGCCCACTCCCCCCGTCGTACGAAACGGTCGGCGGCGCTGAGCCCGCGCATGACGTCGATCACCAGCCCGACGGCGACGTCGGCCACGCAGTCGTCGAGGACGCCGGGGGTGTTGGCCACGACGATGCCGCGGCGACGCGCCTCCTCGACGTCGGTCGAGTCGTAGCCGACGCCGTAGTTGACGATCGCCCGCAACGCCGGCAGCCGGTCCATCGTCTCCGCGGTGACGCCGCGTCCGTGGCCGACCACGGCCACCTCGGCCCCCGAGAGGTCCGCGGCCTCGTCGATGCCCACCGCGTCGCAGCGGGCGTCGAGCAGCTCGACCAGCGCGGGCGTCAGCGGGGTGGCTCGCACCACGCGGGTACGGACGGGATCGGGCACGAGCGCTCCTTCGGGTGGGTGGCTGCCTACGATCCTGACGCCCGGCGCCGGGCCCGTCCATTGCCGCGTCGGCATGGTGCGATGTCGTGTGGGGGTGCGCCGCCGTGGGGCTCCTGACCGGCTTCCTCACCATCCTCGTCGCCATCCTCGCCGGGGTGGCGCTCGCCCACGGGCGCGTCCTCGACGCCCGTTCCCAGCGAGCGCTCGCCGAGGTGGCGTTCTTCGTCGCCTCGCCGGCGCTGATGGTCGTCGTCATCAGCCGGATCCGCATCGACGGGGCCGCGGCCAACCTGGCTGCCTCGGCCACGGCGCTGGGGGTGAGCTTCGCCGTGTACGCCGCCGTGGCCCGGCTGCGCTGGCGTCAGGACGCCGGCACCCTCGTGGTCGGCGCGCTGTCGGCGTCGTACGTCAACGCCGGCAACCTCGGCATCGCGATCGCGGCGTACGTGGTCGGCGACATCACCGTGGTGGTGCCCACGTTGCTCGTGCAGATGCTCTTCGTGCAGCCGCTCGCGCTCGTCGTCCTGGACCGGCACACCGGCCGCGGCGAGGGCGCGGCGGTGATGCTGCGTCGGCTGGTCACCAACCCGCTGACGATCGGCGCGCTGATCGGCCTGGTGCTCGCCCTCACCGGCTGGGAGCTGCCGACGGTCGTCCACTCGCCGCTGCGGCTGCTGGCGGACGCCGCAATCCCGTTGCTGTTGCTGTCCTACGGCGCCGCGCTGCGGCTCAGCCCGCCGGTCGGTCGCGCCGGCCACAACGCCGAGGTGCTCACCGCGACGGTGCTCAAGCTGGTCCTCACCCCCACGGTCGCGTGGCTGGTCGGCACCGCCCTGGGAGTGGACGGCACGGCGCTCCTCGGGATCGTGATGACAGCCGCCCTGCCGACCGCCCAGAACATCTTCCTGCACGCCACCCGCTACCGCACGGGCGAGGACGTCGCCCGCGAGACCATCCTGGTGACCACCCTGTGCAGCCTGCCGCTCGCGCTGCTGGTCGCCCTCCTGCTCGGCTGACCACCCCGGAGGACCCGTGCCACTCTCCCCCCGACTCCTCGACGACCTGCGCGCCGTCGTAGGTCCCGCCGGTCTGCTCACGCCGGCCGACGACCTGGCGGCGTACACGGCGGACTGGCGCGGCGCGCACCGTGGCCGGGCGGCCGCCGTCGTACGCCCCGGCTCCACCGAAGAGGTCGCCCGCGTCGTACGGCTGTGCCATGAGGCCGGCGTCGCGGTCGTCCCGCAGGGCGGCAACACCGGCCTGTGCGGCGGCGCGGTGCCCGACGACAGCGGCGAGCAGGTCGTGCTCCAGCTCGGGCGGCTCCGTCGGATCCGGGACGTCGACCCGGTGGAGGACACCGTCACGGTCGAGGCCGGCGTCGTGCTGCACGACGTCCAGGCCGCGGCCGCCGCGGCGGGGCGGCTCTTCCCGCTCAGCCTCGGCAGCGAGGGCAGCTGCACCATCGGCGGCAACCTCGCCACCAACGCCGGCGGCACCGCGGTGGTCCGCTACGGCATGGTGCGGGACCTGACGCTCGGCCTCGAGGTGGTGCTGCCGGACGGGCGGGTCTGGGACGGGCTGCGGCCGCTGCGCAAGGACAACACCGGCTACGACCTCAAGCAGCTCTTCATCGGCGCCGAGGGGACGCTCGGCGTCATCACCGCGGCCGTGCTGCGGCTGTTCCCCGCGACTCCGCGGCGCGCCACCGCCTGGGTCGCGCTCCCCTCGGTGGCCGCCGCCGTCGACGTCCTCGAGGTGCTCCGCAACCACGCCGGCGAGCAGCTGACCGCGTGGGAGCTGATGTCGCGGGAGGCGCTCTCGATGGTGCTCGCCCACGTGCCCGGCGTCCGGGACCCGTTCCCGGAGGCGCACCCGTGGTACGGACTGGTCGAGCTCGCGGCGTCAGGAGCCGCGACCGGGCTCTCCGACACCCTGGAGTCGGCGCTGGCCGAAGCGTTCGAGCGCGAGCTGCTGCTCGATGCCGTGGTGGCCGGCAGCCCGACCCAGCGGACCGAGCTCTGGACCCTGCGCGAAGGGATCTCCGAGGCGCAGAACCCCGAGGGACCGAGCCTCAAGCACGACGTCACCGTGCCGATCCGGCGGCTGCCCGCCTTCGTCGCCGAGACCGCCCGCTCGCTCGACGAGGCGCTTCCCGGCGTCCGGCTGGTCACCTACGGGCATGTCGGCGACGGCAACCTGCACCACAACCTCAGCGCTCCACCGGGGCTGAGCGCCGACGCCTTCCTCGCCCGGAGCGGTGAGCTGTCGACGGTCGTGTACGACGCCGTGGCCGCCGTCGGGGGAAGCATCAGCGCTGAGCACGGGATCGGGACCGCCAAGCGCGCCGCCGCCGCGAGGTACAAGGACCCTGTCGAGCTCGAGCTGATGCGCGCGGTGAAGCAGGCGCTGGACCCGGCGGGGCTGATGAACCCCGGCAAGGTGCTGCCCGACTGACCTTGAGCTAGCTCGGCCACCAGGGCGGCTTCCGCAGCGCCGCCTCCGTGTACGCGAGGGGTGGACGATGCGCTGCCGGTTGTCCTGGATCTGGAAGACGAGGTGGGCCATGGCGATCGACGGATCCGGTGTTGACAGCGGGAACGAGAGCGCTTCCTGCCCCCCCTCCGCGAAGCTGCAGGCGCGTTGACTCCGCGGTGCACTCCGTGCCGGAGCCCTCCACCACGGATCCGAAGTCACCGAGCTTCCACCTGCCCCGGCGCGGTCACCGTCGCCCGGCCTCCGCCAACGCGGTGGCCACGGCGTGACCGATGCCTTGTGCGGCGCCGGTGACGAGAGCAACTCGTCCGGTCAGGTCCTGCATGGAGCCACGGCTCCTTCGCCTGAACGGCGGGCCGTTTGGCCACCCGGTCCATGAACCGTTTGAGCTCGATCACTCGCGGCGTCCGTCAATTGACGTATCTGTCGCGCTCCGAGGCTTGACTGGGTGTGGCTGTCTCCGTGCTTGCCGACCCGGCGCCAATCAGGTCCGCCGTACCACAAGAAACGCAAAGCTCTTGTCAGCCTTTCGCGTTTCTTGTGTTTATCGGTACGGTGGATGGCATGCGAAGCGCGGTACGAAACGAGGCGGTCGTCAGCGAGAGCGAGGACCTGCTGACCACAGGTGAGGTCGCGAAGATCCTCAACAGCTCAAGACAGCATGTAGTGAACCTGTGCAGCGCCGGCGAGCTGCCGTACACGACCGTCGGGAAGCATCGGCGGA
>DASSBB010000007.1:0-52254 GCA_035699145.1 Marmoricola sp.
CAACAGCGCCGGCATCATCATCGACGCCCTCCGCGCCTGCAAGATCGCCAAGGACCGCGGCATCGGCGGCCCCATCCTGTCCGCCTCGACGTACCTCATGAAGTCGCCCCCGGTGCAGATGCCGGACGACCTCGGCCGCGCCCAGATCGAGGCGTTCATCAACGGCGAGGTCGACCGCTGACGCGAGCGGCCGCTACCAGCTCCGCGATCTGCACGGTGTTGAGTGCCGCTCCCTTGCGCAGGTTGTCGTTGCTCACGAAGAGCACCAGCCCGCGCTCGCCCTCGACACTCTGGTCCTGCCGCACGCGGCCGACGTACGACGGGTCACGGCCGGCAGCCTCGAGCGGCGTCGGGACGTCGGTGACCTCCACCCCCGGCGCCTCGGAGAGAAGCTCGAGGGCCCGCTTGGCCGGCAGCGGGGACGCGAACTCGGCGTTGAGGGAGAGTGAGTGACCGGTGAAGACCGGCACCCGGACACAGGTGCCGGAGACACGGAGGTCGGGGATGCCGAGGATCTTGCGGGACTCGTTGCGGAGCTTCTGCTCCTCGTCGGTCTCCTCCGAGCCGTCGTCGACGACCGAGCCGGCCATCGGGAGCACGTTGAAGGCGATCGGGCGGACGTACTTCACCGGCTCCGGCAGCGCGACCGAGGAACCGTCGAAGGCGAGCCCGGTCGGGTCGGGTACGGCGGCCAGCTGGCCTGCCAGCTCAGCGACACCGGCCACGCCGCTGCCCGAGACGGCCTGGTAGGTGCTGGCAACGAGCCGCACCAGCCCCGCCTCGTCGTGGAGCGGCTTGAGGACCGGCATCGCGGCCATCGTGGTGCAGTTCGGGTTGGCGATGATCCCCTTGCTCGCCTGGTGGATCGCCTCCGGGTTCACCTCACTGACGACCAGCGGCACGTCGGGGTCGCGCCGCCAGGCTGAGGAGTTGTCGACCACGGTGACCCCGGCAGCAGCGAAGCGCGGCGCCTGGGCCCGCGACGTCGTGGCACCGGCGGAGAAGAGCGCGACGTCGAGCCCGCTCGGGTCGGCGGTCGAGGCGTCCTCCACGACGACCTCCCGGTCGCCCCAGACGAGGGTCGAGCCGGCGGAACGGGCGGAGGCGAAGAACCGGAGCTGGTCGACCGGGAACCCCCGCTCGAGCAGGATGTCGCGCATGACGGCGCCGACCTGCCCGGTCGCCCCGACGATCCCGACGTTGATTCTGCGGACCATGTCAGCGCCCCGTCCCGCCGTACACGACGGCCTCGACCTGGTCGGCGTCGAGGTCGAACGCCGAGTGTGCCGCCGCCACGGCGTCGTTGACCTGCGACTCGTCGACGACCACCGAGATCCGGATCTCTGAGGTCGAGATCATCCCGATGTTGACGCCGGCCGAGGCGAGCGCGGAGAAGAACTTCGCGGTGATGCCGGGGTGCGACCGCATCCCGGCCCCGATGAGGGAGACCTTGCCGATCTGGTCGTCGTACAACAGCGAGTCGTAGCCAACCTCGTCCTGGATCCTGGCCAGCGCGGTCATCGCGGTCTGCCCGTCGGCCCGCGGCAGGGTGAAGGAGATGTCGGTCAGGTTGGTCGAGGCTGCGGAGACGTTCTGGACGATCATGTCGAGGTTGACCTGCACCCCCGCCAGCGTCTCGAAGATCCGTGCCGCCTCTCCCACCTTGTCCGGGACGCCGACGACGGTGATCTTCGCCTCGCTCCGGTCGTGGGCGACGCCGGCGATGATGGCCTGTTCCATGTCCGCATCCTCGAGGTCGATGTCCTGGATCCACGTGCCGTTGAGCTTGCTGAACGACGAGCGCACGTGGATCGGCATGTCGTAGCGGCGGGCGTACTCGACGCACCGCAGGTGGAGGATCTTGGCGCCGCAGGCGGCCATCTCCAGCATCTCCTCGTAGGAGATGCGGTCGCGCTTCTGCGCGCTCGGGACGATCCGAGGATCGGCGGTGAAGACGCCGTCGACGTCGCTGTAGATCTCGCAGACGTCGGCTTCGAGCGCCGCGGCCAGCGCCACCGCGGTCGTGTCGGAGCCGCCCCGTCCGAGCGTGGTGATGTCCTTGGTGTCCTGGCTGACGCCCTGGAACCCGGCGACGATCGCGATCGCGCCCTGCTCCAGCGCCGCCTGGATCCGCCCCGGCGTCACGTCGATGATCTTCGCCTTGCCGTGGCTGCTGTCGGTGATGACGCCCGCCTGGCTGCCGGTGAACGACCGAGCCTCGTGACCGAGGTTTCCGACCGCCATCGCGAGCAGCGCCATCGAGATCCGCTCGCCGGCGGTTAGGAGCATGTCGAGCTCGCGCGGCGGCGGCAGCGGGGACACCTGCTCGGCCAGGTCGATCAGCTCGTCCGTCGTGTCACCCATCGCGGAGACGACGACGACGACGTCGTTGCCGGCTCGGCGGGCGTCGACGATGCGCTGCGCGACCCGCTTCACACCTTCGGCATCCGCGACGGAGGACCCTCCGTACTTCTGCACGACAACGCCCACGGTTCTCCTCAGGGCTCGGGGTGGGGAGATCGCTCCGATCCTACCGTCGTGGGTGCCACCCCTTTCCCCGTCGGACGCTCCGTGGACCGTGCGGGAAGGCTCAGCTGTCGAGCGAGCCGAGCATCTCGTCGGCCGCCTCCACGTCGTCCTGCTCGCTCTCGAACTCCGCGTCGAGCCGGTCATGAGCGACGACCGACTGCAGAGCCCGGAGCACTCCGCTCGCCTCGGTGCCCCACGAGGAGACGTAGGAGAACTGCCACCACCACAGCGCCTCGGAGATCCGGCCGGCCTTGAAGTGGCGCAGCCCGTGCGCGAGCGCCGCCGCGATCGAGGTGACGTCGTCCGACACCAGGTTGCAGACGAGCTCCGGCGGGTCGACGTACGGATCGAACACCTCGGTGTAGGCGTCGACGCCCTCGAGGAGCACCGCGAGCCGGTGACGCATCTCGTCGAGGTCGGGGTCGGGCCCCGGGTCGGGCTCGTACTCGTCGGCCGGCTGGAAGTCCGCCTGCACGCCGAGCCGTGCGCCGGCGAGCAGCACCTGGCTCACCACGAGCAGCAGCAGCGAGATCGCCTCGCCGCCGGTCGCCTCACCCCGGGCGATGGCGCGCACGGCGATGAGGAACGACTCGATCTGGTCGGAGATCTGCTGGGCGAACTCCTCGGTCTCCGGGGTCAGCGGCTCCGCCGCCCGCTCCTGCGTGTCAGCCATCGACCGATCTCCTGCCCTCGAAAGCTCTTCCGAGTGTCACCTCGTCGGCGTACTCCAGGTCTCCCCCTACGGGAAGTCCACTCGCTAGCCGCGTCACGCGCAACCCCATCCCGGCGAGGAACCGCGTGAGGTACGTCGCGGTGGCCTCGCCCTCGAGGTTGGGATCCATGGCGAGGATGACCTCGGTGACGCCCCCGTCGGCCAACCTCGTCATCAGCTCCTTGATCCGGAGCTGGTCCGGGCCGATCCCCTCGATCGGCGAGATCGCGCCGCCGAGCACGTGGTAGCGCCCCCTGAACTCCCGGGTCCGCTCGATCGCGACGACGTCCTTCGACTCCTCGACGACGCAGATCGAGGAGCGGTCCCGCCGCGGGTCGCGGCAGATCCGGCACTGCTCCTCCTCGGCCACGTTGCCGCAGACGGCGCAGAACCGGACCTTCTCCTTGACCTCGACGAGGATCTCGGCAAGCCGGCGTACGTCGGTGGGGTCGGCCTGCAGGAGGTGGAACGCGATCCGCTGGGCGCTCTTCGGCCCCACGCCGGGGAGCCGGCCGAGCTCGTCGATCAGGTCCTGGACGACACCTTCGTACATCAGAAGCCGAGCGGACCGCCGCCGGCCGGGCCACCGCTCGTGTCACCGCCCAGCGCGCCCAGCCCCCCGGCGATCGGGCCGAACGCCTCGGCCGCCATCTCCTCGGAGCGCGCCTTGGCGTCGCGGTAGGCGGCGACGATGAGGTCCTCGAGGTCCTCGGTGTCGCCCGGGTCGAAGGAGTTGGCTCGGATCTTGACCCGGACCAGCTCGCCGGTGCCGTTGACCGTGACGGTGACGAGGCCGTCGCTCACGGTGCCCTCGACCTCGGCATCGGCCAGCTCCTGCTGCGCCGCCACCATCTGCTCCTGCATGGCCTGCGCCTGCTGGAGCAGCGCGTTCATGTCGAAGCCGCCACCGCCGGCGCCGCCGAAGGGGTTCGTCTCGCTCATGGTCATGCCTCTCGGTTCAGATGGGCCCGGCACCGGTCTGCCGGGCGGTCAGTCGTGCTTGATCTCTTCGATGACCTGCGCCCCGAGCCGCTGGCTGAGCAGCTCGGCGCCGTCGAGCACGTCCTCGGCGTCGGGGTCGTCGCGGTGCGCCGCGGAGTCGACCGGCTCTTCCTCAGGACGCGTCGGACGGCCTCCGGCCCGCGTCGGCTGGATCGCCTCGCGTGCCGAGCGGGTCGTCTCCGGCGATGGCTGCCGCTCCCGCGGAGGCGGCGCGTCCGAGACCGCCGGTCGCGTCACGGTGAGCGGCGGCTCGGTCCCAGGGCGCGCGGAGGGGTCGACGATCGCGTCGATCGTGAACTCCTGGCCGACCAGGTCGATGAGGACCTGCTGGAGGATCACGTCGCTGCGGCCGTTGACGAACGACTCACGAGCACCTGGGTTGTTGAACCCGACGGTGAGCGTGCGGCCGTCGAGCCCGACCAGCTGGGCGTGTTGGCTGAGCTGGATCCAGGTGACCCGCCGCTTGCCCTTGACCGCCTCGACCACCTCGGGCCACAGGTGGCGGATGTCGACCAGCGTCAGGACGCCAGGCTGTGCGGACGGAGGTGGCTGCGACGTCGCCGGCCGTGACGGCTCGGGGGCGGCGGGGTGCTCCGGCGCCCGGCTCTGCGCCGGGGCCGACGTCGGCACCTGCTGAGGCTCCTGACGGGGCTCTCGGCCGCCGAAGGACGCGGCGGACTCCGCCGGCGGTCCCGGGCGCCTCGCCTCGTCCACCGGGGGAGCGGGCGCTTCAGCCCTGGGCGGAGGTGCCGGAGCCGGGGCAGCAGCCGGCGCCATCGACATCCGTTTCTCGAGCCGGTCGATGCGCGCGGCGAGCCCGTCGGCGGAGTCGTCGGCGCCGGGCAGCAGGATGCGGGCGCAGAGGAGCTCGAGCAGCAGCCGGGGGGCGGACGTTCCCTTGAGCTCGGCGAGCCCTTCGGCGACCAGCTCGGCGGCGCGCGCCAGGTCATGGCGGCCGAATCTCGCCGCCTGGGCCACGAGCCGCTCGGCCTGGTCCTCCGGCACGTCGATGAGCCCGGTGGCCGGTGCGTCGGGCACCACCGAGACGATGACGAGGTCGCGGAGCCGCTGGAGCAGGTCGCCGGTGAACCGGCGGGGGTCCTGACCGACCTCGATCACCTTGTCGACGACCCCGAAGACCGCGGCGCCGTCGTGGGCGGCGAACGCGTCGACGATCTCGTCGAGGAGGCTGTCCGGGGTGAACCCGAGCAGCGCCGTCGTCAGCGCGTAGGTGACCCCGTCGCCGCCGGCCCCCCCGATCAGCTGGTCGAGCACCGACAGCGTGTCCCGGGCGGACCCTCCGCCGGCACGGACGACGAGCGGGAGCGCCGCGGGCTCGATCGGCACCTGCTCGCGGTCGCAGAGCTCCGCGAGATACGCCGAGAGCACCCGGGGTGGGATGAGCAGGAACGGGTAGTGGTGGGTCCGGGAGCGGATCGTTCCGATGACCTTCTCCGGCTCCGTGGTCGCGAAGATGAACCGGACGTGCTCGGGTGGCTCCTCGACGATCTTCAGCAGCGCGTTGAACCCCTGGGGCGAGACCATGTGGGCCTCGTCGATGATGTAGATCTTGTAGCGGTCCCGCATCGGTTGGAACGTTGCCTGCTCGCGCAGGTCGCGGGCGTCGTCGACGCCGCCGTGGGACGCCGCGTCGATCTCGATGACGTCGACCGAGCCGGGGCCGCCCGTGGCCAGCTCGCGGCACGAGTCGCACTTCCCGCAGGGTTCCTCGACCGGACCCTCGGCGCAGTTCAGCGCCCGCGCGAGGATGCGGGCACTCGTGGTCTTGCCGCACCCCCGGGGCCCGGAGAAGAGGTAGGCGTGGTTGACCCGGTTGTTCCGCAGCGCCGCGCGCAGCGGCTCGGTCACGTGGTCCTGCCCGATCACCTGGGCAAACGTGTCCGGCCGGTAGCGGCGGTACAGGGCGAGAGGGGCATCCACGTCACAGACCCTAACCGCGGCCCCCGACAGCCACCTACGGCGGTTGGGGAAAAGTAGAGGCCCCCCATGCACCCGACAGAGCTCACCTGCCCTTGCTGCCTTCCGGCCCTGGGGGAGTTCAGCGAGATGCCGCCGCACGGGGGGTTGCCGAGAGTCTAGGCCAGCTGACCCGGCTGCTCCAAAGCGGCCCGATTTCCCGCGTGAGGGCAGGACCGGTAACCTTCCCGGCGGAGGATTCGCCTAGTGGCCTATGGCGCTCGCTTGGAAAGCGGGTTGGGTTAACAGCCCTCAGGGGTTCGAATCCCCTATCCTCCGCCAGCCATGGCTGACCGATGGTCGGGCAGGTAGCCGACCGATGCTCGGTCAGCCGAACGTAGAAGGCCCCGCGATCCGGGAGTTCCTGGGTTGCGGGCCCTCGCCGCCGGCGACGTCCTCGCCTACACGGCCAGCACCGGCGAGACGGCGCTCTTCCGCGCACTTCGCCTCAGCGACTCCCGTCAGGGAGACGCCCCGGTGTTGGGCTGGCTGGACTGGCAGGGTCTGGGGCGATTCTCGTCGAAGGCCCCAAGGCGTGCGGCAAGACGGCGACCGCGCAGCGGGTGGCGGCTACCGTGTTCCGGCTCGACATCGACGACGGCGCTCGGTCGCTGGTGAGCACGGCGCCCGAGGTGCTGTTCGGAGCCCGTCCTCCGGTCCTGTTCGACGAGTGGCAGGTCGCCCCGAAGCTGTGGAACCTGGTCCGGCGTGAGGTCGACGACCGGTCGCCGCAGCGAGGGCTGTTCATCCTCACCGGCTCCGCGACACCGAACGACGACGTGGACCGGCACACCGGCGCCGGCCGGTTCTCTACCGTGCGGATGCGGCCGATGAGCCTGTTCGAGTCGGGGGAGTCCACCGGGCAAGTGTCGCTGCGTGGTCTCTTCGACGGTGACTTTACCGCGGCTCTAGACCCGGGCGTCACCGTCCCGCGCCTGGTGGAGCGCATTGTCACGGGCGGCTGGCCCGATCTGGTGGACGCGCCGGTCCAAGACGCGCAGCAGCGGATGCGGGACTACCTGCGCACGATCGTCGAGGTCGACGTGCAGCAGCTGGGTGTTCGGCGGCAGCCCGAGAACCTGCGCCGTGTGTTGGCGGCACTCGCCCGGGGCGTCGGAACCGACATCAGCATCAAGGCCCTCGCCGCCGACGTCGGAGGCGCTTCGGGGCCCGCGGACCGCGACACGGTCAGTGCCTACCTTGGCGCTCTGGAGCGCCTGATGTTGGTCGAGGACGTCCCGGCCTGGGCCCCGCGCATGCGGTCCACGACGCCGCTGCGGAAGTCGGCGACCCGGTTCATGACTGATCCGTCGCTGGGGGTCGCGGCCCTCGGGGTGGGGCCCGACCAGCTGCTGAGGGACCTGAACGCGACCGGGTTCCACTTCGAGGGCCTGGTCGTGCGCGACCTCCGCGTCTACACCCAGCCACTCGGAGGACGGGTCGCACACTGGCGCGACAACAACGGACACGAGGTCGACGTGGTCCTCACTCTCGACGATGGGCGATGGGGTGCGGTCCAGGTCAAGATGAACCCCGACCACGTCGACGAGGCGGCTTCCTCCCTGCGTCGCTTCGTGCAGAAGGTCGACACCAGCAAGGTCGGGGAGCCGGCGTTCCTCGGCGTTGTCACGAGTCGCGCTGCCGCAGTGCGGCGGCCCGACGGGGTGTTCGTTCTCCGATAGCGACACTCGGTCCGTAGATCGACGCCGGGGCCAGTAGTCACATCCCGCATAGCGCTATACGCCGTGTGGCGGGTGCTCCGCCACCCTCCTCGTCAGCACGAGGACCGGGCGGAGCCACCAAGTAGTCGAAGCGGCGCGGAACAGGCGCCCTAGAGTCCGCACTGACGGTCGGATGCTCGCCAGTACCGTCGCACGTCGGCTCACCTGAGTCTGAGCGCCTGGGGCTACGCCGGTCGCTCCGCGTGGTCGTGGTTCGCAGAGCACCACTGCGCCGCTGGTCGGCCTCACCCTGATCGGTGTTCTCACCGTTGGGATCGTGGCGTTCGCGGCTCTCTCCAGTCCGTCCGTGGACGCGGTGAAGGACAAGGCGGGCCGCGTATGTGACGCACCCGACACCAGCGGGTCTGCCGCAGCCACGTGTAAGTCGCTGCCGGGCCGCGTGCACGTAGCGGATGCCGGTCCCGCGGCCCGGTGAGGCTGCCTCTCGACGACGACGAGGGTGGTGTCCCATGCCTCCTTCTGGACGTCGACCCACCTCTCAGGACCGGGGAACCGGTTGGGCGCTGCGCGCGTCCCACGTGCATGAGGGCCATCCGCGCAGCGGTCGCGATCACCGTCGCCGCGGCGGCCGCCGCAAGCTGCTCGACCGCCCGGGACGAGGTCGGCTCGCCCTCCGGCGGCGAAGATGCGGCGCGGGCCTGGCACCGGTTGCCCGACCCGCCGCTGAGCCCTCGCACCCATGCGGTCGTGGTCGGTGTCGGTGACCGGATGCTCGTCGTCGGCGGCTGGGAGTTCCTCTGTCCGCCGTCGGCCGACTGTGCCGGCCCGGAGGGGCCGTTGTTCGACGACGGGGCGGTGTACGACCGGGCCACCGACTCCTGGAGCCCCATTGCGTCGCCGCCGTTCGGGGTGCGCCGGACCGAGTACGCCACCGCGTCCCTGTCGGGGTCGGCGTACCTCCTCACCGGGTGCGCCGAAGGTCCGACGTGCGATGCGCGGCCGCGGCTGATCTCCTACGACCTCGACGACAACGCCTGGACCGACCACGGACCGGTGCCCGGGCCGAAGCGCCACCGCCAGCTGGTCGCGCTCGGTCAGACCTTGCTGGCCTACTCGGGCAGCGACGAGCACGGCGAGGTCGCCGACTGGGTGTTCGACCCGGGCCGTGGGTCCTGGAGCGAGCTGCCCGACGACCCGCTGCCGTTGACCTTCGACCGGTTCGCCGTGCCGGTCGGGGACCAGCTGGTCCTCGCCGGATCCTCGAGCGCAGCGCTCGACTCCGGGAAGAGCTCCGGCAAGCTGGCCGCCAGGTTCGACCGGAAGGGCGGAACCTGGACCAGGCTCCCGGACGCCCCGGGGCCGGGGTACCAGCTGTTGCCCGCCGACGACGGCGCCCTGCTCAACGGCCACTTCATCGACGCACCCGGGTGGCTGGTCGACCCCGACACCTGGACCTGGTCGGCGCTGCCTCAGCAGACGGGTGAGCAGAACGACCTGGCCGGGGTGCTGGGGGCCGACCGCGCCGTCTTCGACATCCCGAACAGCCTCGGGCAGACGACGTCCACGGTGCGGGTGTTCGCCTACGACACGGTTGCGGAGCAGTTCGTGACCATCCCGGCGCCTCCCGGGCGTGTGGACGTGTACGACGGCTCCAGCACCGCACTCGGCCGCGACCTGTTCGTGCTCGGAGGGCAGCGGTGGGCCGGCGACGGGGTCACCGGTGACGGTGAGCTGGTCGGCGACGCGTGGGTGTGGACCGCTCCGCCGTCCTGATCAAACCTGCGGGGCGGCGCTCCGGCCGGCGCTGCTGTGCGGCGGATCCTGCCGCTTGCGGGCGGCGCGCACCCACGGCCACGTCATCAGCGCCCAGACCCCCACGACCACCGCCACCTCGACCACGACGTAGCCGGGCCAGGGTCCGAACAGGTCGAGGACGGTGCCCACCGCCGGCTTCCGGTTCAGGTAACCGTAGTTGGTGCCCGTGACGGCGTTGAAGCTCATCACGGTCACCGCCCAGATCGACGTCACCGCGACCGCGAACCGGAAGCTCCGCCAGTCCAGCCGCACCCCGAGCCCGAAGGTCAGGTACACCGCCGCCCACACCGTGAAGAAGTGCATGCCCCAGAACATGAAGTACCGGGGGTCGGGAAACAGCTCGCTCAGCGACGGGGTGATGATCGCCTGCACCGTCAGGGTGAGCCCCCAGAAGTACACCAGGGCCGTTGCGGACCAGTGCCGGGTCCACAGCGCCACGATCGCGGCTACCCAGGCGAGGTCGCACAGCTGGAGCGGCAACGAGGTGCCGACGTCGTAGTCCCCCGGGAGAAGCTGCAGGATCTGCATCGGCACGGTGAAGCACGGGATCAGCAACGCGAACCCACGCCGGAAGAGAACCTCGTCCCGGGTCTCGCGGTGAGCCGCCCCGACCGCAGCCAGCGCGACACCGACCACCAGGAACCCGGCGATCAGCGCGAGGTGCTCAGTCGTGAAGGCCTCGAAGCGGGTGACCAGAGGAGCGCTCATCTGCTCAGTGTCACCCCACGGCCGCCGCCCCCGCGCGAGTACGGAGACTCAGCTCCCCGCGCTCTCACGAACGCCGCGGCCAGGAGCGGCTGCTCTCCACGAGTAGGGTCGTGCCCGTGCGCCGGGTCGGGATGGGGGTCGTCTCCGGCACCGGGATCGTGGGGGCCGGCGTCGTGGTGGCCGGGGTGTCGACGTACCTCTTCCTCAGCCTCGCCGGCCGGACGTTGGGACCCACGGCGTTCGGACCGGTCTCTGTTCTCTGGGCGATGGTCTTCGTCATCGGCCCCGGGCTGTTCCTGCCGATCCAGCAGGAGCTGAGCCGCGTCATCGCCGGCCAGAGACCACGACGGGTGGGGGGCCATGCCCTGCGAACGGTGGGGGGGCTCGCGTCGGTCATGGCACTCGTCACCGCCGGCGCGAGCGTGGTCGCACGGGGCTGGATCACTGATCACCTGCTCGGCGGCGAGACGGCGCTGCTGTGGTGCTTCGTCGGCGCGATCGTCTCCTACGCGGTGATGTTCCTGTGCCGGGGGGTGTTCTCCGGGCTCGGCGACTATCGCGACGTCGGCCGACTCATCGCGTTGGAGTCCCTGTGCCGGCTGCTCATCGGTGCGCTCCTCGCGGCCGGAGATCCGACGCCGACTGACTTCGGGGTCGCCATCGCCCTCGCACCGCTCGCGTCCGCTGCCCTGGTCTCGGCGATGGGCCGCCGGCTCGCCCTGCCGCCGGGCACCCCGGTCGCGGTGGGCGCCACGGTGGTGGGGCTGAGCTGGCTGGTGGCGGGGTCGCTCCTCGCGCAGCTGCTCGCGAACGCAGGACCGCTGGCCGTCCAGCTTCTGGCCGACGAGGGGCAAGCAGCGGAAGCAGGTCGATTCCTCAGTGCGCTGGTCGTGGCCCGGGTGGCCCTGTACCTCTTCCAGGCGGCACAGGCGACGGTGCTCCCGAATCTCGCCGCGCTCGTCGCCTCGGGCCAGGTGTCGCGGGTACGGCGTGGCGTGCGGGACCTGGTCGTCATCTCCGTCGTGCTGGTGCTCGTGACCACCGCGGGCGCGGCGGTGCTGGGCGGCTGGGCGGTCAGGCTGTTGTTCGGGTCCGGGTTCGCCGTCGAGGACACGACGATGGCGATACTCACGTTCGCGAGCGGGGTCCACGTCCTGGCCGCCACCTTGAACCAGGCGGTGATCGCGTCCGGCGGTCACCGGCTCGCCGCGGGTGCCTGGCTGGCGGGGTGCGCGGCGTACGCGGCCGGCACCACGCTGTCCGCCGACCTCTTCCGCCGCGTCGAGGTGGGCTACCTGCTCGGCGTGTGCGTGGCGGCGGCGGTGCTGCTCGGGGCCGTGTGGAGCCGGGAGCTCCGCGGGGCCGCCCGTCCGGAGTCGTGAGGCAACCTCACCAAGGGTGCCGTGAGAGCCTCAGCGGCCGCCCGCTCCAGGGGTGGAGGTCGACCCGCACCTTGGTGACGCACCGGTTGCCGGCCAGTGGCTGCCCGGACCAGACGTCGTAGACATGGCGGCACCCGCTGGTGCCGAGCCGCACGGTCACGTCGTCGCGTCGCCTGGAGTCGACGTTGAGCACCGAGGTGCCGCCGGTGTAACGACGCATCCACACGCAGTGCACCTCGTCCTTGCGGCGGCAGCGGGTCGATTCCGGCGCTGCCGAGAGCGGCTCGCCGAGCACCGTGTCCACCAGCTCCGGATAGGTGCCGTACCGGTTGCAGACGGGCTCTGTGGACTGCGCGCACCGGTCGTCACCGGTGTTGACCGCGACGGGGAGGTCGAACAGCTTGATCCGCGACCACTGGTAGTACACGTTGCGACGGGTCTGGTTCTCGACGCCGCCCAGCGAAGCAGTGGTGATGAGACCGATCGTGCGACCGCCGTACCTCCGGTGCCGCTCGCTTCGCTTGTTCCCGTGGAAGGTCCTGTCCCAGAGGAGGTCCGTCGGGCGTCCGGCGGTCTCGTTGACGACGAGGTCGAGGTGACGCCAGGCGTCGGAGAGGAAGGTGCACCGCTCCCAGTCACGTGCCCGGCAGGCCGCCTTGGCAGGGTCGGGGCGCAGCGGTGCCACTTCGTCGAACGGAGACTTGCCGGTGTTCATCATCGCTTCGAGCCCGTTGGCGTGGGCGCGCGCCAACATGCCGACATGGGCATCGGCGAAGCGTGCGCCCGCGACCGCGGGGTCCTCGGTGCACGTGGAGCTGCGGTGCCACACCGGGCGGCCGGCTGAATCCGCGGCGTACTGGGTGGCGGCTTCGCCGCGGTCGATGAAGACGCCGTCCCACCCGGCTGCCTCGTAGCCGGCCAGCAGGGTGTCGATCTGGGCCAGCAGCGCCCGCTCGTTCAGGTCGAGCAGGAGCCAGTCGGCGCCGGCACCGTCGGTCCGGCCGTGGCTGGGGGTGGATCCGGTGCGGCAGAACGCCCACTCGGGGTGCTCCGACAGGTCGATGCCGTGGTACTCGCGATCCACGGGTGCCCAGTAGAACTGCACGTACCGGTAGGCCTTGGCACCGATCCGGTGGATCGCGTCGACGGTCCCGACCTCGTCGTCCGTGGGCGTCGTGACGACCACCCCCGGAGACCCGAGATGCTCCTTGAGCGCCGAAGGATCACTGCCCGCCAGCGGCACCGTTCCGTTGTAGTAGAAGCTGACGTTGCGCGCGCTGACGGCGGAGGCCCGCAAGCCTGAGGCGCGCGAGTCCGAGGCCAGGGCGGCCGACGCCTGCGGACCGGGGGCCCCGCGGCCGCCCGAGGTCACGACGAGGACGCCCACCAGCACCGTGACCGCGCACACGAGCGTGCACAAAGCCGTGGTCGTGGACGGTTTCGTGATGCGATGTGGACGCAAGACGCTCCTCCCGAGTGCGGCCCGCTGCTCCTGGTATGTGCACGGGTCGACCGAATTGTGTCATGTCCCGGCTCAGCCGTCTGCTGGTTCACCCTTTCCGACGCGGTAGACCTGCAGCTCCGGGAGGTCCAGCACGAGCTCCAGCTGCTCGGGGACGCGGCCCTCGAACTTCCTGCCGCCCGGCATGATCCGTGAGGTGCCCAGGGAGAACGACCGGCGCGGGGCGACCAGCACGTACGAGACGTCATGCTCCTTCAGGAACCCGATCTTGCGGCGTGGTCGGGCGTAGAAGTCCGCGGCGTCGCGAAGCAGGTGGTTCGCGCGTTCCAGGAGCTCGGGGAACGTGTACGGCGCGCGCCCCTCGAGCAGCACCCTGGCACCCGTGAGGAGGCTCAGGTAACCCTCGGTGTAGCCGTTGGCGAGGATCATCGCGTCCTCCGGGATCGGCAGGTCGGAGAGGGCTTCGACGGTCGCCCGGTCGGGTATCTGGTTCTCGGCGCCCGCCGCGACGCGGCTCGAACCTTCCCAGCCGATGGTCGCCGCCACAACGAGCACCAACGCGGTCAGGAGACGATCGGGGGTGAGATGTCCGCGTCCCCGCTCGCGATGCCGCCCGACGGCCAGCGACCAGCCCCGCGACGTCATCATCACGCCGAGTGCTGCCGCCACCAGGGGACCCACGACCAGCGTCGCTTCCAGGACGAGCCGGGAGGCGCCGAGCCGTCTCGGCACGTAGCCGGACCAACCGAACGCGAAGACAGCGGCCACGAGAGTGAGCCCGAGAAGCCAGAGCGCGACGAACAGCAGGTACCGGACGGCGTCCCCGCGCCGGGCCCGCACGATGGCCAACGTCAGGATGACCAGTGCGAGGACCACGATCGTTCCGATCAGCCGGCTGTTCGTCGCGTAGGCCCCACGCAGGACACCGGAGACGAGGTCGAGGTTGCTCGGCGGCTGGCTCGTGGGATCGCCCCTGGTCGCGCGGATGAACTCCCAGGTCGGATCGGCCGGCCCGGCGACGTCGGCCAGCCCACCGGCATGCACAGCGCCGGAGGCGCCGCCGAACACCACTCCGAGGACGAGAGTTCCGGTCGCGAGGGCCGCCGCCGCGATGGCGGCACGCTTGAGGACTCCGGGCACACCCTCGACAACCAGCACGAGCGTCGCCGCGACGAGAAGAGCTCCACCGACGAGCAGCGCGATGCCGTGCACCTGCGCGAGGCAGGCAGCGAGGCACACGGCGAGGCCCAACGATCCGCGGTGCCCGTGCCGCAGCCAGTTGAGGCAGACGGCGACCAGCAGGAGCGTGATGCCGATCCCGAGCGACTCCGGCCGGTAGGCGGTCAGCCTCCGTACGCCGATGCCCGTGCCGACGGCGAACGGCACCGCGGCGAGCGACGCAACCGGGCCGACCCCGAGCGCCCTCACCAGGAGCGCGGTACCGCCGCCGACGAGCGGCACCGCCAGGACCGTGACGAGCTGGACGGCACTGAACCCGCCGCCCACCACGAGGAGCGCCGCCGTACCGGCCGAGAAGAGCTTGTAGTCGTCGAGGAACGACACCGTGGTGCCCCACTCGAGGCTGGTGGCCGGGACGTGCCCGGCATCTGCGATTTGCTCCGCGAGCCCCCAGTAGTACCAAGACGTCGGACCGACCGGAGCCCAGGAGGTCTCCAGCACGACGAGGCCCACGGGCAGCCAGACGACGAAGGAGAGCGCCACGAGCGCCGCCAGGTATCCCAGCTCGGGGAGGGCGTGGCTCAGCACCGCCCGCGTGCGCGACTGTGCCAGAAGGACACTGCTGGCGACGAGGAGCAACCCCGCGGCGCACCACACCGACGTGGCGTCGAGCCCCACCGTCCGGGCGAGGACGCCCGCGGCGAGAAGCCAGACGACGACGGCGGAACCGAGGCAGTGGGCCACCAAGGTGCCACGCGGCGGGGCCTCGTCGGAGAAGGAGGTGACCCAGGCGCCGCCCGCAAGTCCGGTCACCACGAGGAACGGCAGTGCGATGAGCGCGACCACACCCACCGTCATGCGGTGTCCCCGAGCCTGCGGACGACCCGGAACCGGGTCCGCGCCCACGAGTGGACGACGACAGCCAGGTATCCCAACGGGTAGCGGAGCCCACCGGGCTTCCGGCTCACGCCGACCGCGCGGCTCCGGATGACGACCGGCACCTCTTTCATCCTGAGCCCCGCCGCGCTCGCCTCGATGATGATCTCGGCGGCGGAGAAGCGGTCCTGGATGAGGGTCATCCGCTCGAGCCCAGTGGCCCGGACGGCGCGGTAGCCGTTCGTGGCGTCGGTGATCTCGGTGCCCGCCAAGGCGTTGATCAGCCACGTGAAGCCGACGATGCCGGCATGCCGGGCGCCGCCGGCATCCGCGTAGCCGCCGAGGAACCGGGATCCCTGTACGTAGTCCGCCCGGCCGTCGACGACGGGTTCCACCAGCGCCGGGAGCTGCTCGGGGTCGTGCTGACCGTCTGCGTCCATGGTGACCACCACCGACGCCCCGAGGTGGAGTGCGACGGAGAAGCCGGTCCGAAGGCCGTCGCCCTGGCCGAGGGTTCGCGCATGACGCGCGACGAGCGCTCCGGCGGAGGCGGCGACCTCCGCCGTCCCGTCGGTGCTGCCGTCGTCGACGAGCACGACGAGGACCGGGAGCCCCCCGGTCGCCGGAGGGAGGGCGGCAAGGACCGGGCCCAAGGACGCCGCCTCGTTCAACGCCGGGATGACCACCGCCACGAACGGGCCGGCTGGCGCCACCACACCCGACAACGCTTCCCGTGCCGCGCGGGCCCTCACCGCTGACGCGTCGGCTCGCCGGGCCGAGCGACCCGTCAAGACGCCCCCTGCTCGAACCAGGAGACCGTCCGGTCGATCCCCTCCACCAGACCGGTGCGCGGCGCGAACCCGAACAAGGCCGCCGCCCGCCCGATGTCGGCACTGCTGTGCAGCACGTCCCCTGGACGCGGGGGCCGGGTCTCGATCGGGACCTCGCCGCCGACCCGCGAGGCAACGGTCCGAGCGACCTCGCTGACCGCGGCCGGCACGCCGGACCCGAGGTGAGCCACCACACCGGCCGCGCCGCTCGTCATCGCTGCCGCGATCCCGGCACACAGGTCGCCGACGAAGACGAAGTCGCGGGTCTGGGACCCGTCGCCATAGATGGTGATCGGGCCGCCGTTGAGTGCTGCCCGGCAGAACGCCGCCACGGCGGAACCCTTGTGGTAGCTGAAGGGTCCGTAGACGTTGCTGAACCGCAGCGCCACCGTGGCCAGCCCGTAGCTGCCGGCGAAGGCCGAGCAGTAGCCTTCGCCCGCCAGCTTCGAGGCGCCGTACGGCGACTTCGGCCGCGGGACGAGCCCCTCGTGGGCCGGAGGCCGGACGTCACCGAGGGGTGCGATGGAGGAGGCGAAGACGAAGCCGTCGACGCCGGCGTCGCGGGCTGCCAGCAGCGCGTGCAGCGTGCCCCGGACGTTGAGGTCGCAGTCGCGCACCGGGTCCTCGATCGACGTGGGCACCCCCGCCTGCGCCGCGAGGTGCACCACGTAGCGACAGCCTTCGGCCGCCCGGCGCAAGGCGTCGGCGTCGAGGACGTCACCCGTCACGATCTCGCAGTAGCCGGCGGCCTCGGCGTCGCTCCGATGGCCGGTGACGAACGAGTCGTAGCAACGGGTCGTGAACCCTTGACCGGCCAGCTCGCGGGCGAGGTTGACGCCGATGAACCCGGCACCTCCGGTGACCAGCACCCGCCCCGGGCTCACCGCCACTTGGTGCGGGGTCGGATCGCCTCACGCACGGCGCGGCCCTGATACTTCATCAGCGTCGTCAGCGCTTCGGACACGAGGTCGTCGGAGAGCAGCCGGGGCTGCAGTCCGAGCTCGAGCAGCTTGGTATGGGTCGGGTTGTAGTAGTGGTCCTCGGCCTCGGTCCGCGGGTTCTCGACCTCGGCCACCGTGACGTCCAGCCCGAGCTCGTTCCCGGCCTTCTGGACCTCCGTCGCCAGCTCCCGGATGGAGAAGGCCTCGGTGAACTGGTTGAACACCCGCATCTCACCCGCCTCGGCGGGGGTGAGGACCGCGAGCTCCACACAGGCGAGGGTGTCGCGGATGTTGAGGAACCCTCGTCGCTGCCCGCCGCTCCCGTAGACCGTGAGCGGATGGCCGATCACTGCCTGCAGACAGAACCGGTTCAGGGCCGTGCCGAACTGCTCGTCGTAGTCGTACCGGGTCAGCAGCCGCTCGTCGAGGAGGGTCTCGTCGGTGTGCACGCCGTAGACGACGCCCTGGTTGAGGTCGGTCGCCCGGAGCCCGTGGACGCGGGTCGCGAAGTGGATGTTGGTGGAGTCGGCGACCTTCGATGCGTGGTACCAGCTGTGCGGAAGCTTGGGGAAGGGCAGGGTGTCCCGCCGGCCCTTGTGCTCGATGTCGATGAACCCTTCCTCGATGTCGATGTTCGGGCAGCCGTACTCCCCCATGGTGCCGAGCTTCACCAGGTGACAGTCCGGGGTGTGCTCGAGGATCGCGAAGACGACGTTGAGGTTGTTCTCGATGTTGTTGAGCTGGGTGAAGACGGCGTGCCGGCGGTCCACCATGGAGTACGGCGCCGAGGGAACCTGCCCGTAGTGGATGACCGCCTCCGGTCGGAACTCCTGGAAGAGCCGGCTGAGCGGCTCGTAGTCGCGCAGGTCGAAGAGGTGCGCGGCGATCGAGGAGCCGGAGACCTCCTCCCACGCGGCCACCCGCTGCGGCAGGTTGAGCACCGGGGTCAGGCTGTCACTCGCGGCCTCCAGGACCATCGTCCGCCGCAGGTAGTTGTCCACGACCGCGACGTCGTGTCCGCGCGCCGAGAAGTGCATGGCCGTCGGCCAGCCGAGGTACCCGTCGCCACCGAGAATGAGGATTCTCATCGCTGCGCCTTCCAGTCATGGATCCGAGGAAGGCAACGTATCCCGAAGCCGACATCTTGCGCCTCACGACACGGTGGTCGTCCGTCGAGCCGGCCTTCGACGGATCCCACGACGCGAGCGACGGCTCACCCGGCGACCTTGACGCAGCAGAACCCGGGCTGGGGGGCGAGCCGGGCCTGGAGTGTCTCCACCTGCAACCCGTCGAGGACTCCCTCGACCAGCGCGAGGTTCAGTCCGCAGACCAGCTCGGTGTGGTCGGTGGCAAGCCGGTCGAACGGGCAGTTCGCCAGGCACAGCTCCTCCTCGACGACCCGGGGCTCGTACCCGTGGCGGCCCAGCACCTCGGAGACTCGCTCCACCTCGTCCTCGGCGCCATCCGAGTCGTCGGGGGCCTCCACCGCCAGCTGCCTTCCCACCTCACCGGCCACGCGCCGTACCGCTTCGTCCACGGGCACCGCCTCGCGCACCGCCCGGTCCACCGCCTCGGCGAGCACCTCTCCGGCGAGGTCGTAGCGGCGCGGCGGCACCGACAGGGCAACCTCCCGGTCGGAGCGCCGGTAGAGCTTCGCCGGGCGGCCGGCGCCGGGCCCGGTCCGGCCGGTGAGCCGGCGGTACTCCACCTCGAGCAACCCGGCCGCGACCAGCTTGTCGAGGTGGAACTTCACCGAGTGCGCAGGGATCCCGACCGCGTCCGCGGCCTGTTCCCGGCTCACCGGCGACGGTTCCCCGAGGACGTACTGGTACAGCGTGCGCCGGGCCGGCTCGGCCAGGACACCGACACCGGCCAGCTGCTCACCCAGTCCGTCCATGGCCACCCTCCTTCTACCGGAAATACATGTTGACGAAAGACGCCAGGAGTTCTAACGTCAACAACATACCCTCTTAGAGCCAAGGAGGCTCCCCATGACCCAGCTCCGCTCCTCCCGACTCCACTCCTCGACGGCCGGATCCGGCATCGCCCTCGACACCGGCGCCGACCGCGCGTACGCGATGCTCCGCACCGTCTTCGTCATCGCCCCCATCGCCTTCGGCCTCGACAAGTTCGCCGAGCTGCTCACGAACTGGGAGGCCTACCTCGCCCCGTGGATCAACGACATCGTGCCCGGCACCGCGCACCAGGCGATGCTCGCGGTGGGCGTGATCGAGGTCGTCGCCGGCATCCTCGTCGCGGTCCGCCCCGACATCGGCGGCTACGTCGTCGCCGCCTGGCTGGCCGGCATCATCCTCAACCTCGTCACCATGGGCGAGTACCTCGACGTCGCCCTGCGCGACTTCGGGCTCCTCGTCGCCGCCCTCGCCCTCGCCCAGCTCGCCTACGCGGCGCGCTCGAAGACCAAGAGCGCGTGATGACCGCAGAGGCCCGCACGGTCCTCCCCTGGCGGCCCCGGGTCGTCGCCGAGACCGTGGCGATCGACCTGGAGGCAGCAGAGGCGGCCGCGGCCGCGCTCCTCACCGCCCTCGGCCAGCCGCTCGACAGCCCGCACATGGCCGAGACCCCACGCCGGCTCGCCACGGCGTACTCCGAGCTCCTCACCGCGGAGCCGTTCGACTTCACCACCTTCCCCAACACCGAGGGGTACGACGAGCTGGTGCTCGTCGAGGACATCCCGGTGCGGTCGCTGTGCGAGCACCACATGCTCCCGTTCACGGGAGTCGCCCACGTCGGGTACCTTCCGGGCGACCGGATCCTCGGGCTCTCGAAGCTCGCCCGTCTCGTCGGCTTCTTCGCCGCCCGGACCCAGACCCAGGAGCGGCTCACCAAGCAGGTCGCCGACCACCTCCAGGCCCACCTCGCCCCTCGCGGGGTCGGCGTGGTCATCGAGGCGGAGCACACCTGCATGAGCCTGCGCGGCGTACGAGCCCCTGGCACCCGCACCGTGACATCGGCGATGCTGGGAACGCTCCGCACCGATCCGTCCTCGCGCGCCGAGTTCCTGGCGCTCGCCCGCAACCACCGGGAGCCCCGATGAGCAACCAGACGTTCGTGATCGTCGGCGCCGGCCTCGCCGGCGGGACCGCGGCCGGCACCCTCCGCGAGGAGGGGTTTCCCGGCCGGGTCGTCCTCGTCGGGGCCGAGCCGCACCTGCCCTACGAGCGACCGCCGCTCTCGAAGGAGTACCTCGCCGGCAAGAAGACGCTCGAGGACGCCTTCGTCCACCCGGTCGAGTTCTACGACACCCGCGACATCGACCTCCGGCTCGGCGCCCCGGCCACCGGGCTCGACCTCGACGGCCACACCGTCACCCTTGGCCACGAGACCATCCACTACGACCGCCTCCTCCTCGCGACCGGCTCGGCCGCGCGAAGGCTGCCCCCGGCCGACCGGAGCGGGGCCACGGTGGCCTACCTCCGCACCATCGAGGACGCCGAGCGGATCAAGGCCGGGCTCCGCCCCGAGCGCCGGGTCACGGTCATCGGCGGCGGCTGGATCGGGCTGGAGGTCGCGGCCGCCGCGCGCACCGCCGGCTGCGACGTGGTGGTCGTCGAGCCGCTCGCCGAGCCGCTGCTGAGAGTCCTCGGCCCCGTCGTCGGGCGGATCTTCGCGAAGCTGCACCGCTCCCACGGCGTCGAGGTCCGCACGTCGACGAACGTGACCGACATCCGCAGCCGCCCGGCGACCGGGTCGGTCGCCGACGGCGTCCCCTCGGTGGTGCACCTCGACGACGGCACCGCGACCGTCACCGACCTCCTCGTCGTCGGCATCGGCGCGATCCCGGGCACCGACCTCGCCGAGGCCGCCGGCCTCAAGGTGGACAACGGCGTGGTGGCCGACGAGCACCTGCGGACGTCCCATCCGGACGTCTTCGTAGCCGGTGACATCGCCAACGCCCTGCACCCGAAGCTCGGCCGGAGCATCCGGGTCGAGCACTGGGACAACGCCAAGGAGCAGGGCGCGACGGCGGCCCGCAACATGCTCGGGGCCGACGAGCCCTATGACCGGCTCCCGTACTTCTTCACCGACCAGTACGACCTCGGCATGGAGTACGTCGGCTACGTCGGCCCCGAGGGGTACGACGAGGTGGTGCTGCGTGGCGACCCCACCTCCGGGGTGTTCACCGCGTTCTGGGTCACCGAGAGCCGGGTGGCCGCGGCGATGCACGCCAACGACTGGGACGCCACCCCGTCGCTGCGGAACATCGTCGGCGCCGGCCACGTCGACCTGGCGGCGCTGCGCGACCCACAGGTGCCTCTGGACCGGGTGGTCCCCGAGGTCTCCTGACGACCTACCTTGACGCCTCCGCAGTCAGGAGCCAGGGCGGCAGATGGTCATAGCCATGCCGTCGCAGCGCCTCCCGCGTTTGTGCGTTTGACTCGGCGTAAAGCTGTTCGACGTGTCGGCGCGTGCTCGGGAGCATGTGAGGTGGCGGTTTTCCGGCGTTGAGGGCGTGGTAGAGCCTGCGAACGGGCTCCCGGACCGTGCGGGCCCGCACCAGTCGAGCGACTCGGCTACGGCGTTCGGCCGACTTCTTCAAGCTGTACGCGAGGTGCGCGAGGCGGGTGCTTCGCGGATGAAGTGTTGGATTCCGGGGATCGAGATCGAGCCGCTCGGCGACCTCGTCGTCGATCTCCAGCCACCGGAGCACGTCACGCATGACCCCGACCGGGTCGTCAGCGAGGTTCTCGGTGAAGAGGACCTTGATGTCGGGTCCGAACGCATCGAGCCACAGGGGCACATAGTCGCCGTAGTAGCCGATGTACAGGCCGTGCATGTGATCCTTCGGCACCAGGTCGCTACCGTCCCGCTTGCGCCTCTCACATGCCTCCAGGTAGTCGTCGAAGGACGGGAACTGAAGCAGGTTGCCGAGCTCGCGCTGGAACGTGAATTCGGACCAGAGCCGTCTCACGGGGTCCCGGAGGACGAGAATGATCCTGGGGCGCTCGAGCCCGGACCGGATCGCTTCGATGACCGGTCGCCCGCCGTACGAGTAGTTCGGCGTTGCCTCGACGGCATAGCGCTCGTCGCACCAGCCACTGAAGTGTTTGAGGTAGTCCCCTAGTGGCGGAACGGGGCCGGTGTTCCGGCGCGGGTTGTAGTAGTTCCAGTAGCCGACCTCTTTCTTGTTTGAGGGACAAATATCAGGGTGTTGGGCCAAGAAGGAGTACAACGACCCGGTCCCCGCCTTGGGCACGCCGGCAACGATGACGAACGGTCCTCGTGCGTCTGCCATTACCAGCCGGCACCCCCCTGGCCCCACAGGTCGCGAGCGCCGCTGCCCACGAGTCTCCTGTTATACGCGTGACTCACCGTCACCACAACGGGCCGACTGTCCCGATCTCGATCTCCGGCGTGACGCGCACATCGCTGTCGGCGCTGCCGCGAACGGGAGTGCCTGGAGAGTGGGTCTGCGTCTAGGCTCGGACCGGAGGTCACGGGGAGATGATGCGGCGGCAGGGGCAGGACCAGACGGTGAGCGACGACAGCTCGAACGCCCTCGGCCGAGGGCAGGTGCGTGGCTCCACACTCTTGGTGCTCGGCCGCGGTACCTCGATGGTCATCGGGATGGCCACCCAGGTGATCATCGTGCGGGTTCTCACCAAGGAGGACTTCGGCGCGTTCGCCTACGCGATCGCACTTGCGGCCGGCGCGCGAACGCTGTTGAGCCTCGGGCAGGGACGGCTGCTGAGCCAGTTCCTGGCGAGGTACGAGGAGGAGCGCGACTACGCCCGGATGTTCGGAGCGATGCTTCTCACCGTGGGCACCATCGCGGTGACCAGCGTCATCGTCATCGGTGCCTTCTTCCTGTTCACCGGCTCCATCGTCGGCGACGAGCTCGACAGCCCCGCCCTCCTCCACCTCATCCTGATCCTGATTTTCCTGTCGCCCCTCGAAGCCCTCGACCAAGTCTTCGTCTCCCTGTTCGCCGTCTTCAGCGCGCCTCGGGCGATCTTCCTGCGGAAGTACCTGATGGCGCCCTCGATCCGGCTGATCGTGGTGGTGATCCTCGCCGTCACCGGTGCGAGCGTGCGCCTGCTGGCGATCGGGTACGTCGTGGGTGGGCTGCTTGGACTGCTGCTCTACACCTACCTCCTGCTCAAGGCTCTCAAGGAGCGCGGCCTCCTGAAGGAGCTCCGCCGGAGCCGCGTCATCATCCCGTACCGTGCCGTGCTCGGTTTCTCCCTTCCCCTCCTCACCGGCGAGCTCGCGCTCCTGTCGTTCACCGTCGGTGGAGTCGTCGTCCTGGGTCTTTTCCACCCGATCGAGCAAGTGGCCAATTATCGGGCCGTCTTCAGCTCGGCTCGGCTGAACACGGCTGTCAGCGCGTCGTTCACCACGCTGTTCCTCCCGACCATGGCGAAGCTGCACGCGCGCGGGGACGCCGCCGGGCTCCGCAACACGTACTGGCACACGGCCGCATTCGTGGCTGTCTTCACGTTCCCCGTGTTTGCTCTGACAGGCCCACTGGCACCGGCCACCACGGTCGCACTCTTCGGACAGCGCTACAGCGAGTCCGCTCTCATCCTCTCCACGCTGGCTGTCGGCTACTACGTCAACGTCATCCTCGGCTTCAACACCTACACGCTCCAGGTGTGTGGCCGTGTCCGCTACCTGGTGGTGGTGAACGTGTTCACGGCTGCCCTCAACATCGGGCTCTGCTTCGCGTTGGCGCCGGCACACGGTGCGCTCGGGGTGGCTATGGCGAACTGCATCGCCCTGGTCGTCCAGAATCTCCTCAACCAGGCAGCACTTCGACGCAGCATCCGGACGAGCTGGTTGGGACGGTCGTCCTGGGGGTGCTACGCCGCGATCGTGGCTGTCTCGGCCGCCCTCTACCTCTTCCAGAGGCTGGCATCGCCGGGGCTCGTCCTCAGCCTGACCGCCGCAGCCGTCGGTGCGGGGCTCGTGCTGGTGCTGAGCGCCCCCGCCCTGCGGCTCAAGGAGACCTTCCCGGAGTTGCAACGGCTGCCGATCATCCGCAGAGTGGTGCGATGAAGGTTCTCCGCCGGCACGGGTCGTCGCCCTCGACGGCGACCGGACGGATGTACGGGTGGGTGGTGGGCCTCTGGAGAGCGCATCGGGTCGCCGTGTCCGTCGGTGTGCTCGTCGTCCTCCTCGCCCTCACCGCCTCGGCACTCCACCAGCGCGTCCTGACGCGGGACCCCGAGGCGAGTGCCGTCCGGGTGTCGTTGCAGGAACGGGCCCAACGGGCCTTCAGCCCGGACTCGTGGTGGAACACTCCCCTTCCGGACGACCCTCCGCTCCATCCCCACGGCGCGGAGATCCTGAGCTACCTGGCCACCGGCCCTCAGAGTCGACAGGGCTGTCTGCGGCTCGCCGGAGTCCACGACCACTGGGGCATACCCACGTTCTGGGCAGTCCCCACGGATCCGGCCTACGATGTCACGTCCACCGGACACACGCTGCCGCCCGAGTTCGACTCACTGCGCATCCCCCACGATGCTGAGCCAGCAGCCAACACGGACGGCAACATGACGGTCTACGACTTCGACAAGGGCTACGTGGTTGCCCTCGAGCAGGCGTCGTACGACGCGGACCGGGGCGTCTGGAGTGCCTCCGGCGGCACGGTGACCTACTTGGACTCCAACGGGCTCGAGGCCCGCACCGGCCGGTCGGACGACCGGCGCAACCGGGGAACCCATCGCGGCAACAACGCCGCCGTGATGGCGGTGTCCGTGGACCAGGTGAACGAGGGCGCCATCGAGCACGTCCTCAAGATGGCAGCCGGGCCGCCGGTGGCAGACCGGCACGTCTTCCCGATGATCGGTTCGGACGGCCCGTATCGCGGCTCGGATCCCGCGGTGCCGGCCCAGGGAACCCGTCTGCGGATCAAGCCGTCCGTCGATCTCGACTCGCTCGGTCTGCCCCCGCAGGCGCTCGTCATCGCACGTTCGTTGCAACGCTACGGCACGTACATCGGCGACTCCGGCGGCAGCACGGCGTTGAAGGTGGAGGACACCAGGGCCGAAGGCCGCGGCGAGATGTGGAACCTCGAACCGGACTCGCTCTGCGCCCTGCCGTTCGATCCACGGTTCTGGGACGTGGTCGCGGAGGGGTACGACCCGACCCGCTCGGGGGGCAGCACCACTGATGGTTCAGCGACCGGCGCCCCGTCGGAAGGAAGGTCATGACCTCAGGAGCAGGACCAGTGGGCGGCCAGCCGTGAGCCTGGTGCTGGTGATCGGCGTGGCGTTGGCGCCCCTGGTGGCAGCGCTCATCATCGCGTCCATCCGCGAACCCATGCGGCTCGCATTGCCATTGTTCGCTGCCCTGGTCCCCGTGGGCCACGGACTGACGCTGGGTTCGTCGCCGTTCAGCTCCTTGTCGTCGCTTGCCGGGATGCTGCTCGGGGGAGCGCTCGCAGTGCGCTTCCTGATGGGTGGTCGCACCGTCGGCCGGATCCCTCGGGACGGCCCGCTGTGGCTCAGCTTCCTAGGGATCGCCGTAGCGTCCTCCCTGTGGACCGTCGACCGGTCGGTCACGCTCCATGGTCTTGCCGTGCTGGCGAGCCTGGTCCTCGTGTACCTCCTGGTGGCCCTGAGTCCGGTCGACGCCACGGCCGTTCGGAGGACCGAGAACGCCACGGTGCTGGGAGGCGTCGGCGTGGTGCTCTACGGGCTCTACCAGCTGACGGTGCTGGGCGGGTTCCCCGAACAAGGCCCACGGTCGGACCCGACAGCTGCGGGGCGGTTCGGGAACGACCTCCTGGATCCGAACCTCGAAGCGGTGGCACTGACTCTTCCCCTGGTCGTCGCACTGAGCCGCGCCTTCGCCGTCGGCGGCCGATTGAGCCGGCGCAGCCGATTGGTGCACGGCGTTGCCGCCCTGTTCATCCTGCTCGGGATCGTCATGACTGCTTCTCGTACGGGGTTGGTGGCGGCGGCTGTCGCAACGATCATGCTCGCGGTCTGCGGGGCGCCCTCGTCGCGTGGCCGACTGATCGGGTTCGCCGCGATCGCGGCGGCGGCGGCCGCGCTGGTCTTCACCTACCACCCCTTCGGCATCGCCGAGCGGACCTTCGAGTCGGTCACCTCGTCGTCCGGGCGTACTGACATCTGGAGGGTCGGCCTGACCGCTTGCTCGGACTACTGCGCGCAGGGCTCAGGCTGGGGCACCTTCCCCATCGTCTACGGGCGCACCCAGGCTACCGTGCCCGAGGCCCGGGTCCTCGTGGGCGAAGGTGGATACCAGGCCCACAACCTGTGGCTTCTCGCGGCCGTCGAGATCGGGATCCTGGGCCTGGTAGTGCTTGTCTGCGCGCTCGCCGCGTCAGCGCTCGAAGCGTGGCAGACACGGGCGGAGCACCGCGGCGTCGCGCTCGGCGCCCTGGCCGGCCTCGTGAGCGCGCTGTCGTTCCTCTCGAGCATGGAGTTCAAGTTCTTCTGGATGGTCCTCATGATGGTCGCCCTGTATCGCAACCTCGAGCGGTCCGACGCGGATGCGGTCGCTACTTCCGCCTTGAGCGCCTCAAGAGCGAATTGAGTCGTAGGCCGAGCGGGCGTCGGCGGCGTACGAGGACGACGCCGCTGCCAGCCGTTCCGAACCGCGTCTCCGATGCCCGGCGAAGCTTGGCCTCCGGAATCCCGATCGGCGCCACGCAGAGGACCAACGACCCGGTGGGGCGCCCCGCCAGCTGATGGATCGTGGGATCCTGCACGACGCGATTCCCGTTGAGATGAGTGATCGACGCCGTCGAGGTAGGTTCCGTGCCCTCCGAGATGCGGTGGTGACCGTTCATCCTCGTGAGTAGGTCTGCGAGCAGCTGACGCTCGGTCCGGGCGACGGCCGGGCCCGTCATGTACACCGGCCCGTCTGAGGAGTGCCGCACCTTGCGGCTCAGCTCATCCACGCCGCGTACGGCGTCCTGGTCGTCGTCCACGTCCACGATGCCCATCACCGGGACGCCGGCGACGCGCTCCGCGGTTGCCGCATCGAGAACGGGACGTCGCCACGCCACCAGTGCGATCACGGCACTGACGCCGAGGATGAGCCCGGCCAGCACGCCGCCGACAATGGCCAACGCCGGACTGTTCTGTGACACCGGCACGGGGGAAGGCGTCGCCGCGCGCTGCACCGCGAACGTTCCCACCGCCTCCTCGTACTTGTTGAGCTCCTCGGTGAACGTGGCGGCAGCCACGTTGGCGACATCGGCTGCCTCGTCGGCACTAGGGCCCTTTCCGACCACCGTGAAGGCGATGTTGTCCTGGGGCGCGACCAGGTCGACCCGGGTCGGAATCATCACGTCTGACTCGGAAAGCGGAGGATCGTAGACGCCGCGCACGGCCTCCGCCACGGCGCCGTTGTTGAACACGGTCTGCCCTAGCCGAGGCAAGGGGTCCATGGACTTGAGGTTCAGCGCGGTGACCGGGCCGACCTCCGCTTGGGCCGAGTAGCGCTCGGGCGCGGTGCCCAGCACCACCGGCACGACGACCCCGAGTAGGAGGACGGACAGCAAGACCACTGGTGCGTAGGTACGCAAAGCCCACGCGAGGACACCGAGCGCGTCCGTCTCGTTCCCGTGCTTGTTCGTGCCTACTGTCACGTCACCTCTCCTGGCCGCCGGCTGGTGCGGCACGATGCCGTTCGACCAGCCTCTTCGCACCCGTGCGCCCCGATTGCAGCAGGTCCGCTGCGAACGGCATCGGATCGTTCCTTGCCCAGATCGCATGAGCCTTCGGTCCGGACAACCACCTCACCCATTCAACCAACGACAGCCCACCGCGTCGATGGGCAACGACGGCTGCTTGGGCGTCACGCCGCAGGTCGAGCCACTTCGCGTCCCCGTACCGTTGGGTGCGCGCTGCGGGGAGCGGCAGCCCCAACGCATGTCGGTAGGCGGTGAGGACCAGCTCCACACCGCCGGCTTCGGCGATCGCCGAGCGCCCCGTGGGCCGGCCCACGTTGGGTTCGATGATCTTGAGCAGTCCGGTCCGCGAGTCGCGCTTCATCTCCAGGTACGCGAGTCCCTGGAACCCCAGACCACCGAACAGCTTGACGGTCGCCTCGAGCACCGCATCGTTCCGGCACTCCTCTCCCGACGCGCTGGTCCCGATCTCTGGGGGCCACTGGCGCACCTTGCGTGCCACGAACGTCACCAGCGGCGAGCCTTGTTCGTCGAAACAAGCGTTGCAGGAGTAAAGCTCCGTCTCCGGCCCGCTCACCCACTCCTGAATCAGCAGGACCGGCGCCCAGGCGCTCACGGTGTCATAGACCTGCATGAACGCGCGCGGGTCGGCCACCGAGAACGCCTTGGCGGTGGTGTGCGACAGCCAGGCCGCGGACTTGCCCGGCGGCTTCAGGACGCAGGGATAGGCATGCGTCTCGGCCGCTTCCAGCGCGTCGTCACGGCTGCGGAGCTTCGTGGTTCGCGGGACCGGCAGACCAGCAGCCTCGGCGTACTCGGCGAAGCGCAACTTGTCCATGAGCAGGTCGACGGTGTCGTGATCAGCCAGGGGAAGTGCCATGCCGGCAGGCAGATCACACCGGTGTGACGAGAGGTAGTGGACGGCTGCATCGGTGCAGGGAATGACCACGCTGCGCGGTCCCCAATGACGGACGGCGTCGCGAAGGACGTCCACCAGCAGCGGCCCCGACTGCGGAGCCTGGACGACGTCGACGCACGACTTCGTGCGCGTCGCCCAGTGGCGCAGGTCGGCCACGATGCCGATCACCGGAACGCCACGCGCGGCGAGGAGGCGCGAGGTCTGCAAGCCTGTGATGCAGTCGAGGCCAACGACTATGGCGGGCGGCTGGGTGCGGTCGACACCCCTGCGGCGAGCGTCAGGAGCTGTCATGGGCTCCGACGGCATCCTCGGCCTCGATCGTCTCCCTGGTGTGCACGAGCTCGAAGATGTGTTCCACTGAAGCGATGTAGGGGTCGACGTCGGCTGCCCGCCCGTCCTTCGCCAGGGTGGCCAGGGTCTCCTCCATTGCCTTCACCGACGCGCGCATCGGGTGGTTGGCTAGGATGACCAGGCCGAAACCCTTGCTCCGCAGCTCCTTGGCCGAGTAGTCCGGGAAGAGCGTCGGCACCGCAACGAGCGGGACGTCGACACCTCCCGCGTGCCAGGTGTTGAGGAACCCTTCGATCTCACCGAGGCTCTTGTCCTTGGAGTGGATGAGGATGGCGTCGGCACCAGCTTCGGCGTACGCCGCCGCACGCTCGCAGGCAGCTTCGACACCATGGCCCGCGATGAGTGCCTCCACCCGGGCAATGAGCACGAACTCCTCTGACTCCTGCGCCGCTTTTCCGGCGCGTAGCCGTCGCGCCTGCTCGCCGACGGGAACCAGCTCACGCTTCGCCGCTCCGCTGTAAAGACTGTTGCGCTTCGGGAACAGGTTGTCCTCGATGCACACGGCTGCGACCCCTGCCCGGTCGAACTCCACCACCGTTCGAACCACGTTGCTGAAGCCGCCGTAGCCGTTGTCGCAGTCGACGACGACCGGCAGCTCGGTGACACCGTCGATTCGACGAGTGACGTCGAGGGTCTCCGTCATCGTGACGAGATTGAGGTCGGGCACCCCGTAGGCCATGGCCGAGACGCCGAAGCCGCTCACCCAGACCGCATCAAACCCGTTGGCCTCGATCAACCGTGCGCTCATGGCGTCGTGAGCGCCGACCGCGACCATCGGCTCCTTGCCGGCAAGACCGACGCGCAGCGCCCGTCGCTTCCGCTCGGCCCTGCCACCCCCACCCCGCCTAGACGACGAGCTCACCATTCCGGACCTCCTTCTCGAGCCGCTCCGTTGCGAACGCGCCCAGGAGCTCGAGCACGCGCTCGCCTATCAGACGCTGTGAGTCCACCGCCATGGCTCCGATGTGAGGCGTGAGAACGACGTTGTCCAGACCGGCCAACGGCGACATCGTCCCCTCGCCCTCCGCCTCGTGCACGTCGAGGGCCGCGCCTGCGACCGTGCGCCCGTGCAGAAGCGCTTCCCTGAGCGCCTTTTCGTCGACGACCCCCCCGCGAGCCATGTTCACCAGGAGGGATCCAGGCACCATGCGGTCGAGCACCTCGCCGTCGACCATGTGGTGTGTCGTGCGGTCGTGCGGCACATGCAGGCTGACGAAGTGTGACTGGGTCACCACCGTGTCGAAGTCGGTCAAGGTGATCCCCCGCGCGGCGAGCGCTGCCCTCACCGCGTCGTGCGGAGCCGCGACACATCCGAGAACCCGCATCCCCCAGGCGCTCCCCATCTCGCCCACCTCGGCTCCGATGTTGCCCGCGCCCACGATGCCCAGTGTCTTGCCATGGAGCAGAGGCCCACCGAGGTCAGCCTTCGGCCAGCGCCCTTGTCGCAGCAGCCGATCCGCGGTGACCACATGCCGCGCCAGGGAGAGCAGGAGTGCGAAAGTCATCTCGGCTACCGGTGGTGCCGACATCCCGTTGACCCGGACGACCCGGATCCTTCGCGTCCGTGCGGAGTCAAGGTCGATGTTGTCCAGCCCTGACCCGGCGCGGATGATCAGCCTGAGGTCGGGAGCCGCTGCGAGGACGTCGTCAGAGAGGGTGACCCCGCTGCGCACCGCGACAACTTCGCGATCGGCGATCGAGGCGCGGAGCTCGGCCGGCGCCGGGCCCGGCAGGAAACGAAGGTCGTGGTTGCTCCGCAACCGGACCAGGGCGGCCGCATCCAGCGGACTCGCGACAAGCACCCTCACCGACCCGCTCGCTCGCTGCTCAGCTCCTGCTCGATAGCAGCGACCACGTCGCCCAGGACGGCGTCGACCGGGCGTGTTGCGTCGATGACGACCAGGTTGGGGACCACCTCGGCGAGGTCGAGGTACTGCCGCCGTCGCTGTTCAAGCCAGGCGGGCGGGGCCTCCTGCTTTCTGGCGTAGAGCACCTCCGAAGGCGCGTCGAGGCAGAGCACGAGGTCAGGCTTGGGGTAGAGGTGTTGCAACATCCAGCCGTGCACGCGAGACGAGCCGCCGCGACGGGAGCCGCGGGGGGCGACGTCTGCGTGGTAGTAGTCTGCGTAGAAGTGCCGGTCGAACACCACGATCCATCCACGGAGCTCGTAGAAGCGGGCGACCAGCTCCCGAAGCCACTCCTCGAGCCCCCACACGAGAAGCCTGGCCGCATCCTTGCCTGCACGGCGGAGACGGCTGGCTCGACTCGACGACGGGAGCACCGCGGAGAGTGTCAGCGGCCCGGCCACGAGGTCGGGGCGTCCGCCGCGGGCACGCTTGACGGCAAGCAGCGCCCAGGTCGTCGGGAGCATCAACGAGCTCGCTTCGAGGTTAACTCCCATGTAGATCGCCTTGACCGGCCGCGGCAGCCCGGCCTGGGACAGGAGTCCGGTCACCGTGCTCTTGCCCGCTCCGTCCGCTCCGACGAGTGCGACGGAGAGGCCGCGGCGCGACCACGTACGCCAGGACGGACGCGGATGCGCATGGAGCGACTCGACGGCATCCACGGTCGGCGTCATCCCCGATCCTGGCTCGCCGGTGCTGTGGACCGCGAGGCCAGCTCGTCCGCGGCTCCGAGAACCGCGTCCCCGAGTGCAACGAGGTCGCAGGGATAGGGATGGGTGACCTTCATCGCTGGCCGGCCGTCGAAGAGGTTGGACAGCAGCTCAGCCTCGATGGTTCCGACCCGCTCGAGCAGCTCGCAGCGACGGTCGGGGAAGGCAAAAAGGGACTGTCGGTAGTGGGCGAGGAGGGCGGATCGCTCCTCCGCCAGCGACATGGCCATGCGGCGGGACACTTCGGACGTGCCCGCGGGTGCGATCGTGATGTCGTCCGAGCTGGAGCTCAGGACCAGCACCACTGCGTCAAGGTTGCCGCTGAGGTCCACCTTCGCCTCACCGACGACGCCTGCCGGCGGGACCTGGATGTACGCCTGACGTTGCAGCACGGGCGCCGCCTTCCGAGCCATGTCGGCGCCGGGGGTGCCCGAGTTGGCGGCGACTCGGGCTGCGACTGCCAACGAGTGCCAGGCGCGCATGCGGTTCCGATCGCGCCGGGGACGGGCACAGCGCACGTCTGGCAGCTGGTCGAGGTGCCATGCCCACAACCGGATCCGTTCCGGCAGCCCCCACATCGTCCCGCGTGAGGTGAGGAAGATCCATTCGTCGCCGACGTAGTGAGCGCCGCGGGAGGCGGCCGCGAGGAGCGCTTCGGTCTTGCCGCCCTTCGACCAACCGGTCACCAGGACTCCCTTTCCGTCCAGCGTGAAGGCAGAGGCGTGGAGGGGCAGGACGTCCTTCGTCAACGCCGTGAGGTTGAGCACCTCCAGGAGGTGGGGCACGGCGGGGACCCCGTGCTCGCACAGCAGCTGGGGCCCGTGGCCCAAGTCTTCGAAAGGGATCATCGACCTGGCCGGGCGGCCACCGTTGTCACGGAGCACGACGAAGCCGTCGTCGTTGAACCCGGTGTCGTGCAGGCCGACATACGTCAAGGGCAACTGCGTCACCGTGCTGACGAATCGCACGCTGATGTCGGGTTCCCTGGTGAGCTCTGTCGGTGGCAGCCCTAGCTGACGGCGAACCGTCGCCACGTCCTCGGCAGTGGCGTCCAGCAACCGCACCCCCACGAGCCCGTGAAGGTCGAAGTCTGTCACTTCTCTGGTGGTCGTCGGAGCGCTCATCCGCTGACCCGAGCCGTGAACCGCGCCGCAGTGCGCAGCAGGATCTTGGTGTCGTTCCACAGCGACCAGTTCGCGATGTATGCGTTGTCGTAGCGGGCCCGCTCCGAGATGTCGGTGTCTCCGCGCAGTCCACTGGTCTGAGCCCAGCCGGTGAGTCCCGCAGGAACGCGGTGGCGCGCCGCGTAGTGCGGGTACCGCCGACTGAACTGCTCCACGAAGAAGGGCCGTTCCGGACGCGGACCGACCAGGCTCATGTCCCCGCGAAGCACGTTCCACAGCTGCGGAAGCTCATCCAGGGACATCGTGCGGAGAAATCGCCCGAACGGGCCCAGCCGCGGATCTCCTTGGATGGACCATCGTCGTGCCGACTCCGTGGCGCTCTCCGGCGCGAGCGACCGCAGCTTGAAGATGGTGAACCGGCGCATGTCCTGGCCGACGCGCTCCTGACGGAAGAGGACATCACGGCCGCCTTCCCGGTAGACCGCTAGAGCGCACAACCCCATCAACGGGCCGACCAAAACGAGGCCGATGCCCGCCAGGACCACGTCGATGACTCGCTTGAGTCGCCAGCTCACGCTGCGGTGCGCTGTCCGACTCAGCTTCACCAGGGGGATCCCGCGCAGGATCGGGCCGTCGATGGCTTGGTGCACCTCCGGCTGACGAGGCACCATGTAGATGTCTCCGACGCACCGGTCGCATCGCTGCAACACCTCGTTCAGGCATCGCTCGTCGACGGAGGTGTCGGCCACGACCACATCGCACTCCGGTGCCTGAGCCATGAGCCGCGGGAGCGCTCGCACGTCCCCCAACCATGGGAGGACGCCGCCTCTGAGCGGAAGCAGCGAAAGCTCCGTCGGGGTCGTCGCCTCGTCGTCGACCCAGCCGGCCGGTAGGCGCCCGCACTCCGGGTGGTCCACCATGGCGGCTGCGATCTGGCGACCGACCGGCCCTATGCCCACGATCACAGTGCTCCGCCCTTGGAGCCGAGATCGCCGCAAGCGGGTCACCAGGAGGTAGCCGACCAGGCGACCCCCACAGATCGTCGCGAAGAACGCGAGCAACGCCTCGGCGTGGACCTCGCTCCCGAGCACGTCGGCCAGCAGCATGGCGACGGCGCCCACGATGAGCACATGAGCAGTCAGCCGAGGCAGCTCGTCGAGGAGGGAGAGTTCCACGGGGTCGTTGTACCGCCCCTTCACCGCGTTGAGCAGCAAGAGGCCCGCTAGTGCAGCCCCGGAGGTCAAGGGCGTGGCGGGAGCGACGACCCACACGGCGGCGAGACCGGCGAGGTCCACGAGCACCAGCCACGTGGCCGTTCTGCTCCGCCCGCGACCGCGCACCGCACGAGGCTCGATGTGCACGGAGTTCGATGGCAGCCACGAGTCGTCCCGCTCGCCGACAATCCGCTGACGGGGAACCCCGGGGACAGCCGTGCTCGTGCGTGCAACAGTCGATTGCCCATCGTGCATTGCCTACCCACCCTCAGAGACGCTGACAGCTTGTTGCCCCTTGCATCGCAGTCCACCAACTGCCTGTCATGCTCAAAGTGCCATAACACCGCAACGCCTCGGGGAGCACAAGACGAAGGCCGAAAGAAGCGGTGGTCGTCGGGACGGTGGTCCCACAGCACGCAAGGTGGTCGTCGGGACTGTGGTCCCTCAGCCCGCGAGGCCCCGAGACCGGTCACCACGACGACGGCAGGTGCAGGCCGACCTCGGCGAGCTGGCGAGCCAGCCGTTCGTTGTATGGCTCGTAGAAGGCGTTGAGCCGGGCCCGGGCCGACGCCGACATGCCGACCTGGGATGGTGCGCGGTTTGCGACGTAGTAGCCAGCTCGCAGCAGCCGTTTGAGCCTCATGTGCCGCCGGAAGAACCGCTCCGAGTGCCTGTTTGCGAGCACCGCAACGTGCTGCAGCCCGGCGCTGCGGTAGAGCGTGGTCTTGTTGTCCACGTCGAAGGTGAACGCCTGCACGGCTGTCGTGTCGAGTCCGAGCCAGTCACACATCGCCGTGACGACCTGGCGGGGCTCGCGGACGAGGTCGTCGAAGAAGATGACGCGGAGACGGTCCCCGAAGGTCCCGGTCCATGCATCCATCCAGTCGGCGTAGCAGCCGCCCTTGAGCCCCCAGAACGGCTGGTTGCTCAGCAGCCCGTCTAGACCGGTCGCATGCAGCTCTTCGCACAGATCGAGGTACTCCTCGAAGGACATCTCCTTCGGAATCCTGAGCCTGCTCTTGACGAACCCGAACCACGACCAGCACCTCTCTGCAGGCGACCGGAGGCTGACCACGACTCTGCATCCCGGACATGTCCCGGCGAGCCCGCTGGCGAGCGCCTGCCCCCCGTAGAAATATCCAGGGGTCGCCTCCGCGGCGTACTCCTGGCCCGTGCAACCGCGGAAGTGGTCCGCATAGGTCTCGACCGGAGGAAGTGGGTCCCCATAGCGGAGAGGTGTGAAGTACCGGAGCTCCTTCACGTCCGAGACGCAGATGTCCGGATGTTGCCCCAGGTAATTGAACAGCGACGTCGTCCCCGCCTTGCTCACACCGGCGACGACCAGGTTGGGCAGCCGCCCCGCTGTTCCGGAGTCGTGGGTATCGGCTCTCATCGGTCATCGTGCCTTGCGCCGAGCCCACGCCTGACCCGCTCCGCCAGGGGGCTGGTCCGCAGTGAGAGATATGGGGCAGACACCTTCAGCCTGAGGTGGGCGACCGAGTTGCCGTGATAGACGCCCACGCGTGGCAGAGCGTAGGGCCCGGGCACCTCGCGACGGTCGGGCAAGGTGAACGCGTGCTCATAGCCGGCGCGCTCGGCCGCCGCCCGCACGTCCGCGTTGTGCCTGCCCCGGGGATAGGCAAGCAGGCGTACCCGCTGCCCGAGATGTGCCTCGAGGAGCTCGCGGCTGTTCCGCAGGTCGTCGACGCAGTCGTGAAAGCTCATTCGAGTGAGATCGGCGTGGGCGTAGCTGTGGGACTCGAAGGTGACGCCGGCCGCTTGCATCTCCCGGATCTGGGCCATGTCGAGGGTTCGGAGGCGGTGCGACGGTGGCCTGTCCACCCAGTCCACGTCGAACTCGCGACCGGTCAACGTCTTGCCGACGAGGAACACCGTGGCAGGCAGACCCAGACGGACGAGAACCGGGAGCGCATGCTCGTAGACGCTGGCGAACCCGTCGTCGAAGGTGAGCACCACTTCCTTCCTGCGACCAGCGCCACCTGGTTCCCAACCCCTGAGCGTCGAGTGCAGAGGCACGACGTCACGGTGGCGGGCGAGCCACGTGGCGTGCTCGACGAAGGTCGCCGGCTCGACCGACATCGGCGCCGTCCAGCGCGGTTCGACCGCGTGGTAGCAGAGCACCGTCATCTGCGTGCCGCCAGCGCCTCGACATAGACCTCGCACACCGCACGGGCGCTGACTGCCGCGGAGAAGCGTGCCTGGACCCGCGACCTTCCCTCGGCTCCCATCGCCCGGGCGCGGGCGGGATCGGTGAGCAGCTTGCGAAGGGCCGCGACCAGCTGCTCCGGTGACCGCGGAGGGATGACGAAGCCCGTTCGGCCGTCGTCGACGAGCCGGGCGACGTCTCCCACGTCGGTGGCCACCACAGGAAGCCCGGCGGCCATAGCCTCGAGGACGGACATCGGCATCGCCTCCCACCAGGACGGCAGGCAGAACACGTCGGCCTCGGCGTAGACGCCGGGGACCTCGTGAGGCGGCAGCGTCCCCAGCAGCCGTGCCTTCCCCTCCGCTGCGTCCAGCACCGGCCGGGCGGCCGTGGGACCCTCGTCCGGTGTGCCGCCCAATAGCCGGAGCTCGTGGTCCACTCCCTCGCCGCGCAGCCGTGCGGAGGCCTCGATCAGCTCCAGCACTCCCTTCCTCGGGGTCAGCAGGCCGACGTAGAGAACGCGGGGCGGCTCGTGCGACACGTCAGGCCCCGCGAACTTGAGGGGGTCCACGCCGTTCTGCACCAGCCGGACGCGTTCCGGTCCAAGAACCCCAGTCAGCGCTACGCTCCCAGCGTTCCAGACGGCCACGACCCGGTGGACAGGAGCCATGGCTGTCCTCATCAGCAGCCGGTGCCGCCTCGAGGCCAGCCAGGTCGAGACATTCCCGCCGTGCACGTGCACCACCACGGCGCGTCGCCGCGCGCGCGCCGCGGCGGCAAGCAGCCCCGCCCGCGCCACTGTGACCCCCGGAGCGGCCGCCGAGTTGATGTGCACGAGGTCGTGATGGCGGGCCATCCGCCAGATGGCCCAGGCGTCGCGGAGGGTGCGGACCAAATTTCCGACCGTCACGTTGCCACCTTGCGGCGTGCCGGCGTGCGCCACGTTGAGAAACGTCACGTCGTGCTCTCGTGAGACGATCCCGCCGAGCAGGTCCTCCAGGAACGTGGGAATGCCACCACGATCCGGAGCTCCCTTGCCGACCAGCAACACTCGGCTCATAAGCCCCCTTCCGCACGAGAAGAATCAGGGTAGCGCCCGGAATCGTGTCAGGGCAGCCTGCGAAGACCGTGCGATCGTAGCCCGGGACCGACCGCCTCTTGCCACGCCCGCGAGTCGGGCGCACGATGAACGCCGGGTGGTGCAGCGGGAGGAACCGCTGGAGACGGTCCGCCGCGGCGACCGAGAGGGCAGGGGGCTGGAATGGGAACGGCAGCGGCTCAACACCGCTGGTGCAAGCCGGCGCTTGCGGCGGTGACGTCGGCCCTCGCGGCCGCGGCTATGGTGACGCCGCCCGCGGCGGCAGCGACGAGCGCCGGTGGCCTGTGGCACTTCAACGACCGAGCGGGATCGACGACAGCGAGCGACGCGTCGGGCAACAACAACCTGGGGTACTTGCGAGAGGGCGTGGTCGCCGGCGCTCCCGGAGCGGCCGGCACGGCCTTCGACTTCCGTGCGGAGTCCGGCGCCTGGGTCGAGGTCCCCGACAGGGCGACGCTCAACCCTGGCGGAAGAAGCTTCACCTACGCGGCGTCCGTTCGGCTTGACGTCGCACCGCCGGTCGGCGTCACCTACGACATCGTCCGCAAGGGCGTGACCACGACCGCGGGTGGCGAGTTCAAGCTCGAGGTTGCCAAGGACGGCATCGCCAGGTGCACGGCGAAGGACGCCAACAAGCTCGTCGCGTCCGTCTCGGGGCCGAGACGGAACGTCGCGAACGGGGCATGGCACCGGATCAGCTGTTCGCGCAGCGCGACTGCCTTCCGGATCACGGTCGACGGCGTCAGCCGCACCAAGACCGTGACCCTCGGCTCCATCAGCAACACGCGGTCGCTCTCCATCGGGGCCAAGTACGGAGTGGAGGACCGGACGCCCGGGTTCATCGATGAGGTGCAGCTCCAAATCGTCGGCTGATGGACCGACCCAAGGTTCTCTCGATCGTCGGTCCGAGCCGGAGCGGAACCACTCTGCTCAGCAGCATCCTCGGGGAAGTTCCCGGGATCTACTCCGCCGGTGAGCTCCGATGGCTGTGGGGCAGGGATCTGCCCCAGAAGCGCACCTGTGCCTGCGGCGAGCCGCCGGACTCGTGTCCCGTCTGGTCCCGGGTCGTCAGGCAGTCCCTCGGTGTACCCGCCGAGGAACAGAGCGGTCAGGCCGCAACGTCGCTCCTCAGCGAGCTGGCCGCGGCCCAGCGCCGCATGAATTCCCTGTCCCGGCGACATCGCCTCCTGAGTGCCCCCGGTCAGAACCGCCGAGCGGATGCTTCGGTGCGCACGGTCACGGCGGCCACCGTAGACCTCATCACCGCGGTCGCCGATGTCACCGGCGCGCACACCGTCGTCGACGCCTCCAAGCGACCCCAGGAGGCCGCGATCGTGGCCGCCGCCGCCGCCTTCGACCACTACGTGGTGCACATCGTGCGAGACCCGCGCGCCGTCGTGCACTCGTGGAGCCGGATGAAGCCGCCGCCGTCCGGCTCGGAGCAGCCGTCCATGTCCGCGAGGCGACCGTCCAAGACGGTCCTGCGATGGCTCGAGAACGCGGTCGGCGCCGACCTGCTTCAGCGACACGTCCCGGTCGACCGGTGGCTGTACCTGCGCTACGAGGACTTCGCGGCGCGTCCTCGAGAGACTGTGCAACTCATCCTGGAACTGCTGAAGCAGCCAGCCGAGGCCCCATTCGTAGACGACCACACGGTGCTGCTGGGACCCCAGCACACCCTCTCGGGCAATCCGGACCGGTTCAGGACCGGCGCCGTGCGGATCCGTTGCGACGAGGAATGGCGCAGCCACATGTCACGGAGGGACATCGCCCTGGTCACCGCTGCCACGGTGCCCTACCTGCGTCGCCATGGTTACCCGCTCATTCCTTCTCGCCGGCCCCGGACTGTCTGAACGTCGGCATGAACCGGGCCATCACTCCTGACGGTCTCGCTTGGAGCCGGTGAGTTGCCGGTAGCGCTGGTACAGCTGGTCCGCCGTGGCCAGCAGCTCGACCACCCGAGGCTCGCGCAACTTCTCGACGAGCTGGAGCTTGGCCCGCTCCCGTGCGACCGACGGGCGGCCGACGTGGCTCTCCACCACGTCGCCCCGGCACTCCAGCCGGTTCATCTCCTCGACCAGCTCGAGGGCCAACGCCTTGTTCTGCGTCGTGGGCTCGAAACGCCGGAACGTCGTGCCGAAACGGGTGTTGACCTCGTCGATGACCGTTCCGAAGTCGCTCACCGCCTCGTCGAAGACAGCGACGACGAAGCCTTGACGTGCCCGCCACGCCGTCCGGTAGAAGTCGAGGTACTCGAGAGCAGCGTCTGCCGGCGTGAGGGTCGGTCGCCGGACGAGGTAGGACATGATCGCGTCGCGAGGGTCGCGGATGAGGAGCACGGCCGGAACGCCCAGCCGGGCCGCCCTCAACAGGTGCGGGGCACCATGAAGATGCCGGCCGACGTGCAATCCTGGCCCGTTGGCGACGATGAAGGCCGCAACGCTGTGGGTGTTCGCCGACCTTGAGAAGCCCTCGATGACGATGGCGGTGTCCTTGCGCGCGAGCGTCTGCCGCTTCTCAGGGCGCAGCGTCATCGTCAGGTCCCAGAGGTGCGGAGTCCGCGCGACCGGCCGACGAAGGTGGTGTCGCAACCGGTCCGAAAGGAGACGGGGGCTCACCAGGACAACGATACCGACCGGCGCACGGCACGACTCGAGCGCCGGTCGGTGGCCAATCACCTGCGGTACACGACGAAGTCGTCCCAGGTGAGGCCCTTGAGGCAGTCCTGCGACACGTTCATCCCGGCGTACGGGTTGTACGTCGCCGTCGCCTGGGCCCCCTTGAGCATGGTGCTGGAGCCGCTGTTGTCGCCAATGTAGGCGCCGTGCTGCTGGAGCGTCCGGGCTATGACAAGCGCCGCACCGGTGAACCCGCGGGCCTTGAGGTCCACGTCGCGGCGGATGCCGACGCGTTCCCCCTCCGCCCCGAAGCCATACTTGCCCTTCTCCTGGCCAATCATCGGGTGGCAGAAACCATCGCTCGTCAGCGTCTCGACGAACCAGAACTGGAGGACATGGCCGAGCCCCGTGTCGTTCGCGATGCCGTGCTGCAGGAGGTCCGGCCGGATCACCCCGGCGTCGCTGATCCGTCCGCGACTGGTGAAGTTGCGCTTGTCGCTGCTCCGGGGGTTTCGCCGGTCGAGTCCGTTCGAGGCGTGCCAGGTGACGCCGGACGAGCTGCAGGTGATGGTCCGGGTCGTGTAGTTGGGGACGCAGTCGGCAACGAAGACGCTGTAGCCGAAGATGGGATCCACGATGAGCATCTCGCGGTCCTGAGTGCCGGTCGGAATGCGCTTGAGCACGTCGTCGGAGATGTGGACGCCTTGGCTACCAAGGAGCGTCGTCTCCTTCCGGACGCCTGGACCGGCCAGCTTCCACACCGGGTCGGACGCCGAGGCGAGATGGAACGTCGTTCCCCACGGGTTGCTACCGAGGCCTGTGATGCGGGGGTGGGCGTACTTCTTCTGGTCGGGGTGCGTCTTCATGAACGACCGGAACGCTGCGGACCGTGCGGTGTCCTCGACGGCGCCGACCACCGGCGTCCGGAAGAAGGAATCCGCGGTGTAAGGCAGGTACGGGGCTGACGAGCTGCCCGTCGCGGCAGATGCCGGCTGCATCGACCAGCCGCCAGCCGCACCGACTGCGGCAGCCGCAAGGCTGGCTCGTAGGAAACTGCGTCGGGACATGGCAGTAGACATGGATGATCTCCCAGGGCATACGGGGGGTGAGGAGGGGCGGGCCGCCCCGGAAAGTGACCGGCTCCCAACCGGTCCCTTAACGGTAGGGACGAAGGTCCCGACATGGAGCATTTTCTGAGAATCGGTGCTGCTCGTGAGCCAGATCACGTCCGCTGCTACGTCGGGGTTGTTCGTAGCGCGAGCCGGATCTAGCGTTGGGCCTGCGTACCGTGCGCTGCAGGGGGGCTGATGCACACCGACGAGCTCGTCACCGTCGTCATCCCAGCTGCCAACGAGGCGGCGTACATCGGTGCGTGCGTGGAGTCGGTCCGGGGCCAGACGTACGACCGGCTCCAGATCCTCGTCGTCGATGGCGCTTCCACCGACGCAACGGCCGAGCTCATCCGCACCTCCATGCAGTGCGACCCGCGCATCGAGCTCATCCACAACCCTCGCCGCAACATCCCGTCCTCCCTCAACCTCGCCCTCGAGAAAGCGCGGGGTCGTTGGCTCGTGCGCGTCGACGCGCATTCGACGGTCGGCCCCGACTATGTCGGGCTGGCCGTCGAGCGGCTGCGGGAGGGACGCTGGGGCGGCGTCGGAGGGCGCAAAGACGCGGTCGGCCGCACGCCCGCCGGCCGCGCCATCGCCGTTGCCATGAGCAGTCGGCTCGGCGTTGGCAACTCGCGCTACCACTTCGGCACCGCGCAGCAGGAGGTGGATCATGTGGGTTTCGGCGCCTACCCCACTGAGGTCGTCCGGAACGCCGGCGGTTGGGACGAGCGGCTCTTCGCGAACGAGGACTTCGAGTTCGACTACCGGCTACGCAAGGCCGGGGCGAAGCTTCTCCTCGACCCACGCCTGGTCGTCAGCTGGGAGTGCCGCCAGTCCGTTGCCGACCTGTTCCGCCAGTACTACCGCTACGGCCAGGGCAAGGCCGATGTGCTGCAGCTTCATCCCACCTCCCTGGGGCCCCGACATGTGGCGCCACCGGCGCTCATCCTCTACGCGGCGCTCAGCGTCGTGGTCGGTGCGAGGCGGCCGCGCCGAGCGGTCGCGATGCTCGGTCCGTATGCGCTCGGTGTTGCCGTAGAGTCCGTTCGCTGCGCTCACCGCCTCGACTCCTCCGGGGAGCGAGCAAGACTGCCCGCCGCGTTCGTGGCCATGCACGTGGGCTGGGGACTCGGCTTCTGGCGCGGACTGCTGGGGCGTCAGCGTCGATAGGGCGGCTGATCGAGTTCCGGGGTCAACTGCTCGCGCCGCGCTGCCCGAGGGAAACCAGCCACTCGTCGACGACGGCGTAGAAGACGTCCTGCCGGTCGCGGCGGACGCAGTGGCCGGCGCCCTCGAGGCGGCGTACCTCGAGCGCCGGCGCCGCGGCACGCATCCCCTCCTCCAGCTCCGGAGAGATGACGACCTCGTCGAGGTTGTCACCGGTGAGGAGGAGCGCCGGCACGGTGAGGCGCTCGAGCAGGGACGGCCAGGGCTCGGTCGGCTTCCAGTCGCCACGCAGGAGGTAGTCGTCCTGGACCTGCTGCTCCGCCCGCCCGGTGGGGAGCAGCTCCTTCTCCGGCCAGCCGGGGTGCTGCTCGCGGCGGGCTGCCACCAGCTCGTCGTCGTCCGCGGCGGCCCGGCTCGGCGCCAGCTCGTCGAGGTACTGGCGGCCGCGCTCCGGGAGCCGCTGCGGCTCCTCGGGACTTCTCGGTGCCGGGTCCTCGAGCACGAGCGCCCGCACGAGATCGGGGTGGCGCGCCGCGACGGTGAGGGCGACCGCGCCGCCGAGGGAGTGCCCGACCAGGACCGGCCGGTCGAGCCGGCCGGCGACCGCCACGACGTCGTCCACCATGACGTCGCCGGGGTGCTCGTCGAGCTGGGCGGCCGTGAAGCGGGGTGACTCCCCGTGGCCGCGGAGGTCGAGGGTCGTGACGCGGTAGGTGTCCTTCCAGTGCTCGACCGCCTGGGACCACCCTCCCGAGCAGTCGGTCAGCCCGTGCACGAGCAGCAGGTCGGGGCCGTCGGACCGGCCGTGGCGGTGGACGACGAGGTCGGTGTCAGGTGAGTTCACCCGTCCATCGTCCCCAGTCGACCCGTGAATCAGTTCGACGTGCAGGAATTTTCTCCCGCGGGGATGCGATCGGAACTGAGTCGCGACCTCGGACTCAGACGCGGGCGCCGAGCCGCGCCGCGACGTACGCCGGCTCGCGCATCGTTCGGACCACGGGGTACTGCACGGTCCCCGGCAGCTGGTGCTCGACCGGGTCGAACCGAAGGGGCTCGTCGTTCCCCCAGTCGACGCGGATGGTTCCGACCGGGCTCCACGACGAGCCGGCCCGGGCGACGGCGAGCTCCCAGCGGGTCGGTGGTTCGGCGTCGTCGAGCGGCGTGACCTTGAGCAGCAGGCTGCCGGCCTCGGTGGCCACCGGAAGCAGGGTGGTCTGGGGTCCGTGCCGGCGCGCGAGCCGCGGGACCAGCAGGAACCGTCCGATCCGGCCGGTGCCGGTCGCTGCGAACAGCACGTCGGCGGTCGGCTCGGCGAACCTGACTGCGAACCCCTCGACGTCGGGCACAGGCGCGGGCAGACCCATCGCTCGCGACCAGCGCACCGTGCACGGGTGCTCGCCGGTCGCCGCGAGCAGCGGCACGCCGAGCTCACGATCGGGCGACGTCACCGAGAGGACCCCGGAGCCGACCCGGCCTCGCGGGTGCAGGGGCTTGGTCCGGCGTACGACCGCGGTCACGCCGAGCACCGCAGCGAGCAGTGCTCCGGGCACGGCACCGGCGACGCCCTGGACCTTCACCGGCGGCCGATCCTGAAGAGGCCGCGCGCGATCTCGCGGGCGGCGGTGCGCATGAACTCCTTGGCCACCTGGGACTGCAGCACCTCGGTGACGACGCCGTCCTTCTCCTTCTTCCTCGCGGACGGCTTCCGCGGATAGGAGATCCGCTCCTCGCCGGCCTCGGCGCGGGCCGCGGCCTTCTCCTCCGCCTGGGCCTTGGCGGCCCCTGCCTCGAGCCGGGCGGCGAGGAGCTCGCGGGCGGACTTCCTGTCGATCGCGTTGGCGTACTTCGCCTTGAGGACCGAGGTGGTGACGAGGCCGTCCTGCACCTGCGGGGTGGCCGGACCCATCATCGACTCCGGCGCCCGGAGCCGGGTCCATGCGACCGGGGTCGGCGCCCCACGCTCGTTCATCACCGTGACGATCGCCTCACCGATCCCGAGCGACGTGATCACCTCGCCGAGGTCCTCGTAGTCGCTGTGCGGGTAGGTGCTCACCGTCGACTTGAGCGCCTTCGCGTCGTTGGGCGTGTGCGCCCGGAGCTGGTGCTGCACCCGGGAGCCCAGCTGCGCGAGCACCTCGTCCGGCACGTCGGTCGGCGACTGGGTCACGAAGAAGACGCCGACGCCCTTGGACCGGATGAGCCGCACCGTCTGGGTGATCGCCGCCAGGAACTCCTTCGAGGCGTCCTTGAAGAGCAGGTGGGCCTCGTCGAAGAAGAAGACGAGCTTGGGTCGCTCGACGTCGCCGACCTCGGGCAGCTCGTGGAAGAGGTCCGCCAGCAGCCACATGAGGAAGGTGGAGAAGACGGCGGGGCGGTCCTGGAGGTTCGGCAGCTCGACGAGCGAGATCACCCCCATGCCGTCCTCGGCGACCCTCAGCAGGTCGGCGGTCTCGAGCTCCGGCTCGCCGAAGAACGCGTCGGCGCCCTGGTCGGCGAAGCCGATCAGCTCCCGCAGGATCACTCCGGCGGTCGCCGGCGAGAGCCCGCCGAGCGCCTTGAGCTCCGGCTTCCCCTCGTCGGAGACGAGGTGTTGTACGACGGCGCGCAGGTCGGCGAGGTCGAGGAGCGGCAACCCCGCCTGGTCGGCGTAGTGGAAGACCAGCCCGAGCGAGGACTCCTGGGTGTCGTTGAGACCGAGGACCTTCGCGAGCAGCGTCGGCCCGAACGACGACATCGTCGCCCGCAGCGGGATGCCGGTGCCCTGGCCGCCGATGGCGAAGAGCTCGACCGGGAAGCCGGTCGCCTGCCACTCCTGGCCGACCGAGGCGGCACGTTCGGTCAGCTTGTCGCTCGGCGTGCCCGGCGACGCGAGCCCGGAGAGGTCTCCCTTGATGTCGGCGGCGAAGACCGCCACACCCTGGGCAGAGAGCTGCTCGGCGAGGAGCTGGAGCGTCTTCGTCTTCCCGGTGCCGGTCGCGCCGGCGACGAGCCCGTGGCGGTTCAGCATCGCGAGCGGGATCCGGACCCGTGCGTCGGCCGGTGTGGTCGCGTCGACCATGAGCCCGCCGAGCTCCAGGGCCGGTCCGGAGAACTCGTAGCCGGCGCGGACCGCGTCGACGACGGGGTGGGCGCTCGGGGGCTGCTCGGTCATGCCGAGAACCTAACCGACCGCCCGGGACAGGCACAGGGTCATGGTCTTGCTGCTCCACTCCCTATCCTGGGCGGGTGATCTTCAAGCGGGTCGGCTCCGGACGTCCCTACCCCGACCACGGCCTGACGCCGAAGGACTGGGCAGCGCTGCCACCCCAGCAGCTCCGCCTCGACCAGCTGGTCACGACCAAGGACACGTTGCACCTCGCCGCGCTGCTCGACGAGGACTCCACGTTCTTCGGCGACCTCTTCGCCCACGTCGTGCGGTGGCGCGGCGACGACTACCTGGAGGATGGGCTCCACCGCGCACTGCGGGCGGCCCTCCAGCAACGGCTCGTCCTGCACGCCCGCGTCCACGTCATGAAGGAGTGAAGAGTGGCGAACCGTCGTACCCTCACCGGGGTCACGCTGACCGTGCTCGTCGCGCTCCTCGCCGTCGGCGCGTTCATCGGCTGGCGCGCGCTGTTCTCACCGCTGCCCAGTGAGTCGGATCCGGACGCCGACGCCAGGCAGGGGTGCGCGGACGGGGTCGCCCGCGGCGACACGGTACGCACGCGCGACGTGACGGTCAGCGTCTACAACGCCGGTTCCCGGGCCGGGCTCGCCGGCCAGACCCAGGACGAGCTCGCCGCCCGTGGGTTCATCCCCGGCGATCTGGGCAACGCCCCCGAGGATCTCGAGAAGGTCCGGTTCGTGCGAGTCCTCGCCGAGACCCGCACAGACCCGGCGGCGCGGCTGGTCGCCCTCCAGTTCGGTCCGAAGACCAAGGTGCACGCTGCTCCGGACCTCGGCAAGGGCGTCGAGGTGATCGTGGGCGACAAGTTCAAGGGGCTGGACAAGGCGCCGCGGAAGCTCCGGGCGAAAGCCCCGGGCTCCGGCTGCTGACCGGGCCGGGGAGTCACTCGATCCAGTCGGCCAGCCGTCCCCGGTGCGCAACAGCACGAAGCCGGTCCTCGGTGCGCTCCTTCAGCTTCCTCGGCGTGACCACCAGCAGGTCGTCGCCCCGCCGCAGCACCGTCCGGTCGTGCGGCACCAGCGTCTGCCCCTCCCGCACGACGATCGCCACCAGTGCGCCCGGAGGCAGCCGGAGCTCGCCCACCTCGACGCCGTGCATGCGCGACCGCTTCGTGATCCTGATCTGGAGCAGGTCCGCGGCGATCCGTTCCAGGGGCGCCGCCTCGATCTCGAGCTCGCGCACGTCGTCGCGCACGGTGACCCGGAGCAGCCGGGCCGCGAGCGGCAGCGTCGGTGCGGTGACGATCGTGTCGATGATGACCAGCACGAAGACGATGTGGAAGAGCTCCCTGGCCCCGGGGACCTCCTCGGAGAGCGGGATCGTCGCCAGGACGATCGGGACCGCGCCCCTCAGTCCGGCCCAGGTCAGGAACGCCATGTCGGGAACGCTCAGCCGGTCCCACAGCGCGCTCGCCACCACCGAGAGCGGTCGCGCGACGAGGGTGAGCACGAGCCCCGCGACCAGCGCCTGCCCGATCAGCTCCGGAGCGATCTCCCCCGGCGAGGCGAGGAGCCCCAGCATCACGAAGAGCCCGATCTGGGCGAGCCAGCCCAGCCCCTCGGCGAAGGAGCGGGTGGCGTTGCGGTGCGGCAGCTCGCTGTTGCCGAGGATCAGCGCGGCCGTGTAGACAGCGGCGAACCCCGACGCGTGGATGGCGGTCGCGCCGCCGTACGACAGCACGCAGAGGCTGAGGACCGCCAGCGGGTAGAGCCCGGAGGCGGGGAGCGCCGCCCGGCGCATCAACGCGGCGCCGCCGACCCCGACGGCGACCCCGACCGCGACACCCGCCCCCAGCTCGTAGACGACGATCCCGACGAAGCCGAGGACGCCGTGCGCGAGCGCCTCGCCCTGGCTGGCCAGGGTGACGAGGAGGACCGTGGGGGCATCGTTGAGCCCGGACTCGGCCTCGAGCGCACCGGTGAGCCGGCGCGGCAGCGGCACCTTGCGCAGCACCGCGAAGACCGCGGCGGCGTCTGTCGGCGCGGTGACCGCGGCGAGGAGTACGGCGAGCTGCCAGTCGAACCCGAGCAGGAAGTGGGCGGCGATCGCCATGACACCGACTCCCACGGCGACGCCGACCGTCGCCAGCAGCGCGCCGGTGCGCACCGTGGGTCTGATCTCCTGCCAGTTCGTCGTCAGGCCGCCCTCGGTCAGGATGATCACGAGGGCGGCGAAGCCGAGCGCGTGTGCGAGGGAGGCGTCCTCGAAGTTGACGCCGACGCCGGCCTCTCCGAGCAGCACACCGAAAAGCAGGTAGAAGAGGAGGCTCGGCAGGCCGACGAGGACCGAGAGGCGGACGGCGAGGATCGCCACCAGGAGGACCGCTGACGCCAGCAGCATGCCCTGGTCGAGCTGCTCGACGTCGAAGGTCACGGGGGCCCCATCGGCACGCGGTCGGTGGTGGACCCTCACAGTCTAGAGGCGGGTGACCCCGCCGGCTCGTCGGTCGCGGGAGCCACCGGACCGAAGGGCCCTGTGGCTGCCGCCACAGCGATATCGGTAAAAACCAACTCAAACCATGACGAAATCCACGGCGCCCGTTGCACACTGGTTGCTCGGCCCGTTCACAGCGGGGCCGGGCGGCCGTCCATCCCATCGGCCGACGCTCCGCAACGGTCTCCCAGCGCCGCCGGCGTACCGGACCCGGAGCAGCCACACGTGGCAGGACGCCCCGGCACGGGGGCCGGGGCGTCCTGCTGCCATGCCGTTTGACCGGTCGGGTCGCACCCTTTCGTGCTTCAATCGGGGCGACCGTCTCGGGGCCGGGAATGTCCGCCCCGGTCCCCCACGCACCGAGGTCTCCCCATGCCCCACCCCCGCTCCGTGGCGGCGCTCGTCGCCGTAGCACTGGCCACGCCGCTCGTGGCTGCGCCGCCTGCCCAGGCCGTCACCCCGCAGGTCTCGTGGACCGACACCACCGCGGTGGCCGGCGACCGGGTCCGCGCCACCGTCGCCCTGGACACCCGGCCGCGGGGCACCCGGCTCGTCCTGCAGCGGAAGTACCTCGACACGTGGCGCAAGGCAGACGGCACGGCGCAGCGGAACCGTCGCGGGTTCGTGCTCGAAGTCCCCACCGACCAGTACGGCACCTTCGACTACCGGGTCGTCGCCAAGGACGGGCGGAGGACGGTCGCCACCTCCCGCACCCGTGCGGTGGAGGTGCGCCCGCCGTACGCCCCCGTCGGGCGCCCGGCGCAGCACCGCCTCACCACGGGCGGTGACGGCCACAAGATCCGCTGGGACCCCTGCGCCGGCGCGATCACCTGGACGTTCAACCCCCGCCACGCCCCCACCCGCGGACTCAAGCAGCTCAAGGCCGGGTTCCGGCGGATCCAGCGCGCCACCGGGCTCGAGCTCGAGTACGCCGGCACGACCGGCCAGAAGCCGAACCCGTTCGGGCAGGGGATCCGCAACGGCGCCGACCTCATCGTCGGCTGGCGGACCGCCCGCGACTACGACCTCTTCGACGACCACCCGCAGGTCGTGGGCGAGGGCGGCAACACCCACCGCTACGGCTTCCGGGAGGCCGACGGCACCGCGACGTCGAAGGCGATCAGCGGCGGCGTCGTCCTCAACGCCAGCCGGGACCGCCGGCTGGCCAACGGGTTCGGTCGCGGCTACACCTGGGGCGAGGTGATCATCCACGAGATCGGTCACGTCCTCGGCCTCAGCCACACCGGGTCCCCCCAGCAGGTCATGTACTTCCAGACCATCCGTCGCGACGCCGACTGGGGCGCCGGCGACCTCCGTGGTCTGCGCAGGGTCGGCGACAGCCGAGGGTGCCTCGACCGGGGCTCCGGCCGGGCCTCCTCCGACCGCCTGGGGACCACAGCAGACGTCACGTTTGACTGAGCCGCTTCGGCCAAGCACGAGCAGCGATCGGGGACGTTGGCCCCTTCACCCGCGGGTGGCTCCTTCCGACAGTGGGGGCACCCCACCCGAGGAGACCCGATGACCCTCTACGACACCCGCCTCGACCAGGCCGAGCTGATCGCCTTCAGCGAGGAGGTCCTCCGGCTGTGGAACGCCCACGACGTCGACGGGGTGGTCGCACACCTCACCGACGACGTCACCTGGTCGTTCCCGCTGCACGAGGAGCCGCTGCACGGGCGTGCGGCGGTCGCCGACGACCTCCGGGACACGTTCACCGCGTTCCCCGACCTCCAGATCCCGGAGGAGGAGTTCGTCATGTTCACCGACGCCGACCGACAGCTGACCATGCAGAGCTGGACGATGACCGGCACGATGACCGGCCCCTCGAAGGCGGCCGGCCTGCCGGCGACCGGCGCCTCGGTGCGGATCGTCGGGTCGACGCTGTGCCGGATCCGGAACGGTGAGGTCTCGGCGTGGACCACCACCTACGACGCGCTCGACTTCATGCAGCAGATCGGGCTGCTGCCGAGGTCCAACGGCATGGGGTTCAAGGCGGTCGTCATGGCGGACGTCCTCGCCGGCAAGGCGAAGAAGGCGCTCCACCGCTGAGTCACGTATTCCGGTTGCGTTCGCCGTCACGATGGGTCGGTGGACAGAGCAGCGGTCCTTGCCGAGTACGACGAGCAGATTCGACGGCACCCGGAGGTGCAGGCCCCCGGAGTGGAGGTCGAGCGTGAGGGCGGCGTGGTGCGGGTCGTCGCGGCCGGCGAGGGGCTCCAAGGAGTGATGTTCAGCGACCTCGACGAGAGCACCGCGGACGCCGCGATCGCCGCGCAGGTCGAGCGGTTCGCGACCGTCCCGGGCGAGTGGGAGTGGAAGCACCACTCGCACGACCGGCCGGCCGACCTCCCGGAGCGGCTCCTGCGTGCCGAGTTCGTCGCCGAGCCGGCGGAGACCCTCATGGTCGCGGAGGTCGCGACGCTCGACGTCGACGTACCCCCACCGGACGGAGTCGAGATCGTCGCAGTCGAGGACGCCGCCGGGATCGACGCCCTGGTCCGGGTGCACGACGCGGTCTTCGGCGGCGACCACTCGTTCGTCGGCCGCTACCTCTCGGCGCACCTGCACGACGACCCGCCGACCGCGGTCGGCGTGCTCGCCGTCGCCGACGGTGGTCCCGTCTCGTCGGGCCGGGTGGAGCTGACCCACGGCACCGACTTCGCCAGCCTGTGGGGCGGCGGAACCGTTCCGCGGTGGCGGGGGCGCGGAGTGTTCCGAGCCATGGTCGCCTACCGCGCCAGGCTCTCGGCCGAGGCGGGGTTCCGCTACCTCCAGGTGGACGCCTCCGACGAGAGCCGCCCGATCCTCGCCCGGCTGGGGTTCGAGGCGCTCGCGGTGACGATCCCCTTCAAGCGGTCGGGGCTCACCGGACGACGGTCTCGAGGGTCAGGACCGGGTTGGTGAACTCGCCGGTTCGCACACTGACCTGGAGCTGCCACCGGCCCGGCTCGGGGATGACGACCCGCGTCTCGTAGGTGCCAGGTCGGACGACGCGCGCCCGCCGGCCGCCCAGGTCGAGCTCGTCGGAGCGCACCGTGACCCTCGGCGCGGCGTAGGGCTCGACCGGCTCGCCCTCGAGGTCCCGGAGGTGCAGGGTGACCTTGTTCGAGCCGACCCTCCCTGGCTGGATGTGCGCGACGACCCGGAGGTCGTCCCCGACCGCTGTCATCGGCTCCCGTGGCGCCTGCCGTGAGGCGGCGGTCACCTCCTCGCGCGGCACCTGGTTCACGAGGAACCCGGTCAGCAGGAGCACCACGACAAGGCCGGAGGCCTCGATGCGTACGGCGGTCCGCAGCCGGCGACCTGCCTCGACGTGCCGCTGGTGGCCGGTGGCGTCCACCACCGCCGGGAGGAGCCGGTAGCGGTTCCACGCCGCCACGGCGGCCACCAGCCCGACGAGCCCGGTCTTGCACAGGAGGATGACGCCGTACGCAGTCGTGACGAGCGCCGACCACGAGCCGAGGATGCGCCAGCCGAGGAGCACCCCGGCGACGGCGACCACGGTGAGGAGCCCGCCGGCCACCACCGAGAACCTGGCAAGGGTCGCCGCGGCGAGCCGCTCCCGCTCGACGAGGCTCGAGAGGGTGAGGACCAGCCCGACCAGTCCCCCGAACCACACCGCGGCCGCCGTGACGTGGACGACGTCCGAGGTCACGACGAGCCAGCCAGGTCCGTAGCCACGGGTGTGCCCGACGAGCGCCGGCGCAGCCAGGGCGACGCCCACGGAACAGAGGACGACGCCCCGGTCGTCGACCCCTGGGGGTCCGTCCCGCAGCCACCAGGCCGCCGTGCCGAGACCGAGGAGCACGAGTGCGGCGAGCGTCCCCTCGAGCGAGTTGTACGCCGTCCACGGTCCCGACGTGCCGAGCCCGCCGACGTCGAGCCCCTGCTGGTAGACCACGCCGACCGGCACGAGGAGCACGGCGGCGACGGCCGCGACGACCGCCGAGAGCCGCACCACCCGGATCACCTTCCGGCGGAGCGGCTCGAGCCCCTCCGCCGCCGGCAGGAGCAGCACGACGAAGACGGCCAGCCCGCCGGCAAGGAGCAGCGCCAGGTAGGTCACCCCCTGCACCGCACCGTGGAGCGCGGTGACGGCCGGACCGGCGTCCGCGGAGACGTCCCGCGGCGCGACCACTCGCTCGCTGGGTGCGCCGACGGAGAAGGTCAGCGAGCCGGCGATCGGGTGGGAGTCCGCGGAGACGACGCGGTAGATGAGGACGTAGGTGCCCGCGGCCATCTCGTCGCCCGGGACCACGGTGACCACCTCGTCCGCCGATCGGGGCTCCGCCTCCAGCTCATGGCCCTGCGCGTCGTACAGCCGGGTCGCCTCGGCGGCGAGGGTGACGGACTCGCTGAACGTCAGGGTGATCGTCCCGGGCGGCTCGGCGAGCACCGTGCCCTCGGCGGGGTCGGTGGAGACGAGGCTCGCATGCGCCTGCGCCGCCGGGACGGCCGAACCGAGCATCCAGAGGACTGCTGTGACGACGAGGGCGAGCCGGGCGCGCGCTCGCCCACGGCCGGCCGCCGGTGACGTCACCGGCG
>DASSBB010000008.1:0-9663 GCA_035699145.1 Marmoricola sp.
AGCTTCCGGAGCCGGAGGACCGCGATCTTCCTCAGCTCGTCCGCGACGACCAAGGCCTCGGTGGCTTCGTCGTTGTCGAGCCGCCGGTGCAGGGCGTCGAGGATCTCCTCGCCGGACAGCCCGGTGGCGCAGATCAGGAACACCCGGCCGAACCGCTCCTCGTAGGCATCGTTCCCCGCAACGAGGAGAGCGTCCGGCGCGACGCCGGCCTGCTCCTGCCGCGACCACGCCGCCTCGGTCCGGTTGCCCTCCGCGCGCTCCCCGATCCGCGGGTGTGCAGCCAGGGCACGCTCGACATCGACCGAGCCGAGCCGACGAAAAGCCTCGTCCCCACGAGAGACGAGCGCGTGGACGTCGTCGTACGGCCGCCCCTCGCGGACCGCGGCGGCCCACGCCGGCACGTCGCAGCAGGCGAGCAGCGCCGGGTCGAGCTCCTCGGCCGGCGCGGCGTTGATTTCGACGAGCCTCACGTGCCCTCCCTCATCGACCGGATCGTGTCGACCGGCAGCCCGGGCCTTCTGCCCGCAGGCCTGCTACGCCGGCGGCCCCGGCCGGTTCCGCTACCTGCTCTACAAGGACGTCAACCGGCACGCTGTCCTCAGCCGTCAGATGTTTCGACGACTCGGCGCACGACGCCCGACGTATCGTGGATCACACGTCACGAGGGGGAGGCATGGAGACGCCGGCAGTCAACGTCAACGGGGAGTGGCTCCCGCTCGACGACGCGACGCCGCACACGACGACCCTCGACTGGCTCCGCGGCCGAGGGCTCACCGGCTGCAAGGAGGGGTGCGCCGAGGGGGAGTGCGGCGCCTGTTCGGTGCTGGTCGCCCGGCCCGGGTATGACACCCCCACCCAGTGGACCGCCCTCAACGCGTGCCTGGTGCCCGCGGCTGCCCTCGACGGCCAGGAGCTGGTCACCGCCGAAGGGCTCGGCACCTCCGACGACCTCCACCCGGTGCAGCGCGAGATGGCGCTCCGTGGCGGCAGCCAGTGCGGCTACTGCACGCCCGGGTTCGTCTGCAGCATGGCCGCGGAGTACTACCGCGCCGACCGCGCGCCAGGATCCGCAGGCCACGAGCACGGCCCCAACGGGTTCGACCTGCACGCGCTGAGCGGCAACCTCTGCCGGTGCACCGGGTACCGCCCGATCCGCGACGCCGCCTACGCGTTGGGAGAGCCGGACGACCTGTTCGCCGCCCGGCTGAGCGAGCCGCCACCTTCGCCGCGACCGACCCGGCTCTCGGCCGCCGGGGCCTCGTTCGTCCGTCCGGAGACGCTCGACGCTGCCCTGGCGCTGCTCAGCGAGCGGCCGGACGCCGTCGTGGTCGCGGGCTCGACCGACTGGGGCGTCTCGGTCAACCTCCTCGGCTCCCGCGCCGACCTGACGGTGGCGATCGACCGGCTTCCCGAGCTGCGCTCGCTGCGCGTCGGCGACGACGAGATCGAGATCGGCGCCGCGCTCACCCTGAGCGAGGTCGAGCGCGGTCTCCAGGGCCGGGTGCCGATGCTGACCCAGCTCTTCCCGCAGTTCGCCTCGAGGCTGATCCGCAACGGCGCCACGTTCGGCGGCAACCTCGGCACGGGATCGCCGATCGGCGACGCGGCGCCGGCCCTGCTCGCGCTCGACGCGACCGTCGTCCTCGCCTCGACCGACGGTGACCGGGAGGTCCCGCTGGACGGCTACTTCACCGGCTACCGGCAGAGCGTCCGGCGGCCCGGTGAGCTGATCCGGGCGATCCGCTTTCCCCTGCCACTCGCGCCGATCGCCGCCTTCCACAAGGTCGCCAAGCGCCGGTTCGACGACATCTCCAGCGTTGCGGTCGGCTTCGCGCTCGACGTGGACGACGGCGTCGTACGCCGTGCCCGCATCGGGCTGGGCGGGGTGGCCGCGACGCCGGTCCGGGCCCGCGCCACCGAGCAGGCGCTCACCGGTGAGCCGTGGACCGAGGAGACGGTACGACGGGCAGCCGCCGTCATGGCAGCGGAGGGGACCCCCATGGACGACCACCGGGCCAGCGCGTCGTACCGCGCGGCGATGCTGGGCCAGAGCCTGCTGAAGCTGTACGCCTCGACGATCAGCGAGGAGGTGCCCGCATGAGCTCGTTGTCCGAGCGACCCGCGAACGCCGCGGTCGGTGTCGCGCTGCCCCACGAGAGCGCGGCCCTGCACGTCACCGGCGAGGCGCTCTACACCGACGACCTGGTGGCCCGCACCAAGGACGTCGTGCACGCCTACCCCGTCCAGGCGCCGCACGCGCACGCCCGGATCACCGGACTGCGCCCCGAGGCCGCACTGGGCGTCCCCGGTGTCCTGCGAGTGCTCACCGCGGCCGACGTCCCCGGCGTCAACGACGCCGGCGTGAAGGACGACGAGCCGCTCTTCCCCGACGAGGTCATGTTCCACGGGCACGCCGTGTGCTGGGTCCTCGCCGAGACGACCGAGGCCGCGCGGCTCGGCGCCGCAGCGGTCGAGGTCGACTACGAGCCGCTGCCGTCACTGCTCACCCTGCGGGAGGCGATCGAGGCCGAGAGCTTCCAGGGCGGACAGCCCCAGGTGGCGCGGGGTGACGTGGTCGGTGCCCTCGAGACGTCGGCGCGCGTGTTCAGCGGCGTGACCGAGCTCGCCGGCCAGGAGCACTTCTACCTCGAGACGCAGTCCGCCCTGGCACAGGTCGACGAGTCCGGCCAGGTGTTCGTGCAGAGCAGCACCCAGCACCCGTCGGAGACCCAGGAGATCGTGGCCCACGTCCTCGGGCTGCACAGCCACGAGGTGACCGTGCAGTGCCTGCGGATGGGCGGCGGCTTCGGCGGCAAGGAGATGCAGCCGCACGGGTTCGCCGCGATCGCCGCGCTGGGCGCCACGCTGACCGGCCGGCCGGTGCGGGTGCGGCTCAACCGGACGCAGGACATCACGATGACCGGGAAGCGCCACGGCTTCCACGCCCGCTGGCGGGTCGGGTTCGACGAGGACGGCCGGCTGCAGGCGCTCGACGCCACCCTGACCTCGGACGGCGGCTGGAGCCTCGACCTCTCCGAGCCGGTGCTCGCCCGGGCGCTGTGCCACGTCGACAACGCCTACTGGATCCCCCATGTCCGGGTGAACGGCCGGATCGCGAAGAGCAACAAGACCTCCCAGACCGCGTTCCGCGGGTTCGGCGGCCCGCAGGGGATGCTGGTGATCGAGGACGTCCTCGGCCGGTGTGCGCCGCTGCTCGGGATCGACCCGCCTGATCTCCGCCGTCGAAACCTCTACGCCGCCGGCCAGACCACGCCGTACGGCCAGCCGGTGCGCCACCCCGAGCGGGCCGGCACCGCCTGGCGACAGCTGCTGGAGTCGAGCGACTTCCCCGCCCGCACCGATGAGATCGCCCGGTTCAACGACGCCTCCCAGCACGCCAAGCGGGCGCTGGCGGTCACCCCGGTGAAGTTCGGCATCTCGTTCAACTTCACCGCGTTCAACCAGGCCGGCGCGCTGGTGCACGTCTACAAGGACGGGTCGGTGCTGGTCAACCACGGCGGCACCGAGATGGGACAGGGGCTGCACACCAAGATGCTCCAGGTCGCCGCGACCAGCCTCGGCCTCCCCCTGGCGAAGGTGCGGCTCGCCCCGACCCGCACCGACAAGGTCCCCAACACCTCGGCCACCGCGGCCAGCTCGGGGGCCGACCTCAACGGCGCGGCGGTGAAGAACGCCTGCGAACAGATCCGTTCCCGGTTGGCGCAGGTGGCCGCGGAGCGGCTCGGCATCAGCGCGTCCGACGTACGGTTCACCGACGGTGAGGTGCACGGTCTGGGGTTCGAGAGCGAGCGGGTCGCGTGGGAGGAGATCGTCCGCGCGGCGTACTTCCAGCGGGTGCAGCTGTGGGCGGCCGGCTTCTACCGCACCGAGGGGCTGCACTGGGACTCCTCGACGATGCAGGGCGAGCCGTTCAAGTACTTCGCCTACGGCGTCGCCGCGAGCGAGGTCGAGGTGGACGGGTTCACCGGCGGCTACCGGCTGCGGCGGGTCGACATCGTCCACGACGTCGGCGACAGCCTCTCGCCACTGGTCGACCTCGGCCAGATCGAGGGCGGCTTCGTGCAGGGGGCCGGGTGGCTCACCCTCGAGGACCTCCGCTGGGACGAGAGCGACGGGCCGTCCCGCGGGCGGCTGGCGACCCAGGCGGCCAGCACCTACAAGCTGCCGAGCTTCTCGGAGATGCCGGAGGTCTTCAACGTCACGCTGCTGACCGACGCGACCGAGGACGGAGCGGTCTACGGCTCGAAAGCCGTCGGCGAGCCGCCCCTCATGCTGGCGCTCTCCGTCCGCGAGGCGCTGCGGCAGGCGGCCGCGGCCTTCGGGCCGCCTGGGACCAGCGTCGACCTCGCGTCGCCGGCCACGCCGGAGGCGGTCTTCTGGGCCGTCGAGCAGGCCCGCGGCCGTTCTCCCGATGGCGTGCACCCGGGCGCTCCCGGGATCGAGCCTTCGCAGCCGGGTCCGGACGCGCCCGCGATGCGACCCGAGTCCGAGCGGGTCGGCCACATGCTCGCCAAGGCGTGACGATGGACTGGGTGAAGGCCGTCCAGCGGCTGCGCACCTCCCGGCAGCCGGGCGTGCTCGTCACGGTCGCTACCGTGCGGGGCCATGCCCCTCGTGAGGCCGGGGCGAAGATGGTGGTCTCCGCCGACTCCACCTGGGGAAGCGTCGGCGGCGGCAACCTGGAGGCGGTCGCGATCGACCGGGCCCGATCGCTCCTCCGCGACGGAGGCGTCGAGCCGTCACTGGTGCAGGTGTCCTTGTCCGACAGGGCGCCCTACGAGCACGGCGTCCAGTGCTGCGGCGGGGAGGTCGCGCTGTTGCTCGAGCCGCTGCCCGTCGTACCCGCCGTGGCGATCTTCGGGGTCGGCCACGTGGGGCTGGAGCTCGCGCGGATCCTGGCGCGGCACGACCTCGAGGTGCACCTCGTCGACTCGCGTCCTTCGCAGCTGTCACCGGAGCGGCTGGCCGTCCTCGACGATGCCGTCGCCCGTGTGCACGTGCACCAGGTGCCGGTCCTCCCCGAGCTGGTCCTCGCCGAGCTGCCGCCCGGCACCCACGTCCTGATCATGACCCACGACCACGCCGAGGACGCCGCCCTCTGCGACGCCGTCCTGCGGCGCCCCGACGTCGGCTCGGTCGGGCTGATCGGGTCCGCGGGCAAGTGGGCGCGGTTCCGACGGAAGCTGGAGGACGAGGGGCACTCGGCCGAGGCGATCGACCGGATCACCACGCCGATCGGGCTGCCGGAGATCGCCGGCAAGGACCCGGCGACGATCGCGGTGAGCGTCACCGCTGCCCTGCTCCGCGCCTTCACCGCCGAGCCTGCGCCCCCATCCCCCGCCGAGTCGTCGCATCCTCGGCCCGAGAACCGACCGAGTCGTCGGAACCTCGGGCCATGACGCTCTTCCGCGGGACGGTTCTCGACACCCCGGACGACCCGTTCACGGGCGGGGCCCTGCGCGCGGAGGCCGACGCCGGGCTCCTCGTCCGCGACGGGGTGATCGTCGAACGCGGTGCGTTCACCGCGCTCCGCAGCCGCCACGGGTCCGAGGAGGTCGTCGACCTCACCGGAGGCCTCGTGCTTCCCGGCTTCGTCGACACCCACGTCCACTACCCCCAGGTCCGGGCGATCGCCGGGCTCGGCATGCCGCTCCTCGACTGGCTCAGCCAGTGCGCCCTCCCGGAGGAGGCCCGGCTGGCCGACCCGTCGTACGCCCAAGAGGTCGCGACCGAGTTCGTCAGCGGGCTGGCGCAGGCCGGCACCACGACAGCCCTCGTCTTCGGCTCCCACTTCGCACCCGCGGTCGACGCACTGTTCGCCGAGGCGAGCCGGGTCGGGCTCCGGGTCACCAGCGGCCTCGTCGTGAGCGACCGGCTGCTCCGCGACGAGCTGCTCACCACACCGCAGCGCGCGTACGACGAGGGGCTGGCGCTGGCGGGTCGCTGGCACGGAGTGGGCCGCAACCGGTACGCCGTCACGCCCCGGTTCGCACTGTCGTGCGGTGATGAGCTGCTCGCCTCGTGCGCCGAGCTGCTGCGGGACGTCCCGGACGCGTGGTTCACGACGCACGTCAACGAGAACCTCGTCGAGATCGAGACGCTCGCCGGGCTGTCCCCCGGCTGCCACCACTACGTGGACAGCTACGACCGGCACGACCTGGTCGGCCGGCGCAGCATCCTCGCCCACAACGTGCACCCCACCGACGCCGAGCTGAAGCTGCTCGCGTCTCTCGACGCCAGCGTCTCGCACTGCCCCAGCAGCAACTCGGCCCTCGGCAGCGGGCTCTTCCCGCTCAAGCGGCACGTCGCCTACGGCGTCCGCGTGGCCCTCGGCTCCGACGTCGGAGCCGGCACCGGGTTCTCCATGCTGAAGGAGGGGCTGCAGGCGTACTTCATGCAGCAGCTGCTCGGCGACGAGGGGCTGCCGCTGACGCCGGCCCACCTGCTCCACCTCGCGACCTCGGCCGGAGCATCCGCGCTGGGGCTCTCGGAGGTCGGTGACCTGTCCGTCGGGAAGCGGTTCGACGCCGTCTGGCTGCGACCGCGGCCCGGCACGACGCTCGACGTGGCGCTGCGCCATGCCTCGAGCCCTTCGGACGCGCTCGCCAGGGCGTTCGCCCTGGGAACGCCCGCGGACATCGAGCGGGTCTGGGTCGACGGTCAGCCTCTCGCCCGCTGAGCGACCGGTCGGACGTGCAACCTCCCCCTGCCGGGGGTTCTGAGGGCACCTTCCGGGGAAGGTTGCACGTCCGAACCGCCCTGTGGAGAACCGTTCGACCGCGCGGCCGGTCTGGGGCAGGGTTCCGGCATGCACCCGGTGGAGGCTCTGACGCGGCTCGGCGGGACGGCCGATGCCGAGACCCTGCTCCGGCTGACCTCCCAGCGGCGGCTGCGCAGTGCCGTCCGGGGCGGTCTGGTGCTCCGACCGGCCCGCGGCCGCTACGTGCTGCCCTCGGCCCAGGTCGGCCTCCGCGCGGCCGCCGCCCTGTCCGGCACCGTGTCCCACCTCTCCGCCGCGGCGGCGCACGGGTGGGAGCTCGGTCTCCAGCCCGAGCGCCCGGCGGTCATCGTGCCGCGCAACCGGAAGGTCGAGTCGTTCCGCCGGGCCGGCGTCGATGTCCGTTGGCGTGACCTCGAGCCGCACGAACGCCACGGCCACGTCACGTCCCCGCACCGCACGGTCATCGACTGCGCGAGAGACCTGCCCTTTCGGGAGGCGCTCGCCGTCGCGGACTCGGCACTGCGGCACAGGGACGTGGACCAGGACGAGCTGGTCCGCCTGGCGCTCGCGCTTCCGTCGACCGGACGGAGCGAGGCGATCCGCGTGGTCGAGGCCGCGTCACCGCTGCCCGCCAACCCGTTCGAGTCGATGTTGCGTGGGATCGGGAAGGCCGTAGCCGGCCTCGACCTCGAGCCGCAGGTGTGGATCGATGAGCGGGGGTTCCGGGGCCGGCCGGACCTGGTGGACCGCACCCGCAGGATCGTGGTCGAGGCCGAGTCCTTCGAGTTCCACGGGAAGCGCAAGGCCCTCAAGCGGGACTGCGAGCGGTACACCGGCCTGGTCGTCCGCGGCTGGAGGGTCGTCCGCTTCGCCTGGGAGCACGTGATGTACGAGCCGGACTACGTCCAGGACTGCCTGGTTGCCCTGGTCGAGGGGCTGTCCGGACGTGCAACCCTCCCCCCGACGCTCCTCTATACGACCTGACCAGGGAGGTTGCACGTCTGAACGGCCCCTCAGCGGGACGACCGGGTCAGCGGCGCCAGCGGTACTCGACCTCGGGGCGGCCGCGGCCGTAGCGGGACTGCCGGTCGGCCAGCCCGGTGTCGGCGAGGTGCTCGAGGTAGCGGCGGGCGGTGACCCGCGAGGTGCCGACCGCCTCGGCGACCTCCAGCGCCGACTGCGCCGACGACGAGCCGCGGAGCCGGTCGGTGACGAGCCTCAACGTCTCGGCGCTCATCCCCTTGGGCAGACCGGCCTGGTCGCCAGTGCTCCGCAGCGTCCCGAGGAGCTGGTCGACCTCGTCCTGGACGACTGTCGGTTCGGTCGCTTCCAGCCGGACGCGGTAGGCGGCGTACTGCTCCAGCTTTGCGCGGAGCGCGGCGAACGTGAACGGCTTGAGCAGGTAGAGCACCACGCCGATCGCCACCGCCCGCTTGACCACCTCGAGGTCGCGAGCCGAGGTCACCGCGATCGCGTCGCAGAGGTGGCCCTCCATCCGCAGGCTCTGCAGCAGGTCGAGCCCGTGCCCGTCGGGCAGGTGCATGTCGAGGAGCAGCAGCTGGGTGCCGGGGTGGGTGCGGAGCAGCCGGCGGGCGTCGACGCAGGAGCGGGCCACGCCGACCACGTGGAAGCCGGAGACCCGTTCGACGAACGCGGCGTGGGCCGAGGCGGCGATCTCCTCGTCCTCGACCACCAGGACGCCGATGTCGGACGCGGTCATGGCTCACCGACCCGGACCCGGAAGGCGGCGCCGCCGAGGGGGGACGGCCCGACGGTGACCGAGCCGCCGTGGCGGCGGACCACCTGGGCCACGAGCGCCAGGCCGATCCCACGGCCGATCCCGGCCTCGCCCCGCTTGGTCGACCAGCCGCGCTCGAAGGCGTGCTCGACGGCCTCCTCGTCGAGGCCCGGCCCGGAGTCGTCGACGTCGAGGAGGAAGAGGCCGTGGTCGGCCTCGACCTTGACCTCCACCCGTCGCCCGTCGACCGGCTTGGCCGACACCGCGTCGAAGGCGTTGTCGACGAGGTTGCCGACGACCGTGACCAGCTCCTGCTGGTCGAGCGGTGAGGCCTCGGCGGCGCTGTCCGGCGAGATGACGAACGTGACGCCGCGCTCGGTCGCGAGCGCCGACTTCCCGAGGAGCACGGCGGCGATGACCGGCTCCGAGCCGAGCCCCTGGACGCGGTCGGCGAGGGACTGGGCGGTTGCCAGCTCGCCGGTGGCGAACTCGACCGCGTCGCCGGTGCGGCCGAGCTCGATGAGGGAGACCACGGTGTGCAGCCGGTTCGACGCCTCGTGGGTCTGCGCCCGCAGGCTCTCGGCGAGGCCGCGCACGGTGTCGAGCTCACCGGAGACGGCCTGCAGCTCGGTGTGGTCGCGGAGCGTGACCACCGAGCCGAGGTCGCGGCCCTCCCACCGCGCACGCGCCTGGTTGACGACCAGCACCCGGTCGCCGACGAGGTGGATCTCGTCAGGCTCGACCCGCCCGGCCAGGAGGGCGTCGACCAGACCGGTGGGGAGGCCGAGCTCGTTGACCGGGCGGCCGCGCACCGCCGTACCGTCCGTCCCGAGGTCGAGCAGCCGGAGCGCCTCGTCGTTGAGCAGCTGCACGCGCCCCTCGTCGTCGAGGAGCACCAACCCCTCGCGGACGGCGTGCAGGACCGCGTCGTAGTACTCGTACATCCGGGTGATCTCGCGCTCACCCATCCCATGGGTCTGCCGCCGGAGCCGCCGGCTGATCAGCCAGGCGCCAGCCGCCCCGAGAGCGAGCAGTACGGCGACCACGAGCCCGATCCTCGCCAGCCGCTCCCAGAGCGCGGCACTGATCCGCTCCAGCGTGATGCCGACCGAGACGAGCGCGACGACGGACCCGTCCCGGTCCACCACCGGGACGACCGCGCGCATGGACGGGCCGAGCGTCC
>DASSBB010000009.1:0-28341 GCA_035699145.1 Marmoricola sp.
CTCCTCGACGAAGTCCTGCTCGCGGTAGTTCACCGCCAGGTCGGCCCCGAGCGACCGGCAGACCTCGAGCTTCTCCTCGGACCCGGCGGTCGTCACCACGGTCGAGCCGAGCGCGTGCGCCAGCTGGATCGCGAACGTGCCGATGCCGCCGGCGCCGCCGTGGACGAGCAGGGTCTCGCCCGGCTGGAGGTGGGCGACCATGTAGACGTTCGACCACACCGTGCAGGCGACCTCGGGAAGGGCGGCGGCCGTCTCGAGGTCGATGCCGTCGGGCAACGGCATCAGCTGCCCGGCAGGAACCGCGACCTTCTCGGCGTACCCGCCGCCGGCGAGCAGCGCGCAGACCTCGTCACCGAGCTGCCAGCCGGTCACGTCGGCGCCGAGGGCGGCGACCGTGCCGCTGCACTCGAGGCCGATCACCTCGGACGCACCCGGAGGCGGCGGGTAGTGGCCCTGGCGCTGGAGGAGGTCCGCCCGGTTCACCGCCGTCGCCGCGACGTCGAGGACCACCTCACCAGGGCCGGGTTCTGGGTCGGGGAGCTCGGAGAGGGTCAGGACTTCGGGGCCACCGGGCTCGGTGGCGGTCACGGCGCGCATGACGCCCAGGCTAGGCGAGTGCTGATGGGCCGCTCAGTCGGCGTCGACCAGGGCCGCGTCGCCGACGAGCTCGCTGTCGTCGACCTCGAGCGCCGCCTCGAGGTCCTCCCCGCCCTCCCAGCTGTCGGCCAGGGCGATGACCCGTCCGGCCAGCTCCTCCACCTTCTCCACGTTGCCGTCGGCGAGCGCCGCGGCGTACCCGAGGAGGAAGGTGCTGATCGGCGCAGCCGGCCGCTGGACGCGGTGCGCCGCCTGGCGTGCCACGTCGAGGATCAGCCCTTCGTCGAGCTCGATCTCGATGTCGAGGGCGTCCTGCAGCTCGTCGATCCAGTCGTGGAGGTTCACCAGTCCAGAGTCGTACGACGGGCGCAGCCCCGCAACCCCGGCAGTGGAGTCCGATCCGGTCAGGTCCACTCCTGAGCGGGGTCGGCGGGCGTTCCCTCGCGCAGCCGGACGAGGTCGGCCCAGGTGTCCACGTCCTGCGCCTCGTCCCCGACGGCAGGGACCTCGACGAGGTGCAGCGGTCGCAGGAGGCGGCGCACCGGGAGGCCGTGCTCGTCCTTGCGCGCCACCGGCCGCGCCCGGTCGAGCGCCGTGCAGCGGTAGACCCCGCAGAGGAGCTGCCGCCGCCCCGCCGCGTCGACGAGCAGCGCGCCGTCGCCGTCCGGACCGACGGCGTCCGCGAGCCGGGCGAACGTCCCGGGAGTGACCCGTGGCATGTCGACGGCAAGCACCTGGATCAGGTCGGGCGGCCGGCGGAACCGGTCGAGCCCGGCGAGGAGCCCCGCGGCCGGGCCGCCGCCACGCGGGTCCTCGCGGGTCCAGGTGACCGGGCGGGACGTCGGCACCGGCTTCCCGACCACGACGACCTCCACGGCGTTGCAGGTCGCGGCGAGCGCCCGCTCGAGAAGCGTGACGCCGGCGAGCTCGAGGGCCGCCTTGTCGGCGCCGTCCATGCGGGCCGCGGTGCCGCCGGTCAGCACGACGGCACCGATCCACGGTGTCGCCCTGTCCCGTCCGGGGTGTGCGTCCATGGGCTCCCTCCGTTGCCGGCCGTGGACGCCAACCCTGTCCGACCGGCCTTGTTCCAGCAAGGGTCGCCGGCCGCCCGTGGCATCGTGGGGCCATGGCCCCCGACAGCTTCCGCGTCGCCCTGGTCCAGGTCGCCTCCTCCCGCGCCCCGGCCGATAACCGTGCCCACCTCGAGGCGCTCGACGTGCCCGAGGCCGACCTGGTCGTCCTCCCCGAGGTCTACCAGCGCGACCTCGGCAGCCCCGGCGAGCCGCTCGGGGCCGACGCCGAGCCCCTCGACGGCCCGTTCGTGAGCGCCCTGTCCCGCAAGGCGGCCGGGCACGGTGGCACCTGGGTCGCCGGGATGATCGAGCGGAGCGAGGACCCGGACCGCCCGTACAACACCCTCGTCGTCTGCGACCCCGACGGGCTGCGGGCGTCGTACCGGAAGATCCACCTCTACGACTCGTTCGGCCTCAAGGAGTCCGACCGGCTCGTGGCCGGCGACCGGCGCCCGGTCACCCTGGAGGTCGGTGGCGTCCGGGTCGGTCTCATGACCTGCTACGACCTGCGGTTCCCCGAGCTCGCGCGCGAGCTCTCCCGCGCGGAGGCGCAGCTCGTCGTCGTACCGTCCGCGTGGGTCGCCGGGCCGCGGAAGCTGCACCACTGGCGGACGCTCGTCACCGCGCGGGCGATCGAGAACGTCTCGTACGTCGCCGCGGTCGGCCAGTCCGAGCCCCGCTACACCGGCCACTCGCTCCTGGTGGACCCGCGCGGGGAGACGGTGGTCGAGGCCGGGCCGGACGACGAGGTGGTGGTCGGCGAGCTCGCCTGGTCGCTCCTGGAAGAGGCGCGGGCCGAGAACCCGTCCCTGCTCAACCGGCGCGACGACGCTCCCTGGTGACGGGCTTCCGCTCCGAACCTGCCGGTAACCCGGGCCCGGCGCTACCCTCCGCTCCATGGCTCGCTCTCGCAGCTCGATCGACATCCAGGCCGAGATGGTCGCCAACGTCTTGAAGGTGTACGTCGGCCCGGGGGACCCGGTCGAGCAGGGCGAGACGGTGGTGCTGCTGGAGTCGATGAAGATGGAGATCCCGGTGCTCGCCGAGCGTTCCGGCACCGTCTCGTCGGTCAACGTCGACGAGGGCGACGTGGTTCAGGAGGGCGACTCCCTGGTCACCCTCGCCCTCTCCTGACCCGGCTCTCCTAGACTCTGCCCGTGGCACGCCCGGGAACCGGGCGTGACCTCGGAGGGGTGCCGGAGTGGCCTATCGGAACCGCCTTGAAAGCGGTCGCTGGCAGGAATGTCAGCCGCGGGTTCGAATCCCGCCCCCTCTGCCGGCCGCTGACGGTTTCCCATGGTATGTCGACGAACTGGTGCTTCCCATGGGTTGCAACCTGTGGGGAGCTCGCAAACTCCTGCATCCCATGGGAAACAGTCAGCGGCGCGCCTCGAGGTAGCCGATCACCCGGTTGGCCAGGTCGCTGGCGCGGCGGAGGTCGGCCGACCCGGGCGCGGGCGCCTCGGTGAGCTCCGGCCACTCGCGGGGCGGCTGACCGGGGCGCAGGGCGTCGGTCAGCCCGGCACAGACGCGCGCGGCGTCCCGCACCACGGCGGGGTCGACGCTCCACAACGCCTCGAAGCGGCGGAGAGAGTCGGGGCCCTGCGGCTGCCCCGGACGCTCCCACCCGACCATGCAGGCCGGCCGGTCATGGGCGTCACAGACGACGAGCCACTCGCGGTTGATCGGCGCGTCGTACGGCACCGCCACCTCCTCCGGCAGCCCGGCCCGGGCGGGTGAGGGGTCGCGGAGGTCGGCGAAGACGACGGTCCGGCTGGCCGTCCGCGCCAGCTCGACCCAGCGTGCGTACGACGCGCGGAGGAACCGTCCTCGCTGGAAGCCGGCGAAGAGCAGCGGCCGGTGAGCGCGGGCACAGCACTCGTCCTCGATCGCGTGGCTGAGGGCGAGCATCGACGGCTTGGTGAGGAGCTGGGGGTCGAGGTCGGGGTGCAGGCGACGCAGCTCGGCGTAGAGCGACGTCGTCGAGGTCGCCGCCCCCGTCGAGAGACGGCGGATGGCGGCTTCGAGGGCGAGCCCCGACGACCGGTGGCGGAGCACCTCCTCGACGGCTACCACGTCGGCCTCGGCGTACCGACGGTGGCCGCCCGGCAACCGGACCGGCGACGGGAACCCGTAGCGCGCCTCCCAGCTCCGCAGTGTCGCCTGCGGCACGCCGGTGCGCTGCGCGAGTGCGCTGATTGACAGCCCGGTTCGGGGGTAGGTCTCGTGAGCGGCGATGAGGGCAACCTCCTCAGGATGCAGAGCGTTACCTCGTACTCTTGCATAACTTTGGGGAATGTGGTTGTTTTGCTGTTCCGCGAGCCCAGCTGGTGGGCGTCGACTTCCTGGAGGCACGGTGACCACGACCGCGACCGAGGACCACCCCCCGCGAACAGGGTCCTCCGACGAGGCACTCGACCGGGTGCTGGCCGACGGGCTAGCCCGAGCCCGTCAGGTCGGCCCCGACCACGTGGCCCTGTGGACCGCGCTCACCGAGGCGACCAGGGGCGGCAAGCGGTTCCGGCCGGCTCTCGCCGCCGCGGCGTACGACATGCTGGGCGGCACCGACCAGCAGGCGGTCGGCGTCCTCGGCGCGGCTCTCGAGCTGCTCCACACGGCTTTCGTGATCCACGACGACGTCATCGACGGCGACGACGTGCGACGGGGCCGGCCCAACGTCAGCGGCGGCTACGCGTCGACTGCCCGCGCGGAGGGCGCCTCCTCGGAGGCGTCGAGCCACCTCGGCAGCACCGCGGCCATCCTGGCCGGCGACCTCGCACTCGCGAGCGCGATCCGGACCGTAGCCCTCTGCCCGGCCGAGCCGAGGACGGTGCGCCGGCTGCTCGACCTCTTCGACCATGCCCTGCACACCACAGCCGCGGGTGAGCTCGCCGATGTCCGGTTCGGGCTGGGCACCCGCGACCCTTCGCTGGCCGAGTCGCTGACCATGGAGGAGCAGAAGACGAGCGCCTACTCGTTCGCGCTGCCGCTCCAGGCGGGCGCGGTGCTGGCCGGGGCCGACGAGATCACCGTGCACCGGCTCGGCGAGGCCGGCCGGATGCTCGGCATCGCCTTCCAGCTGCTCGACGACCTCCTCGGCGTCTTCGGAGACCCGGCCGCGACCGGGAAGAGCGTCCTCACCGACCTGCGGGAGGGCAAGCAGACCCCCTTGATCGCGCACGCCCGCACCACCTCCCAGTGGGAGGGCGTCGCCGCGCACCTCGGCTCTCCGGAGCTCACCGAGGACGACGCGGAGGTCGTCCGCGGCCTGCTCGTCGCATCGGGTTCCCGCCGCTTCGTCGAGGAGCTCGCCGCCGACTACGTCCGCGGCGCCGGTGCGGCGATCGACCGGCTCGGCCTCTCCCTCGACCGGCTCGACGTGCTCGGGGTCCTCACCGCACACGCCGGCGACAAGGCGGCCTGAGGTGCTCCTGGTCCCGCGGCGCCCGGCGCCCTCCCGGTACGACGAGGTCTGCGAGGCAGGCGCGTCGGTCGTCATCCGTGCCTACTCGAGCAGCTTCGGGATGGCCTCGAGGCTCCTTGCCGAGCCGGTGCGGACCCGGATCTGCAACGTCTACGCCCTCGTCCGGGTGGCCGACGAGATCGTCGACAACCCCGACCGGCAGGTGGGTCCGGCCGCACGAGCCCGCATGTTGACGGGGCTCGAGGAGGAGGTGCGCCACGGGCGCGACTCCGGCCACAGCGCCAACCTCGTCGTGCACGCGTTCGCGCGGACCGCGGGAGAGTGCGGGATCGACGAGGAGCTCATCGGCCCGTTCTTCGACTCCATGCGGATGGACCTGGAGACGACATCGCACACGCCGGAGTCGTTCGACCGCTACGTCCACGGCTCGGCGGAGGTCGTCGGGCTGATGTGCCTGCGGGTCTTCCTCGCTGACGAGCCAGACCACGACAAGCGCTACGAGCGGCTCTCTGAGGGAGCCCGCCGGCTCGGCGCCGCCTTCCAGAAGGTGAACTTCGTGCGTGACCTCGCCGAGGACCACGACGTCCTCGGCCGCTCCTACTTCCCGGGCCTCGACGTCTCCCGGTTCTGCGACGCCGACCGGGACCGCCTGCTCGACGACGTCGACGCCGACCTCGCGGCCGCGGCCGAGGCCCTCCCGCACCTGCCGCGCAGCAGCCGCCGCGCCGTCCGGGCGGCGCACGCGACCTTCGCCGAGCTGTCGACCCGGCTCCGGGCCACGCCGGCGGAGGAGATCCGGCAGCGCCGGGTCCGCGTGCCGACGGCGGCCAAGGCCCGACTGTTCGCCGGGGCGCTGCTGGGTGGTCGCGCATGAAGCGGGTCGTCGTGGTCGGCGGCGGCATCGCCGGCCTGGCCACCGCGGCCCTGCTCGCCCACGAGGGGCACGAGGTCGACCTCCTCGAGCAGCGCGACGCCCTCGGGGGGCGGGTCGGCTCCTACGAGCGGGACGGCTTCCGGTTCGACACCGGTGCGTCGTGGTACCTCATGCCCGAGGTCTTCGAGCACTTCTTCGCCCTGCTCGGCACCACGGCGGCCGAGCAGCTCGACCTCACGGTCCTCGAGCCGAGCTTCCGGGTGTTCTTCGAGGGGCACGCCGACTCGCTCGACGTGCACCCGGACCGGCAGCGCAACGTGCGCACGTTCGACGCCGTGGAGGCCGGCGCCGGGCGGCAGCTGTCGGCGTACCTCGACTCCGCCGACGACACCTACGCGATGGCGCTCCAGCGGTTCCTCTACACGAGCTTCGACTCGCCCCTGGCGCTGCTGCACCCGCGGCTGCTGCGCCGGCTGCCGAAGCTCGCCCTGCTGCTCACCCGGTCGCTGGAGCGGCACGTCGCGAAGCGGTTCACCGACCCCCGGCTGCGCCAGGTGCTCGGCTACCCGGCGGTGTTCCTCGGCTCGTCGCCGGACCGCACGCCGAGCATGTACCACCTGATGAGCCGGCTCGACCTCGCCGACCGGGTGCTCTACCCGCAGGGCGGCTTCACCCGCCTGGTCGAGGTCGTCGCCGGCCTCGCCAGGGACCACGGGGCGCGGCTCCACACCGGCACGACCGTCACCGCCATCGAGACGGCACGAGCCGGTCGGACGGCGAGGGCGACCGCGGTCGCCTACCGGACCGCCGACGGCGCCACGCACCGGCTCGCGGCCGACGTCGTCGTCGGAGCGGCCGACCTGCACCACCTCGAGACGGAGCTGCTGCCGAAGGACGAGCAGTCGCACCCGGAGCGGAGCTGGCGGTCGAGAACCCCAGGTCCGGGAGCCGTGCTCGCCCTGCTCGGGGTCGAGGGACGGATCCCGCAGCTGCCGCACCACTCGCTGTTCTTCACCCGTGACTGGGCGCAGAACTTCGGCGACGTCTTCGGCGCCGAGCCGAAGGTCCCCGACCCCGCCTCCGTCTACGTCTGCAAGCCGTCGGCGACCGACCCGACGGTCGCACCGGCCGGACACGAGAACCTCTTCGTCCTGGTCCCGGTCCCCGCCGACGTGACGATCGGCGCCGGCGGCGACGACGGCGCGGGTGACCCGGCGGTCGAGAAGGCGGTCGACGCTGCGCTCGACCAGATCGGCGCCTGGGCCGGGGTTCCGGACCTGCAGGGTCGGGTCGTGGTCCGTCGTACTGTCGGCCCCGCCGACTTCGCCCGCGAGTACAACGCGTGGCAGGGCGGCGCGCTCGGCCTGGAGCACACCCTGCGGCAGAGCGCGATGTTCCGGCCGCGCAACAGGTCGGCCAAGGTGGGCAACCTTCTCCACGCCGGGGCGAGCACCGTCCCGGGCGTCGGGCTTCCGATGTGCCTGATCAGCGCGGAGCTGGTCCTCAAGCGGCTGCGCGGCGACCGCACGGCCGGTCCGCTGGCGGTGGCGAGGTGAGGCGGTGACGTCGCTGGTCTACCTCCTCAGCCTGGCGGTCGTGCTGGTCTGCATGGCCCTGACGGACCGGCGGTGGCACCTCTTCTTCTGGGCCGACCCGCGTCGCGCCGCCGTGGTCTTCGCGTCCGGGTTCGGGCTGTTCCTCGTCTGGGACCTGGTGGCGCTGAACTTCGAGCTCTACGAGCGGGGCCGCTCCGAGCTGATGACCGGTCTCGAGGTCGCGCCCGAGCTGCCGGTCGAGGAGCTCTTCTTCGTCGCCTTCCTCCCCTACCTGACGATGGTGCTCCACGGCCTCGGCCGCCGGATGCTGATGAGGGAGGGAGCGCCGTGAGCTACCCGGCCGTCGCCCTGCTCTTCCTCGCGGTCGCCGCCGCCGTGGCTGCGGTCGCCGCCGTCGTACGCCGCCCGGGCCGGCGGTGGTGGCTCTGCACCGCAGCCGTCGCGGGGATCCTGCTGGTCCTCACCGCGGTCTTCGACAGCCTGATGATCGCCGTCGACCTGTTCCGCTTCGACGAGAGCCGGCTGCTGGGGTGGCACGTGCTGCTCGCGCCGGTCGAGGACCTCGCCTGGCCGCTGGCGTCCGCGCTCGCGCTGCCGGCGCTCTGGGAGCTGCTGGCACGCCGGCCGGTCCGGGAGGACGAGGAATGACCGCCACGCTGACCCCGCACGAGCCCGGGTTGCTCCGGACACTCGTCGGTTCGTCCCGCCCGCTGAGCTGGGTCAACACCGCCTACCCGTTCGCGGCGGCGTACCTCCTGGCCGGCGGGGGCGTCGACGCCGCGCTCGTCGTCGGCACGGTGTACTTCCTGGTCCCCTACAACCTGCTGATGTACGGCATCAACGACGTCTTCGACTACGAGTCCGACCTGCGCAACGCGCGCAAGGGGGGCGTCGAGGGGGTGGTGCTGTCGTCGCGGTGGCACCGGGCGACGATCGTCGCCGCGCTCGCCTCGAACGTCCCCTTCATCGGCGCCCTCCTGTGGTGGGGCTCGGTGCGGTCGGCGGTGGTGCTCGCGGTCACCGTGCTCGCCGTGGTGGCGTACTCGGCCCCGGTGCTGCGGTTCAAGGAGCGGCCGGTGCTCGACTCGGTCACGTCGAGCACGCACTTCGTGGGCCCCGCGGTGTTCGGGCTCGTGCTCGCCGGCGGACCCGTCGACACGGTCGCGGTCTGCGCGCTCACCTCGTTCTTCTGCTGGGGGATGGGCTCGCAGGCGTTCGGAGCGGTCCAGGACATCGGCGCCGACCGTGAGGCCGGCATCGCCTCGATCGGCACGGTCCTGGGTGCGGCGCGCACGGTCCATGTCGCCCTCGGACTGTACGTCGCGGCCGGGCTGGCGGCCCTCGGCACCGGCTGGCCGGGTGCACTGGCCGGGCTGCTCGTGGTCCCCTACGCCGCCAACGTCGCCCGGTTCCGCTCGCTCGGGGACGAGGAGGCCGAACGCGCCCACGCGGGCTGGCAGCGGTTCCTCTGGCTCAACTACGTGACCGGCTTCCTGCTCACCCAGCTCTTTCTCTGGATCGCCTGGTGAGCGCCGGTCGTCAGACCGTCCGGCTGACCGGCGACGTCGTCCGGACCGCCGGGGTGCTCAGCTTCGGGGGTGCCCTGATCGGCGGCGAGGGGGTCCCCGCGGCCCTGTTCGCCCTCGTGCTGCTCGGGCTCACGCTGCTCCGGCTGCTCGTGCGACCCGTGCTCGACGCGGCGACCGGCCTGGTCCTCGTCGGTGCCGCCTGGTGCAGCCTGCTGGACCTCTACCTGCGGTACGACGGGCTCGACCTCGGCGTACACCTTGCGGCGACCGGGCTGGCGGCCACCGCCCTGCACGAGGCGCTGACCCGGCTCGGCCTGCTCGCCGGCGCCGACGCGGCGTACCTCCGTCACGCTCGCGCCGGTGTCGGCCTCGTCGTCGTCACGCTGGGGCTCGCGCTCGGGGTGCTGTGGGAGGTGGCCGAGTGGTTCGGTCACACGATGGTCGACAACAGGATCCAGGTCGGGTACGACGACACCCTCGGTGACCTGGTCGCCGGCGGGCTCGGAGCGCTGGTGGCCTGGGCGCTCCTCGCCCGCGCCCCGGCACCCCGATCCCACCGGAGCCGGCCGCTGGAGCGGAGCACCCATGGCTGACCCCGGCGCCCCGTCGGTCTCCGTCGTGATCCCGGTCAAGGACGACGCCGTCCTGCTCGAGCGGTGCCTCGCTGCCCTGGTGGACCAGACGGTGGCGCCGCTCGAGGTCGTCGTGGTGGACAACGGGTCGGTCGACCGGAGCGGCGAGGTCGCCGCGAGGTACGGCGCCCGGGTGGTCCGGGAGGCGGCCCCCGGCATCCCGGCGGCCGCGGCGACCGGGTACGACGCAGCCCTCGGTGACGTGATCGCGCGGTGCGACGCCGACACCGTCCCTCCGCCCGACTGGATCTCCCGGCTGCTGCTCGGGCTGCGCCCCGGCGTGGCAGCGGTGACCGGCCCCGGACGGTTCTACGACCTGCCGCCGGGGATCCGGCTGCTGGCCCGGTGGGGCTACCTGACCACGTACTTCGTGTCGGTCCACGCCGCCCTCGGCCACTCCACGCTGTGGGGGTCGAACATGGCGTTCCGGCGTAGCAGCTGGCTCGAGGTCCGTGGCGGCGTGCACCGCTCCGACCCCGAGCTGCACGACGACATCGATCTGGCCTTCGCCCTGGGACCGGGGCGCGCCATCCGGCACGTGCGGTCTCTGCAGGTCGGGGTGTCGGCCAGGTGCCTGCACGGGCGCGGGCAGCTGAGGCGGCGGATGCGGAGGGCGACGCGGACACTGCGGGTCAACTGGGCGCAGCAGCCACCGTGGGAGCGGTGGCGGGCGAGCGTGGCCGCGCGCCACATGGGGTAGGGGCTCAGGAGCAGGTCGGCAAGGACGACGACGAACGGACCGCCATGGCAGACAAGGTGGATGGCGGAGCGACAGCTCGACGCCGCCTGCCCGAGCTGGTCGTCATCGGGGCGATGAAGTGCGCCACCAGCGCCGTCCATGCGTACCTCGACGGACACCCCGAGGTCCGGATGTCGACGCCCAAGGAGCTCAACTTCTTCAACGGCCCCGAGGTGCCGCCGCACGATGACGCCACGTCGTGGTGGCGGACGGGTCAGTGGCACCGCGGTGTCGACTGGTATGCCACCCAGTTCGACCCGGATGCCGTGGTGGCCGGCGAGGCGTCGCCGGCGTACACCTCCCCGAGCTGTCCGGAAGTGGCCCCGCGCATGGCCGCGGTCCTGCCGGACGTCCGGCTCGTCTACCTGGTTCGGGACCCGGTCGACCGCGCGGTGTCGCAGTACCGGCACCACCGTCGGGACGGAACGGAACGTCGGTCGATGGAGGCGGCGATCCTCGATCCGGCGAGCCAGTACCTCGACCGCAGCAGCTACTTCGCGCGGCTGGAGCCCTTCCTGCGGGTCTTCGCCCCGGACCAGATCAGGGTGGTGGTCCAGGAGAGGCTGCTGCGTCATCGCCGCCGCGAGCTCGACGCGCTCTACGCGCACGTCGGGGCGGCGCCGTGGTGGGACGAGGAGCTCCACACACCCTTGCACCACGTGGGTACGTCTGCGGGTCGTGTCGACGGGCCGCTTCGCCGTCAGGTCGAGGAGCTGCTGGCCGCCGACCGGCAGCGGCTCGAGGAGCTGATCGCCGACGAGATCGACGAGTGGAACGAAGGCCGCTGAGGACCGGCGCCGGCGTCGCAGGCACGGTGCCCCCGGTAGCCTGCTCAGCATGCCTGCGGACGTGCCCACCGTCGTGGTGGTGGACGACGCTCCGGAGGTGCGCATCCTCGTCCGGACGAGGCTCCGCATCTCCGGGCGGTTCGAGGTGATCGCCGAGGGCAGCGACGGCGAGGAGGCGGTCGAGCTCGCGGCTCGGCTCCGGCCCGGCCTGATGCTGCTCGACGTCTCGATGCCGGGCACCGACGGGTTGCAGGCGCTGCCCCGGGTCCTCGACGCGTCGCCGGGCACGCGGGTGGTCATGTTCAGCGGCTTCGAGGAGCACGGCCTGGTCGACGAGGCGATGGCGCGCGGGGCGGCCGCGTTCGTGGAGAAGTCGACGCCGGTCGACCTGCTCATCGAACGGCTTCTCGCCGCCGTCGGGGAGGACGGGGCGGGCACCGACCCGCTCGACCTCGAGGACGGCTCCTCCGTGGAGCTGCGCACCGACCGGCTCGTGGACCGAGGTGTCCTCGCCGAGCACCTCGAACGGTTCCGGGAGGTCTTCGACCAGGCCGCCATCGGGATGGCGACGACGACGTTGACCGGCACGGTGGTGCGGGCCAACCGGGCGCTCGCCAGGTTGCTCGAGGTCGACGAGGGCGAGCTGGTCGGGAAGGGGTATGCGACGCTCGCCCTCGACCAGGGCGGCGAGGTGACCGCCGCACTGGAGCGGATCCGTGCAGACCCCGTCGACCTCGAGCACGTCGAGCACGGCGTCGCCGGCTCCGCCGAGCGCCGGCTGCTTGTCACCCTCGCCCCCGTGCGCGACTCCGCCGGCCGGCCGCTCTACGTGCTCCTGCAGGTCCAGGACGTGACGGCCGAGCGGGAGGCGCTCGAGGAGGTACGGCGCAGCGAGGGGCGCTTCCGGCTCCTCGTGGAGAACGTGCGGGACTACGCGATCTTCATGCTCGACCCGGACGGTCACGTCGCGAGCTGGAACGCCGGCGCGCAGCGGATCATGGGATACAGCATCGAGGAGATCGTCGGCCGGCACTTCCGGGCGTTCTACCCCGAGCAGCAGCAACGCGACCGGCACCCCGAGCACGAGCTCGAGATCGCGCTCCGCGAGGGGCAGTACGCCGAGGAGGGGTGGCGGCTCCGCAAGGACGGCTCCCGGTTCTTCGGCTACGTGGTCATCACCCCGGTCCGCGACGAGGAGGGCGACCTCCTCGGGTTCGCGAAGGTGACCCGGGACATCACCGAGCGGCGCCGGGCCGAGGAGGAGCTGCGGCAGAGCGAGCAGCGCTTCCGGCTCCTGGTCGAGACGGTCGAGGACTACGCGATCTTCATGCTCGACCCGGACGGCCGGATCGCGAGCTGGAACGCCGGCGCCGAGCGGAGCAAGGGCTACACCGCCGAGGAGGTCATCGGCCGGCACTTCTCGATCTTCTACCCTCCCGAGGTCGCTGCCTCCGGGCACTGCGAGCACGAGCTCGAGATGGCGGTCCGGGACGGCCACTACGAGGAGGAGGGGTGGCGGCTCCGCAAGGACGGCTCCCCGTTCTGGGCCAACGTCGTCATCACCGCGATCTTCGACGCCGACGGCACCCACCTCGGCTTTGCGAAGGTGACCCGCGACAACAGCGAGCGGCGGCGGCTGGAGGAGGAGCGGGAGCGGGCGCTCGCCGCTCTCTCGACCGCGAACGCCGAGCTGGAGCAGCTCAACCGACGGCTCAAGACGGCGGCGGACGACCAGGCGCAGTTCCTGGCGGTCACCGCTCATGAGCTCCGCACCCCAGTGGGTGTCCTCGGCGGCTCAGCGGAGATGCTCTCCCAGCACTGGAACGGGCTCGACGAGGCCGAGCGCACGGAGCTCCTCGAGGCGATGGAGTCCAGCACCGTCCGGCTCCGCCGGCTTCTCGCGGACCTGCTCACCGCTTCCCGGCTCCAGGCGAGCGCCCTGTCGATGCGCACCGACCGGGTCGAGGTGGCCGACCTGGTCGCCGGTGCCGTCGGCAACGCCAGACGGACGCACCCCGGCGCCAAGGTGACGACGGAGGTTGCGGACGGGCTGCACGTCGTCGGTGACCACGACCGGCTCGCCCAGGTGCTCGACAACCTCATCGGCAACGCCGTCCGGCACGGCGAGCCCCCGGTCAGGGTGGTCGCGGCACGAACCGGCGGCACCGTCGAGCTCCGGGTCGGCGACGCGGGCGGCGGCGTCTCCGCGGCCGTGCGGCCCCGACTCTTCGAGCGGTTCGCGACCGGCGCCGTCAAGGGGACCGGTCTGGGGCTCTACATCGTCCGCGAGATCGCGCGCGCGCACGGCGGCGACGCCACCTACGAGCGCACGTCGGGCACGGACCACGGGGAGTTCGTCATCACGTTGCCGGCCTCCCCCGCCGAATGAACCGGCCATCCGGTGTGGCTCTGTCCGGTTCAGCTGCTCCGGGTGCTGGTCGAAGTCGCTAGGCTGCGCGCATGCCCATCCGCGTCCTCCTCGTCGACGACGTCGTCGAGGTGCGGCGGCTGGTCAGGACCGCTCTCCGGTTCCGCGGCGGGTTCGAGGTGGTCGCGGAGGCCAGCGACGGCACCGGGGCGGTGCGGTTCGCGGCAGGCCTCGTCCCGGACGTGATCGTGCTCGACCTCGGCCTGCCTGACCTCGCCGGACACGAGGTGCTGAGCCGGATCCGGGAGGCCTCACCCGCCTCGAAGGTCGTCATCTTCTCCGGGAACGACGAGTCCGAGCACCAGTGGATCGAGGGCCAGGTCGAGGGCTACGTCCTCAAGGACACGAAGCTGGACTACCTCGTCGACCTGCTCGAGTCCGTCGCGCGGCGCGCGACCGACGAGGCGCACCTCGAGCTCCCGCGCGAGCTGACCAGCGTCCGGCTGGCACGCCGCTTCGTCGCCGAGCGGCTCGCGGAGTGGGGGCTCGAGGCGATCCGGGACGATGCACTGCTCGTGACCAGTGAGCTCGCGGCGAACGCGATCACCCACGCCCACTCCGCCTGCCGGCTCCGGGTGTCTCTCACCGCGACGACGCTGCGCATCGACGTGATCGACATGGGTTCAGGGACGCCGGAACCACAGCCGCCGAGCGACACCGAGGAGCACGGCAGAGGGCTGCACCTCGTGGCCGCGGTGACCACGGCGTGGGGGCTCGAGATGGTGCCCCAGAACGGCAAGGTCGTCTGGGCGGAGCTGAGCCGACCGGCCTGAAGCCTCGTCCGACCGGCCGCGCTCCATACGCCGCGCCCACCCGGACGCGGCGAGCTACTCCGAGCCGCCGACGTCCATCCCGACCGCGTCGTACACGAGGTCGTTCACCCGCTGCTGGTGGTGGTGGAGGTCGGGCACGAGGCGCAGCAGGCTGATCCGGACCGCCTCCACGTCCGACGCCTCGGCGACCATCGCGCCGAGCACGCTCAGCCGCACCAGGAGCCGGTTGCGCTCGCGCTGCAGGTGGCCGGCCCGGGCCGAGAGCCACGAGTCGGCGACCGCGGTGCGTTCGGCGGTGAGCGCCTCGCACACCTCGCCCAGCCGCTCTCGGACGATGTGCCGCCAGGGCTGCTGGAACGTGGGGGGACTGGACAGGGCCTCTTCGAGGCCGTCGACGGCAAGCGCGAGCTGCTGCACCGGTGCCACCTCCTCGGCTGGGTGGAGTTCCGAGTGTGACCCCACCTGCCCGGGTCGGCAAGGGCCGGTGTCGCTGGTCCGGTCCTGTGGCGCCGTACCTCCTGGCCCGGTGCCCCCCGGTGCGGCAGCGCAGCATGCCGTTCGGTTCAATCGTCGGGTGTCGACGGACTACCGCTTCTCCCGAGCCCTGCTCGTGCGCTCCCTGGGGGCACTCCTCGTGCTGCTCGGGTTGCTCGTCGTCCTCCTGGCCGTCCTGGTGGCGGCCCTCGGCCTCCCCCGCACCGTGCTCACCGTGGGCGTGGTGGTCGCGGCCGTCCTCGTCGCCGCCGGTGCCCTCGCTGCCAGCCGCTTGACGACGGTGCTCACCTTCGACGAGACCGGCTACCGCGTCCGGCTCCTCCGGGGATCGGGCGTCCCCGCCGCCCGGTGGCGTGAGGTCGAGGACGCGGTGGCGACGCGGATCGCCGACCACGACTGCGTGGTGCTCCGGCTCAAGGACGGGCGCAGCACGACGATCCCCGTCGACGTCCTGGAGTGCTCCCCCGAGGCGCTCCTCGCGGAGCTCTCCCGGCGGCTCGACCGGGGTCACGGCTACCGCCGGCTCTCCTGACCGTCCTTGCGCGGGCTGCAGTTTCCCATGGTATGCAGCCGGTTCGGTCCTCCCCATGGTTTGCAGCTCGTGGGAAGCACCAGTTCTCCGTGGGAAGCTCTGGCGGTACGACTCAAGCCGGCCGGTACGACGCAGACGAGCCGGCGGGCGTCGTACTCCTCGGGACCTCGGGCCGGCGACTCGCTCCAGATCGCCGCTCGGCTGACCTTCCCACGGAAAACCGGTGCTTCCCATGGGCTGCAACCCGTGGGGAGCTCGCATTCTCCTGCATCCCCTGGGAAACCGCAGCGGGACCGACGCCGATTCGCGGCGCCCGCACCCGGCCGGGTAGCCTGTGCCTCGCTGTCTGGAGGTGTCGCCTAGTCCGGTCTATGGCGCCCGCCTGCTAAGCGGGTTGAGGGCAAAACCCTCTCGCGGGTTCAAATCCCGCCACCTCCGCCAGACTTCCGCGGCCCGTCGTCCACCGGCGGGCCGCGGTGCGTCTCATTCCCTCGCCTGCCGCTCGACCAAGTCCCGTCGCGGGGTGAGGGTGGGGGCCGCCCGCGGCAGGGGCGTCCAGTCGCCGACCCGGAAGGCGCCGAGCGGGGAGAGCGAGACCCACTGCACCCCGACCGGCCGCCCGTCGGCGTAGGTGACCAGCGAGACGACCGCGTTGCGCCGCGGCTTGGTGCCGATGGCGATGGCGTACGCCGCGCCGCCGGTCGTGCCGTTCGTGTACGAGTACCCGACGGCGCCGTTCGCCCCTTCCACCCGGTCAGGTCCCTGGATGACGTGGAGGTGACCGGCGGCGACCAGGTCGACGCAGCCACGGGCGAGCGCCTCGTCGCCGTTGTTGGCGTCGTGGAGCAGGAGCGTCGCGATGCGCTCGCCCTTCTCGTCGGCCTCGCAGGCCGCGTCGGCGACCCGCTGGGTCACCTCGTCGAACGACAGGCCGCTCTCGTCCCGCCAGTTGCCGAGCCCGCTGGAGCGGGGGTCGTTGACGCCGAACAGCCGGATCCCGTCCGGGCCCTCGACGAGCTCGGCGTCGAGGTTGGTGAACCCGAGCTCCTCGGCCTGTTGGACGACGAAGCCGCCGTGGTCGTGGTTGCCCGCGACGTGGAACCGGTGGTCGTAGTCGTCGAACGCCTCGTCGAGCGACTCCAGGCTGAACGCCTCCCACCGGGAACCGGTCGAGGTGTCGTCGCCGGCGTCGAGGAGGAACGTCGCGCCGCCCGCGTCGGCGATCGCCCGGGCCACCGGGTCCATCCCGATGTTGTCGTGCCGGTCGGAGACCAGGACGGCGACCGTCTCGTCCTCGTGCGGCTGCCGCAGCTCGTCCGCCAGCCCGGCGGCCTCCTCGGCGGCGGCCCGGTAGAACGACGAGCTCTTCCGGTAGCTGTCCAGCGCCGACTCCACGAGCCGCCGGGTGCCTTCGGTCAGGAGCCCGGCGTCCACCTGGAGCGGGCGCGCGTCGGCGGGGATCGGTACGTCGGGAAGGGCGTCGGTCAGCGGCTGCCAGGCCACGCCGTTGAGCTGCTCGGCGGTCCGGTCCCAGGGCCGGCTCGCGACGACCGAAGCGAGCGCCAGCACCGCCGCGACCGTGGCGCCGGTGCGAAGCCGGTCCCGGGTGGTGGCTGTCAGCTCGTGACGTCGCCGGCTCCCCAGCGCGAACCAGACGCCGGGGCCGACCAACCCCACGAGCGCCCCCACGACGAGCGCCTCGACGGCCATCTCCGCGATCGCTCCCTCGACCTTCTTGATCTGACCGTCGGGCTGGCCGGCGAGGAACGCGTAGCGGCGTACGAGCTCCTCGTAGGAGGTGAGCGACGTCTTCCCCAGCACGATGTCCGCGCCGACCCGGCTGCCCGTCGGGTAGCGGAAGCTCGGCAGGAACGGACCGAGCGAGACCTCGGCCCACCCGTCGAACGTCGGCTCGATTTTTGCCTCGTGGCTGGCGATGACGGTGGTCCGGGAGCTGTGGACGAAGGTGAGCGCCGCGACCGGCAGAGCCACCAGGAGCCAGGCCAGCACGGTGACGGCGACGAGCGCGAGCCGGCGGCGGGGAGGGGCTGGCACGCCACCAGGGTAGAAGCACGAGCGAAAGGTCAGGCGGCACGCACCCCTGCGTCCCACTGCCAGCGGGCGCCGAGGGCGCGGTAGGGCCGCTCCGGGTCGACGCCGGCCTCCCGGAGCGCGGAGAAGGTCCGCTGGATCACCTCACGGTGGTGGAGCTGCCGGCTGGCGAGCACCGTCCCGGCGACCACCGAGCAGCGGTGGACGCCGAACGACCGGCCGTCGGCGGGGTTCTGTGCCAGGGCGGCGCCCCGGGCGATCTCGAGCGTGAGCGCGGGGACGGTGGAGGCCAGGAACGGCCTCACGGACCCCAGCAGCTCTTCGACCGGCTCCCGCAGCTCGTCGAGGGCGGCGACGGGGAGGTAGAGCACGGTGGCGTCAGGGCCGGGCGCCGCCTGGTGGAGCGCGCGGGAGGTGAGCAGCCACGGGTGGTCCCAGTCGCGGGCCGCCTCGGTCACGGCGGCGACCGCGTGCAGGCTCGTGTGCGGCGCGCAGGAGAGGTAGAGCCGGACGAGGTCGGCGCCCCGGCAGGGCCGGTCGTCGGTCCACAGCCGGCCCCAGCTCCGCCACGGCTGGGTGGACCCGGTCGTCGAGCCGGGGCGGTCGGGGCGGACGGTGGTCGGCTGGGGCCGCCGCTGAGAGGGCACCGAGGCGAGGGGGCGGCGGCCCAGGAACCAGTGGCGGTAGAGGAGCCGCGTGAGCTTGGCGGGGTCGTCGATGCGGCCGCCCGCTGCCGCCTTGCGAGCGAGGAGCACGGCGCGGTCGATCTCTTCGTGGTGGCTCATGCCTTCGAGGAGCGCCTCGGGCGGGAGGTGATACGCCCACCGGAAAAGTTTCTGGGTCGGCGGTATCAGCCGGGTCCGCCGCTGCTCCTCGGAAGTGTGGACGGGGGACCGCCGCGGCGGCCCGACCTCTCCGGGGGGAGGGTCGGGCCGCTGACGGTGGCCACCGCCCGGGCATAGGCTCCGCCCCAAAGCGTTCATGACGACGCAGAGCCCTCATGACGACCCACGGTGAGACAGGACGGTTCGAGGCCATGGCAGAGAACGCCGCTCCCGCCGCCGGCATCCCCGCCCTTCCCGTCCCGTTCCACGTGCGGATCCTCGACCCCCTGACCGCCTACCAGTCGACGGTGCAGGCCGGCGTCCAGCCGACGGCCTTCGTCGCCGACACCCTGCTGGTCCGGGGACGCCACGAGCGCACCGTGGCCGCGCTCGAGCAGGTGGCCGCCGCCGCCGGCTTCGCGCTGCGCTGGGACCCGCGCGGCGACCGCGACGACGAGCTGCTCGCCCGGTCGGGGCTCGCACCGGAGCCCCTCGCCGAGCTCCAGGCGGTGTGGGTCCGTCGCGTCCAGCTGGTCGCCGCCGAGAAGCCACCGCACTCCGTCTTCAAGCCGATCGACACGTGGCGGCTCCTGCAGGCCTACCGGGTCGAGGTCGGCAAGGACAGGGCACGGCTCGCCGACGTCGGCCTCGAGCACCCCGCCGCGGTGAGCCCCGTGACGCAAGGACACCCGGTCACCCAGGGCCACCCGGTCACCCAGGGCCACCCGGTCACCCAGGGGCACCCCGTCACCCAGGGCCATCCGGCCGGCCTCGGGATCAGCGCCTACACGGTGCCCGGCTGGGGGGGCCGGCAGCCGGTCAACTGGACGGGTCCGGCCCCCACCGCGGCGTACCCGCTCGACGGCACCCGCCACCGCCCGGTCGTAGCGATCCTCGACACCGGCATCGGCAAGCACCCCTGGCTGACGAAGGAGTTCGTGCATCGCGACGTCACCGTGCTCGGTGAGCGGCTCGGCCTCCCCGCGGCCGACGCGGTCGCCGAGGCGGCGGGCACCGACGGCAGCCTCCTCGGCGAGCTCGCGCAGGACGCCGGCCACGGCACCTTCATCGCCGGGCTGGTCCGCCAGGGGTGCCCGGAGGCGCTGCTCCTCGACGTCCGGCTCTACGGCGACGACGGCGTCGTGGCGGAGTACGACCTGCTCCGCAACCTCCAGCTGCTCGCGCTCCGCCAGCTCCGCGCCCGGACCGGGAAGTCGAAGGACGCGCCCGTCGACGTCGTCGCGCTCTCGCTCGGCTACTACCACGAGCAGCCGGGGGACGCGGCGTTCGACGCCCTCCTGCACGGCCCGATCAGGCTGCTCGGCAGGTACGGCGCGGCGGTGGTCGTGTCCGCCGGCAACGACGCGAGCGACCGGCCCAGCTATCCGGCCGCGTTCGCGCCGTACCCGGGGGGTGTGGTCAAGGACCAGCGCGACGTCGTCCCGGTCACCGCCGTCGGCGCGCTCAACCCCGACGGCTCCATCGCCCTGTTCAGCAACGACGGCCCGTGGGTCGCGTTCCACCGGCCGGGTGCCTCGCTGGTGAGCACGATGCCGACGACCTACGACGCCTCCCTCGAGCCCTCGCAGGCGGTCCGCAACGCCCGCGGGGAGCTCCGCGCCTCCTTCGACCAGGACGACTTCTCCTCCGGCTTCGGCATCTGGAGCGGCACCTCGTTCGCGGCGCCGGTGTTCGCCGGACAGCTCGCCGCGCGGCTCGCCGGGGAGTACGGCGACGGGGCGGCCGACCTGGGTCGCGACGCCTCGGTGGAGCGGATGCGGCGGCTGGTCAGGACGATGCCCGGACGCCGCAGGCCGGCTGCTGCCAAGAAGGCTGCTGCGAAGAGGGCTGCGACGAGGAAGGGAGCGAGGGCATGACCCAGACGCGCCCCGAGGGGGAGACGCTGGTCGACCGGGCCACCGAGGCGTTCGGCCGCTACCAGGCCGGCGAGCGGGCCGCCTTCGACACGCTCGTCGAGGTGGTGTCACCGGTCATGTGGCGGGTCGCCCGCGGCGCCGGGCTCGACCAGGTGACCGGCGAGGACGTGCTCCAGACGGTGTGGATGAGCGCGCTGCGCAGCGCCGGCGACATCCGCGACACCCGCACGATCGTGAAGTGGCTGCTCACCTCGACCCGTCGGGAGGCGTGGCGGGTGTCGAAGCGCACCCGCGCGGAGCTGCACCGCGCCGGCGCCGTCTTCGGCGTCGACAGCGAGGAGGTCATGGCGATCCCGGACTCGGGCGAGGCCGCGCCCGACGAGGTGGTCTTCCGCGACGACCGGCAACGACGGCTCTGGGAGCACGTCAAGGAGCTGCCCGAGCGGTGCCGGCAGCTGCTCAGCGTGATCGCCTTCGCCGACCGACCTGACTACGCCCACCTCGCCGACGCCCTCGGCATGCCGGTGGGGAGCATCGGCCCCACCCGGGGTCGCTGCCTGGCCAAGCTGCGGGACGTGCTCACCGGCGACCCGCGCTGGGGGGAGGGACTCGCGACATGACCGACGACGACTTCGGGCTCGACCCCCAGGTCGAGGAGGCTGCCCGGCAGCCCATGGACGACACCGACGAGGCGCTCCTCGACGAGCTCGCCCAGCTCCTCACCGACATCGACCCGGTCCCGGACGACCTCGTGGGCCGGATCCAGTTCTCGGTGGCCCTCGACGAGCTCTACGCCGAGGTGGCCGAGCTCACCCGGATGCCGGCCGACGCGCTCGCCGTACGCCACGAGCCGATGGCAGGCGAGCGCACCGAGTCACTGACGTTCTCCGCGGAGCGGCTGACCGCGATGGTGACCGTGACCCGTGCTGACGACGAGCTCCGGATGGACGGCTGGGTCGCCCCCGCGCAGCGGTTCCTGGTGCGGGTGCGGATGCAGGACGGGCAACGCGAGGTGGAGACCGACGAGACCGGCCGGTTCGTCCTCGAGCGGCTGCCCGAGGGGTTCGCGCAGCTCAGCTTCCACCGGGTCGGCGACGACGGGACGCCCGACGACGCGGACGCGGTGGTGACCCCGCTGTTCCAGCTCTGACGCGGCCCCGGGCCCCGTCGGTAGTACATTCCCCAGGTGCCTCGCTTGCTCGACCCCGCTGTGCTGCAGGCCGACATCGAGGCCGCCCGGGAGCACTTCCAGCTGGGTCGGCCGATGACGTCGCTGCGGCGGCTCAAGGCGATCCGGAGCCGGATCGAGCGCACGGACGACGACCGGACCGAGCTGCGGCGGCTCGTCGCCCGGATCATGGTGAGCCAGGCGTCGGCGCACTACGAGGTGACCGGCGACCTGCAGGCCGCGCTCGACCTGCTGACCGACGCCGAGAAGGTCGCCTCGACCGCCGGCGGACCAGGTGACGTCGCGCCGATCCGCGGCCAGCGCGGGTTGCTCCTGCTCCGGTCGGGGATGACGAGCCAGGCGATGGTCGCCCTCGACGACGCCGCGGCGGTCATGGCGGACGCCGACCTCAGCGACCAGACGTTCATCCTCCTCAACCGCGGGGTGCTGCACCTCGAGCGCGGCCACCTCGACCTCGCCGAGCAGGACTTCGCACGGTGCCTGGAGGTGGCCACCCGCGCCGGCGACGAGGTGCGTCGGTCCGCGGCTCGCCACAACCTGGGCTACCTCGACTTCCTGGCCGGCCGGATCCCGCGGGCGCTCGCGATGATCGAGGAGGCCGCGACCCCGCACCCGGTGGCGATGCTCGACCGGGCACGGGTGCTGCGGGAGGCCGGGCTCACCGGCGACGCCGACCGGATCCTCGAGCAGGCGGCGTCCACCTATGCCGAGGCACGGCTGGTGCAGGAGCTGGCCGAGACCGAGCTGCTCCGGGCCGAGTGCGCGCTCGTCGAGCGCGACGCCCAGGATGCCCGGGCGCTGGCCGCCTCCGCGATGCGCCGCTTCGCCCGGCGGGGCAACGTCCGGTGGCGGCGGAGGGCCGAGCTCCTCATGCTCCGCTGCGAGCGGTTCGCCGCGGACGAGAAGGAGCACCGCCCCCGTCGTACCGCCCTGCGAGCCGTCGGCGCCCGGGCCGCCGCGCTCGCCGAACAGTGCCGGGCAGAGCAGCGGCGCGACCTGGCGCGGACCGCCGACCTGCTGGCTGCGGAGTGCCGGCTGCTCGCCGGCGACCCGCTGGACGGGCCGCTGCCCCAGCTCAGGACCGGCGACACGCTGCAGACCCGGCTGCACCTGCGGGAGGTCCGCGCCCTCGCCGCGATGGCGGCCGGGGAGCATGCCCGCGCCGCCGGGGAGGTACGCCGCGGCCTCGGCGAGCTCGGTGCCTACCAGCACTCGTTCGGTTCTCTCGACCTCCGCACCGCCAGCGCAGTCCACGGGGCTTCGCTCGCCGGGGTCGGCCTGGAGGTGGCGCTGGAGTCCGGCTCCCCGGCCGCAGTCCTGCACCTGGTCGAGCAGGCCCGGGCGGTGTCGACCCGGCTGCCCGAGGTGCGCCCGCCGCGCGACGAGCGGACCGCGAAGCTGCTCACCGAGCTGCGCCAGGTCGAGGAGGAGTCGCGCGCCCTGGAGGGCGATCCGGTGGCCGTGGAGCGGCTCGAGCAGCTCCGCGACCGGGCAGCGCACCTGCAGCGGTCGATCCGGGCCCGGGCCTGGGAGGTCGAGGGCGACGACGGCTCCGCCACCGCGGCTCCGCGGCTGACCGAGGTCCGGGAGGCCGCCCGGGGTGCGGGAGTGGCGTTCGTCACCTACGCGAGGTCCCGGGGCCGGTGGGTCGCGGTCTGCGTGTGCGGGCGGCGTTCCGAGGTGCACGACGTGGCGTCGATGGCCGAGGTGGGTGACCTGGTCCGCCGCGTGCGCGCCGACCTCGACGCGCTGGCGATGCCGCTGCTCCCGCCGCCGCTCCGGGCGACCGTGCGGCAGAGCCTTGACCGGTCCCTGCAACGGCTCGACGCGCTCCTCGTGGCGCCGCTGCGGCTCGGCGACAAGGGGTTGACGATCTCCTGCAGCGGCGACCTGATGTTCCTGCCCTGGGGGCTCCTGCCGGGCCGGCTGGGAGTGCCGACGGTGGTGACGCCGAGCGCGGCGACCTGGCTGCGGGGCCGGGGGAGACGCCGGCCGGCGACCCCCCGGGTGGCGGCGGTCGCGGGACCCGACCTGCGGTGCGCCGAGGCGGAGGCGGCGATGGTGGCCCGGACCTGGACGGGCGCGTCGGCGCTGTCAGCCGGGGAGGCGACGGTCGCGGCGACGCACTCCGCTCTGGTGACCGCCGACCTGCTCCACGTGGCAGCCCATGGCCGGCACCGGCAGGACAACCCGTTGTTCTCGGCGGTGCGGCTGGTCGACGGCCAGCTGTACGCCTACGAGGTCGACCCGGCCGCCGGGCTCGCCGGCTGCGTGGTCCTGTCGGCGTGCGAGGCGGGTCTGACCACCCTGCGGCCCGGGGACGAGAGCCTCGGTCTGTCCCACGTCCTCCTCCAGCTCGGCACCAGGTCGGTCATTGCAGGCGTGGCCCGAGTAGGCGACGATGTGTCAGCGCGGCTCATGCGCGGCGTCCACCGGGCGATGGCCCGGGGCACCGACGCAGCCTCCGCCCTGGCGGAGGCGCAACGTGAGAACGTGACCGACGGAGCGGTTCCTGCATTCGTCTGTTTCGGGGACACCTGGTGACCTGACGCTCCCCGGAGACGGGGGCGCGTCGTTGTTACCCTTTTTTGCACAATCTTGCAATGCATCTACTCGCGACCTCCAAAGGTGGCTCGGGGCTCCTCGGCGCGCACACAATGGTCGTGGCCGGTCAGAGAGGCGACCGGCCATCATCCCCCCGAAAACCCAGAGGAATTGCCCGTCATGAAGACTCCTTCAGCAAAGAAGTGGCTCGGCGCCGTCGTCGCGGCGCTGACGCTGACCATGGTCACCTCCGTGGCGCCCGCGTCAGCAGCTCCCGCCGACAGTGACCGCACCCGCATCATGAAGGCCGACTCGTGGTGGGACTGATGCATCACTGACTGGAAACTGGCTGCGGGCACCCACCCACCCACCCCACTCCGCAGCCATGTGAGTGAGACGGTCACCGACGTTCCACCCCCACCCCGGGACGACGGTGAACAGCCACCCAGGCGCCGTCTCAGTCGCTCCGAGGGGCAGCATCGAGCATGCTGCCCCTCGTTCCATTTTCGGGCCGGGTCCGGCCCCTCGGTCTCGGGGGAGTACGGCGCACTCGGGCGCCGTACCTCCCCCGGACGGACCGCTCAGAAGTCGGCCGGGTCCGCCGGCTCGACCGACCGCCCGCTCAGGTCGTCCTGGCTCTGGCTCATCGCCCAGCCGAGCTGGAAGCGTGTCTCGACGCCGTACTCCTCCTTGAGGGCGGCGATGTACGAGGCGTAGGTGCGGGCGCTGACCCCCAGCCGCTTCGCGCTCGCCGCGTCGCTGTGCCCCTCGACGAGCATCCGCAGGGTCATCGCGCGAACCTCTGCAACGATCTTCCGGGCCACGACGAGCCCCTCGACGGTGAACGGCAGCGCTCGCTCCCACGCCCGCTCGAAGATGTCGACGAGGAACGCCACGACGGACTTGTCGTGGATCGCGACCGCGACGGCGTGGTTCTCCGTCGCCGGGATCAGCGCGATCCGCCGGTCGAAGATGAGCAGCCGCTTGAAGAACTCGTCGGAGGTGCGTACCTCGGCGCCCAGCGCGCCGATCTCGGCGACGTACTCCCGGGTGGGCGTGCTGTGCCGGGCGGAGTGCTGGTAGAGCGACCGCATCGAGACCCCGCGGTGCAGCAGCGTGAGGTCGCGTGACTTGGCCGCCGAGAGCGAGGTCGCCCGCCGCCGGCCGTAGGGCTGGGCGGCGAGGAACTCGGTGCGGCACTCGTTGAGCTGGGTGTCGATGAACCGGTTGATCGCGTCCTTGCCGTGGACCTCGGTGATCGTGCGCTCCAGGGACGCCGAGGAGCTGCGGTAGAGGTGGCCGAGCCGGCTGAGCGACTCGCTCCACCGCACCGACTGCTCGAGGAGCTCCGACCCCTGCTGGACGAGGGGTACGACGAGGTGCTCGGCCGCACCGGACGGGTCGACCGGGTGGAACCGGCTCGCCTGGCGGTCGTGGCGGAGCAGCCCGAGCCCGACGAGCAGGTCGACCGCCGCCCGCTCCTTGGTGCCTGGCGCGAAACCGGGGTCGGTCTCGTCGATCCACCCGTGCGTGACGGCGGTCTCGTAGACCGCGGTGCCGACGTCGTCGACGACCTCGTGCTCCTCAGGCCCCGGAACGCCGCGTCGCGGCTCAGCCCCCTCGTCCGGGCCCGGCGGTGTCCCACCAGCCTCAGCCATGGCTCCATGATGCCTGAATGCTGGAGCGGATGTTACAGAGGCCCGGTTCGTCCCGCCCTGTGTCGAGCCGCCCTTCGTGCCGGTTCGGCCACGGGCCAGACCGCAGAGTCGTCGCATCCTCGGCTCGGCCGGCGACCGGTAGCCGCCTACGCGGCGACGCGGTCCGGCACCCCGTGGGCGAGCCAGCCGCCCCGTGCGGCGTACAAGATCGCGCACACGTGCTCGATTCGGCGCCTGAACCCGGAAACGGCCCGTCAGGACAGCGCAGGTGACCGACCGTTCGCGCTGGACATGGCGAAAGGAGGGCGCCCCACCGGGAACGCCCTCCTCTCACCTCGGTCACACGCCCAGGCGCGCCTTGAGGCCGTCGAGCTCGGTCCAGAGGGTCGCCGGCAGGTTGTCACCGAACTTCTCGAACCACTCGGTGATCTGCGGGATCTCGGCCTTCCACTCCTCGACGTCGACCTCGAGCGCCTGCTCGAGCTCGTCACGGGTCATGTCGAGCCCGTCGGTGTCGAGCGCGTCGGGGGTCGGCACGTAGCCGATCGGGGTCTCGACCGCGTCGGCCTGCCCGTCGATCCGCTCGACGACCCACTTGAGCACGCGGCTGTTCTCGCCGAACCCCGGCCACAGGAAGCCACCCTCGTCGTCACGACGGAACCAGTTGACGTAGAAGATGCGCGGCAGCTTCGATGCGTCGTTCTCCTTGCCCATCGTGATCCAGTGGTTGAAGTAGTCGCCGGCGTTGTAGCCGATGAACGGCAGCATCGCCATCGGGTCACGGCGTACGACGCCGACCGCGCCGGTCGCCGCTGCGGTGGTCTCGCTGGACAGCGTGGCGCCCATGAAGGTGCCGTGGGTCCAGTCGCGGGCCTCGGTCACCAGCGGGACGGTCGTCTTGCGCCGGCCACCGAAGAGGATCGCGTCGATCGGGACACCCCTGGGGTCGTCGTACTCCGGCGCGAGGATCGGGCACTGCTTGATCGGGGTGCAGTAGCGGCTGTTCGGGTGGCTGGAGAGCTCCTCGCTGTCCGGCGTCCACGGCTCGCCCTTCCAGGAGGTGGCCTTCTGCGGCGTGTTCTCGAGCCCCTCCCACCAGATGTCGCCGTCCTCGGTGAGCGCGACGTTGGTGAACACCGAATTGCCCAGGTTGATGGTGCGCATGGCGTTGGGGTTCGTGTGCTCGTTGGTCCCCGGTGCGACGCCGAAGAAGCCGAACTCGGGGTTGACGGCGTACAGCCGGCCGTCGTCGCCGATCCGCATCCAGGCGATGTCGTCGCCGAGGGTCTCGACCTTCCAGCCCGGGATCGTGGGGGCCAGCATGGCGAGGTTGGTCTTGCCGCACGCAGAGGGGAACGCTGCGGCGACGTACTTCGTGACGTTCTGCGGGCTCGTGAGCTTGAGGATGAGCATGTGCTCGGCCATCCAGCCCTCGTCGCGGGCCATGGCGCTGGCGATGCGGAGCGCGTAGCACTTCTTGCCGAGCAGGGCGTTGCCGCCGTAGCCGGAGCCGTAGGACCAGATCATCCGCTCCTCGGGGAACTGGACGATGTACTTGGTGTCGCTGCAGGGCCACTTCACGTCCTGCTGGCCGGGCTCGAGCGGCATGCCGACCGAGTGCAGGGCGGGGACCCAGTGGTACTCCTGTCCGGCGGCGGCGAGCTCCTCCATCTTCTTGAGGACCGTGGTGCCCATGCGGGCCATGACGCGCATGCTGGCCACGACGTACGCCGAGTCGGTGATCTCGACCCCGAACATCGGGTGCTCGGCGTCGAGGTGCCCCATGACGAAGGGGATGACGTACATCGTCCGGCCCTTCATGCAACCCCGGTAGAGGTCGGTCATGATCGCCTTCATCTCGTCCGGCGCCATCCAGTTGTTGGTGGGGCCGGCGTCCTTCTCGTCCACCGAGCAGATGAACGTGCGGTCCTCGACGCGGGCGACGTCGGACGGGTCCGAGGCGGCGTGGAAGGAGTTGGGCTTCTTCGCGAGCCTCGTGAAGGTGCCGGTCTCGACCAGGGCGTCGGTGAGCTCGGTCCACTCCTCGTCGGAGCCGGTGCACCAGTGCACCCGGTCGGGCTGCGTCAGCTCGGCGATCTCGTTGACCCAGCTGAGGATTCCCTCATGGGTGGTCGGCTTCTCAGTCATCTCGGTAGTCATGCTCTACCTGGCCCCTTCGCGCGTTCCCGCATCCGCGTCGTCCACGGATGGCCGCCGGCAGCTGGCCGACGGCATGTGTGTGTTCGATCCCCGCACCGTTGCGGCCCCTGCCCGTCTCGCTGTTGGCGTTTCGCGAGGTGAGGCTGAGGTTTCGTAAGTTACCGGGGTCTCCGCGTCTCGGCCATTGGACCGATCCAACGGCGGGCAGGCCGGTCCCTCGACTTAGGCGGAGGATCTGGTGCACCTGCTGGGTCGGATCCTCCACCTAACGGCCCTGGTCCCAGTGGTGTCCGATTTCGCCCTCTCGGAGCATGCCGCTAGACTCTGCCGAGTCCCTTCGCGGCGTACGCCGGGGTGGGTCGGGCGCCCGTAGCTCAACGGATAGAGCATCTGACTACGGATCAGAAGGTTAGGGGTTCGAATCCCTTCGGGCGCGCTTCCGTGAGCCCAGGTCGCAACCCCCGTTGACCTGGGCTTTCGTGTTTCCCGGGCCATGCTCTCGATTTCCGTCAACGGCCTCGTGGTGGCCGTGACCTCAGTTTCTGACCTCACTTCGCCTCCTCATCGCTGTCTAGGAGCCCGCCCAGGCGGTCCATC
>DASSBB010000010.1:0-4257 GCA_035699145.1 Marmoricola sp.
GGCGTCGCGTTCCTCGGCGTCGAGCCGTTTGGCGAGCTCGGTGTCGGCGGCGTCGGGGTCGATCACGTGGTGCAGGTGCTTCCCGAGCCGGTGGAGGTCCTTGGAGTTGTGTCGGGTCGCCTCCTTCACCAGGTGCGCCTCGGCGTGCTGCCGGTCCTCGGGGCCGACGTAGGAGGGCAGGGCGTCGACGGCGTCGACGACCACCCGGGCCCGGTCGGCGTCCACGGCGCCGGTGAGCAACGCGGTCCCGGTCGCCTCGTGGTCGGGACCGTCCAGCCGTTTCGCCAGCTTCACCGCCCGGTTCGCGTCCCCGCGGGTGGTCTGGGTGGCGTGGGCGTACCAGGCCGCGGTCGAGGTGGCGCCGGACTCCGCAGCGACGTCGACGCTGTCGGCGTGACCGAGGACCATCGCCTCCAGCCCTTCGATCCGTGCCCTTGCCTTCGCCAACTCCAGCAGCGTCTCGGCGGCTTGGGCCGGTGAGAGCGAGGCGACACAGACCACAGGCGTCGACGCGGGGTCGGTCGGGTCGATGCCCATCACCTCGTCGAGCACCTGGTGGACGCGGCCGGCGAACCAGTGCGCGAGGTTGCTCCGCTCGCTCACCGGGGTCCGCTCGATCGCTTCCATGCCCCAACCTAGAGGCCACCTCCGACAGTTTCCGAACTGTTCGAACACCTGTGGACTGCTATGGAGATCGAGCCCCTGGGGTGCGCTACCGGCCCCGCACGAGGGGCGGTTCAACACAGCGCGAGGGGCGGTTCAACACAGCGCGAGGGGCGGTTCAACACAGCACGAGGGGCGGTTCAACACAGCGCGTCAGCCGACCATCCCGGCGGCGAGCGACGCGACGCCGATGATGAGCAGCACCCCGACGACGAGCAGCACGGTCATCGCGACGGTCCGTCCGCCGGACCGGGGCTCCGGGCTGTCGGCCCAGAAGTCCTGTTGCTCGGGCGGCGGTTTCCCCCAGGCACCGGGTTCCGGCGGGGGAGACGGCGGCGCAGACGGCGGGGGAGCAGGCGGCGGGGGAGCAGGCGGGGGTGGAGCCGGCCGTGGTTCCGGTCCGGGTGCGCCACCTCCGGCTCCGTCCCAGCCGTTGACCCCGCTGTGCACGGTGCCGTCGGCGGTGTAGCGGTACGACCACTGCTGGCCGTCCTCACCAAGGAAGCGGACCTCGCCGTCACGCACCCACCGCGCCAACCCGACGTAGAAGGCGGTGGCCTGGTCCGACCACTTCGGATCGCCCTCGTCGTCGGTGGTGACGACGAGCCAGTCGCCGTCGCGGGAGAGGGCTGCCCCGACGAAGCGACCGAGGTCCGCCAGCGTGTCGACCGCCTCGACGTCGTCCTCACGGAACCAGCCCGACTGGTGACGCAGCAGCTCGACCTCGAGGACCGTCAGCGCCTGCGGCTCGAGAGGCTCCGGAAGGAGAAGTCGGCCGGAGCTCTCGACGAGGTAACCCATCGCCCCAACGTAGACGAGCGGCCCAGCCGAGGCGGGGCGGGCAGCCGGGCGCGTAGGGTGGACGCTCGTGCGTGAACAGCCCGAGCAGCAGGCCCCACCGGTGCAGCGTCTCCGGATCCGTTACGCCAAGCGCGGACGGATGCGGTTCGCGAGCCACCGTGACTTCTCGAGGGCGTTCGAGCGGGCGCTGGTCCGCGCGCGAGTGCCGATGGCGTACTCGTCCGGCTTCCACCCCCACCCCAGGATCTCGTACGCCGGCGCGGCGCCGACGGGCTCCGAGAGCGAGGCGGAGTACGTCGAGGTGGGGCTCGCCCAGGAGACGTCGGCGCACGCCGTCCACGAGATGCTCGACGAGTCGCTGCCACCGGGGCTCGACATCATCGAGGTGGTCTCCTCCGCCGGCGGCGCGCTCCACGACCGGCTCGAGGCGAGTCACTGGCGGATCCGGCTACCCGGCAGCTCGTCCGAGACGGTGGCCATCGCGGTGGAGCAGCTGCTCGCCGCCGACGAGGTCCTCGTCGAGCGGATGACGAAGAAGGGGCTGCGGAGCTTCGACTGCCGGGCGGCCGTCGTGACGCTCCGGGTAGCGGAGATCACGGCTCCCGAGGACGAGTGTGCGATACTCGAAGTGGTCCTACGGCACGGCACGCCGTCCGTGAGGCCCGACGACGTCCTCGCCGGTCTCCGCGAGGTCTCCGGACTGGAAGTTGGCTCCGCTGCACTCTTTGCGCGGCTGGCCCAAGGTCCGTTGAACGAGCAGGCCGGCACGGTGGGTGACCCGTTGGATCCCGACCGCGACGCGGTGTGAACCGGATGGTGACAGCTCCGGCTCGCAGACACCGCTGACCGCGGTCAGCCGATGATCAGCCGCTGACGCACCGACGGTGGGTGTCGCCGTACGCTCCGCGACCTGCGGGGCCTCCATCGCAAGCTTGCGTCCGGTCGGGTAGCGCCGGCGGACGACTGACACACCTGTGGCGCCCCTCCGGGGGCGTACAGGTACATAGGAGAGTCATGCTCGACGAGCAGACCCCGGCCGAAGCCGGAACCACCCCCACAGAGGCGCCGGCGGAAGCCACCGGCGACGCCCAGACCGAGACCAGCAGCACCGAGCCCCCCGCCAAGCCGGCGCGGAAGCGGGCCCCCCGCAAGACGGCTGCCAAGAAGGCGGACGCACCCGAGCCCGCCCCCGAGCCCGCCCCTGAGCCCGACGTCGACGCCGCGGATCAGCCCCCGGCCATGGAGCCGGACGCCGGCGCCGGCGAGACCCCGCCGGCTCCCGCCCGCAAGCGGGCTCCACGCAAGACGGCCGCCAAGAAGGCGTCGGCGCCCCCGCCGACCGCCGACGACGCGCCCTCCGACACACCGGGCGATGCTGCCCCGGCCACCGACGCCCCCGAGCCCGAGCAGGCGGCCACCCGCCCGGCCCGGAAGACGGCGAAGCGCACCTCGAAGAAGGCACCCGCACCGTCGGGCGAGGACGCGGCGGCGGCCACGTCGGCCGTCGAGCAGCCCCCCGCGCCGCCAGAGCAGCTCGCGCAGCCCGACCAGCCGGCCGAGCAGCCCGCCGAGGCCGCCGAGTCCGGCCAGCCGGCCGGGCAGCCCGCCGAGGCCGCCGAGTCCGGAGAGTCCGGAGAGTCCGGCGAACCCGGCACGGCCGCTCCGCCGGCCATCACCCCGCTCTTCCAGCCGCCGGACCCGTCGGCCGCGCGTCCCACCCGCAAGCGGGCCACCAAGAAGGCCGGCCCACCGAAGCCGGCCGCCGAGGCGGCGCCGACGGCCGACACGCCGGGCGACAAGCCGACCGACACGCCGGCCGACGAGGCGACCGCATCCGACGCCGTCGAGGCGGTCGAGGGCGTCGAGGCAGAGCTGGACGGGACCACCACCCCGACCGTCGGGCCGGAGGCCGGGACCGAGGGCACCGACGACGACTCCGAGGAGGGTGAGGGCGGCGCACGCCGTCGCCGTCGCCGCGGCGGTCGCCGCCGCCGCAAGCCGGCCGGTGAGGGCGGCGAGAACGGCGACTCCTCCGAGCAGGAGCCGGCTGAGGCACCCTCAGAGCCGTCGAAGAGCGGTCCGGCGGACGAGGGCCAGGGCGCCGACGCCGAAGGCGACGGCGGTGGCACGAGCCGCCGTCGGCGCCGGCGGCGCCGCTCCGGGGACGGCGACGACGAGGGCGCCGAGGACTCGGAGCACACCGTCACCCGGGTCCGGAAGCCGCGCAACGCCGAGGACGAGATCACCGGCTTCACCGGCTCGACCCGGCTGGAGGCGAAGAAGCAGCGCCGTCGGGAGGGCCGCGAGGCCGGCCGCCGCCGCGCGCCCATCATCAGCGAGGCGGAGTTCCTCGCCCGCCGCGAGTCCGTCGACCGCAAGATGGTGATCCGCCAGCGCGGCGACCTCACCCAGATCGCGGTGCTCGAGGACAAGGTGCTCGTCGAGCACTACGTCGCCCGCGAGTCCCAGACCTCGCTCATCGGCAATGTCTACCTCGGCCGGGTCCAGAACGTCCTGCCCTCGATGGAGGCCGCGTTCGTCGACATCGGCAAGGGGCGCAACGCGGTCCTGTACGCCGGCGAGGTGAACTGGGACGCGCTCGGCGCGAAGGACGGCAAGCAGCGCAAGATCGAGCAGGTCCTCAAGTCCGGGCAGTCGATCCTCGTGCAGGTCTCGAAGGACCCGATCGGCCACAAGGGCGCCCGGCTCACCAGCCAGGTGAGCCTGCCGGGCCGATTCCTGGTCTACGTGCCGGACGGTACGACGAGCGGCATCTCGCGCAAGCTGCCCGAC
>DASSBB010000011.1:0-11072 GCA_035699145.1 Marmoricola sp.
CAGTCGATCCTCGTGCAGGTCTCGAAGGACCCGATCGGCCACAAGGGCGCCCGGCTCACCAGCCAGGTGAGCCTGCCGGGCCGATTCCTGGTCTACGTGCCGGACGGTACGACGAGCGGCATCTCGCGCAAGCTGCCCGACAACGAGCGGAACCGGCTCAAGTCGCTGCTCAAGGAGATCGTCCCGGACACCGCCGGTGTCATCGTGCGCACGGCCGCGGAGGGGGCGAGCGAGAGCGAGCTGACCCGCGACGTCGAGCGGCTCAAGGCGCTCTGGGAGGACATCGAGTCGAAGGTCGAGGGCGGCAGCGCCCCGCAGCTGCTGTACGGCGAGCCCGACCTCACGCTCAAGGTCGTCCGCGACCTCTTCACCGAGGACATCGCCAAGCTGGTGGTCTCCGGCGCGGAGGCCTGGGAGATGGTCCAGCAGTACGTCGACCACGTGGCCCCCGACCTCGCCGAGCGGCTCGAGCGTCACGACGACTCCGAGCGGGACGCCTTCGCGGAGTACCGCATCGACGAGCAGATCGCCAAGGGGCTCGACCGCAAGGTCTGGCTCCCCTCCGGCGGGTCCCTGGTCATCGACCGGACCGAGGCCATGACCGTCGTCGACGTCAACACCGGCAAGTTCACCGGCTCCGGGGGCAACCTCGAGGAGACGGTGACCAAGAACAACCTCGAGGCCGCCGAGGAGATCGTCCGTCAGCTCCGGCTGCGGGACATCGGCGGCATCATCGTCGTCGACTTCATCGACATGGTTCTCGAGAGCAACCGCGACCTCGTTCTCCGGCGGCTCATCGAGTGCCTCGGCCGCGACCGGACCCGTCACCAGGTCGCCGAGGTCACGTCGCTCGGGTTGGTCCAGATGACCCGCAAGCGGATCGGCACCGGTCTCCTCGAGGCGTTCAGCGAGAGCTGCGAGGCCTGCCAGGGCCGGGGGCTGGTCATCCACCAGGAGCCGGTCGAGCAGCGCAAGCGTCCGGGGTCGGGCGACGACGACTCGCGGCGTGGCCGCCGAGGGCGTGGCCGCAACGATGACGACCGGGCAAGCGACTCGTCGGACGACGACAAGGACACCGCGAAGGAGTCGGGCGGCAAGGGCGGCAGGAACGGCAAGAAGGGCAAGAACGGCAAGGACGGCAAGGACGGCAAGGACGGCAGCGACAAGGAGAGCCGCTCCGGCAACGGCGGGGGCGGCCGGCGTCCCACGCCGGCCGAGTTCGCCGCGATGGTGCGCTCCGAGGCACCTGGCGCCGAGCATCCTGCCGAGGAGCTCGCTCCCCTGGCTGAGCCGGCCGTCGAGACGGACATCGAGACGGCCGTCGGGACGGCCATCGAGACGGACATCGAGACGGACATCGAGACGGCCGTCGGGACGGCCGTCGGGACGGACATCGAGACGGCCATCGAGGCGGCCCCCGAGCCGGCGACCGAGGCTGTGACCGCGGCGGAGAGCGCCGTACCCCAGGAGCCCGAGCCCGAGCCCGAGCCCCGGCCCGAGCCGGAGCCCGCCCCGGAACCCGAGCCCGCCCCGGAACCCGAGCCCGCCCCGGAGCCCGAGGCGCCGCCGATCCCGACCGGGCCGCGCGTCGTGACCTCGGTCCGCCGGGTCGGCGCCCGCCGTGCGGCCGGCCCGCCGGCCACGACGACGACAACGACCACGACCGCACCGGACGAGGCGGTCTCCGTCGACGGCACGGCAGTCGGCGAACCGCCTGCCGAGCCCGACGAGGCGGTGCACGTGCCGGTCAAGAAGAAGGGCAGCCGGAAGCGCTGAGGGACGGGCCCGGGCGCGGTCGTTTTGACCGCTCTCCCGGTTCTTCGTAGACTTGACCCTTGGCGCGCACTGCGCGCCCACTACCATGCGCATCTGCTTCGCTCCCGATCTCCCGAGACCGGTGAGGCGTGCCCGGTGCCCGGTTGTTCATGAACGTTCGACGAGGAGAGTGAGTCGCGGTGTACGCGATCGTTCGCAGTGGCGGGAACCAGCAGAAGGTCGCTGTCGGCGACGTCATCGAGATCGACAAGGTGGCGACCGCCGAGGGCGAGTCCGTCACGCTGCCGGTGCTGCTTCTCGTCGACGGCGAGAACGTCACCGCGGACGCCGACAAGCTCGCGAAGGCCTCGGTCACGGTCGAGGTGGTGGGCGCCACGAAGGGCCCGAAGATCACCATCCTGAAGTACAAGAACAAGACCGGTTACCGGAAGCGCCAGGGTCACCGCCAGAAGTACACCCAGGTCAAGGTCACCGACATCTCCGCGAGCTGACAAACCCACCCTGAGCCCCTGAACTGATCGAGGACAGAACCCATGGCACACAAGAAGGGCGCCGCGTCCACCAAGAACGGTCGCGACTCCAACTCACAGCGTCTCGGCGTCAAGCGCTACGGCGGCCAGCTCGTCAACGCCGGCGAGATCATCGTGCGCCAGCGTGGCACCCACTTCCACCCCGGTGCCGGTGTGGGCCGCGGCGGTGACGACACCCTGTTCGCCCTCGTGGGCGGCGCCGTCGAGTTCGGCACCAAGCGCGGCCGCCGCGTCGTCAACATCGTTCCGGCTGCTGAGTGAGCACAGCCGGACCAGCTCTGTGACAGGCGCCCTGCTGAGACGGCAGGGCGCCTGTTTCTTTTCTGTCCCGTTTCCGTCCCGTCCCTGTGAGAGGAGACCCACGTGGCCGTGCCGACGTTCGTCGACCGGGTGGTCCTGCACGTCTCCGCCGGCCGAGGCGGCAACGGGGTGGCGAGCGTCCACCGCGAGAAGTTCAAGCCGCTCGGCGGCCCTGACGGCGGCAACGGCGGCCCCGGCGGCAGCGTGATCCTCCGGGTCGACCCCGACGTGACGACGCTCATCGACTACCACCACAGCCCCGTCCGCAAGGCCGACCACGGTGGCCACGGGGCCGGCGGTCACCGGAACGGCGCGCACGGCGGCGACCTGGTGCTCCCCGTTCCCGATGGCACCGTCGTGACCGACGCCAACGGCGACGTTCTCGCCGACCTCGTGGGGCCGGGCACCGAGATCGCCATCGCGCAGGGCGGCCGCGGCGGGCTCGGCAACGCCGCGCTCTCCAGCTCCAAGCGCAAGGCGCCGGGGTTCGCGCTGCTCGGCGAGCCCGGGGACGAGCTGACGATCGGGCTGGAGCTCAAGGTCGTCGCCGACATCGGCCTGGTCGGCTTTCCCAGCGCAGGCAAGTCGAGCCTCGTCGCAGCACTGAGCCGGGCCCGCCCCAAGATCGCGGACTACCCGTTCACGACCCTCGTGCCCAACCTCGGCGTCGTGACCGCGGGTGACACCACGTTCACCGTCGCCGACGTCCCCGGGCTCATCGAGGGAGCGAGCGAGGGGCGGGGCCTCGGTCACGACTTCCTGCGGCACATCGAGCGGTGCGCGGCGATCGTCCACGTCCTCGACATGGCGACGATGGAGCCGGGCCGGAACCCGGTCGACGACCTCGACGTCATCGAGGGCGAGCTCGAGAGGTACGGCGGGCTCGAGGGCCGGCCCCGGCTGGTCGCCCTCAACAAGATCGACGTGCCCGACGGCCGGGAGATGGCCGACATCGTCATCGAGGAGCTCCGGGCCCGCGGGCTGACCGTCGTACCCGTCTCCGCCGCCAGCCACGAGGGGCTGCGCGAGCTCTCGTTCGCGATGGCCGAGGTCGTCTCCCGGGCGCGCGCCGAGAAGCCGGTCGAGGAGGCGCCGCGGATCGTCATCCGACCGCCCGCCGCGACCGGCGCTCCCGACTTCACCGTCGAGCAGACCCCCGACGGGTGGCGGGTCCGAGGCAGCAAGCCGGAGCGGTGGGTCCGCCAGACCGACTTCTCCAACGAGGAGGCGGTCGGCTTCCTCAGCGACCGGCTCAACCGGCTCGGCGTCGAGGACCGGCTGCTCCAGCTGGGGGCCGCCGAGGGCGACGCGGTCATCATCGGCCCCGAGGACAGCTCCGTGGTCTTCGACTTCAAGCCGATGGTCGACGCCGGCGCCAGTGTGCTCGGCAGCCGTCGAGGCGAGGACAACCGGTTCGAGGAGCAGCGCCCCGCGGTCCGCCGCCGGCGCGCGATCGACGCGGCGTACGGCGAGCGCGCAGAGGGCGAGGCGCGGGCCGACGTGGCACGCCGGGCCGACGAGGAGCTGCACGGCGGCGGGACCGGGCCCCAGGCCGACCCCGCGTCCGCCCCTGCGGCGGCCTGGGACCAGGAGGCCGCCTGGGACGACGACGACCCGGGGCGGCAGCCGCGGTGAGCCGGAAGGCGACCGTCCTCCAGGCCCGCCGGGTCGTGGTCAAGGTGGGCTCCTCGTCGCTGACGACGGCCGCCGGAGGGATCGACCCGGACCGGGTGAGCGCGCTCGTCACCACGCTCGCCGCCGTCCGGGAGCGAGGGGTCGAGGTCGTGCTCGTGTCGAGCGGTGCGATCGCGGCCGGGCTGGCGCCGCTGGGGCTGCGCCGCCGCCCACGTGACCTCGCCACCCAGCAGGCCGCCGCCTCCGTCGGCCAGGGGCTGCTCGTGCACCGCTACACCGAGGAGCTCGCGCGCCACGGGGTGACCGCCGGCCAGGTGCTCCTCACCGTCGACGACGTCGTGCGGCGCAGCCACCACCAGAACGCCCACCGCACCTTCGCCCGGCTCCTCGAGATGGACGTGCTCCCGATCGTCAACGAGAACGACACCGTCGCGACCAGCGAGATCCGGTTCGGCGACAACGACCGGCTCGCCGCGCTCGCCGCCCACCTGGTCCACGCCGACCTGCTGGTGCTGCTCAGCGACGTCGACGGGCTGTACACCGGCAAGCCCACCGACCCGGCGAGCCGGCTCCTGGCGGACGTGCGCGGCGAGGACGACCTGGCGCGGGTGAAGCTGGGCAGCGTCGGCGGGGCGGGGGTGGGCACCGGGGGGATGCACACCAAGGTGGAGGCCGCACGGATCGCCACCGGGGCGGGGATCCCGGTCCTCCTGACGTCGGCCGCCCTGGCCGGGGACGCGCTGGACGGCGAGCTGGTCGGCACCCTGTTCCACCCGACGGGCCGGCGCCGGTCCACGCGGCTGCTCTGGCTGGCCCACGCGACGCAGGGCAAGGGCCGCATCGTCGTCGACGACGGTGCCGTCCGCGCGGTCCGGGACCGCCGAGCCTCGCTGCTCCCCGCGGGCATCGTCGACGTGGCAGGCACGTTCGTCGCGGGGGACCCCGTCGACGTCGTCTCCGTCGCCGGCGACGGAGTGGCCCGCGGCCTGGTCAACTACGACTCCACCGAGCTGCCGGCGATGGTCGGGCGCTCGACCAGGGAGCTGGCGCGGGAGCTGGGCAGCGGCTACGAGCGCGAGGTCATCCACCGCGACGACCTGGTCCTCCTCCGGGGCTGACGACGGGATTCGTCGGTCGGCGGAGTTTTCACCTTCGTTCTCCGCAATTCGTGGGACCGCGGACGGCTGAGCAGCAAGACTGTGGGTCAGCCGGCACCAGCATGTGAGGAAACCCGTGATCGAAGAAGCTCGACTGTGGCACGTCACAGTCACCGTTGCGGGGTCCCCGATGGAGCAGCTCCTGGTCCGCGGCGCCCTCCAGCGGCTGAGCGAGCAGCGTCCGTTCCTCAGCGGCCTCCGGTTCAGCTCCGACCGGGCCGAGATCACCTACTGGGACGAGGGAGACTCGCTCGTCGACATCGCCTCGCTGGCGCTGCGGCTCTGGAACGAGTACCGCGACTCCGCCAAGCTCCCCGACTGGGAGGTCGTCGGCCTCGAGGTCGTCGAGCGTGACATCCGCGCCACCCGCGGGCAGTACGACGCGATGGTGGAGCTCAGCGTCGCGCCGTAGCCCTTCTGACGCCGTCCGACACCCTTCCCCGGATCCGGGGGGTGCCGGGCGGCCCAGCGGCGTCTGCACTGCATAGGCTTCGCCCATGTCCGTGAACACCGATGTCGAGGCAGCCGTTCGCGAGGCGGCTGTCCGGGCGCGCAGCGCGGCCCACGAGCTGGCGCTGGCCACCCGGGCGGTGAAGGACGCCGCCCTCCTCGCGATGGCCGACGCGCTGGTCGCGGCGACCCCACGGATCCTGGCCGCCAACGCCGAGGACGTCGAGGCGGCTCGCTCCTCTGCCACACCGGAGGCGATCGTCGACCGGCTCCGTCTGGACGAAGGGCGGGTCGAGGGGATGGCGCAGGGGCTGCGCGACGTCGCCGGGCTCCCCGACCCGGTGGGCGAGGTGGTCCGCGGCTCGACCCTGGCCAACGGGCTCGAGCTCCGCCAGGTGCGGGTGCCCTTCGGGGTCGTCGGGATCATCTATGAGGCCCGCCCCAACGTGACCGCCGACGCCGCTGGCATCTGCCTGAAGTCCGGCAACGCCTCCCTCCTCCGTGGCTCGTCCAGCGCTCGGCGCTCCAACGAGGCGGTCGTGGCGGTGCTGCGGGAGGCGGTCGGGGCGGCCGGGCTGCCCGAGGACGCGGTGCAGCTCGTGCCGGGGGAGGGCCACGACGCGGCGAAGGTCCTGATGCGGGCCCGCGGCCTCGTCGACGTCCTCATCCCGCGCGGCGGCGCCGGCCTGATCCGCTCAGAGGTCGAGGAGTCCGTCGTGCCGGTCATCGAGACCGGCGTCGGCAACTGCCACGTGTACGTCGACGCGCACGCCGACCTCGACATGGCGCTCGCCATCGTCCTCAACTCCAAGACCCATCGGCCCTCGGTGTGCAACGCCGCCGAGTCGCTGCTGGTCCACGCGGCGGTTGCCGCGGAGTTCGTCCCGCGCGTCGTCGCGGCGCTCCGCGGCGCCGGCGTCACCGTCCACGGGGACGACACGTTCACCGGCGAGGAGGGCGTGGAGCCGGCGACCGACGCCGACCACGACGCGGAGTACCTCTCCCTCGACATCTCCGCGGCCGTCGTACCGTCGCTCGACGCGGCGGTCGAGCACATCCGTCGGCACTCCTCGGGCCACACCGAGGCGATCGTCACCGACTCCGTCGAGGCGGCCCGGCGGTTCACCGCCGCCGTGGACTCGGCAGCGGTGATGGTCAACGCCAGCACCCGGTTCACCGACGGCGGGGAGCTCGGCTTCGGCGCCGAGATCGGGATCTCGACCCAGAAGCTCCATGCCCGCGGCCCGATGGGGCTGACCGAGATGACGTCGACGAAGTTTGTGGTGACCGGTCATGGACACACTCGCTGACCCCGCCGGGCTCGACGTCTGGACCGACGTCGAGGGCGAGCGGGTCGGGACGCCGGCCACCGTCGTCACCGGCGTGCGGACCGTCGTGGCGGTCGTGCTCGCCGGCGTCGCCGCTCACCAGGAGAGCCTGACGCTGCTGGTCGCCTCGCTGGTCGTCTACTGGGTCGGGGACATGCTCGACGGGTTCGTCGCTCGCCGCATGGGGTGCGAGACGCGGATCGGCGCCACGCTCGACATCCTCTGCGACCGGTTCTGCGCCGCTGCCTTCTACATCGGGCTGATGTGGCTGGAGCCGGAGTTCGCGCCGGCCGTGCTCGTCTACCTGGCCGAGTTCATGGTCGTCGACTGCTTCCTCTCGCTCGCCTTCCTGGCGTGGCCGATCCGGAGCCCCAACTACTTCTTCGTCGTCGACCGGCCGTTGTGGCTGTGGAACTGGTCGAAGCCCGGGAAGGCGGTCAACTCCTCGCTGTTCGCGGTGCTGCTGCTGGTCACCGGCTGGGTCGAGGTCGGGGTCGCGATCGCCACCGCGCTGCTCGTGATGAAGTCGATCTCGCTGGTGCGGCTGGGACGGCTCGGACTGCCGGTGCCGGCACGATAAGGTGGCGCCCATGGCGAAGACCCTTCTCACCCTGGCTGCCGAGTCCGGCTCGCACGAGAGCGCCGGCGCCACGCCGTACCTCATCGGCGGTGGCGCCCTGCTGGCGCTGCTCGTGCTGCTGTTCATCGTCGTCAGCTTCGGTGGCGGACGAGAGCACTCCTGAGGTTCCGTGCCTGACGAGGTGAGCCCGGAGGGCGGACCCGCCGCCCCGCGCCGCCGACTCGGCGTCATGGGTGGGACCTTCGACCCGATCCACCACGGTCACCTCGTCGCTGCCAGCGAGGTCCAGGCGTGGTTCGACCTCGACGAGGTCATCTTCGTCCCGACCGGCCAGCCCTACCAGAAGGCCACCCGGGCGGTGTCCGCGGCGGAGCACCGCTACCTGATGACGGTGGTGGCGACGGCCTCCAACCCGCGGTTCACCGTCTCCCGGGTCGACATCGACCGGCCGGGGCCGACGTACACGATCGACACGCTCACCGACCTGGCCACGCTCCACCCCGACGCCGATCTCTACTTCATCACGGGCGCCGACGCGCTCTCCGACATCCTCAAGTGGCGCTCGGCGCACGAGATGTTCGGCCTCGCCAGCTTCGTGGGGTGCACGCGTCCTGGTTACGTCATGGACAGCTCGACGCTCGACGGGATGCCGCTGGACCGCGTCTCCATCGTCGAGATCCCCGCTCTCACCATCTCCTCGACCGACTGCCGGAAGCGGACCGCTCGCGGCGAGCCGGTCTGGTACCTCGTCCCCGACGGTGTCGTGCAGTACATCTCCAAGCACCGCCTCTACCAGCCATCGCCCGCCCCGCAGGGAGTCTCGTGACCGCCACCGACCATGCAATGGAGCTGATCCGGGAGGCCGCCCAGGCCGCTTCGGACAAGCTCGCCGAGAACATCATCGCCTTCGACGTGAGCGAGCAGCTCGTCATCACCGACGCCTTCCTGCTCTGCTCCGCGCCGAACGACCGCCAGGTGAAGGCGATCGTCGACGCGATCGAGGACCGGTTGCGCGAGCTCGGAGCGAAGCCGGTACGCCGCGAGGGTGAGCGGGACGGACGGTGGGTGCTCATCGACTACGCCGAGATCGTCGTCCACGTGCAGCACGAGGAGGAGCGCGCGTTCTACGCCCTCGAGCGGCTCTGGCGTGACTGCCCGCTCATCGACCTGCCGGAGAGCGTCACCAGCGGCCGCGACGGTGGCTGACCCGCGACCACGGAAGCTGGTCCTGCTCCGCCACGGGCGGACCGAGTGGAACCACGCCCGACGGGCCCAGGGGCACGCCGACGTCCCCCTGGACAGCGTCGGAGAGGCGCAGGCGCGGGCGGCCGCGCCGCTGGTCGCCGCGCTGCGACCCGCGCGGGTGTGGTCCTCGGACCTGCTTCGGGCGCGGCAGACGGCCGACCTCCTCGCGGAGGCCTGTGGCCTGACGGTCGAGACCGACCCCCGGCTGCGTGAGTTCTCCGTGGGAGAGCGCCAGGGGCTGACCTGGGGCGAGGCGATCGAGCGGTTCCCGTGGATCGTGCAGGGCGTGGGGCTCGGGGAGCGGCTGGCGGGTGTCCCGGGTGCCGAGACCGACGCCGATGTCCGGGCGCGCGTCGTCCCCGCCGTGGAGGAGCACCTGGAGGAGCTGGCGCCGGGGCAGACCGGCGTGCTCGTCGGCCACGGCGCCGCCACGAAGCTCGCGCTCGCAGGACTGCTCGGGTGGGACGACGCGGTGGTGCGGACGCTGAGCGTCCTCGACAACTGCCACTGGTCGACCGTGCTCGCCCCGGCCGGCGGGGGCACCCGCCGGCTGCTCGACTACGGGGTGGGCGATTTCGCATCCTTGGCAGCCATTGGCTAGGATTCCCTGGTTGCTCCGGCGTGACCGGAGCGGCGGGGCTGTGGCGCAGCTGGTAGCGCACCTCCATGGCATGGAGGGGGTCAGGGGTTCGAGTCCCCTCAGCTCCACCGGAACCGCACGTCGTCGGCACCGCGGCGCACCCGCCGAGCCCTGTTCCAGCTGTCACTAGACTGCCGGGGTGCTCGGCCTGCGAGACCTCAATCGCACGCTGCTCGCCCGGCAGCACCTGCTGGAGCGGGTGGCTGCGAAGCCCTTGGAGCTGGTCGAGCACCTGATCGGGCTCCAGGCGCAGGAGAACCTGCCGCCGTACCTCTCACTCGCGGCCCGGATCGACGGGTTCGACCCGCACGAGCTCTCCGACGCGCTCGAGGAGCGGCGAGCGGTCCGGCTTCTCACGATGCGTGGGACGATCCATCTGCTCACCGCCGACGACGCCCTGGCGCTGCGGCCGTGGGTCCAGCCGGCCCTGGACCGGGCGAGCGCCTCCAACCAGATGAACAAGCCGGCCCGCGTGGTCCCGGTGCCCGAGGTCGTGGCGGCGACGCGGGAGCTCCTCGAGCCGCGACCGCTGCCGGTCAAGGAGCTGGGGGAGCGGCTCGCGGAGCGGTTCCCCGGGGTGCCGGCCGCCGCGCTGGGCCACCTGGCACGGGAGCGTGCGCCGCTCGTGCAGCTGCCTCCACGTGGCTTGTGGCAGCGGTCCGGAGCGGTCGTCTATCAAACGGTCGAGAACCACCTGGGACGGCCCACCGCGGAGGTGGACGTGAGGGAGCTGGTCCGGCGCTACCTCCGTGCGTTCGGCCCGGCCACCCCGGCGGACATGACCACGTGGTCGCGGGTGACCCGGCTCGGGCCGGTCTTCGCGTCGATGCGCGACGAGCTCCTCACGGTTGACTGCGAGGACGGTCGGACGCGGTACGACGTGCCGGGCGCGCCGTACGTCGACGGCGAGGAGCGGGTGCCGGTCCGGCTGCTCGGCGCCTACGACAACCTCTGGCTCTCCCACGCCGACCGGGCGCACATCGTGCCGGCCGAGGTACGCAGCCGGTGGGCGGGCACCAACGGGGGCGTCGGCAGCACCGTCTTCGTCGACGGGTTCATGGCCGGGCTGTGGTGGTGGCGCGACGGCCGGGTCGTCATCGAGCTCTTCACCACGCCGACCGAGCAGGACCGCGCGGAGCTGGAGGAAGAGGTACGGCGGGTCGGGGCGCTGCTCGGCGCCAACGCGCGGTCGGGGCGGTGAGGCACGACACATGCCCGACGACGGATGATTACTTGACGTGAGCAACTATCGCTCGCAGAATACTTGACATGGGCAATCAAATCCGCGACGCGGCTCGTGACCACGGCATGGAGCGGCTCTTCACCGGGATGGTGACGCTGGCCCGCCGCATGCACACGACCGGCCAGCGGTGGACCGAGGTCGCCTCGGACCTCACCACCGCAGAGGCGGCGATGATGCGCGTCGTCGCC
>DASSBB010000012.1:0-30499 GCA_035699145.1 Marmoricola sp.
ACACCTCGGCGGCGAAGACCGCGACGAACGTCGTCGCCGTCCTCACCGGCGCCGACGTCGCCGACGACCAGGGCACGCTGATCACCGCCTGGCCGGTGAACCCGGAGCAGAAGACCCCGGACCACCTGCCGATCGCAGTCGACCGGGTGGCGTTCGCCGGCGAGGTGGTCGCGGTCGTGGTCGCTCGCTCGGCCGCCGAGGCCCGCGACGCCGCCGAGCTGGTCGAGGTGGACTACGACGATCTCCCCGCCGTCCTCGACCTCAAGGAGGCCGAGAAGGACGAGGTCCTCGCCCATCCCGACCTCGGCACCAACAGGTCGGCGTTCTGGCAGCTCGACTCGGCTGGCCAAGGAAGCGGCGGGTCGATCGACGAGGCGATCGCGGAGGCCCGCGCCAACGGGATCGTTCTCGAGCGGGAGTACCGCCAGCAGCGGCTCATCCCGGCCTTCATGGAGCCGCGCTCGGTGGTCGTGGACCCCACCGGAGAGCAGATCACGATGTGGTCGGCGACGCAGATCCCGCACATCGTCCGGTTCGCGCTCGCCGCGACGACCGGCGTGCCGGAGTCGAAGATCCGCGTCATCGCGCCCGACGTCGGCGGCGCCTTCGGCGGCAAGCTCCAGACCACCCCCGAGGAGTGGATCGCCTTCCTCGCCGCCCGCCGGCTGGGCCGTCCGGTGAAGTACACCGAGACGAGGTCGGAGTCGCTGGTGGCAGGCCACCACGGTCGCGACCAGTGGCAGCGGCTCACCCTGGCCGCCACCAAGGAGGGCCGGGTCACCGGGCTCAAGGTCGACCTGCTCGCCGACCTCGGCGCCTACGCCGCGATCATGGGCGGCGGCGTACCGGTGCTCGGCGCCTGGATGTTCAACGGCATCTACAAGTTCGACGCCTACCAGTTCAACCTCACGAACCTGTACACGAACAAGACCTGGGTCGACGCCTACCGCGGCGCCGGCCGGCCGGAGGCGACGTTCGCGATCGAGCGGATCATGACCGAGCTCGCCGCCGAGCTGGGCAAGGACCCGCTCGAGGTCCGGGAGCTGAACTGGATCGAGCACGAGGAGTTCCCCTTCACCACGGTGGCCGGGATGACCTACGACTCCGGCAACTACGAGGCCGCGACCACCAAGGCCAAGGAGCTCTTCGGGTACGACGAGCTGCGGGCCGAGCAGCAGCGCCGCCGGGACAGCAAGGACCCGGTGCAGCTCGGGATCGGCGTCTCCACCTTCACCGAGATGTGCGGCCTCGCGCCCTCCCGGGTCCTGGGCCAGCTCAACTACGCGGCCGGTGGCTGGGAGCACGCCGACATCCGGATGCTCGCCACCGGCAAGGTCGAGGTGATCACCGGGACGTCGCCGCACGGCCAGGGCCACGAGACCGCCTGGTCGCAGATCGTCGCCGACCGGCTCGGGGTGCCCTTCGAGGACGTGGAGGTTCTCCACGGCGACACCCAGATCTCCCACCGGGGGCTGGACACCTACGGCTCTCGCTCTCTCACCGTGGGTGGCGAGGCGGTGGTCCGCGCGGCGGACAAGGTGATCGAGCGGGCGAGGTCCATCGCCGCGCACCAGCTCGAGGCGTCCGAGGATGACCTCGAGTTCTCCGGCGGCCGGTTCGGGGTGCGGGGCACCGACCAGGGCGTCTCGATCCAGGACGTAGCGCTCGCCGCGTTCACCGGTCACAACTTGCCCGACGGCGCGGAGCCGAGCATCGACGGGTCGGCGACGTTCGACCCCGAGAACTTCTCGTTCCCGCACGGGACCCACCTGTGCGCGATGGAGGTCGACACCGAGACCGGCGAGACGACGATGCGCAAGTACGTCTGCGTCGACGACGTCGGCACCGTCATCAACCCGCTCCTCGTCGAGGGGCAGGTGCACGGCGGTCTGGTGCAGGGGATCGCCCAGGCGCTCTGGGAGGAGGCGGTGTACGACGAGTCGGGGACCCTCGTGACCGGGTCGTTCGTCGACTACACCCTGCCCACGGCCGCGGACACGATCAGCTTCGTCACCGACCGGACCAGCACCCCGGCGACGTACACCTCGCTCGGCACGAAGGGGGTCGGCGAGGCCGGCACGATCGCCTCGACCCCGGCCGTCGTCAATGCCGTCGTCGACGCGCTCCGGCCGTTCGGCGTCTCCGACGTCCCGATGCCCTGCACGCCGGAGCGGGTATGGAAGGCGATCCGCGCCGTGCCCGCGGGCGCCCCCGTGGAGCCCGACCCCGACGCGCAGCCGCACTTCGGCGCAGAGGCGCCCAACCAGGATCCCGCCGCCGGCTCGAGCGAAGGAGGAGCGCAGTGATCCCCGCCCAGTTCGAGTACGCCGCCCCGGCCACCGTCGAGGAGGCCCTGGCGCTCCTCATCGACCACGGCGACGAGGCGAAGCTCATCGCCGGCGGCCAGAGCCTGCTCCCGGTCATGCGGATGCGGATGAACGCCCCCGAGCTGGTGGTGGACCTCGGCAGGGTCGAGTCGCTGCACGGGGTCCGCGACGACGGTGACGCCCTCGTCATCGGCGCCATGACGTCGTACCAGACCCTCCTCGACGACCCGGCGGTACACGAGCACCTGCTGCTCCTCACGAAGGCGACCGAAACGATCGCCGACCCGCAGATCCGGCACCGGGGCACTGTCGGTGGCGCGCTCGCCCACGCCGACCCGGCCGGCGACCTCGGTGCGGCGGCGCTCGCTCTCGACGCCTCGTTCCGGATCCTCGGCGGCTCCGGGAGCCGGACGGTCCCGGCGGCGGAGTTCTTCCAGGGGCTCTTCGAGACCGCGGTGGGCGAGGACGAGATCCTCACCGAGATCCGGTTCCCGAAGCACACCGGGTGGGGGGCGCACTACGAGAAGTTCGTCCGCGTCTCGCACCAGTGGTCGATCGTGGCGGTGGCCGCCACCGTCCGGGCCTCCGGCGGCACCATCGAGGAGGCCCGGGTCGGGCTCACCAACATGGGGGACCGGCCGTTGCGGGCCACCTCCGTGGAGCAGGCGCTGGTCGGCAAGGCGGCGTCCGAGGAGGCGGTCCGCGAGGCGGCGGCCTCGGTGGCCGAGGGAACGTCGCCGCCGAGCGACCTCAACGGCGACGCCGACTACCGGCGCCACCTCGCCACCGTGCTGACCCGTCGCGCCGTGCTCGCGGCGGCGGGAGCGTGAGCGCGTGGAGCTGACCCACTCCTTCACCGTGCCCGTCGACGTGGCGACGGCCTGGGCGGCGTTCGAGGACATCTCCTCGGTCGCCGAGTGCTTCCCCGGCGCCGTGGTCACCTCGGTCGAGGGCGACGTGTTCCAGGGCACCTGCAAGGTGAAGCTCGGCCCGGTGGCCCTTCAGTACGCGGGCAGCGGCACCTTCGTGGAGCGGGACGAGGCCGCGGGCCGGCTCGTCCTCGACGCGAAGGGGCGGGACAAGAGGGGGAACGGCACGGCCGGCGCGCACGTCACGGCGACGTTCGTGGAGGAGTCGCCCTCGGCGACCCGGGTCGAGGTCGTGACGGAGCTGCAGATCACCGGCAAGCCGGCTCAGTTCGGCCGCGGCGTGATCCAGGACGTCTCCGACAAGCTGCTGGCCCAGTTCGTCGACTGCCTGCAGTCGAAGGTCGCCGTACCGTCGACGCCCGCCGAGGAGCCTCCGCCCGCTGCCGCGGCCGAGCCGAGCCCCGAGTCGGGTCCCTCGGCGGCCGCGGCGCCGCCCGGTCAGGAGGCGCTCGACCTGGGGGCGACGGTGCTGCCGGTGCTGCTGAGGAGCTACGGCAAGCAGCTCGGGGTCGCGCTGCTCGTCGTCCTGCTCCTGGTCAGGGTGGTCCGCCGGCTCCGAAACTGATCAACAGAGCGCCTCGTCCGATTGGGCGCGCGATATAGCGGGCTCCCAATCGGACGAGGCGTTTCCCAGCTCAGGAGGGACGGGTCCGGAGCTGCCCGAGGGGCGCGACGTCGCGACCGGACTCCTCGCACCGCCAGACCGGGTCCGGGCCACCGAGCTCGGGATGGATGTAGAGCGCGTGCGTCGCGTCCTCGCACACCGGGCACAGGGGCCACCTCCCGGTGACGCCCAGCAGGTGGTCCTGCACGTCCTGGGCGATCAGCCCGGCGACGTACTGCAGCCCTTCCGGCCACTGCTCGGCCCACCACCGCCTGGTGGAGAGGGCTTCCTCGACCGCCGAGACCGTCGAGGGATCCGCGGCGCCGGTCGAGGTGAGGTCGTCGAGGACCCGGGAGCGTGCGTTGAAGATCACCTCATCCGTCGCGGTCACACCGGCTCCTCTCAGAGATCCGCTGCGTCGGTGATCGAGTAGGCGTAGCCCTGCTCGGCGAGGAACCGCTGGCGGTGCTGGGCGAACTCGGCGTCCACGGTGTCGCGGGTCACGATCGTGTAGAACCGGGCCGAGCGGCCGTCGCTCTTGGGGCGCAGCAGCCGGCCGAGCCGCTGGGCCTCCTCCTGGCGTGAACCGAACGAGCCGGACACCTGCACCGCCACCGCGGCGGACGGGAGGTCGACCGAGAAGTTCGCCACCTTGGAGACGACGAGGAGCTTCTCCTCCCCGTCGCGGAACGCCTGGAAGAGCCGCTCGCGCTCCTTGACCGGCGTCTCCCCCTTGATCACGGGGGCGTCCAGGGCCTCGCCGATCTCGTCGAGCTGGTCGAGGTACTGTCCGATCACCAGTGTGGGCTCGCCGTCGTGCCGGGCGACGAGCTGCTCCACCAGCCGGGTCTTCGACGCCGTGCACGCCGCGAGCCGGTAACGCTCCTCCGGCTCCGCCGTGGCGTAGGCGAGCCGCTCGCCCTCGGGGAGGGTGACCCGGACCTCCACGCAGTCCGCCGGGGCGATCCACCCCTGCGACTCGATGTCCTTCCAGGGCGCGTCGTACCGCTTCGGGCCGATGAGCGAGAAGACGTCGCCCTCGCGGCCGTCCTCGCGGATCAGCGTCGCGGTGAGCCCGATCCGTCGGCGGGCCTGGAGGTTCGCGGTCATCCGGAAGATCGGGGCCGGGAGCAGGTGCACCTCGTCGTACACGATGAGCCCCCAGTCGCGCGCGTCGAGCAGCTCGAGGTGGGCGTAGACGCCCTTCCGCCGCGTGGTCATCACCTGGTAGGTCGCGATGGTGACCGCCCGGACCTCCTTCTTGGCGCCGGAGTACTCGCCGATCTCCTCGTCTGTCAGCGACGTGCGCTTGAGCAGCTCCTCACGCCACTGCCGGGCAGAAACTGTGTTGGTGACAAGAATGAGGGTGGTCGCCTTGGCCGTGGCCATGGCGGCGGCGCCGACGATGGTCTTGCCGGCGCCGCAGGGGAGTACGACGACCCCCGACCCGCCATGCCAGAACGAGTCGACGGCCTCGCGCTGGTAGGGGCGCAGGTGCCACCCCTCCTCGGCCAACGCGATCTCGTGCGCCTCACCGTCGACGTAGCCGGCGTAGTCCTCTGCCGGCCACCCCAGCTTGAGCAGTGCCTGCTTCAGGTTCCCCCGCTCGGACGGGTGGACGACGACGGTGAGCTCGTCGGCGCGGGCGCCGAGCATCCCCTGCACCTTCTTGGCGCGCAGCACCTCCTCGAAGACCGCCCGGTCGGAGCCGGTGAGCACCAGGCCGTGGGTGGGGTGCTTCTCCAGCCGGAGCCGGCCGTAGCGGTCCATCGTCTCGGCGACGTCGACGAGCAGCGCGTGCGGGACCGCGTAGCGCGAGTAGGTGAGCAGCGTGTCGACCACCTGCTCGGCGTCGTGTCCGGCTGCCCGTGCGTTCCACAGCCCCAGCGGGGTGAGCCGATAGGTGTGGATGTGCTCGGGGGAGCGCTCGAGCTCGGCGAACGGCGCGATCGCCTTGCGGCACTCCACGGCGAGCTCGTGGTCGACCTCGAGGAGGAGGGTCTTGTCCGACTGGACGATGAGCGGGCCGTCATTCACCTGGCGAGTCTATGGAGCACCCGGTGACGGGCCGGGTCAGTAGCCGTACACGATGCGGTACGCCGGCCCGAGCCGTTGCTGCAGCTCCTCGGCGAGGGCGCGGCCGGCGGCGGCCGTTCCGGTGGTCCATCGCAGGTCGGCGTCGACGGCCCACTGCTTGATGCGTCGGCGGAGATCGGCGCTGATCGGCAGGAGCTCCTCGATCTCGCCCGCGCTGCCGTGGTCGTCCCACAGGGCGAAGTCACAGCCGACGTCCGCGTAGAACCGGAGCTCGATGACCGAGTCGAAGTGGTCGAGCCCCACGAACACCAGGTCGGCCCGCTCCCGGCGACGCCGGTCCTCGGCCTCCCGCGCCTCGAGCGCCGCCTGCTGCTCCGGGGAGGTGGTGGCCACCCAGGTGCCCGGGACCCAGCTGCCCTCCGCCCTGGCGCGGAGGAAGTGGGCATGGAAGCCGCCGGCGTCCTCCATCCAGATGCGGACGGCGGGGTTGCCGCAGTCGCTCAGAACGGTGGCGCCGGGGATCCGGTCGTTCAGGCAGTCGGCCAGCAGCTCCGTGCGCGCGAACGCCTCACCCTCGATGACGACGGTCGGCGCCGCACCACCGATCTCGCGGATGCGGTCGACGAGCGTGGCGAGGTCACAGGTGGGCAGCACGCGGACAGGCTAGACGTGCTGGGCTCCACAGAGATGCGGCTCAGGACGGCGGGTGGGCCTGGTCGTAGGCGAGCAGCGCGACCCCGACCGACATCAGCGACAGCGGGTCGTCGAGGTCGACGCCGAGGAGCCGCTCGATCTGGGCGAGCCTCTTGTAGACCGCCGGTCGGCTGCGGTGCGAGCTCTCCGCGAGCCGGGTCTTGTTGCCGCCCGCCGCGACGTGCTGCCGCAGCAGGTCGAGCAGTCCGCTGCCGGTCCGGGCCTCGTGCTCGAGGAGCGGGGCCAGCTCGCCCTCGACGAACGACTGCACCCGGGGGTCCTCGTGGATCAGCGCCAGCAGCCCGTGCAGCCGGATGTCGGAGCTGCGGTGGTAGCGCCGCTCCGAGGCCGACGGCATCGCCGAGGCGACCTCCGCGACGTGCGCGGCGAGGCGGAGCCCGTGGCCGGCGTCGAGGACCGTCGAGGCGACCGGGCCGACCCCGAGGACGGCCTCCCCGGCCACTGCGTCGGCCAGCCCGTCGAGGACCGCCGAGTCCTCCGGTCCCCGCCGCGAACCCGGGGGTACGGCGAGCAGCAGCCCGACCTGCGAGCCGGACCGGCCACCCGGCCGGGGAAGGGTGCCGACCAGCCCGGAGAGGCGGGCGGCCTGCAGAGCACGGGAGAGCCGCTCCACCAGCTCCCGGGAGCGGTCGTGCTCGGCGACCGGGTCGGCGTCGGGACGGGGCGCTGCTCCGGTCGGGACGGCGACCACGCCGACGTACCTCGGAGCGGGGCGGAGCCCCAGCGACTCGGCGCGCGCCGCGGCGGTCCGGCTGTCCCGGATCCGACCGGTGGCGAGGTCGGTGAGCAGGCCGCCCTGCGCCTGGAGCTCGAGTCCGAGCCGGTCCCGCTCGACCATCCGGCCGAGCTCGAGCGCCTGGGCCCCTCGTTCCAGCACCATCGCCAGGCGGGACTGCGCGGACTGCGGGTCGGGAACGACGAGCCGCCCCCAACGCCGGCCGTGTGTGCCGACCGCGGCGGTCACCCATCCCTCGGGGCCGGTCACGCCCGTCGTGTCCGCCTCGGGTGCCGCTCGCGACCGGCGCTCCCAGTCGGTGAGCAGGCTCGCGGCGGGGCGCCCCAGGGCGGTGAACGCGACGACGTGCCGGCCGACGTCCTCGAGGACCACCGACGACCCGCAGAGCGAGGCGGTGGTGGCGACGATCGTGGCGGCGTCGGCGCCCTCCAGGCTGAGCCGGGTGAACGTCTCGTGCACCTCACGGGCCAGCTCGACCTGCTCGAGCTGCTCGGCGACGATCCCGCGGTGGACCTCCTCCGTGACCTCGACGAACCGCACGCGCCCGCGGAGGACCACGACGGGGAGCGAGTGGCGGGCGGCCGCCCGCACGGCCTCGTCCGGCACCCGGGGAAACCTGTCGCCGAGCTCGACGACCAGGGCGGCCGCTCCGGCGCGGGCCAGCTCCTCGACGTACGCGGCCGCCTCGTCCGGCTCGCCCTGCATCGCCAGGCCGGTGGAGAGGATCAGCTCGCCGCCGCGGAGCAGCCCGGCGATCTCACGCACCTCGCCGACGTGGACCCACCGCACCGGGGCGTCGAGCCGATCGGCTCCGGTGAGCACCTCGGGGTCGCCGTCGCGCAGGGAGGCGGAGGCGAGCACGGTGCGGAGCGTCGGCTGCACCTCCGTAGGCTACACATCGTCACTCGTCACACACCAATGGTTACGGAGTGTCCCTGGCCAGCAGGCGGGGGGAGGGCCAGGCTGGGAACCATGACGACTCCCCGCATCCTCCACTGGACCGACGGCGCCCGCTTCGACGGCAGCTCCACCCGGTCAGGCGACGTGACGAACCCCGCCACCGGAGAGGTCACCGGCCAGGTGGCGTTCGCCGGCCAGGACGACGCCGAGCGCGTGATCGGCTCCGCCCGGGCGGCGGCCCGGGGGTGGGCGACCACGTCGATCACCGCCCGGACCCAGGTCCTCTTCCGGTTCCGCGAGCTGCTCAACGAGCGCAAGGAGGAGCTGGCGGCGCTCATCACCGCCGAGCACGGGAAGGTCCTCGCCGACGCGCTCGGCGAGGTCTCCCGCGGCCAGGAGGTCGTCGAGTTCGCCTGCGGGATCGCGCACCTGCTCAAGGGCAGCTACTCCGAGGGCGTCTCGACCGGCGTCGACGTCCACTCCAAGCGTCAGCCGCTCGGTGTCGTCGGCATCATCAGCCCGTTCAACTTCCCGGCGATGGTCCCGCTGTGGTTCGTCCCGCTCGCGATCGCCGCCGGCAACACGGTCGTGCTCAAGCCCAGCGAGAAGGACCCCTCGGCCTCGATCTGGATGGCCGAGCTGTGGAAGGAGGCCGGGCTCCCCGACGGCGTCTTCAACGTCCTCCAGGGCGACAAGGAGGCGGTCGACGCCCTCATCGACCACCCCGACGTCAGGGCGATCAGCTTCGTCGGGTCCACGCCGATCGCCCGCTACGTCTACGAGCGGTCGAGCAGCAACGGCAAGCGCGTGCAGGCCCTCGGCGGCGCGAAGAACCACATGGTCGTCCTTCCCGACGCCGACCTCGACCTGGCCGCGGACCAGGCGGTCAGCGCCGGCTTCGGCTCGGCCGGGGAGCGGTGCATGGCGGTCTCGGTCCTCGTCGCCGTCGGGCCGATCGCGGACGACCTGGTGGCCAAGATCGCGGACCGGGCCGGGTCGCTGCGGACCGGCGACGGCACCCGTGGCTGCGACATGGGGCCGCTGGTCACGCGCGCCCACCGGGACAAGGTCGCGTCGTACGTCGAGGCGGGTGAGGCGGCCGGTGCCAAGGTGGTCGTCGACGGGCGCGAGGCTTCGTTCGACGGGGCCTCGGACGGCTTCTGGCTCGGCCCGACGCTGCTCGACAACGTCACTCCCGAGATGTCGGTCTACACCGACGAGATCTTCGGCCCCGTGCTCAACGTGGTTCGCGCGTCGACGTACGACGAGGCCGTCGAGCTGGTCAACGCCAACCCCTACGGCAACGGTGTCGCGCTGTTCACCAGCAGCGGCGGGGCGGCTCGGAAGTTCGAGGTGGATGTCGAGGTAGGGATGATCGGCATCAACGTGCCGATCCCGGTGCCGATGGCGTACTACTCCTTCGGCGGGTGGAAGAACTCGCTCTTCGGGGACACCCACGCGCACGGCGTCGAGGGCGTGCACTTCTTCACCCGCGGCAAGGCGGTCACCTCACGGTGGAACGACCCGGCCGTGAAGCCCAGCGGGGGCCTCGAGCTCGCCTTTCCCCAGAACCGCTGAGAGGGTACGACGATGACGAACCGCACCTACGAGCTCGACCGCAAGCACGTCTTCCACTCCTGGTCGGCCCAGGCCACCCTCGACCCGATGGTCGTGACGCGGGCCGAGGGTGCGTACCTCTGGGACGACCAGGGCAACCGCTTCCTCGACTTCTCCTCGCAGCTGGTCTTCACGAACATCGGCCACCAGCACCCGACGGTCGTCGCGGCGATCCAGGAGCAGGCGGCGAAGCTCTGCACGGTCGCTCCGCAGCACGCCAACGACGCGCGCTCGGAGGCCGCCCGGCTGGTCGCCGAGATCGCACCGGACGGGCTCGAGCACGTCTTCTTCACCAACGCCGGCGCCGAGGCGGTCGAGCACGCGGTGCGGATGGCCCGGCTGCACACCGGCCGGGTCAAGGTGCTGTCGACGTATCGCAGCTACCACGGCGGCACGCAGACCGCGATCAACGTGACCGGCGACCCGCGGAGGTGGGCGTCCGACTACGGCTCGGCCGGGACCGTCAAGTTCTTCGGGCCGTTCCTCTACCGGTCGGAGTTCGACGCCACCACCGAGGAGGAGGAGTGCGAGCGGGCGCTGCGCCACCTCCGTCGTACCGTCGAGCTCGAGGGACCTGGCACCGTCGCAGCAATTGTCCTGGAGACAATTCCCGGCACCGCGGGGATCATGCCGCCGCCGGCGGGATACCTGGCCGGCGTCCGCGAGCTGTGCGACGAGCACGGGATCGTCATGGTGCTCGACGAGGTGATGGCCGGTTTCGGTCGCGCGGGGACGTGGCTGGCGCTGGACCACTACGGGGTCACGCCTGACCTCATCACGTTCGCCAAGGGCGTGACGTCGGGCTACGTGCCGCTCGGCGGGGTGATCATCTCCGACGGGATCTACGACACGTTCGCCCAGCGGCCCTACCCCGGCGGGCTCACCTACTCGGGCCACCCGCTGGCCTGTGCGGCGGCCGTCGCGACGATCGGGGCGATGCGCGACGAGGGAATGGTCGAGCAGGCCGCGGCTCTCGGCTCCGGCGTGCTCGGTCCCGGCCTCGCTGCCCTCGCCGAGAAGCACCCCTGCGTCGGGGAGGTCCGCGGCGTGGGCGCCTTCTGGGCGGTCGAGCTCGTCAGCGACCGGTCCACGAAGGAGCCGCTCGCGCCGTACGGCGGCACCAGCCCGGCGATGAACGAGATCGTCGCGGCGTGCAAGAAGGGCGGCCTGCTGCCGTTCGTGAACTACAACCGGATCCACGTCGTGCCGCCGTGCAACACCACACCTGAGCAGGCCAGGGAGGGGCTCGCGATCCTCGACACCGCGCTGTCGGTCGGGGACGCCCATGCCGCCGGCTGAACCGACCGTCTTCGAGAGACAGGCGCCTGCTGCTGCCGTCGTCGACGCGGCGCTCGCGGAAGCGCGGGACGCCTGCTTCTGGATCGAGGACGTCGCCTCACCGCGGCGGTACCCCACGTTGAGCGGGTCGGCGGAGGCCGACCTCTGCGTCGTCGGCGGCGGCTACACCGGGCTCTGGACCGCGATCCGCGCGAAGGAGCGCGACCCGGGGCGCCGGGTGGTGCTGCTGGAGTCCCAGCGGCTCGGGTGGGCGGCGTCGGGGCGCAACGGCGGGTTCTGCGCCGCCTCGCTCACCCACGGCGAGGAGAACGCCCGGAGCCGGTGGCCCACGGAGCACGACGTCCTCGAGCGGCTCGGCACCGAGAACCTCGACGGGATCGAGAAGACCGTCCGCGACCACGGGATGGCGGTCGACTTCGAGCGGACCGGCGAGCTGAGCGTGGCGGTCGAGCCGCACCAGGTCGAGTGGCTGCGGTCCGCGGCTCTCGACGGGGCCGGGCGGTTCCTCACGGCGGCCGAGGTCCGGGCCGAGGTGGACAGCCCGACGTACCTCGCGGGGCTGGAAGGCACCGACACCGCGCTGCTCCACCCGGCGAAGATGGTCGACGAGCTGGGGCGGGTCGCCTCGTCGCTCGGGGTCGGGCTGTTCGAGGGCAGCCAGGTCACGGGGCTCTCTTCGGACGGCTCCGCCGTCACGGTGCGGACGGGCTCCGGGTCGGTCCGCGCCGACCGGGTGGCGCTGGGGACCAACGTCTTCCCCGCCCTGCTGCGGCGGTTCCGCGCCCACACCGTGCCGGTCTACGACTACGCGATCGTGACGGAGCCGCTGACCTCCGCGCAGCGGGCCGCGGTCGGCTGGCGGAACCGGCAGGGGATCGACGACGGCGCCAACCAGTTCCACTACTACCGGCTCACCCCGGACGACCGGATCCTCTTCGGCGGCTACGACGCGGTCTACCGGTTCGGCAAGCGGGTGCGCGCGTCGTACGAGCAGCGGCCGGCGACGTACCGGCTCCTCACCTCGCACCTGCTCACGACCTTCCCGCAGCTGGAGGGGATCCGGGTGACGCACGGGTGGGCGGGGCCGATCGACACCTCGACCCGCTTCTGCGCCTTCTACGGGCTCGGCCACGGCGGCCGGGTCGCCCATGCGGCCGGCTTCACGGGGCTCGGGGTCGGCGCGACCCGGTTCGCCGCCGACGTGCTCCTCGACCTGCTCGCCGCGGCCGACACCGAGCGCACGCGGCTGGAGATGGTGCGGAAACGGCCGCTGCCGTTCCCGCCCGAGCCGTTCGCCTCGGCGGGGATCCAGGCGACCCGCTGGTCGCTCGACCGGGCCGACCACCGTCGGGGCCGGCGGAACCTCTGGCTCCGCACGCTCGACCGCCTCGGCCTCGGCTTCGACTCCTGACAGCGCGCGCGGCCTCAGTACTGCGGGCGCTCCATCGCGACGGTGATCGCCCGGGCCAGGTCGAGATCGCGCTGGCTCAGCCCGCCGACGTCGTGCGACCAGGTCGTCACCCGCACCTGGTCGGGGTAGCGAAGGTCGATCTCCGCGTGGTGGTTCTTCTCGTCGCAGACCCGGGCGATGATCGCCGCCACCTCGCCGGCTGCGGTGAAGGAGCCGCAGGAGTACGTCGTGTGGGCCTGGCTCCCCCGCACGTGCCAGTCCTTGAGCCCTCTGGCCTCGAAGCGCGCCTCCCACTCCTCGTCGCCGGCCACGTCAGTTCCCCCGGTCCTGCCACGTGCAGATGCACGCCTCGTTGCCCTCGGCGTCCGCCAGCACCCAGAAGGCCTTCGCCCGCGCGTCGCTCACCAGGGTGCCGCCGGCCGCGACCGTGTCCGCGACCCGCTGCTCGGCGACGTCGTGCGGGACCACGACGTCGAGGTGGATCCGGTTGCGCTCCGTGCGCGGCTCGTCCATCTGCTGGAACCAGATCGCGGGCCCCATCCCCTCGGGATCGATCAGCGCGATGACCTGCTCACCGTCGGCGGTGTGCTCCGGCACGTAGCCGAGCACCGTCTGCCAGAACGGCCGGACCGCGTCGATGTCCATGGCGTCGATCGCGACCTCCAACGCCACGCTGTCGCCGGGACTGACGTGGTAGCCGCGCTCCTTGGCGAGCGCGCTCACCGCTCGCGCCAGCTCGACGTCCCGGTTGCTCAGCCCGTCGAGCGAGTGGGTCGTCGAGGTCACGTGCACCAGGTCGGGGTAGCGGAGGTCGACCGAGGCGTGGTGCTCGCGCTCGTCGCAGAGCACCGCCACGTCGGCGACGAAGCGGCCGGCCTCGGCGTACGACCCGCAGGCGAAGTTCGCCTCGATGGCGCTCCGCAGCACCCGCCAGTCGTCGAGGCCAAGGGCCGTGAAGTCGGTTGCGGTCACGCGGTTGGTCATGGGGAGACGGTACGACGCCCAGCGATCCAGCACGAGGGGCGGCTGAACACAGCACGAGGGGCGGCTGAACACAGCACGAGGGGCGGCTCGACGGAGTCAGGTCAGAGGGGGCGGACCGAGCTGATCCGGTGCACGGCGTACGACCGGAGCTCCTCGGACCTGTGGTCGAACGCCACCAGCCGCCCGCCGTCCAGCCGCTTCGGGTCGACCACCCGCTCGTGGGTCGACCCGTCGCTGTCGACGTAGTCGATCCACACCGTCGCGCCGGACTCCGCCGACTCGCGCAGGAGCGCGAGCGCGGAGGCGGGGGACTGCCGGGGGCGTGACGGAGCGGCGGTGGGCCTGACCGAGGCGGCCCGGTCGCCGGCCCGGATCGCGGTGACGGTGGCGGCCGTCCGCGCCGAGAGCCGCGCCGCCGACTCGGCCAGCTGGGCGGCGCCCCGGGTCCGGGGCGTCGAGGAGCGGTGAGCGTCCTTGCGGGCGACCCGGACCACGCCGTCCGGCCCCTCGACGACCGGCGCGACCCCGAGCTCGCGCAGGCGGGGGAGCAGGACGTCGGCGGGGGTGTCCGTCACCACCACCGTCGGGGCGATCCGGCGCAGCCGGAGCCCGGCGGCCCCGGGGTCGTGGACCAGCGCCGCCAGCGCCGCCTCGTCGTCGCTCCTCAGGAACGCCGACACGGCTCCGACCCTGACCGTCCCGAACGTGCGCGCGACGTCGTCGACGAGGTACCGCAGCGGCTGCGGCATCTCCGTCCGCGCCGCCCGGGTGATCGTCTCGAGCACCTCCGCCGACGACCAGCCGACGTCGAACGCGTGCCGGATCGAGGACTCGGTGAACCGGTAGACCGTGGCGCCTCCCCGGGACTCCACGTGCGCGACCGTGGCGAGGTCGCGGGCGAGCGACTCCTCCAGCGGCCCCGGCGCGACCGCGGTCAGGTCGGCCTGGAGCAGCACGTGGTCGACCGGCTGGGGCAGCAAGGGCGCTACCGCCGCGGCCGCCGCGGAGCTCCCGTCGGACAGAAGGGCCCGCCCGGGGACGGACATCCCGCCGAGCCCGAGCACGCCGACGACCGCTGCCTCCTCGACCGCCCACGCCACCGCGTCCGCCCGCGATGCCGGACGGCGCGGTCGCAGCCAGTGCATCCGCGCGACCAGCGACGGCACCCCCGAGCCGGCCGCGAGCACACAGCCGTCGCTGACCGAAGCGATCTCGGTCAGCGCGGTCCGGCGGGCGTCGGGCAGCCAGCCGCGCTCGAGGTCCGGGGAGAGCGCGTTGACCCCCTTGCCCTGCAACCGGCCGCCGATCAGCCCGGTGAGCCGTTCGCCGTGGAGCCAGGCTGCCGCCAACCGCGCCCACCGCTCCGCCAGGGGCACCCCGCGCCAGCTGTCGAACGCGTCCGTCGGCAGCCACGCCGCGTCGAGCTCGGTCGTCTCGCCCTGGGCGAGGAGCCCGGCCCCGGACGCCAGCTCGACGAGGAGCGCTGCGGTCCGCTCGTCGGCGTGCAGGAGCCCGGCCGTCGCCTTGAGGTCCCGCACCGACAGCCCGCCCTGGCGCAGCGCGGCGGGCGGCTCGGCGCCCCAGTGGTCGAGGAGGAGCTCCACCCGGTGGACGAGCTCGTACGCCGCTCCGGCCGCCGCCTGGTCCACCAGCCGCTGTGCGCGCGCGGTCGTCGCCAGCGGCGGAGGCTCGTCGACCGTCTCGCGCGTCGTCCGGCCGCCGCGGAGCGCCACCCCCACCTCCCGCGGTACGACGAGGTGGCGCCTGTCCCTGGGCAGGAGCAGCCCCCGGGCGACGAGCTGCTCGACCGGTGTGGTCGCCGAGGCCACCGTCACCGGCTGGGCGGCGTGGTCGGAGGCGCCGTCGGAGCCGGTGCGCTCGAGGTGGTCGAGCATCGTCCGGGCCGGCTGGTCGCAGCCGGCCAGCAGCACGGCGACCCGGTCGGGATCGGAGAGCAGCGCGGCGACCCGGACGACGTCCTCCGCCCGGTCTCCGGACGACCGCTCGCCGAGGTCGGCCAGCAGCGTGGCCACCCGCTCCGGCCCGACGCCGGTCAGCAGCTGCTCGACCGGGGGGCCGAGCTGCGTCACCCCCGACCCCAGGCACTCGGCCACCGCGCTGACCGCCCGCACCTCGTCGTCGCTGCCCCAGACGAGAGCGAGCGCCCGGAGGTGGTCGAGCGACAGGAGGACCGGCGAAGCGGCCGCGTTCACGACGCCGGCGACGGAGTCCGGCGCAGCCCGTCCCCCGAGCACCACGACCGCGTCGAGGACGACGAGCTCGAGCCGGGTCAGCCCGTCGAGGGCCCGCAGCACCGACGCCCGCGTGCTCGCCCGAGAGGCGAGCTGGGAGGAGTCCTGCGGCGCCGGCGATGCGAGGTCCGGCCGCATCCGGAGCAGCGCACCGAGCCGGTCGTCCGGCCAGCTGCGGAGCTGGTCGGCCAGCGTGCGGGGCGCGGCGGCGGAGGGCATCCGAACCACGATACCGACGGCGGGAGCAGGCCGCCCCGCCACGTAACCTGGGTCGGTGACCCCCGCTCCGCTCGTCGTCGGCTTCGACCTCGACATGACCCTGATCGACACCCGGCCGGGGTTCGCCGCCTGCCTGGCCGTCCTCGGCGAGGAGGTCGGCGTCGAGTTCGACGTGGCGTCGCTCGTGGAGCAGCTCGGCCCCCCGCTCGACGTGATGCTGGCGCCGTACCTCCCGGACCACGACGCCGACCGGATGCAGACGCTCGTCGACCGGTTCCGCGAGCTCTACCCCGCCACTGCCGTGCCGCCGACGATCGCCTTCGCCGGCGCCCACGAGGCGCTGGCCGCCGTCCGCGCGCACGGCGGCAGGACGATCCTCATCACCGGGAAGTACGAGCCCAACGCCCGGCTGCACGTCGACGCCCTCCGGTTCGACGTCGACGAGGTCATCGGACAGGTCTGGGGGCCCGGCAAGGGACCGGTCCTCGCCGAGCACGGCGCCTCGGTCTACGTCGGCGACCACGTCCACGACGTCGAGGGCGCCCTCGCCGCAGGGATCCTCAGCGTCTCCGTCCTCACCGGCGGCTGCACGGAGGAGGAGCTGGTCGCCGCCGGGACCCACGCCGTGCTGCCGGACCTCGCTGCGTTCCCGGCCTGGCTCGAGGAGCACCTCCTCACCACGCGGCTGACCGCTCTCGAGGAGCGGCTCCGCGAGCTCGGCTCGGTCCTCGTCGCCTTCAGCGGCGGAGCGGACAGCGCCTTCCTCCTCGCCGCCGCGGTCCGCACCCTCGGGTCCGACCGCGTGGCGGCGGCGACGGCGTACTCCGGCTCGCTCCCGCAGGGCGAGCGGGGCCCCGCCGCGGCCTTCGCGGAGAGCCTCGGCGTACGGCTGCTCACCCCCGAGACGCACGAGATGGAGCGCGAGGGCTACCGGCGCAACGACGGCGACCGCTGCTACCACTGCAAGGCCGAGCTCCTCGACGTCCTCGGTCCGCTCGCCGCCGAGCACGGCCTCGCCCACGTCGTGACCGGCACCAACGCCGACGACGTGGTGGCCGGCTTCCGTCCCGGCATCCGAGCCGCGGCCGAGCGGGCCGCACAGACCCCGCTCGCCGACGCCGGGATCACCAAGGCGCAGGTGCGCGCCGCCTCCCGCGGCTGGGGGCTGCCGACCTGGGACAAGCCGGCCGCCGCCTGCCTCAGCTCCCGGATCGCGTACGGGCTCGAGGTCACCCCGGCCGGGCTCGCGCGCGTGGAGCGCGCCGAGGAGGCGGTACGACGCACGCTGGCCGCCCTGGGACTCGACTCGGACAACGTCCGCGTCCGTGACCTCGGCGAGGAGGGCTCGGTCGAGCTGGACCGGGAGGTCGTCGAGCGGCTGGCAGACCGGCCGGAGGACGAGGAGGCGGTCAGGCGGGCTGTCGTCGAGGCCGGCTTCCCGAGGACGACCGTCGACCCGCGCGGTTTCCGCTCCGGCTCGATGAACGAGCGGCTGGCGCAGCCGGAGCTGTTCCGCTGAACCCGTTGGCCGCGGACGACGCGGCACCCGTAGGCTGGCTCGGTCAGCACGCAGCGGCCCCCTGAGGGCCCCCGGACAACACGAGGAGCACCGGTGCCAACGGGCAAGGTGAAGTGGTACGACGTCGAGAAGGGCTTCGGCTTCCTCTCCACGGACGAGGGCGGCGACGTCTTCGTCCGCGCCTCCGCGCTCCCCGAAGGTGTTCCCAGCCTCAAGGCCGGGACCCGTGTGGAGTTCGGGATCGCCCAGGGCCGCAAGGGCGACCAGGCCCTCCAGGTGCGGGTCCTCGACGCGCCCGCGTCGGTCTCCAAGGCGACGCGCAAGAAGCCCGCCGACATGGTCAACATCATCGAGGACCTCTACCGGCTGCTGGAGAACATCGAGAAGGGGTACCGCAACGGGCGGCACCCCGACCCGAAGACCGTCAAGCCGACAGCGATGCTCCTGCGCGCCCTGGCCGACGAGCTCGAGCGCTGACCGGCGCCTGATGACGGCACCGCGCCGGTGGCCCGGCTGGGTGTACGGCTCGGGTGAGGAGCCCGACTACCGCTTCAGCTTCGCCAACGAGCGGACGTTCCTCGCCTGGGTCCGGACCTCCCTGGCGCTCCTGGCCGCGGGGGTCGCGCTCGACACCGTGGAGCTGTCGATCTCCGAGCGGGCGCAGCACCTGCTCGCGTTCCTCTTCGTCGTGCTCGGCATCGTCTCCGCGACGGTGGCCTGGTTCCGGTGGGCCCGCGCCGAGCGGGCGATGCGCAGCAAGGGGCCGCTGCCGGCCTTCGGGTGGGGCGCGCTCTTCGCCCTGGCGGTCGTGGTCGCCGGGCTGGTCCTGGTCGCCGTGGCGTTCTGACGATGCGCCACGCCGACCCGGGGAGGGCCAACGAGCGGACGGCTCTGGCGTGGCAGCGGACGGCGCTCTCGCTGGTCGCGGGCGCTGCGGTGCTCGCCCGGCTCACCTTCGACCGGCTCGGGGTGCTCGCGGTGGGCACGCTCGGCGTCTCGGCACTGCTCGCACTGTGGGTCCTGGCGGAGAGCCGCGGCCGCTACGCCCACGACGCCGGGGTGCGGCTCCGCCCACGCTCCCGGGGCGGCCGGGCTCCTGCGGCGCTCGCGGTGGCGGCGGTCGTCGTGGGGCTCACCGAGGCTGCTGCGTTGCTCCGCTGACCTGGTTCCGGACGTCCATCAGCACCCAGACGGTGATCCCGATCAGCAGCGCTGCCGCCACCCCCAGTCCCAGCCGCGGGATGAGCGGCAGGGTGATGCCGAGGAACCCGCCGACGACCCACGACAGCTGGAGGAGCGTCTCGGAACGGGCGAACGCGCTCGACCTGGTCCGCTCCGGCACCTCCTGCTGGATCAGCGAGTCGAGCGAGAGCTTGCCCAGCGCCTGGCACACGCCGGCGGTGAGCGCGAGGAGGGCGACCGTCGGGAGGGAGTAGAACACCGCGGCCACCAGGGCGGCGGCCGTGTCGGCCCCGAGCACCAGCACGACGACGAGGGCCGGCCGGACGTCGCGCAGCACCGACCCGAGCCCGATGCCGATCGAGTTGCCGAGCCCGGCCGACCCCACGACGATGCCGATCAGCAGCTCCGGCCTGGTCTCCCACCCGGGGAACGGCTCGTCGCGGAGGAGGAACGCCATGAAGAGCGTGAGGAACCCCGAGAGCAGCCGCAGCCCGCCGTTGCACCGCAGCCCGCGCACGACGAGGGCCGGGACCCGCGCCTTGGTCGTGCCGCTCAGCCTCGCGGTCTCCTCGCCGGCGGGGTCGTCGACCTTGGTGGGGAGCATGATCGCGAGGATCGTGCCCCCGATGAAGACCAGGAAGGCGTAGCGCAGCGACCAGTCCGCACCGAGGAGAGACGCGCCGACCGCGATCGGCGCGGAGACGGACGCGCCGACGATGCCGGCGAGCGAGATCCGGGAGTTCGCCTTCACCAGCCCCAGGGCCGGGGGGACGACCCGAGGTACGGCGGCCGCGCGGGTCACGCCGTACGCCTTCGACGCGACGAGCACGCCCAACGCGGCCGGGAACATCGCCAGCGACTCCTCGACGACCTCCGTGGCGAGCACCCAGCAGAGGAACCCGCGCAGTGCCATCGTGGTGCCGATCGCCCACCGGCGGCCGTGGCTGAACCGGTCGAGGACCGGCCCGATCAGCGGCGCCACGATCGCGAAGGGCAGCATCGTCAACCCCAGGAAGAGCGCGACCTGGCTGCGCGCCTCGGCGGTCGGCACCTGGAAGAAGAGGGTGCCGGCGAGGCTGATCGCCACCGCGGTGTCACCGGCGGCGTTGAAGGCGTGCAGCTCGATGAGCCGGGACAGCCCGCTGTCACCGGCTCCCTCGGCGTGGCTGGCGCGCCGGGCCTGCCGGAACACGTAGCTCGCCGCGTGGGCGCCGCCTGCTCCGGTACGACGCAGTCCGCGCGCCGACGCGCCCGCGACCCGCCGGACCCGGCGCGGCCGCTCCGAGGTCTCTTGCGCCGCGTCCGGGTCCATGGCCCCATCTTGCCCAAGGCCGGCCGGACCTCGATGCGACAGGGGGCGTGTTCGTTTGGGATGATCTCCCGGTGACCCGTGCCACGAAGCCGCCCAAGCTCGACTCCGTCGGAGCCGAGGCGGTCGACGCCGCTCGCGCCGCGCTCCTCGACCTGGTCCCCGAGGGCGACGTCGGCGACTACCTCGGCCACGAGGCGGAGGCGGACAAGGTCGTCACCCACCACTTCGCCTGCAGCCGGCTCGGCTACCGCGGCTGGCGGTGGTCGGTGACCGTCACACGGGCCCCGCGCCAGAAGACCGTCACGGTCGACGAGGTGGTCCTCCTCCCCGGCGCCGACGCCGTGCTCGCCCCGGAGTGGGTGCCCTACCGCGAGCGGATCCGCCCGGGCGACCTCGGCCCCGGAGACCTCCTCCCGACCGAGGAGGACGACGAGCGGCTCGCCCCGGCGTACACTGCCGCCGACGAGGAGGTCGACGCCGACGCGGTCAAGGAGGTCGCCGACGAGCTCGGCCTCGGCCGCCCGCGCGTCCTCTCCGTCGAGGGGCGTGAGCTCGCCGCCGACCGGTGGTACGAAGGCACCCACGGTCCGGAGGCGCCGATCGCCCAGTCCGCGCCGGCCGCCTGCGTGACCTGCGGGTTCTTCGTCAAGCTGGGCGGGCCGCTGGGCCGGCTCTTCGGGGTATGCGCGAACGCCTACGCCAACGACGACGGCCGCGTGGTCTCGCTCGACCACGGTTGCGGCGCGCACTCGGAGGCCCAGCTGTCGAAGCGCCAGCTCCCCCCGCCGCTCCCCGAGCCCGCCCTCGACACGGTCGGCTGGGAGGACCTGGAGACCTTCTAGCCCTCGGGCGCGGTGTGGCAGACCGCCTCGACGTTGTTGCCGTCCGGGTCGCGGACGAAGGCGCCGTAGTAGCCGGGGTGGTACTCCGGCCAGACCCGCGGCGCGTGGAGCTCCTCGGCGCCCAGCTCGAGGGCCGCGGCATGGAACGCCCGCACGGCGTCCGCGTCCGGCGCGACGAACGCGATGTGCACCTCGCGGTTGGGGGTGTCCTCCTGCCAGGCCGCGATCCAGAAGCTCGGCTGCTCCGTGCCGTAGCCGATCGCGACCTCGTAGTCCATGAGCCGGCGATGGCCGAGGACCCCGAGCACGCGGTCGTAGAAGGCCGCACTGGCGGCGATGTCCCGGCAGTTGATCCCGAAGTGGTCGAGCATGGACCGACCTTAGGGCCGCGGGAGCCCGTAGGGAATGATGGCCGCCATGCCTGTCGACCCGCATCTCGCCGGACTGACCGTCGCCGTCCTCGGCGGCACCGGACCGCAGGGCCGCGGGCTCGCCCGCCGGTTCGCCGCCGGGGGGCTCGAGGTCGTCCTCGGCAGCCGCAGCGAGGACCGGGCGGCCGCCGCCGCCGCGGAGCTCGCCGAGGCGGTCGGAGGTGAGGTCACCGGCGCCGACAACGCCGGGGCAGCCGCGGCCGGGGACATCGTCGTGGTCGCCGTACCGTGGGACGGGCACAAGGAGCTCCTGAGCGAGCTCGCTCCCGCCCTGGCGGGCAAGGTCGTCGTCGACTGCGTGAACCCGCTCGGCTTCGACAAGCAGGGCGCCTACGCGCTCGCCGTCGAGGAGGGGTCCGCCGCCCAGCAGGCCGCGGCGCTGCTCCCCGACAGCACCGTCGTCGGTGCGTTCCACAACGTCAGCGCGGTGCTCCTCGACGACCCGTCGGTCGAGTCGGTCGACACCGACGTACTCGTCCTCGGGGACAAGCGCGAGGCGACCGACCTGGTCCAGGCGCTCGCCGAGGTCATCCCCGGCGTCCGCGGCGTGTACGGCGGACGCCTCCGCAACGCGCACCAGGTCGAGGCGCTGACCGCCAACCTGATCAGCATCAACCGGCGCTACAAGGCGCACTCCGGGCTGAGGGTGACGGACATCTGATGAGCTCGATCTACCCGGCCTTCGCGGCACCCTCCGAGCGGGCGACCGAGCTCCACGCCCGGCTGACGGCGTTCATCCAGGAGCAGGTGATCCCGGCCGAGCCGGTCTACAAGCGCTACCGGGAGACGCACGGGCCCGCCGACCACAGCGTCCCGCCGGTCGTGGAGGAGCTGAAGGCCGCCGCCCGCGAGCAGGGGCTGTGGAACCTCTTCCTGCCGCACGAGTCCGGGCTGACCCAGCTGGAGTACGCCACCCTCGCCGAGCTCACCGGCTGGAGCCTCGAGCTCGCGCCGGAGGCGGTCAACTCCTCGGCGCCGGACACCGGCAACATGGAGCTGATCCACCTGCTGGGCACGCCCGCGCAACAGGACCGGTGGCTCCGTCCCCTCCTGGCCGGAGAGATCAGGTCGGCGTTCGCGATGACCGAGCCGGCCGTGGCCAGCAGCGACGCCACGAACATCGAGACCCGGATCGAGCGCGACGGCGACGAGTACGTCATCAACGGCCGGAAGTGGTGGATCACCGGCGCCGCCGACCCTCGGTGCAAGCTGCTCGTGGTCATGGGCAAGACCGACCCGACCGCGGCCACCCACCGGCAGCAGTCGATGGTGCTGGTGCCGGCCGACACCCCCGGCATCGAGCTGGTCCGCTCGCTCCCGGTCTTCGGCCACCAGCACCAGCAGGGCCACTGCGAGATCGTCTTCACCGATGTCCGGGTCCCGGTGGAGAACATCCTGGGTGAGGAGGGTGGTGGCTTCGCCGCCGCCCAGGCCCGGCTCGGCCCCGGTCGGATCCACCACGTGATGCGTGCGCTCGGCGCGGGTGAACGGGCGCTGGCCCTCATGGTGGCGCGCACCAAGTCGCGCGTGGCCTTCGGCAAGGCGCTCGCCGAGCAGGGCGTCGTCCGCGAGCGGATCGCGGAGTCGCGGATCGCCCTCGACCAGGCCCGGGGGCTCTGCCACCACGCCGCCCACGTCATCGACACCGAGGGCAACAAGGCGGCCCGCCACCTCGTCGCCGAGGCGAAGGTCGCGGTCCCGCGCACGGTCCTCGAGGTGATCGACCGGGCGATCCAGGTCCACGGCGGCGCCGGGGTCTCCGACGACACCCCCCTCGCCGAGATGTGGGGGTGGCACCGGGCGATGCGGCTCTTCGACGGCCCGGACGACGTGCACCTGCTGACCCTGGCCCGCGCCGAGCTGAGCAAGGACCCCCTCTTCACGTTCTGAGGGTCGGCCCGCGCTTGGTCTGCTCGTGAGGCGCCGAATGTCGTCCGTCTGGACGACCTTTTCGGCCATCCGCCGCCGAACGCCCGGGAGACTCGTCCTAACGGACGACTTTCGGCGTGGGCACGTCCGCAGAGGAGCGTTGGGCCGGAACAGCAGCGGGTACGACGCCACGGGCTGCCGCTGCGTCGGCCAGTGTCGACCGGCCGAACCACGACGGCACCTCGCGGCGTACTCGGGGCGGAGCGGCGAGCGTTACCGCCTCCTGCCGCAGCGCGTCGGTCCACGAACGGTCACCGCGCCAGATCCGCACGAGCGTGCCCAACCCGGTGGAGACGGTCGCCGCCACGTCATGCCCGGGGTCGACGTCGCAGACGTCCACCTTGCCGTCGGCGACGACGAACCACCACGACCGCGCCTTCGGCTCGACGTCGTCGAAGTGGAACTCCACGACGGTCCGTCCCGACGGCCACCGCTCGACCGGAACGGTCCGGCTCATGTCCCACATGAGCAGGTGCGGGTCGAGGTCCTGCTCCCCGAGCTCCGGCACCCACCGGAGCCCCCACAGCCCGATCCCCTGGACGACGTCGAAGAGGTCGGCCCCGGACTCGGTGAGCAGGTAGCGCCCCTCCCCGTCGTGACGCACGAGCCCGGCCCGCTCGAGGGAGCGGAGCCGCTTGCTCAGCAGCGCCGGCGACATCTTCGGGACGCCCCTGCGGAGCTCGTTGAACCGGGTGCTGCCCTGCATCAGCTCGCGGAGGACCAGCATCGTCCAGCGCTCGTCGAGCACCTCCATCGCCTTGGCGACGGGGCAGAACTGTCCGTAACCGGCCATCTCCCGAGTCTCACGCCGGGACGGCGGCAAGGGGAACCACCCGAACGGGGGGTCGGTACAGATCCAGAACTACCCGCGAGAGCCCCTTCGCCGGACCCTGGATGCACACCGACAACCACAAGGAGTCACCATGAGCACGACCGCTGTTCCCGTCGACGACGCCGCCCTCAAGGCGAAGCACCGCGCCATGTGGGCGCTCGGCGACTACCCGTCCGTGGCCACCGAGGTGATCCCGACGCTCGGGCCGGTCCTCGTCGAGGCGGCCGGGATCGGGCCGGGCGACCGGGTCCTCGACGTCGCAGCCGGCGCCGGCAACGTCGCGATCCCCGCAGCCCTGACCGGCGCCGACGTCGTCGCCTCCGACCTCACCCCCGAGCTCCTCGAGGCCGGGGAGCGAGCGGCCGCTGCGCGCGGCGCCGAGCTCACCTGGCGTACGGCGGACGCGGAGGCCCTGCCCTTCGCCGACGCGGAGTTCGACGCGGTGCTGTCGTGCGTCGGCGTCATGTTCGCCCCGCACCACCAGGCGGTGGCCGACGAGCTCGTCCGGGTCGTCCGCCCGGGCGGCACGATCGGGCTGGTCAGCTGGACGCCGCAGGGGTTCATCGGCCAGATGTTCGCGACGATGAAGCCGTACGTCGCGCCACCTCCGGCCGGCGCGAGCCCGCCGCCGCTCTGGGGCGACCCGTCTCATGTCGCGGCCCTCCTCGGCGACCGCGCGGAGGTCGTGACCGCGGAGGCGAGGGACCTGGTGGTGGACCGCTTCGCCGACGGCGAGGAGTTCCTGGCGTTCTTCAAGGCGACCTACGGCCCGACGATCGCCGCCTACAAGGGGCTCGAGGGCAGTCCCGAGCGAGCGGCCGAGCTCGACGGGGAGCTGCTCGAGCTCGCCCGGCGGTTCACGCCGGAGCCCGGTCGGATGGCGTGGGAGTACCTCCTCCTGACGGCGACCCGCCGCTAGCCGGACGTGGGCACGGGTCGGGCGGCCCGCGCGCGGGCAAGTAGCCTCGAGCCGTGCCCACCACGCCCGACGACACCGACGCCTGGTTCGCGGCGCACACCCACCACTGGGACGACTGGACCGTCGAGGAGCTGAGCGCGGCCAAGGAGGCCGCCGGGCTGACCGTGAGCCTCGTCGTCCCCGCCCGCAACGAGGCCGCCACCGTCGGAGCCGTCGTCGGACGCGTGCGCGAGGCGCTCCTCGACACCACCGACCTGCTCGACGAGATCGTGGTCATCGACTCCGACTCGACCGACGACACGTTCGCGGTCGCCGAGGACGCCGGCGCCGCGGTGCACCGCTGCGCCGACATCCGCCCGGACCTGGGCACCCTCCCCGGCAAGGGCGAGGCGATGTGGAAGTCGCTCTTCGTCACCAAGGGCGACCTTCTGGTCTTCATGGACGCCGATCTCCTCGACTGGGACACCCACTTCGTCCCCGGGCTCCTCGGCCCGCTGCTCACCGACGAGAGCATCACGCTGGTCAAGGGGTTCTACGAGCGGCCGTTCACCGACGGCGAGGGAACCAAGGCCTTCGAGGGCGGACGGGTCACCGAGCTCGTCGCCCGCCCCCTCATCGCCCTGCTCTTCCCCGAGCTCGCCGGCCTCGTGCAGCCGCTCGCCGGGGAGTGGGCGGTGCGCCGGGATGCGTTCGAGCGGATGTCGGTCCCGACCGGCTACGCCGTCGAGCTCGCCGCGCTCGCGGACACCGCGGCGACGCACGGCGTCGACGCGATCGCCCAGGTCGACCTCGGCCGTCGCGCGCACCGCCACCAGGCGCTCCGGGACCTCGGTGCGATGGCCACGCAGATCATCTCCGCGGCCCACCTGCGCGCCGACCGTGGTGACGAGGGCGGCTGGGTCCTGCTCCGCCAGTTCCATCCGGTCGACGGCGACGTCGTACCGCTGCTCCGGCCGGTCCCCGTGCAGGAGCGCCCGCCCGCTGAGCGGTTCATGCCGGGGAGGGAGCCCGGATGACCCTCAAGCTCGGCCGGCACGAGTTCGGCGACGACGCGACGTTGATGATGGCGATCGTCAACCGGACCCCGGACTCGTTCTACGACAAGGGGTCCACCTGGGCCGAGGACAAGGCGTTCGAGCGAGTGGCCCAGGTCGTCGACGAGGGCGCCGAGATCGTCGACATCGGCGGGATCAAGGCGGCCCCGGGCGAGGAGATCGATGCCGACGAGGAGCGCCGCCGGGTCGTCGGCTTCGTGACGAGGGTGCGCGCGGCGTACCCCGGGCTCGTGATCAGCGTCGACACCTGGCGTGCCGAGGTGGCCGACGCGGTCTGCGCGGAGGGCGCGGACGTCCTCAACGACGCCTGGGGCGGCGCGGACCCCCGGCTCGTCGACGTCGCGGCGAAGCACGGCGCCGCGGTCGTCTGCACGCACACCGGGGGCGTCGAGCCGAGGACGCGGCCGTTCCGGACCGAGTACGCCGACGTGGTGGCGTCGGCGATCGCGGACACGACGGCGTACGCCGAGCGGGCGGTCGCCGCCGGCGTCGACCGGCGGAGCGTGGTCATCGACCCGGCCCACGACTTCGGGAAGAACACCCTCCACTCGCTCGAGGTCACCCGCCGGCTCGGCGAGATGACGGCTACCGGCTGGCCGGTGCTGGTGTCGCTGTCGAACAAGGACTTCGTCGGGGAGACCCTCGACCTGCCGGTGGGCGAGCGGCTCACCGGGACGCTCGCGGCGACCGCCGTGTGCGCGCTGGCCGGGGCGCGGATCTACCGGGTGCACGAGGTGGTGGAGACCCGGCAGGTGGTCGACATGGTCCGGTCGATCGCGGGGCGCCGGCCGCCGGCCCGGATGATCCGGGGGTTGGCATGACTGCGCTCACACCACCGCGGGACCCGGGATGAGCACCGACGTCGTCCTGGTCCCGTCGACGCTGGCGCTGCTCCCGGAGTACGCCGGCGCGCGCGACCCGATCCCCGACCTGCGGTCGGCGTGTCAGGACGCCGTGGCTTGGCTGGTGTCGCGCCACGCCTCATCCGTCCGCGTCGTGGCTGCCCCTCTCCGGGCCGAGGAGGTCGCCCGGGGGGTCACCTCGCCGGCGGGGGAGCGGATCGCACGGCACCTGCTGGTCGCAGCCGGGTTCGACGGCCGCGTCGACGATGCCGGCGACGGAGTGCTCGTCGTCGCCAACGGCACGGCCAAGCGGACCGAGCGGGCCCCCGGTCACCTCGACGACCGGGCCCGCAGGTTCGACGCCGTCATCGAGGAGGCGCTGCGCTCGGGCGACGCCGCGGCGCTGCGCGGGCTGGACGCCGAGCCGGCCGAAGAGCTGTGGGCACGCGACTGGGCGGCTCTGCGTGTGCTCGGCGAGCTGTTGCCCGGGTGCCCGATGGAGCTGGACTACAGCGACGATCCCTACGGCGTGCAGTACTGGGTGGGGAGGGCGACGTGCGGGTCCTGATCGACCACGCCGGTGGCCCGCTCGGCGACGTCGACGACGAGCGGCTTCGCACGCTGTACGAGCCGCCGCGCCTGCCGTGGCTCCGGGTCAACATGGTCTCCACCGTCGACGGCGCCGCGACCGGAGCCGGTGGGCTCACCGGCTCCATCAACAACCCTGCGGACAAGCGGGTCTTCCACCTGCTCCGGTCGACCTCGGACGCCGTGGTCGTCGGGGCGGGGACAGCGCGGGCGGAGAGGTACGGCCCCGCGGTCGTCCCGATCGTGCTGGTGAGTCGGGTGGGCGTGGTGCCGGAGAAGCTCCGAGGCGCCCCGTCCGGAAGGGTGCTGCTGGCGACCTGCGCGACCGCGTCGGGGCTGTCGAACAGCCGCCGGCAGCTCGGTGACGAGAACGTGTTGGTCGTGGGGTCGGAGTCGGTCGACCTCGTGAGCATGCGGCACGCGCTTGCTGACCGGGGTTTCCAGAACGTGCTCAGCGAGGGCGGCCCCCAGCTCCTGGCGGCGATGCTCGCCGCAGGCGTGATCGACGAGCTCTGTGTGACCGTCGTCCCCCAGGCGGTGTCCGGGAGCCACCGGAGGATCACGGATGGTCCGGACGTCGACGTACCCCTCGAGCTCGCCACCCTCCTGGAGGAGGACGGCACCCTGCTCGGCCGCTGGCTGGTGAGGGGCGGCTGACCCCGACTGACGGATGCCTTCTGGAGCGTCAGCCCAGGAAGTCCGGGACCGGCACCTCGGCGCCGCACTCGTAGTAGCGCATGGCCAGCCGCGCGTGTTCCACGTCGACGGTCCCCTCACCGACCGCGATCACGTCATTGAGCCACTCGTGGGACGGCGCTGCGGACTGGAACGTCATCACATGGATGCCGTGGCCGTCGTCCAGCGACGACAGACCGCTCAGGGCGAACAGCACCTCGCCACCATCGGAGAGGTGGAGAACGCCGCGAGCGTCGGGAAGGGCATGTCCTTCGCGGACCCGCGGAAAGTTCGACCACTGCGCGGTGCCGGACAGCCGTCCGGCGAACGTGGCCGCACCCTGTCCGTAGAGCCGGCCGTCGCCGTGCCGCGAGGGCTCGACCTCGTGCAGCAGGTCGTAGCTCCAGCTCACGTCGCACAGATGGTCGAGTCGCACCAGTTCCACCGCCTCACGCCGGTGACCACCCCGACGTCGACGTTACACCTGACTCCGCTGACGCAGAGCGGGCCAAAGGTCGCCTACAGGTCCGCCGTGACAGGATGCGGTCAACGCCGGCCGGCACCGTTTCCGTCAACCGGCGAGGCCGACCAGGGAGGTTTCGATGGAGCTCGTCCCAGGCAACACACTGATCACCGCCACCCCGCAGGAGGGTCGGGAGCTCGCGATCGCGATGGCACGCAAGACCATCGGGGCGATCCAGCCGGACGCCGACACGCGGAAGACGCTGCGACCTGGCTACGCCTCGAACGCCGAGGCACTCACCATGGCAGGGCACGTCGTGGCGGTCGAGTTCGCGACGATCGCCGCCGCCAACGACTACTGGCGCGGCCAGACCGCCTGACCGGGTATCAGTCGCGCGCGCGGGTGCCTTGGTGGTCGACGATGTAGAAGCGGCCGAGGGGTGAGGTCCAGGTCAGGGTCCCGTCGGGCTCTCGCCGGTAGTCCCAGTCGGAATGCGTTTTCACGCGATGGTGAAAACGGCACAGCTTCCCGAGATTCGCCGTAGACGTCTGACCGGGCAGCCCGCCCTCGTCCATCGGGACGTAGGGCTCGATGTGGTCGAGGTCGAACCGGCCCTGCCGGCCGCACCACGGGAACCGGCAGGAATCCTCTCGTTCGTCGACCTGGGCCCGGAGCCGGTCCGGCGCCTCGTAGCCGTTGACGCTGATCTGCTCGGCCAGGTCCACCACCGGCGTCACGGTCACCGTCGCCCCGGGGGTCAGGTCGGCCAGCCACTGCTCGACGGTCTCCAGCGCCCGGGCACCGAGCCCGGGGACCCGGGCGACGTGGCCGGTGCCGTGCTCCCCGACGACCCCGGTGACCGCGTCGGTGTGCAGGTGCACGTGAATGGTCGGCGCGCCCTTCCCGCGACCCGCCCCGGTCCCGCTGCGGCGGGGGCGCTCGGGCGGGATGGTGCCGTCCGCGGCGAGCTCGGCCGAGGCGTGGAGGTCCAGGGCGTACTGCGGGTCGGCGAGCACCCCGACCGCCTTGGCCCGCCGCACCTGCTCCGGGTCGTCGTCCCCCAACGCCCGCAACGAGCCGGCGACCTGGTTCAGGGCGGTGTCGAACGCGTGCGCGTCCGGGGTGCCGGTGACCGCGTGGATCTCACTCGTGCCGTCGACCCGGTCCTCGGTCCACACCCCCCGCTTCTCGCCCGCCCTCCGCGCCCGGTCGGCGGCCGCGGCGGGGTCGTGGCGCAGCTCTGCGGCCTCGACCGCCCGCATGATCCGCCCGTACGACAACTGGTGCGCGAACGGCGCCACCTGCGCATCCACGTACGCCGCCGCCTCCGCCGACAACGGGATCGTCTCGGCGGCGACCTGCCGGGCCTTCCACGCCGGCACCTGTCCGACCATCACTCGGGCCCAGAGGCGGGGCAACCGGTCCCGCAGCTCGACCGCCTGCCCCACATAGGCGCGGCCGGCGGCCTCGGAGATCCCCAGCGCCGCGGCCAGCTCGCAGACCGCGAACTCGCACACCGCGAACCCACCCTGACCGGCCAACCGGAGCTCCCGCTCCCGGCCGAGCAGCGGCCCGTAGTACCACGGCCCCAGCTCCGGTTCGATCGCCCGCACGATCATCGGATGAGACTCGTCCACCCGGTGCGCGTCCGCGAACGCCGCGACCCCCCGCAGCTCCTCGGCCGCCGCACGGTCCTGCCGACGGCGCCGCTCCACCACGAACGCCAACGTCGCCGCATCCCCCAGCCCGAACACCTCCACCCCCTCCGGCGGAGGCGGAGCCGGGACGGGTGCGGGCTTCTTCGACATGCCCTCAACCTACGGACAGCCACCGACATTTTCGGTTCGGAAGCTGCTCGAGCCCCTAGAAGAACAAGGGAAA
>DASSBB010000013.1:0-39110 GCA_035699145.1 Marmoricola sp.
CGGGACGGGGATCGTGATCTGTCCGCCGACGACGAAAGTGGACCCGTGCGTCTCGACCCGAGAGCGCCGCTCGTGCTCGACACCCGCGAGCTCGGCCGCCGCCCGGGGTCGGAGCGACGGGTCTCGCTGACGGCGCCGGCACCGGCAGATCTCGGGATCGAGGTCCTGCACGTCCCCGAGGGTTCGCCCGTCGAGTTCGACATCCGGCTCGAGGCGGTCGTCGAGGGCGTGCTTGTCACCGGGACCGCGGAAGCGGTGCTGGCCGGCGAGTGTGTCCGGTGCCTGGAGGAGATCAGCAGAGAGATCACCGCTGACTTCCAGGAGCTGTTCGTCTACGACGACGGGGGCTCCGCCGGGGAGGAGACCGAGGACGGCGAGACCAGCCGGCTCGAGGGCGACCTGGTCGACCTGGAGCCACTGCTGCGAGACTCGGTGGTGCTGGCACTGCCGTTCCAGCCGTTGTGCCAGGACGACTGTCCGGGACTGTGCGTCGAATGTGGTGCGCGCCTGGCGGACGACCCGGACCACGGGCACGAGGACGCCGTCGACCCCCGGTGGGCGGCGCTCCAGAAGCTGACCGCCGAGCAGCAGGACCCCCAGCACGACCCCCAGCACCAGGCAACCGGCCGCGGACGCGGCCCGACAGAGGAGTAGAACAGTGGCTGTCCCGAAGCGGAAGACGTCGCGGAGCAACACGCGTCACCGTCGCTCGCAGTGGAAGGCCGTCGCGCCCTCGCTGGTGAGCTGCGCCAACCCGGCCTGCGGCGCCAAGCACCTCCCGCACCGCGCCTGCCCGCAGTGCGGCGAGTACGGCTCGCGGGCCAACCGTCGGCCGGTCCTCTGACCAGTCAGCCTGTGAGCGAGCCGTCCATGGTCGACGACTTGCGACAGGCGCTCGGGAATCCGACTCTGGACCCCGAGCTCCTCGACCGCGCGCTGACGCACCGGTCCTACGCCTACGAGAACGGCGGGCTGCCGACCAACGAGCGGCTGGAGTTCCTCGGTGACTCGGTGCTCGGGGTCGTGGTCACCGAGACGCTCTACCTGACCCACCCGGACCTCAACGAGGGCCAGCTGGCGAAGCTCCGGGCGGCGGTCGTCAACGCGCGCGCGCTCGCTGACGTCGCGCGCACGATCGGCCTCGGTCAGCACGTCAAGCTCGGCCGCGGCGAGGAGATCACCGGAGGCCGGACGAAGGCGTCGATCCTCTCCGACACCGTCGAGGCGGTCATCGGCGCGATCTACCTCAACTGCGGGTTCGAGCAGGCGCGCGACGTCGTGCACCGGCTCTTCGACCCGCTGATGGCGGCGGCCGCGGGGCTTGGCGCCGGGCTCGACTGGAAGACGAGCCTGCAGGAGCTCTCCGCCGAGCACGGCCTCGGCGTCCCGGAGTACGTCATCCAGGACGACGGCCCCGACCACGCCAAGACGTTCACCGCGCAGGTGCAGGTCGGCGAGACCCTCTACGGCCGCGGCGAGGGGCGCTCCAAGAAGGAGGCCGAGCAGCAAGCGGCCGAGACCGCCTACCGGGAGATCGTCGCCAAGGTCGGCGGCGGGGTCGCGGTCCCCGACGAGACCGACTGAGCCAGGCTCGTGCCCGAGCTTCCCGAGGTCGAGGTGGTTCGACGTGGGCTCGAGTCCCACGTCGTGGGCCACCGGTTCGCAGACGTGGAGGTGCTCCACCCCCGCCCGGTCCGGCGCCACCTCGCCGGGGTCGACCACTTCACCGCGAGCCTGACCGGCCGCGAGGTCGTCGGGGCGCGTCGCCGCGGCAAGTACCTCTGGCTCCCGCTCGACAGCGGCGACGCCCTCTTGGCCCACCTCGGCATGAGTGGGCAGATGCTGGTGCAGCGGGCCGGCGCCGCTCCTGAGCGGCACCTGCGCGTGCGGTTCGGGTTGGCCGGCATCGACCTCGAGCTCCGGTTCGTCGATCAGCGCATGTTCGGCGGCCTCGCGGTCTCCTCCGGGGGTGCGGCGCTCCCGCCGGAGATCGCGCACATCGCGATGGACCCCCTCGAGCCGGCGTTCGACGACGACGAGTTCATCCGGCGCGTCCGGCGCCGTACCTCCGGGGTCAAGCGGATCCTCCTCGACCAGGGGGTCGTCTCTGGGATCGGCAACATCTACGCCGACGAGGCGCTGTGGCGGGCCCGGCTGCACGGCGACCGGCCGGGGGACCGGCTCACCCCACGCCAGCTCCGCACGCTCCTCGGAGCGGTCCGGGAGGTGATGGCCGAGGCGCTCGTCCAGGGCGGCACGTCGTTCGACGCGCTCTACGTGAACGTGAACGGCGAGAGCGGCTACTTCGACCGCTCGCTCGCCGTCTACGGCCAGGAGGGCCGGCCCTGCCCGCGGTGCGGGGCGCCCGTGAGCCGGGTGGCGTTCATGAACCGCTCGTCGTACTTCTGCGCCCGCTGCCAACGCCGCCCCCGCGCGCGGAGGCCGGTCGTCGGTACGCCGGGGCGGGATTGACCGGCTTCCCGCACCCGTGGGATCATGGGGCCAACCACCCTCCCCGGCTCTACCCGAGCCCCACAAGGGTGCGTCCGGACCACCAGCGGAGGACACACCATGGCGAAGGCCCTCGTCGGCTACATGAGCACATCCGATCCTCGTGCACTCGACCGACTGGCCTCCGAGAACCGACGGTTGCGCCAGCGCGTCGCGGACCTCGAGGCGCACATCATGCGGCTGCAGGTCGAGAACGACGCCCTCGCCGCGTCGCTGACCTCCGAGGAGCTCCTCACGGTCCCCGAGCACATGCAGCCTGTCTGAGCCACCGCTGACGCCACGCCCGCCGACGTCCCCGGGGACGCGGTGGGCGTCTCGCTTTTTCCGGTCCGACCACCCTTCTGAGCCGATGAGGGCCGGTCCCGCACCGTGTGCGGAACCGGCCCTCTTCGACTGCCCGGGCTCAGCTGGTGCTGCTGATCCGGTCGAGCGGACTCGGGACGTACGGGTCGTGCACCTCGAGGTACTCCGCCAGCGCGTCGATGTCCAGGCCACCGACGTACCGGTCCACGCCCTCGGCGAAGGTGGCGAACCCGTCGCCGCCGTCGGCGAGGAACGCGTTCACGACGATCCGGTAGCTCTGGGCCGGGTCGAGGACGTCGTCCACGCCGTCACCGTCGACGTCGACGAGGATGTCGCCGACGATCGCGTCGGCGTCGGGGGCGTCGGCGAGCGTCCGGTCCCAGGTGTAGTTGATCCCCGAGACCTGGAGGATCTTGTTGTTCTCCGCACCCTCGTTGCGCCCGTTCCACTGCTCGTTCAGGAGGTCGCGGATCTGCGCACCCGTCAGCGTCTGGGAGGTGACGTAGTTGTTGAACGGCTGCACGGTGAACGCCGCGCCGTAGGTGACGTCGCCGTCGGCGTTCTCGACCAGGTCGGCACGGATGCCGCCCGGGTTCATGAACGCGATCGTCGGCTCCTCGCCGCCGGCCGGGATGGCGCCGTCGAACTCCAGCTGCGAGTCGGCGATCAGGTTGCCCAGCGGCGAGTCACCGCCGTCGGGGTCCGGGGTGCGGCTCAGCGAGTTCTGCTCATCGGCCGGGGCGATCTGGCCGAGCACCGTGTTCTCGATCGGCGCGACGAGCGTCTTGTAACGGCGGATCAGGTTGAGGATGTTCTGCTTCGGCCGGGTGCCGTCGCTGTTGCTGACGATGACGTTCTTGGCGGTCGCGAGCGGACGGATCACGTCCTTCGACTTCTTGTCGATCTGCAGCGTCATGTCGGTGACCATGCGGCCGATCGAGGAGGCGCTCGTGAACAGCCGCGGGCGACCTCGGGGGTCCGTCACCGTGCAGTTGTAGGCCTGGTGGGTGTGCCCGCTGATGACCGCGTCCACGCCGGCAGGGAGCCGCTGCGCGATGTCCACCCCGGGGCCGGTGATGGACGGGCAACCGTTGTAGGCGTAGCTCGGGGTGGGGACGCCGCCCTGGTGGAGCAGCACGACGACCGACTTCACGCCCTTCTTGCGCAGCTTGGGCATCAGCTGCCTGACGGTCCTGACCTCGTCGGTGAACCTCAGCCCCTCGACACCTGACTGGGTCACGATGTTCGGCGTGTCCTGCAGTGTCATGCCGATGAATCCGACCTTGACCTTGCCGAACCTCTCGATCTTGTAGCTGGGGAAGACGGTCCTGCCCGACTTCTCCTTCTTCACGTTGGCGGAGAGGTACTGGAAGTCCGCGCCCTTGAACCGGTGGTCGGGGCAGGAGTTCTGGTTGTTCTCACCGGCGCCGTCGTCGATGCAGCCGCCCCGCTGCATGCGCTTGAGCTCTCGCCACCCTTCGTCGAACTCGTGGTTTCCCACGGAGGCGATGTCGAGCCCCACCCTGTTCATCGCCTCGATGCTCGGCTCGTCGTGGAACGCGGCCGACAGCAGCGGGCTGGCGCCGATGAGGTCGCCGGCGGCGACCGTCACCGTCTTGGCGCCGGATGCCGCGGCCCGGTGACGCAGCCGGTCGAGGTGCCGGGCGAGGTACGCCGCCCCGCCGGCCGGCGTGAAGTCGGTCTCCGCGGGGCCGGTGAAGATCTTGCCGGACGAGCTCGTCGTGGGGACGGGCTCGAGCTGACCGTGGAAGTCGTTGATGGCCAGCAGGTGGAGGCGGAGCACGCCCTTCTTGGCGTGCACGACCTTCTGGGTGGTGGCAGCGATGCCGTCGTCGGACGGCGCGTCGCCCGACGCGGCGGAAGCGCCGCCGACGGCCGTGAACGGCGCGACCCCGAGCGCCAGGGCGGTGACGGACGCCGCCGCCCACCGTGCCCGGCGCGATGTGGTGTTGGACAAGAGATCTCCCTCGGTCGATACGACGTGGGCCGGCGATCCCGGCCCGGCGAGCCGGCGGTCGGCCGACTGCCGCGGCAACATAACCCAGCACCCGGAACCGGCGTAAGGGGCGAACATGGGCAGAATCCCAGCCGTGACACGGCCGTGACATGAACGGAGAGGAACGGGCGTCGGTGCCGGGGATCGTCGAGCCCGGGGGTTAGGGTGGCCGCGCTGACGTGCTGGCTTCCCCACGGCGGGGTGTTCGACCGCCGTACGGCGCGCCCGGTCCGTCACCCGTGAGGAGCCCACGTGTACCTGAAGAGCCTGACCCTCCGGGGGTTCAAGTCCTTCGCCTCCGCGACGACGCTCCAGCTCGAGCCCGGCATCACCTGCATCGTCGGTCCCAACGGCTCGGGCAAGTCGAACGTGGTCGACGCCCTCGCCTGGGTGATGGGGGAGCAGGGGGCGAAGTCGCTGCGCGGCGGCAAGATGGAGGACGTCATCTTCGCCGGCACGGCAGGAAGGCCGCCGCTCGGCCGTGCCGAGGTCGCGCTCACGATCGACAACGCCGACGGCGCCCTGCCGATCGACTACGCCGAGGTGACGATCAGCCGGACGATGTTCCGCAACGGCGGCTCGGAGTACGCCATCAACGGCCAGTCCTGCCGGCTCCTCGACGTCCAGGAGCTCCTCTCCGACTCCGGCATCGGCCGGGAGATGCACGTGATCGTCGGGCAGGGGCAGCTCGACTCGATCCTGCGCGCGACCCCGGAGGAGCGCCGTGGCTTCATCGAGGAGGCCGCCGGGGTCCTCAAGCACCGCAAGCGCAAGGAGAAGGCGCTCCGCAAGCTGGAGTCGACCTCGGCGCACCTCACCCGGCTCGGTGACCTCCTGAGCGAGATCCGCCGCCAGCTGAAGCCACTCGGCCGGCAGGCCGAGGTCGCCCGCAAGGCGGCCGTCGTCCAGGCCGACGTCCGCGACGCTCGTGGCCGCCTCCTGGCCGACGAGCTCGTGGCGGTGCGCACGACGCTCGAGCAGGAGCTCGCCGACGAGACCGTCCTGCTCGAGCGGCGGGCGGAGGTCGAGCAGGCCGTTGCGGCCGCCCGTGCAGGGGAGGCCGCGCTGGAGGGGTCCCTCCGCGAGGACCTCCCCGCGCTCTCCCGCGCCCAGGAGACCTGGTTCGCGCTGGCCGGGCTCCGGGACCGGCTCAAGGGGACGGCCGGGCTCGCCGCCGAGCGCGTCCGGAACGCAGCCACCGAGCCCGAGCTGCCCTCCGGCCGCGACCCGGAGGAGCTGGAGGCGCAGGCCGAGCGCGCCCGTTCGCAGGAGGCGGAGATCGAGGCGGAGGTGCGGCGCCACCGCGCCGCCCTCGACGAGGCGCTCCGGGTCCGTCAGGGGGCCGAGCACGCTCACGCCGAGGAGGAGCGTCGGGTCGCCGGGCTGCTGCGGGCCGCCGCCGACCGGCGGGAGGGGTTGGCCCGGCTCCACGGCCAGGTCAACACCAAGCGCAGCAGGGCCGCCGCCGCCGAGGACGAGGTGGGGCGGCTGGCGCTGGCGCGCCAGGAGGCGCTGGCCAGGATGGAGCGGGCCGAGCGCGACTTCACCGCGCTGGAGACCCGGGTCGCGGGGCTCGACGCGGGCGAGGAGGGGCTCGACGCGGAGCACGAGGCGGCCGCTTCGGTCCTCCACGACCTGGAGGACCGGCTCGTCAAGACCCGCGAGGAGGCGCAGGCCGCCGAGCGCGAACGAGGCGCGCTGACCGCCCGGCGTGAGGCACTCGAGCTGGGGCTCAACCGCAAGGACGGTGCAGGCGCCCTGCTCGCGGCGAGCGAGCCGGTGAGCGGGCTCCTCGGCTCGGTTGCCGCGCTGCTCTCGGTGCGGGCAGGCGACGAGGCCGCAGTTGCCGCCGCGCTCGGCACCGCAGCCGACGCGGTCGTCGTGGACGGCGTGGGTCCCGCTGTCGAGGCGATCACCCAGCTGAAGGACGGAGACCTCGGCCGGGCCGGGATGCTGGTCAGTGGCGCGGAGGGCTCCGGCGAGCCATGGCCGACGCTGCCGGCGGGAGCGACGTACGCCGTCGACGCGGTGGAGTGCGCCGCCGCACTCCGCGGCTCGCTCAGCCGGGTGCTGTCCCGGGTCGCGATCGTGGACGACCTCGACGCGGCGCAGGCGCTCGTGGCCCGGTTGCCCGAGGCGGTCGCCGTCACGCGTGCCGGCGACCTGGTCGGCGCCCATGTGGTGGCCGGCGGGTCGGCGTCGGTGCCGAGCCTGCTCGAGGTGCAGGCGGCGGTCGACGAGGCCGCCGAGCAGCTGACCGCGGTGACCCACACCTGCGAGCGGCTCTCCTTCGAGCTCAACCGCCTGGAGCAGGAGCGGCACGAGGCCCACCAGCGGGTCGACGTGGCCCTCGCCAAGCTGCACGAGTCCGACGCCTCCCTCGCCGCGATCGCCGAGGAGCTCGCCCAGCACGGCTCACAGGCACGGTCTGCCAAGGGGGAGGCCGAGCGGCTGGCGAGGGCGATCGAGGTCGCCGAAGCTGCCCGCGAGGCGGACCTCGCCGGGCTCGCGGAGCTCGAGCAGCGGCTCGCGACGGCGCAGGAGAGCGCCGACGAGGAGCCCGAGGTCGACCTCCGAGACGAGCTGGGTGAGGCGGCCCGCGCAGCCCGCGGCGCCGAGACGGAGGCGCGGCTCACGCTGAGGACCGCTGAGGAGCGCGCCCGTGCCCTCGCCGGCCGCGCCGACTCGCTGCTGCGCGCAGCCCGACAGGAGCGCGAGGCGCGCGCCCGCGCGCTGGCCCACCGCGAGCGGGTCCGGCGGGAGGGGGAGGTGGCCCGCGCGGTCGTCCTGGGTGTCGAGGTGGTGCTCACGCGCCTGGAGCACTCCATCGCCAGGGCAGCCACCGAGCGCGAGGCGGTGGAGAGCCGTCGCCGGACGCGCGAGGAGGAGCTCCTGGCGGTCCGGGCCAGGCTGCGCGACCTGGCGCGGGAGCTCGACGAGCTGGTGAGCAGCGTGCACCGCGACGAGATGGCCCGGACCCAGCAGCGGATGCGGCTGGAGCAGCTCGAGGAGCGGGCGCTCGAAGAGCTCGGGCTCGACGTCGACGCGCTCGTGGCCGACTACGGCCCGCACCGGCCGGTGCCGGTGCTGAGCGCCGGAGAGGACGGGGAGACACACGAGGGTGAGCCGGTGCCGTTCGTGCGCGAGGAGCAGCAGAAGCGGCTGCGCGCCGCCGAGCGGGCGCTGGCGACCCTCGGCAAGGTCAACCCGCTCGCCCTCGAGGAGTTCTCCGCCCTCGAGGAGCGCCACCAGTTCCTGGGTGAGCAGCTCGAGGACCTGCGCAAGACCCGCAAGGACCTCCTCGACATCGTCAAGGAGGTCGACGACCGGGTCGAACAGGTGTTCACGGAGGCGTGGGAGGACGTGCGGGCCGCCTTCGACCAGGTCTTCAAGCGGCTCTTCCCGGGCGGCGAGGGCCGGCTGGTGCTCACCGACCCCTCCGACATGCTGGCGACCGGCGTCGAGGTGGAGGCCCGTCCGCCCGGCAAGAAGGTCAAGCGGCTCTCCCTGCTCTCCGGTGGGGAGCGGTCGCTGGTCGCGGTGGCGTTCCTCGTCTCGCTGTTCAAGGCGCGGCCTTCGCCGTTCTACATCCTCGACGAGGTGGAGGCGGCGCTCGACGACACCAACCTCGGCCGGCTCCTGGAGATCTACGAGGAGCTCCGTGAGAACAGCCAGCTCCTCGTCATCACGCACCAGAAGCGGACGATGGAGGTCGGCGACGCGCTCTACGGCGTCACCATGCGCGGCGACGGCGTGTCGACCGTGATCAGCCAGCGGCTGCGCGAGGCCGAGCCGGCGTGACCCCGACCGACCGACCAGCCCACCGGCCGGTGCGCGGCGACTACGTCGCCTGGCGCACGGCCACGACCCGCTGGGCGGACGACGACGTCTACGGCCACATGAACAACGCGACCTACTTCGAGCTGATCGACACCGCCGTCAACGCGCACCTGCTGGAGGCGACCGGGGCCGACATCCGGGCGCTCCCGGCCATCGGCGTGGTCGCCGAGGTCTCGTGCCGCTACTTCCGGGAGCTCGGGTTCCCCGCGCCGGTCGAGACGGGACTCGTCGCGGAGCGGGTCGGCACCTCCTCGGTGGTCTACCGGATCGGCCTCTTCCAGGGGGACGGGGACGAGGCGTGTGCCGAGGGACGGTTCGTCCACGTGTACGTCGACAACACCGTCGCCGACGGCCGGCGACCGGTCGTTCCGATCCCGGCCGAGCTCCGCCCGGTCGTGGAGGCGTTGCTCCGGTCCGGGACGTGAGGCTGCTCACCCGCGACGCGAGGGTGGGCAACCGGCGCTCCGGTGGCGTGCGACGATCGACGACGGCGCCGTCCGGTGCCTCCTTCTCGGGTCTCCCGGGGACCGCCGATCTCAGGAGCTGTCAGACCGTGCTGTGGGTCGTCCTGACCATGCTGTCCATCCTCGTCCTCGCCGGCGTCGTCGCCACCTACGTCGCCTTCCCACGGCGGGGCGCCGCGACGCCTGCCGTCCCCTGGTTGGGAGGTGCCCTCGACCGGGCGGTGGAGGCGCTGCCGACGCTGCACAACGTCGGCGACCGCCGCGCCCACGAGGGGCGATGACGCTCGGTCGGTCCCCGGCCACCACGTCCGAGCACGTTGGTCTCGCGTGGTTGGATGACAGCCGTGGGTGATTTCCTCTTCCTGATCATCGCGATCGGCGTCGTGCTGATCGCGCTCGTCGCCGGCCTCGTCACCACGGGCGTACGTCGCTCGCGAGCCCGGTTGGACCGCGGCCGCGGCGGCGGGGCGACCATCGCGCCCCCGCGCCCGGCCGAGGAGGCCGCCCCCGCGCCCGAGGCTCCGGTCGTCGAGGAGCCGGTCGTCGAGGAGCCGGCGGCTCCCACCCTCGAGCGGCCCGAGAGCGCCGCCAGCCGGCTCGTCCGGCTGCGCCAGCGGCTGTCGCGCTCCCAGGGCACGCTCGGCCGCGGGCTGCTGGCCCTGCTGTCCCGCGACCGGGTCGACGAGGACACCTGGGAGGAGATCGAGGACACGCTCCTGACCGCCGACATCGGCGTCGGGCCCACGCAGGAGCTCGTCGAGCGGCTGCGCACGCGGCTGCGCGTCGAGGGAGCCGGTGCGGCCCCGCGTGAGGTTCTCCGCCAGGAGCTGCTGACCCTGGTCGACCCGACCCTGGACCGGACCCTCGCCGTCCAGCGCGCCGACGGCCGCCCCGCGGTCGTCCTCGTCGTCGGTGTGAACGGCACCGGCAAGACCACCACCGTGGGCAAGCTGGCCCGGGTCCTCGTCGCCGAGGACAAGCAGGTCGTTCTCGGCGCGGCCGACACGTTCCGGGCCGCCGCCTCCGAGCAGCTCACCACCTGGGGCGAGCGGGTCGGCGTGCCGACCGTGCGCGGCCCCGAGGGGTCGGACCCGGCCAGCGTGGCGTTCGAGGCGGTCCGGGCCGGGATGGAGCAGGAGGCCGACGTCGTGCTCGTCGACACCGCCGGCCGACTCCAGAACAAGGCCGGGCTCATGGACGAGCTCGGCAAGGTCAAGCGCGTGGTGGAGAAGCAGGCGCCGGTGAGCGAGGTGCTCCTGGTGCTCGACGCCACCACCGGCCAGAACGGCATGACCCAGGCCCGGGTCTTCTCCGAGGTCGTGGACGTCACCGGCATCGTCCTCACCAAGCTGGACGGCTCCGCCAAGGGCGGCATCGTCGTCGCCGTGCAGCGCGCTCTCGGCGTACCGGTGAAGCTGGTCGGGCTCGGCGAGGGCGCCGACGACCTGGCGCCCTTCGATCCCGACGCGTTCGTCGACGCGCTCCTCGGGGACGCATCGCCGACCACGTAACCATCCCGAAACAAGGCCGCCCCGACCGTCACCTGACCGCAACGCGGGCAGCCGCGCCCTGAAACGTGGTGCGGCCACGCTGACTGCATCCGGAGATCCTCCGGAGCGGGCCAGCGTCGTACCGCTCCGGAGCCTCCTCTGCCCGACCCGGTCGGCACGTCCGGCCGTGATCCCCGGAGGTTCCATGGACGGCTACTACGCCTGGATGCTGGTCTCAGCCTCGCTCGTGCTGCTGATGACCCCGGCGCTGGCCCTGTTCTACGGCGGCATGAGCCGCTCCAAGTCCGTGCTCAACATGATGATGATGTCGTTCAGCGCCCTCGGCGTGGTGGGCATCGTCTACGCGCTGTGGGGGTGGTCGATGTCCTACAGCACCACCTTCGCCGCCGCCGACGGCGCCACCGGCGGTGAGGTGCTCCAGCTCTTCTCCGACCCGTTCTCCCAGTTCGGCCTCTCCGACACCGACCCCGCCAACTACGTCTTCGTCGCCTTCCAGCTCACCTTCGCGGTCATCACGGCGGCGCTGATCAGCGGCGCCATCGCCGACCGGGTGAAGTTCTCGGCCTGGCTGCTCTTCCTCCCGATCTGGGTCACGCTCTCGTACTTCCCGCTGGCGCACATGGTGTGGGGCGGCGGGTTCCTCAGCGGCGTCCAGAACGGCCTGGCGGACCTGCTCTTCGCCGGACCGGACGGCGCCGCGGTCGCGCCGATCGACTACGCGGGCGGCACGGTCGTCCACATCAACGCCGGCGTCGCCGGGCTCGTCCTCGCGCTCCTGATCGGCCACCGCAAGGGGTTCGGCAAGGAGCCGATGAAGCCGCACAACCTCACGCTCACGGTGGTCGGCGCCGGGCTGCTCTGGTTCGGCTGGTTCGGCTTCAACGTCGGCTCGATCGTCTTCACCGGCGCCACCGAGGCCGAGAACGTCGCCCAGTTCACCACCGAGACCGGACTGGTCTGGCTCAACACCACGCTCGCCACCTGCGCCGCGGTCATCGGGTGGCTGGTGGTCGAGAAGCTCCGTGACGGCAAGGGCACCTCGTTGGGCGCGGCGTCCGGCGTCGTCGCCGGCCTGGTCGCGGTCACGCCGGCGTGCGGGGCGCTCTCGCCGCTCGGCTCGATGGCCCTCGGTGCCGTCGCCGGCGCCCTCTGCGCCCTGGCGGTCGGGCTGAAGCACCGGTTCGGCTACGACGACTCGCTCGACGTGGTCGGGGTGCACCTCGTCGGCGGGCTCGTCGGCACCGTCGGCATCGGGTTCCTCGCGACCTCCGGCGGCCTGCTGTACGGCGACGGCGTCCGTCAGCTCGTCGTCCAGGTCGTCGTCGCGCTCTTCGCCATGGCCTGGTCCGCCGCCGCGACGCTCGCCGTCGGCCTGCTCGTCAAGTACGCCGTCGGCTGGCGGATCAGCGAGGAGGACGAGCTGGAGGGGATCGACTTCGTCGAGCACGGCGAAGCGGCGTACGACCTCCTCCACCGCGGCGGCGGCTCGGTGACCCGTCAGCCACCTGGCCCGGCAGGTGCCGCCGCACAGGAGACCGCCATCACCAAGGAAGGGGCGCTCACATGAAGCTCGTCACCGCGGTCATCAAGCCGCACAAGTGGGAGGACGTCCGCGTCGCCCTGGAGGCCTTCGGGGTCACCGGGATGACGGTGAGCGAGGTCAGCGGGTACGGCCGCCAGAAGGGCCACACCGAGGTCTATCGCGGCGCGGAGTACGACATCGCGCTGGTGCCAAAGGTCCGGCTGGAGATCCTCGTCGAGGACCTCGACGCCGACGAGATCGTCGCCGTCATCGTCAAGTCGGCCGCGACCGGGCGGATCGGGGACGGCAAGGTGTGGGTGTCGCCGGTCGATTCGGTGGTCCGGGTCCGTACCGGGGACCGCGACGAGGCCGCCTTGTGAGGTCTCGGGCGCGCCTCGTGGAAGGACGCGGGTGACCGCAGCGGAGCGCGCTGCCCGCACGGAGGAGGCCGACCGGCTCTGCCGCTCGGCCTTCTCCTCCTCCGTCTCCCCGGTCACGGACGCCGCGGGGAGCGGGGTCGCGCTCGTCGCGGTCGGAGGTTACGGGCGGGGCGAGCTGGCGCCGTGCTCCGACCTCGACGTGGTGCTGGTCCACGACCCCGCTGTCGACGTCGGCGACGCCGCCTCCCGGTTGTGGTACCCGCTCTGGGACGCCGACGTCACCCTCGACCACTCCGTGCGCGCGCTCGACGAGGTGGCACGGGCGGCGGCGGCCGACATCCGGGTGGCGCTGGGGCTGATCGACGCCCGTCACCTGGCCGGCGACAGCTCGGTCTCGCTGCGCCTGCGCACCGAGGTGCTCGGGCGATGGCGCCGCGACGCCCGGCAGACCCTGCCTCGGCTGCGGGAGCTCGTCCGCGAGCGGTCAGCCCGGGTGGCGGAGCTGGCGCACGCCGCGGTCCCCGACCTCAAGGAGTCGACAGGCGGACTCCGCGACGCGACGGTCCTCAACGCGCTCGTCGCCACCTGGCTCGTCGACGTGCCGCACGCGGACCTCGAACGCTGCCGGGTCCGGCTGCTCGACGTCCGCGACTGCGTGCAGGCGGCAGCCGGGCGGGCGAGTGACCGGGTGGTCCCGGAGCTCTGGGCGCCGGTGGCGGAGCTGCTGGGACTGGCCGACGAGGAGGAGGCCCAGCGGCTCGTACGCCGGCTCGGCCGGCGCACCACCCACCTGTCCCGGCTCACCTGGAGCCGCGTGGACCGGGTCCTCGCTCCACCGCCGCCGGCGGCGCGCGGCAGGAGACCGCTCCTCGAGCCCGTCGCTCGGGGGGTCGCGGTCGCGGCGGGGGAGGTCGTGCTCGACCGCGGGGCGGACCCGGCGACCGACCCGCTGCTGCTGCTCCGTGCGGCGGTCGCCGCCGCCGAGCGTCGGCTCATGCTGGCCCCGGCCACAGCCGCCCGGCTGGCCGCAGGGGTGGTGCCGTTGCCGGTGCCGTGGCCCGCCGAGGCGCGGGAGCTGCTGGTCCGGCTGCTCGCCGCCGGACCCGGGCTTCTCGCGGTGTGGGAGACCCTCGACGAGACCGGGGCGCTCGACCCGCTCCTCCCCGAGTGGCAGCGGGTACGGCTTCTGCCGCACGCCTCCTCGGTCCACCGGTTCACGGTCGACCGACACCTCGTCGAGACGTGCGTCGAGGCCGGCAGGATGGTCCGGCGGGTGTCCCGGCCGGACCTGCTCCTCGTCGCCGCGCTGCTCCACGACCTCGGCAAGGGCGGGCCGGGCGACCACAGCGCGGCCGGTGAGCCGGTCGCCGCGGCCGTGGCCACCCGGCTCGGCTTCGCGCCCGGCGAGGTCGCGACCATCGCCGCCCTCGTCCGGTGGCACCTGCTCCTTCCCGCGACCGCGACGAGCCGCGACCTCGACGACCCGGCGACGTCGGAGCACGTCGTTGCGCGGGTCCGTGACCTGCGCACCCTCGACCTGCTCGAGCTCCTCACCGAGGCCGACGCCCGGGCGACCTCTCCGAAGGCCTGGACCGTCTGGCGAGCCGCCCTGGTGGCCGACCTCTCCGCGCGGGTCCGGACCGCACTGGCAGGCCCTCCCCGCGTTGTCGCCCCCACGGCGGCTTCTTCACCGCCAGACAGCGCTCCGGGCAAGAGCAGGCAGGCCGAGCCCCGGGGGCCGACCGGCCCGGAGCCACCCTTCGACGTCGACCTGTCGGAGGTCAGCCGCGACCCGTCGTACGTCCGGGTCGAGGTGGCCGCCACCGACGACGGCGCCCTGGTGCGGGTGACCGCAGCGGACCGTGTCGGGCTGATGGCGGACGTCGCGGGGACCCTCACGCTGCTGCGACTGCCGGTCCGCTCGGCCAGGGCGTGGACCGTCGAGCACGGCGCGGTCTCGGAGTGGTCGGTGGCTGGACAGCCGCCCGACCCGGCTGTCCTCGGCCAGCGGCTGGACAGGGTGGTCCGCGGCGAGGTCGACCCCACCGTCCGGCTGCGCGTCCGTCCGGACGCGCTGCCGCCGGTCGTGGTGGTCCGGCACGAGGCATCGCGCAGGGCGACGGTGCTCGAGGTGCGCACCCAGGACCAGCCCGGCGTCGTCTTCCTCGTGTGCCGGGCCCTGGCCGGGCTCGGCCTGTCGGTGCGGTCCGCGCACGTCTCGACGGTGGGCCCGCAGACGCTCGACGTGTTCTACCTCCAGGAGGCGGGGGAGGTCCCGCTCACCGAGGACCGGGCGGCGTCCGCGGCGCACGCAGTACGACGGGCGCTGGAGACCGCGGCTACCCTTGACGTCTGACCACGCTCCGTCCGGCCACCGTGCCGGCAGTGAGACCGCCCGGACACCCGAGGACAGACTGCCTTGTTCGCCACCCTCTCCGACCGCCTTGCCGACACCTTCAAGAACCTGCGGGGGAAGGGCCGGCTGTCGGAGGCCGACATCGACGCGACCGCCCGGGAGATCCGGATCGCGCTGCTCGAGGCCGATGTCGCCCTGCCGGTGGTCAAGGAGTTCGTGGCCGCGGTCAAGGAGCGGGCCCGCGGCGCCGAGGTGAGCCAGGCGCTCAACCCCGCGCAGCAGGTCGTCAAGATCGTCCACGAGGAGCTCGTCGAGATCCTCGGCGGGGAGACGCGGCGGATCCGGTTCGCCAAGAACCCGCCGACGGTGATCATGCTCGCCGGCCTCCAGGGCGCCGGCAAGACGACGCTCGCCGCCAAGCTCGGCATGTGGCTCAAGTCGCAGGGCAGCAGCCCCATGCTCGTCGCGGCCGACCTGCAGCGGCCCAACGCGGTCTACCAGCTCCAGGTCAACGGCGAGCGGGCCGGGGTGACGGTCTTCGCCCCCGAGCCCGGCAACGGGATGGGCGACCCGGTCGGGGTCGCCCGGGCCGGTGTCGCCGAGGCTCGCCGCACACTGCACGACGTGGTCATCGTCGACACGGCCGGCCGTCTCGGTGTCGACGCCGAGATGATGCAGCAGGCCGCCGACATCCGCGACGCGGTCCGCCCCGACGAGACGCTCTTCGTCGTCGACGCGATGATCGGCCAGGACGCGGTGAACACCGCCCAGGCCTTCCTCGACGGCGTCGGCTTCGACGGCGTGGTCCTCACCAAGCTCGACGGCGACGCGCGCGGCGGCGCGGCGCTGTCGGTGCGCTCGGTGACCGGCCGGCCGATCATGTTCGCCTCCGCGGGTGAGAAGCTCACCGACTTCGACCTCTTCCACCCCGACCGCATGGCCTCGCGGATCCTCGACATGGGCGACATGCTCACGCTGATCGAGCAGGCCGAGAAGGCCTTCGACGCCGACCAGGCCGCGAGGGCTGCCGCCAAGCTCACCGGCCAGGGTGGGGAGTTCACGCTCGACGACTTCCTCGAGCAGATGCAGGCGATCCGCAAGATGGGCTCCCTCACCAAGATCATGGGGATGCTCCCCGGGATGGGGCAGTTCCGCGACCAGCTCGCGAACTTCGACGAGCGCGAGATCGACCGGGTGCAGGCGATCATCCAGTCGATGACCCCGGCCGAGCGGGCGAACGCGAAGATCATCGACGGCTCCCGTCGGGCGCGGATCGCGAAGGGCTCCGGAGTCCAGGTCTCCGAGGTCAATCTCCTCGTCGACCGGTTCTTCGAGGCCCGGAAGATGATGCAGAGCATGGCCAAGGGCGGCGGCATGCCGGGGATGCCGGGGATGCCCGGTCCCGGCAAGCGCGGCAAGGGCAAGCAGGCTCCCAAGAAGGGCAAGGCCAAGCGGGTCTCGGGCAACCCCGCCAAGCGGGCGGAGCAGGAGAAGGCCGCCGCCGACCGCCCGGCCGCGGCCGCCGCTGCGAACCCGTTCGGCCTTCCCGCCGACGACCAGGAGCTCGATCCCGCCGACTTCAGCCTCCCGCCCGAGGTCGCGAAGTTCCTCAACAAGTAGGTTCAGGCGCATGAGTGCGCTGAAGTTCCGCGGTCCGGTGCTGCCCGACGGCGAGGCACGCGACCTGTACGTCGTCGACGGCCGGGTCACCTACGAGCGGCAGTCGTCCGCCGAGCTCGTCGCCGAGGGGTGGATCGTCCCCGGGCTCGTCGACGCCCACTGCCACATCGGGCTCGACTCCGACGGGGCCGTCCCGCCCGAGGTCCAGGAGACGCAGGCGGTCACCGACCGCGACGCCGGCGCGCTCCTCATCCGTGACGCCGGGTCGGCCGCCGACACGTCCTGGATCCACGAGCGCGACGACCTGCCGCGGCTGATCCGGGCCGGGCGCCACCTGGCCCGCCCCAGGCGCTACATCCGCAACTTCGCGCACGAGATCGAGCCCGACGAGCTGGCGGCGTACGTCGCGCAGGAGGCTTCGCGTGGAGACGGCTGGGTCAAGCTCGTCGGCGACTGGATCGAGCGCGAGGCCGGGGACCTCCGGCCGCTGTGGCCCAAGGAGTCGCTGGAGCAGGCGATGGCCGCCGCCCACGAGCGGGGCGCCCGGGTCACCGCCCACGTCTTCGGCGAGCACGCCCTGCCCGACCTCATCGACGCCGGCATCGACTGCCTCGAGCACGGCACCGGGCTGTCGCTGCCGCTCATCGACCAGATGGCCGCGAACGGGGTCGCCCTGGTTCCGACCGTCGTCCAGCTCAACAACTTCCCGAAGTACGCCGAGGCAGGGCTGGCGAAGTTTCCCGGCTACGCCGAGCACATGCTCGACCTCTGGGAACGGCGGCGGGAGACGATCGGGGCGGCGCACGAGGCGGGTGTGCAGCTCTACGCGGGCACGGACGCCGGCGGGGTGCTCCCGCACGGGCTGATCGCCGACGAGGTCCTCGAGCTCGCCACCTACGGGCTCACCGCGGAGGAGGCGCTCGGCGCCGCGTCCTGGCGGGCCCGCGAGTGGCTGGGGCTCAGCGGCACCCTCGAGGAGGGGAGCGAGGCCGACTTCGTGGTCTACGCCACCGACCCGCTCGAGGACCTGGCGATTCTCCGCACCCCGCGGCGGATCGTCCTGCGCGGCAACGTCGTCGGCTGAGCTGGGCCTCGCGCTCGGCGGGGCGTCCGCTGACGTCATCCCTTCCGGCTGTCCCGACGACCACCCCGAATGACGCCCTGGGAGCGCTGGCAGGGACGTCATCCGGGGCGGTTGCGAGGGCGACCACCCCGGATGACGCAAGGGCGATTGGAGTCCGAGGCCCCCGGTCTGGCAGAATGACCCGTTGAGTCCCGCCCGACCGGACCCTCTCTTCCGACGTCGGGCTGGCCCGTTCGAGCCGACCGGCCGGTGCCCCACCTGTCCGGGACGTTCACCCGTCACCACATCCCAAGGAGACACCACACTCGTGGCCGTCAAGATTCGTTTGAAGCGCATGGGCAAGATCCGCGCGCCGTACTACCGCATCGTCGTCGCCGACGCGCGCACCAAGCGCGACGGACGCGTCATCGAGGAGATCGGCAAGTACCACCCCAAGGAGGAGCCCTCGGTCATCGAGGTGGAGTCCGAGCGGGCGCAGTACTGGCTCGGCGTCGGCGCCCAGCCCACCGAGGCCGTCGAGGCGATCCTCAAGGTGACCGGCGACTGGCAGCGGCACCAGGGTGAGCCCGGCACCGAGGGCAGCCTCAAGGTCAAGGAGCCCGGCAAGACCAAGCAGGAGATCTTCAACGAGATCCTCAAGGAGTCGGGCACCGAGCCGGCGACCGAGGCCGTGACCAAGAAGGCCGCGACCAAGAAGGCCGCCCCGGCCGCGGAAGCCGAGACCCCGCCCGAGACCCCGGTCGAGACCGCGCCCGAGACCCCGGTCGAGGCGCCCGCCGAGGCCGCCGTCGAGGAGCCGGCCGCCGAGGCCGCTCCCGAGAAGACCGAGGGCTGACCGCAGTGCTGGCAGCGGCGCTCGAGCACCTGGTCCGGGGGATCGTCAAGAACCCCGACGACGTGACCGTGCGCGACAAGCAGCTCCGACGCGGCTCGATGCTCGAGGTGCGGGTGCACCCCGACGACCTCGGCAAGGTGATCGGCCGCAACGGCCGCACCGCCACAGCGCTGCGCACCGTGGTCGGCGCGCTCGCCGGCAAGGGTGGCGCCCGCGTCGACTTCGTCGACGTCGACCGTCGCCGCTGAGCGGACATACCTGAGTTGGGGAGGCCTTCGGGTCTCCCCAACTCCTCGTTTTGGTGGAGGGAGCGAACGTGACACGCGAGCCGGGCAGCGACGAGGTGGTCGTGGGCAGGATCGGCCGGCCCCACGGGACCCGCGGCGAGCTCTCCGTCGAGCCGCGCACCGACGAGCCGGACCGCCGGTTCGCCGTCGGCACCGAGCTGCTGGTGCGCCGACCGGGTGCCGGACCTGCGCCGGCGTACGACGTCCTCACGGTCACCTCCGCCCGGTGGCACCAGGACCGGCTGCTCGTCCGCTTCGAGGAGCTCGCAGACCGCACCGCCGCCGAGGGCGCCCGCGGGCTGGTGCTCGCCACCACGGTGGCCCCTCACGAGCGGCCCGAGAACCCCGAGGAGTTCTACGACCACCAGCTCGTCGGGCTCGCCGTCGTCACCACCGACGGCCGGGAGGTCGGCACCGTCGCCGAAGTCCTCCACCCGGGCGCCCAGGACCTGCTCGTCGTCGACCGTGAGGGACGCGACGCCGCGCTGGTGCCCTTCGTCTCCGCGCTCGTGCCCGAGGTCGACCTCGACGGTGGGCGGCTGGTCGTGGCCGACCGTCCCGGGCTCCTCGAGCCGCTCGACGAGGAGTGAGGCGGTGCGCCTCGACGTCGTCACGATCTTCCCGGACTACCTCGCGCCGCTGTCGCTGTCGCTCCCGGGCAAGGCGCAGGCGCGGGGGCTCCTCGAGGTGCACGTCCACGACCTGCGCAGCTGGACCCATGACCGGCACCGCACGGTCGACGACACGCCGTACGGGGGCGGGGCCGGGATGGTCATGAAGCCGGAGCCGTGGGGCGAGGCGCTGGACGCGCTGCTGCCCGACGACGGTGGGGCGGTGCTCGTGGTGCCGACGCCGAGCGGGGTGCTGTTCTCGCAGCGGCTCGCCGCCGAGCTGGCGCAGGAGCAGCACCTGGTGTTCGCCTGCGGCCGGTACGAGGGGATCGACCAGCGGGTCGTCGACCACGCCGCCACCCGCGTGCGTGTGGTGGAGGTGTCGGTCGGCGACTATGTGCTCAACGGGGGAGAGGTCGCCGCCCTGGCCGTCATCGAGGCCGTCGTCCGGCTGCTGCCGGGGTTCATGGGCAACGCCGGGTCGCTCGTCGAGGAGTCGCACGGCGAGGGCGGGCTGCTGGAGTACCCCGTCTACACCAAGCCCGCCACCTGGCGCGGCCTGTCGGTTCCCGAGGTCCTCACCTCGGGCGACCACGCCCGGGTCGAGCAGTGGCGGCTCGACCAGTCGCGAAGGCGTACGGCGGAGCGCCGCCCGGACCTGCTGCACCGCTCGAGGACGGTCGACGCGGCCGGCGTGGCGGAGGCGGAGTGGCGAGTGGCGACCCGCGCGGACGCCGGCGAGCTGCTGACCCTCCAGCGTGCTTGCTGGCTCCAGGAGGCGCTCGTCAACGAGATGTGGGAGGTGCCGGCCCTCCACGAGGACCTGGCGCAGGTGGAGGCCGACCTCGAGCGGTGGACGACGTACGTCCTGCGCGCGGGCGGGCGACTGGTCGGCAGCGTCCGGGGCCGGTTGGACGGCGAGGAGTGGGCGATCGGCCGGCTCATGGTCGCGCCCGACCTGCAGGGCCGCGGGCTGGGCCGGTGGCTCCTCGAGCAGGTCGTGGCCTCGGCGCCCGGGGAGGCGACGCGGATGGGGTTGGTCACGGGCGCGCGGAGCGAGGCGAACCTGCGGATGTACCACCGGGCCGGGTTCCGTCCGAGCCGCGAGCAGCCTGACGACCCACGGATCCGCCACCTGTTCCGCCGGCGGCGGTGAGCCGGCTCTCGATTTCTCCGGCCCCGGCCGGGTGTGGCAGAATCGTTCCTCGTCCGTTGTCTCGACGACCACCCGCCCGCGCGGCCGGGGTCGGCGGTGCACCTGCCACAGGGGGCACGCCGCGCGAGGCGTCGACGGACCACCGAGAGCAACCCCCACCCCCGTCCGTGGGCGACCTGTGGCGCCGACGAGGAGACACCATGGCCAACGTCATCGACACGATCGCCTCTGCCGCCAAGCGCGACGACATCCCGGAGTTCCGCGCCGGCGACACGCTCAAGGTCCACGTCAAGGTGGTCGAGGGCAACCGCTCGCGGGTCCAGGTCTTCCAGGGCGTCTGCATCCGCGTGCAGGGCTCCGGCATCGGCCGGACCTTCACGGTCCGCAAGGTCTCCTTCGGCGTCGGCGTCGAGCGCACCTTCCCGCTGCACACCCCGATCATCGACAAGGTCGAGGTCGTGACCCGCGGTGACGTCCGTCGCGCCAAGCTCTACTACCTGCGCAACCTCCGCGGCAAGGCCGCCAAGATCAAGGAGAAGCGCGAGGTCGGTCGCTGATCCGACGGCTTCCCACGTCGCTAAGATCACTGAGTGACCGACCCCGACGAGCCTGCTGACGCCGGGTCGGCGCAGCCGTCGGCGCAGTCGTCGGCGCAGTCGTCCCCGCACCGGCACATGCCGTTCTGGCAGGAGCTCGCGCTGCTGCTGTCGATCGCGCTCGTGCTGGCGATCGGCATCAAGGCGCTCTTCCTCCAGGCGTTCTACATCCCTTCCGGGTCGATGAACGACACGCTGGTGTTCAACGACCGGATCCTCGTCCAGAAGGTCTCCTACTGGGGGAGCGCCTCCCCGGAGCGCGGCGACATCGTCGTGTTCGCCGACCCCGGTGGGTGGTTGAACGACGCGGAGGCTCCGCAGCCTCGCAACGTGCTCGCCAAGGCGCTCGAGGTCTTCGGGCTCTTCCCGACCGGCGGGCACCTCGTGAAGCGGGTCATCGGCGTCGGCGGGGACACCGTCGCCTGCTGCGACGACCAGGGCCGGATCACCGTCAACGGCACCCCGCTCCACGAGCGGGACTACCTGGCCGCGGGGGAGCAGCCCTCGGCGATCACCTTCGAGCAGGAGGTGCCCGAGGGGTACCTCTGGGTGATGGGCGACAACCGGTCCCACTCCGCTGACAGCCGCGTCCACCTCGGCGACCCGGGGGGCGGCTTCGTGCCCGTGGAGGACGTGGTCGGCAAGGTCTTCTCGGTCGTGTGGCCGTTGAGCCACTTCAAGATGATCGACCGTCCCGACACCTTCGAGGCCGTCGGGCCATGACGGCGCTTCCTCGGGGGCTGACGGTGCGCCGCGACGCGGGGCTCTACGGCTACGAGCGAGCCCTCCGCCGGAACGGGCTCGACCCGGTCGCCGGCGTCGACGAGGCGGGGCGCGGGGCCTGCGCCGGTCCCCTGGTGGCGGCAGCGGTGATCCTGCCGCCGGGCGACCGCGGCATCGTCCCGGGGCTCGCCGACTCCAAGCTGCTCACCGAGAGGGCCCGCGATCGGTGCTACACGCAGGTGCTGCACCGCGCCGTCTCCTGGTCGGTCGTCGTCATCGGTCCCGACGAGTGCGACCGGCTCGGCATGCACGTCGCCAACGTGGAGGCGCTCCGCCGGGCACTGGCCAGGCTGGACGTGCGGCCGTCGTACGTCCTGACCGACGGGTTCCCCGTCGACGGGCTGGGCGTCCCGGGCCTCGCGGTCTGGAAGGGTGACCGGGTGGCGGCGTGCATCGCAGCCGCCTCGGTCCTGGCGAAGGTGACCCGGGACCGGATGATGCGGGAGCTGCACACCCGCTACCCGGTCTACGACTTCGAGACGCACAAGGGGTACATCACCGACGCCCACACCGAGGCGCTGGAGCAGCACGGGCCCTGCGAGATCCATCGCCGGTGCTTCGTCAACGTGCGGCGGGTCGACGGGTACGGCGAGGCGGAGCCGTTCCGCCGGGGTGGCACGGGAGACAATGGCCGCCGGACGGTCCTGGAGGAGGCGACGTGAGCGCGGAGGATCTCGAGAAGTACGAAGCGGAGATGGAGCTCCAGCTCTACCGCGAGTACCGCGACGTGGTCAGCATCTTCAAGTACGTCGTGGAGACCGACCGCCGGTTCTACCTCTGCAACCAGGTGGACGTGAAGGCGCGGACGGAGGCCGGGGACGTGTTCTTCGAGGTGTCGATGACCGACGCCTGGGTCTGGGACATGTACCGCCCCGCGCGGTTCGCGAAGAACGTCAAGGTGCTCACCTTCAAGGACGTCAACGTCGAGGAGCTGGCACAGTCCGATCTGGAGCCTCCCAAGCCGTGACCGGCCCTGGAACCCGCCCGATCGAGAGTCTTTACCCGCCGATTGCCCTCTGACTGGTGACAGGTCGGCCCAGGACCCGTACCTTCGTGCTGGTCAGATGACCGAGAAAAGGTCGTCCGACCCGCGTCATGAGTTCGGGGTGGGCTCGTCTCATGGGTGCCAGGGTCGGTTGGGAGGCCGAACCGAGGTCATCGGGAGGCGCCGGCGCAGGCGGATGTGGGGTCCGCCGCGCAGGCGCCTCCGTCCTTTGTCCCGGCCGCCCCTCCCGCGGCGTCGAGCCGCCCCTCCCGCGGCGTCGAGCCGCCCCTTGTGCCGGCCGGGACGAGCCGCCTTCTCCTCACACCCGAGCTGACTCGCCGGCTGTCCACCGCCCTTGGGCCGCGTCGGGACCAGGTGCGCCCGTCGCAAGCATCCTCGTCGTCGAGGAGGTGCGTGGATGACGACGTCACGACAGCGCATGGCGACCGGGGGGTACGGCGAGGCCGCGGCGGCCCGCCACCTGGTCGAGCGGGGAATGGTGGTCCTGGACCGCAATTGGCGGTGTGACCTCGGGGAGATCGACCTCGTCCTGCGCGACGGTGAGGTGCTGGTCTTCTGCGAGGTCAAGACGCGGGCGTCGGCGGCGTTCGGGGGGCCGCTCGAGGCGGTCACCGCGACGAAGCTGGCGCGGCTACGCCGGCTCGGCGCCCGGTGGATGCACGAACACGGAGTCCACGTCAGGGACGTGCGGCTCGATCTGGTCGGGGTGCTCCTCGACCGCGGCGGTGAGGCCCGGCTCGAGCACGTCCGGGGGGTGGGGTGATGGTTTGCGCGACGACCCGCACCGTGTCGCTCTCCGGGGTCACCGGCCACGTCGTCGACGTCCAGGCCGACGTGGTGCAGGGGCTGGTGTCGACCACCATGGTGGGACGGCCCGACGCCTCGGTGAGCGAGGCCCGGGACAGGTGCCGGGCGGCGATCACGAACAGCAGCTACGAGTGGCCGACGACGAAGCGGGTGACGATCCTCCTGTCCCCGGCCGACCTCCCGAAGCGCGGCTCCCACTTCGACCTGGCGATCGCCGTGGCGGTGCTGACGGCCAACGCCAAGCCGGAGATCGAACAGGCGGCGCTCGAGGGGCTGGTCATGGTGGGGGAGCTGACCCTGGACGGGCGGCTCCGTGCCGTCCCCGGAGTTCTCCCGATGGTCCTTGCGGCCCGCACCCAGGGGTACCGACGGGTGATGGTCCCCGAGGCCCACGCCGCGGAGGCAGCGATGGTGCCGGGCATGGACGTCCTCGGCGTCCGCTCGCTGGCCCAGGCGGTCTGCGTGCTGATGGGCAAGGAGGTGCCCGAGGCGGCTCCCGTCGAACCGCTGGCCGATCCACGGGTGCTCACGTGGCGCGGGGACCGGCGTGCCGAGGAGCTCGACCTGCGGGACGTGCACGGCATGGAGGACGCCCGCTTCGCGCTCGAGGTCGCGGCGGCGGGTGGCCACCACCTCCTGCTCAGCGGGCCCAAGGGGTCGGGAAAGACGACGCTCGCCGAGCGGATCCCGGGGCTGCTGCCCGACCTCACCGTCGAGGAGCGGCTGGAGCTGAGCGCGGTCCACTCGCTCGCCGGAGACCTCACCGCCGTGGCGGGCGCGGCGGCCCGGCCGCCGTTCCGGGCGCCGCACCACTCGGCGAGCAAGGCGAGCGTCCTCGGCGGTGGCAGCGGGCGGGTGCACCCCGGGGAGATCAGCCGGGCGCTGCACGGAGTGCTCTTCCTGGACGAGTTCCCGCTCTTCGCGATCGACATCATCGATGCGCTCCGCCAGCCGCTGGAGCAGGCCGAGGTGACGATCGCCAGGGGGGATGAGGTGGCGACCTTCCCGGCTCGCACGATGGTCGTGCTCGCCTGCAACCCGTGCCCGTGCGGCGACTACCACCCGGACGTCCGGGAGAGCCGCTGCTCGTGCAGCGAGGTCCGCCGCCGCGGCTACCGGGACCGGGTCAGCGGACCGGTCACCGACCGGCTCGACATCGTCCGGCACATCACGCCGGTGCGTCCGCACCGGCTCCGGGACCCGCTCTCGAGGCCGGAGTCCTCCTCGGCGGTCCGGGCGAGGGTCACGGCCGCGCGTGCCCGGCAGGCCGACCGCTTCGCGGGCTCTCCGTGGCGGGTCAACGCCGACATCCCCGGTCCGGACCTCGAGAGCCGCTGGCCCCTGACAGAGGACGGACGTGGGCTCCTCGACGCGGCGCTCTGCGAGGGACGGCTCACCCGGCGCGGCGCTGTCCGGGTGCACCGGGTCGCCTGGACCCTTGCCGACCTCCGCGGACTGGAGCGGCCGGGCGACGAAGAGGTCGACCTCGCGCTGGCCCTCAGGCTCGGTGAGCCGCTGCCGGTGCGGTCGTGGGCCGTGAGTCGATGACCGCGACGGAGGCCGGTGCCCGCGTCGTGGGTGAGGACGAGCGGTTGGCGCGGATCGCCCTCAACACCATCGGTGAGCCGGGCGACCCCCGGCTCACCCGGCTGGTGGAGGCGATGGGCCCGGTCGAGCTCCACGACCGGCTGCTCGCCGACGTCGGCCTGTCGGGGCTGCGGAGCGAGACCGCGGCCCGGCTGGAGGGGCTCGACCCTCGACGGATCCTCGACGCGGCGACCGCGATCGGCGTCCGGTTCGTCGTGCCCGGTGACCTCGAGTGGCCGGAGCAGCTGGACGACCTCCTCGGAGTGGAGCCGCTCAACCGGCTCACCGGGGCCCCGCTCGGGCTGTGGGTGGCCGGCCCGCTCGACCTCGCGGCGGTCTGCCGTCGTTCGGTGGCGGTGGTCGGGTCGCGATCGGCGACCAGCTACGGCACCGACGTGGCCGCCGACATCGCGGTGGGGCTGGCGGCGGCGGGCAGGTCGGTGATCTCCGGCGCCGCGTTCGGGATCGACCAGGCCGCTCACCGGGGAGCACTCTCCGCGGACGGGAAAGGGAGCACGGTGGCGGTCCTGGCGTGCGGGGTCGACCGGGCCTACCCGACGGCCCACCGGGACCTGCTGCGCCACCTCAAGGAGAACGGCGCAGTGGTCTCCGAGCTGCCTCCAGGCTGTGCCCCGACCCGTGTGCGGTTCCTCAGCCGCAACCGGCTGATCGCCGCCCTGTCCCAGGGAACCGTCGTGGTCGAGGCCGCGGTCAGGAGCGGAGCTCTCAACACCGCCGGCTGGGCGATGCGGCTGAACCGTCCGGTGATGGGCGTCCCCGGGCCGGTCACGAGCGCGCCGTCGGAGGGGGTCCACGAGCTGGTGCGAACCGGTGCCGCGACGCTCGTGACCCGGGCGGCGCACGTGCTGGAGCTCGTCTCGCCGATGGGCTCCCACCTGACCCAGCTCGCCCGGGAGGAGCCGAGCGCCCGCGACCGGCTGCCGCCCACCGACCTCCGGGTGCTCGAGGCCGTGCCGCTCGTGCAGCCGGCCGGCGCTTCCGGGATCGCCCGCACCGCGGGGCTCTCCGTCTCGGATGTCGTCGAGAGCCTGGTCAGGCTCCGCGAGCTCGGCTGGGTGGTCGGCTCTGCGGGGCGGTGGCGCCGGTCGCCCGACGAGCCTCTCGGGTGACGCCGGCGCCCCGACGTCGCAGGATCAGGCGCCCTGGCCGAGGGGCTCGATCTCGCCCCGCTCGACGAGCTGCTCGAGGGCGCGGGAGCAGCCGGCCTGCCACGCGCCGTCCTGGTCCTGGTACGAGACCACGGCTGCGCCGGTGCAGTCGGGGTCGCCTGGTGCGTGGTGCGAGCACCGGCCCTGGGCAGCGAGCGAGCCGGCCTCGTGCAGGTCGCGGTCGTAGGTCTGCGACGTGTTCACCTCGGCACCTCCTCGGTCCTCCAGTGCCTCCTACCCTCACGGCGCCCGCCTCACCCACGGGCGGCAGGTCGAAGAGCCGGGTTCAACGTGCCCTCGGGGTGGGGCACTACGCTCCCGAGGATGAGCCGGATCTTCACCACCAGCTTCGCGTCCGTGTATCCCCACTACGTGACGAAGGTCGAGAGGAAGGGACGGACGAAGGCCGAGCTCGATCAGGTGATCGAGTGGCTCACCGGCTTCGACGAGTCGGCGTTGAGCGGTCACCTGTCCGCGGGCACGACCTTCGAGGAGTTCTTCGCCGAGGCGCAGCTCAACCCCCACGCGTCGTTGATCACCGGCACGGTGTGCGGGGTGCGCGTCGAAGACGTCGACGATCCGCTGATGCAGAAGATCCGTTACCTCGACAAGCTGGTCGACGAGCTCGCCAAGGGCAAGTCGATGGAGAAGGTCCTCAGGGGCTGACCGCCCTCACGGAGCTGACGGGCCGACGGGATGGCGTCTTCAATCCGAGCTCGTCGGTCTGTCCGGTGCGGACGAACCGTTCTAGCGCGGCCTGGTTGGCGCGGGCCTCGGCGGCGGCGGGGTCGGCGGCGATGATCTTGGCCTCGACCAGCTTCAGGAACCGGTGCGGCGGCAACGTGGCCGCGTACGGGGTGGTCTGCGCGTCGACCCACCGGGCCTGCTCCAACCCGAGCCCGACGGCGGCGCAGCGGCGGGCGACCCGGGCCAGCAACCAGATCGGCACCGTTCCGGTGCCGATCTGGTGCCGATCTCGGCCCACGCCTGGGGGTGGCGGTGCCGCAGGTTCAGCGCGTCGGCGATCAGCCGCTCCCCCGGTGGCGCTCGACATGCCCGACAGTGCGGCGAGCTCGGCGGCGGCGAACTCCATGACCTCCGGGGGTGCCGTCGGCGCCGATCCGGACCCGTTGTTCCCCACCGGGCAGCACCCGGACCTGCCCCGACCCATCGGTGCACAGTGCCAGCTCCCCGGGGGTCAGCTCCTCCGGGGCGTGCAGGTCCGCCCAGTGCGCGGCGATCAGCAGCCGTTCGCCCTCCGCGCCCGGATCCGGTCGCGGACCCCGACCAACGCGTCGGCGGCGGTGTCGCCGTCGAGGGCGTCGATCCAGTCGCTGTCGATCATGTCTTCGAGTATAGTCGACCACGCCGCCAGAATGTGGACCCAGACGGCGGAACTCCATGATGGTGCCGACGAGCCTCTCCGAGGGCCGGCCGCGCTCCGCCTACGCTCGGCTCCATGGGCGAGCCCGAGGACGCGGTCGTCGAGACGGGGGGAGAGCTGCCGGCGGAGCTCCTGGCGACCCTTGCCGACTACGAGCGCCACCTCGCGGTCGAGCGGGACCTCAGTCTCCACACCGTGCGCGCGTACGTCGGCGACCTCACCTCGTTGCTCGGGCACTGCGTCGCCCTGGGGCACGCAGAGCTCTCGACCGTCGGACTGCGTGACCTGCGGAGCTGGCTCGCCCAGCAGCAGACCCGTGGCCGGAGCCGCACGACGATCGCCCGCCGGGCGACGGCGGCCCGCGGTTTCACCGCGTGGCTCGCCCGGACCGGGCGGATCCCGCAGGACCCGGGTGCGGCGCTCGGCTCCCCGAAGGCCCACCGGACCCTGCCCGCCGCCCTCCGGCAGGACGAGGTGCGGCTGCTGCTCGACGCGGCGGCGGAGCGCGCGGTAGGTGACGGTCCGCTGGGGCTACGGGACCTCGCTGCGCTCGAGATGCTCTACGCGACCGGCGTCCGGGTCGGCGAGCTGTGCGGGCTCGACGTCGACGACGTCGACCAGGAGCGCCGGGTGGTCCGGGTCCTCGGGAAGGGGCGCAAGGAGCGGTCGGTGCCCTACGGGCTGCCCGCCCAGCGGGCGCTCGACCGGTGGCTCCTCCAGGGACGCAGCGCCCTGGCGGTCCCCACCTCCGGCGCGGCGCTGTTCCTGGGGGCTCGGGGCGGACGGGTCGGCCAGAGAGCCGTGCGTGCCATGGTGCACGCCCGGCTGGCCGACGTCCCCGGCGCGCCCGACCTCGGGCCGCACGGACTGCGCCACACCGCGGCCACGCACCTGCTCGAGGGTGGGGCGGACCTGCGCAGCGTCCAGGAGCTCCTCGGCCACTCCTCGATGGCCACCACGCAGATCTACACCCACGTCACCACCGAGCGGCTGCGGCAGGCGTACCAGCAGGCGCACCCGCGAGCGTGAGCGAGACCGGGAAGCGTCAGGAGCGGGCCTTGTCCTTGCCCGCGACCCCCTCCGCAACGCCGATGAGCAGGACGGCGGCCACCACCGCGAGCACGAAGCCGATGACGTTGAGCTCCCAGATGCTGCCGGTGCCGAAGAACTGGGCGATCAGCCCCCCGATGAGTGAGCCCACGAGTCCGAGGCCGAGCGTGGCGAGGATGCCGAGGTTCTGCTTCCCCGGCTTGATGAGTCGTGCGAGCGCCCCGATGATGAGGCCGGCCACCAGAAATCCGATCATCCCGCCACGGTACCTGCGCACCGTGCGAGACCTCGGAACCACTCGTCTAAGGTGCAGGTCCGAGCCGCCTCCCCGCGGTCGAGCCTGAGGAGGTCCTCCGTGCATCCATCGGCGTACGACGAGATGGCGCGGTGCGTGAACACGTACATGCGCAAGGGTCGGAAGTACACGGTCGTGGACTACGGCTCGTTCAGCTCTCCGGAGCGGATCACGATGACGCACCGGAGCCTGCTCGAGGCCTACGACTGCGACATCGTCGGCGTGGACGTCCGGGCCGGCCACAACGTGGACGTGGTGATGCCGAAGCCCTACCGGGTGCCGATGAAGAGCAACAGCGTCGATGTCGTCATCTCCGGCCAGGTGTTCGAGCACATCCCGTTCTTCTGGGCGTCGATGGTCGAGATCGCCCGGTTGCTGAAGGCGGACGGCTACCTGTTCATGACCGTGCCGTCGCGGGGGCACGTGCACACGTCCGTGGACTGCTGGCGCTACTACCCCGACGGGATGCGCGCGATGGCCGCGTTCTCGGGGCTGACGCTGCGCGAGGTCCGCACCGACTTCCCGCCGCGGCTGCGTGACATCGACCCGGGGACGAGAGCCGGCGGCGGGCGCCACCACTACGCGGGCATCGACGTGGAGAACCGCTACTGGGGCGACACGGTCGGCGTGTTCCAGAAGCCGCGTGAGTACCCGTCCCTGCGGATGGCCGCCGTGCGCAAGCCGCTGTTGTGGTGGGCGAACCGCACCGCCGACGCGGCGTTGCCGCCCCGCGCCAAGGCCGGCAGCAGCCGGACGGGGCGAGGGACGTCAAGGAGCGTGAGCGGATCCAGGTAGCGCTCGCCGCGCAGCAGCCCCCAGTGGAGGCAGGCCGCGGGGGAGCAGTGGGTCCCGTGCCACTCCAGGTGGCCGAGCAGCTGCCCGGCGGCGACCTCGTCACCCCGCGCCACCGCCGGAGCGACGGGCTGGTACGTCGTCCGGGTGGCCCCGTGACCGACCACGGCGGTGCCGACCCCCGCGACCCGGCCGGCGAATGTGACCCGGCCCGCCACGGCGGCGCGCACCGGTTGACCGACGCGACCGGCGAGGTCGACCCCACGATGACCCGTCGCCCACCTGACCGCAGGTGGGTCGAACGGGTGGACGACGTCCGGCCGCGGGTGGAGCGGCCAGACGCCGTCGACCGGCCGGGTCGGCGGCGGCGCTCCGGCCCCGGTGGCGGGTGGGCGGTAGGACGGGCTCCGGGGGAGCTCCGGAGCGGCCGAGGCTGCCCCGGGCAGGAGGAGGAGCAGGACGGCGGTCAGGAGTGCGGCCGGGACACGGAACGACGGAGCGCGGGTCATGGGGCCACCCTGGGACCCACCGGCCACGGGCGGCGTACCGTCTTCGGGGGCGGTGGACGAGACCGGCGTTCGCCCGCCTGGGGACGGTCCCCGGCTCGGTTCGCGACGCCCTTCGATCTCGACTACAATCGCGGTGGCGACTCGTGTGAACGGGTCGACTATCGCACGCCCGTCCAACCGCACAGCGCTCGGCGACCCGTCGTCAGGCCCGCGGGCGGAGCACCTCGGTCCCGGTCACCACCGGGTGGTGCCCCTGCCGGGCGTCAGGGCAGGTCACGACCGTGGCCTGCGACAACCGGACAGACACCGGGCACGGCCAGGCGCCCCGCTGAGAGGCGGACGCCGGCGGCAGCGTGCGAGGTGTCGCAGAGAAAGAGAGTCGAAGGCCATGGCCGTCGTCACCATGCGCCAGCTCCTCGAGAGCGGCGTCCACTTCGGGCACCAGACCCGCCGTTGGAACCCGAAGATGAAGCGCTTCATCATGACCGAGCGCAACGGCATCTACATCATCGACCTGCAGCAGTCGCTCGCCTACATCGACCGCGCCTACGCGTTCATCAAGGACACCGTCGCCAAGGGCGGCACCGTGATGTTCGTCGGCACGAAGAAGCAGGCTCAGGAGGCGATCGCCGAGCAGGCGACCCGCGTCGGGATGCCTTACGTCAACCAGCGCTGGCTGGGCGGCATGCTCACCAACTTCCAGACGGTGCACCAGCGGATCAACCGCCTCAAGGAGCTCGACGAGATCGACTTCGACGACGTCGCCGGCAGCGGCCGCACCAAGAAGGAGCTGCTCCACATGAAGCGGGAGCAGATCAAGCTCGACAAGACCCTCGGCGGCATCCGCGAGATGACCCGGACCCCCGCTGCGGTGTGGATCATCGACACCAACAAGGAGCACCTCGCGGTCGAGGAGGCCCGGAAGCTCCGGATCCCGATCATCGGCATCCTGGACTCCAACTGCGACCCGGACCAGGTCGACTTCCCGATCCCCGGCAACGACGACGCCATCCGCGCCGTCTCGCTGCTCACCCGCGTCGTGGCCGACGCGGTGGCCGACGGTCTGATGGCCCGCTCCGGTGTGCGCACCGAGGCGGTCGAGACCGGCGCCGAGCTCGGTGCCGAGGAGCCGCTGCCCGAGTGGGAGCGCGAGCTCCTGGGCGGCCAGGCCGAGGAGGCCGCCAAGGCCGCGACCGGCGGTGACGCGTCGACCGACGCCCCTGCCTCCGAGGCGACCGGCGCGAGCTCCGAGGGCACCGACACGCCGGACACCCCCACCGAGACCCCGGCCGAGACCACGCCCGAGGCTCCGGCCGAGGTCGCCACCGAGGCTCCCTCGGAGCTCCCCGCCGAGGCCTCTCCCTCCGAGCCGGACGCCGACGCGCCGGCCGAGCGGGCCTGAGCCGTCCCTTCCCCATCCGACAGGAGCACGAGAGCTACATGAGCATCACTGCTGCAGACGTCAAGAAGCTCCGCGACCAGACCGGCGCGGGCATGATGGACAGCAAGAAGGCCCTCACCGAGGCTGACGGCGACTTCGAGAAGGCCGTCGAGATCCTGCGCGTCAAGGGCGCCGGCAAGGCCGCGAAGCGGGCCGCCGAGCGCACCGCGAGCGCCGGACTGGTGGCCACGGCCGGCACCGCGCTGGTCGAGCTGAACTGCGAGACGGACTTCGTCGCGAAGGGCGCCGACCTCGTCGACGCGGCGCAGCGGATCGCCGAGGCCGCCGACGCGGCCCAGGCCGCCGACCGCGAGGCGCTCAAGGGCGCGCCGCTCGGTGACACGACCGTCGGCGAGGCCGTCGAGGCGCTCGCGGTCAAGATCGGCGAGAAGATCGAGCTCGGCCGGGTTGCCGTGTTCGAGGCGCCGGTGGTCACCTACCTGCACCGCCGTGCAGCTGACCTGCCCCCGACCGTGGGCGTGCTGGTGGAGTACACCGGCGACGACGCCGACGTGGCTCGCGGCGCCGCCATGCAGGTCGCCGCGATGCGGCCGTCGTACGTCTCCCGTGACGAGGTCCCCGAGGACGTCGTCGCCAAGGAGCGCGAGATCGCCGAGGCGACCGCCCGCGAGGAGGGCAAGCCCGAGGGCGCCATCTCGAAGATCACCGAGGGCCGGCTCAACGGCTACTTCAAGGAGGTCGCGCTCCTCGACCAGCCGTCGGTCACCGACAGCAAGAAGTCGGTCAAGGCGGTTCTCGAGGGTGCCGGTGTGACCGTGAAGCGGTTCGCCCGCTTCGAGGTCGGCGCCTGAGCGTCCGGTGATCCTCGGGCAGGGCATCGACTAGGGTTCTGCCAGACGTACGACGCGAGGAGGCCGGTTGGTGGAGGGTGACACGAACACCCCGCTGACCGGCCTTCTGCCATGTCGAGGGACGCACCGCCGACGGTGAGGAGCCACAGGGTGACCGGGTACAAGAGGGTTCTGCTCAAGCTCTCCGGCGAGGTGTTCGGCGGCGGCAAGGTGGGGGTCGACCCCGACGTCGTCGGCAAGACCGCCGAGGAGATCGCCGACGTCGTCAGCAGCGGCGTCCAGGTGGCGATCGTCACCGGCGGCGGCAACTTCTTCCGAGGCGCCGAGCTCCAGCAGCGGGGGATGGACCGAGCCCGCGCGGACTACATGGGCATGCTCGGGACCGTCATGAACTGCCTCGCCCTCCAGGACTTCCTCGAGAAGGCGGGGATCGAGACGCGCGTCCAGACCGCCATCGCGATGGGGCAGGTGGCCGAGCCCTACATCCCTCGCCGCGCGGTGCGCCACCTCCAGAAGGGTCGGGTGGTCATCTTCGGCGCCGGCGCCGGGATGCCGTACTTCTCCACCGACACCGTCGCCGCCCAGCGCGCCCTCGAGATCGGCGCCGAGGTCATCCTCATGGGCAAGCAGGGAGTGGACGGCGTCTACGACGCGGACCCCAACCGCGACAGCAGCGCGGTGAAGTTCGACCAGCTCAGCTACGACGAGTTCCTCACCCGGGGGCTCAAGGTCGCCGACGCCACCGCGATCAGCCTCTGCCGCGACAACGACATCGACATGGTCGTCTTCAACCTCTCCGAGCACGGGAACATCGCCCGCGTCGTGCAGGGTGAGAAGATCGGTACGACGATCACGCGCGACGTCTGACCACCGACCGAACAGCCCGCACGACCAGGCACGAGCAAGGAGCGAACGCACCGTGATCAACGAGACCCTCAAAGAGGCCGAGACCAAGATGGCCAAGGCCGTCGAGGTGACCCGCGAGGACTTCGCCGCCATCCGCACCGGGCGGGCACACCCCTCGATGTTCCACAAGATCACCGCCGACTACTACGGCAGTCCCACCCCCCTCCAGCAGCTGGCGTCGTTCACCGTGCCCGAGGCCAGGATCATCATCATCGCGCCGTTCGACCAGAGCGCGATGGGGGCGATCGAGAAGGCGATCCGCGACTCCGACCTCGGGGTGAACCCGACCGACGACGGCAAGACGATCCGGGTCGTGCTTCCCGAGCTCACCGAGGAGCGGCGCAAGGACTACATCAAGGTGGCCAAGCACAAGGCGGAGGAGGGCCGGGTGTCGGTCCGTAACATCCGTCGGCACGCCAAGCAGGCGCTCGACAAGCTCGAGAAGGACGGCGAGGTCGGCAAGGACGACGTGACCGGCGCGGAGAAGCGGCTCGACGCGCTCACCAAGAAGCACGTCGACGCGATCGACGACCTGCTCAAGCACAAGGAAGGCGAGCTGCTCGAGGTCTGAGCGGCAGCCATGACGACCCCATCGGGTGCCGGTGCCTCGGTGCCGCCGACGCCCGCAGGCGAGCCGGAGAAGAAGAAGAGCCGGGCCGGCCGTGACCTGCCCGCGGCGATCGGCTCAGCGGTGCTGCTGCTGGTGGCGATCGCGCTCTGCCTCGCGACCCTCGACGGGTTCCCGTTCGTCTTCCTGGTCACCGCTGCGATCGGCGCCGGCGTCTGGGAGCTGTGGCGGGCCCTGAGGACCCGAGGAATCAACCTGGCGTTCGAGCCGCTGCTGGTCAGCGTCGCGGCGATGCTCTTCGGTGCCTGGTTCGGCGGTGCGCCGGCCCTGGCGACGGCGCTCGCGGTCACCGCGCTCGCGGCCATGCTGTGGCGGCTCCGCTCCGGGGTGGACGGGTTCGTGCGGGACGCCACGGCGAGCGTCTTCACGGCGGTCTACCTCCCGTTCCTCGCCGGGTTCGTCGTGCTCCTGCTCAATGGCGAGGACGGCGTCTGGCGGGTGATGGTCTTCATCCTGGTGACGATCGCCTCCGACATCGGCGGCTACGCGGCGGGCGTCCTCCTGGGCCGACACCCGATGGCGCCGGTGATCTCGCCGAAGAAGTCGTGGGAGGGGTTCGCCGGCTCCGCGGCCTCCTGCATGGTGGTCGGGTGGCTCACCGTCGACTACCTCCTCGACGGTCGTTGGTGGGTCGGGGTGCTCCTCGGTGCGGTCGCCGTCGTCACCGCCACGATGGGAGACCTCTGCGAGTCGGTCATCAAGCGGGACCTCGGCATCAAGGACATGTCCCAGATCGTCCCCGGGCACGGCGGCATCATGGACCGGCTCGACTCGCTGCTGGCGACGGTCGCCCCGACCTGGCTGCTGCTGTACTACCTCGTCGACGTCTCGCCCACCGCAGGATTCTGAGTCTGGGTCGATCGGTGGGACACTGGCGCGGATGGCTGACACCGCACCCAAGACCCTTCCGCTCGTCTTCGACGAGCCGCGTGGCCGGCGCAAGCCACCCCGCCACCTGGCCGACCTGACGGCCGCCGAGCGCAAGGAGCTCGTGACCGGGCTCGGCATGCCCGCGTTCCGCGCCAAGCAGCTCTCCACCCACTACTTCGGGCGGCTCGTCGACGACCCCGCCGACATGACCGACCTGCCGGCGGGCGACCGGGACACCATGGTCGCGGAGCTGCTTCCCGAGCTGATGACCCCGCTGCGCACGATGGAGGCCGACCGGGGGACCACGCGGAAGACGCTGTGGCGGCTCTTCGACGGCGCCCTGGTGGAGTCCGTGCTCATGCGCTACCCCGACCGGGCCACGATGTGCGTCTCCTCGCAGGCCGGCTGCGGGATGGCCTGCCCGTTCTGCGCCACCGGCCAGGGCGGCCTCCAGCGGAACATGACGACCGGCGAGATCGTCGAGCAGGTCGTCGCCGGCGCCCGGTCGCTCGCCCGGGGCGAGGTGCCCGGCGGTCCCGGCCGGGTCTCCAACGTCGTCTTCATGGGGATGGGCGAGCCGATGGCCAACTACAAGGCGGTGATCGGCGCCGTACGCCGGCTCACCGACAAGAGCCCTGACGGGCTCGGCATGTCGGCCCGCGGCATCACGGTCTCCACCGTCGGGCTCGTGCCGCGGATCGACCAGCTCGCAGGGGAGGGGATCCCGGTGACGTTGGCGCTGTCCCTCCACGCTCCCGACGACGAGCTCCGCGACGAGCTGGTCCCGATCAACACGCGGTGGAAGGTGAACCAGGCCGTCGAGGCGGCCTGGCACTACGCCCAGCGGACCAAGCGACGGGTGTCGATCGAGTACGCCATGATCCGCGACGTCAACGACCAGGCGTGGCGGGCCGACCTGCTCGGCGACGTGCTCATGTCGTACGGCGCTGGTTCACCAAAGGGGAGCTGGGTCCACGTCAACCTGATCCCGCTCAACCCGACTCCGGGGTCGAAGTGGACCGCGAGCCGCCGGGAGGACGAGCGCGAGTTCGTCCGCCGGCTCGTGGCCAAGGGGGTGCCCACCACGGTCCGCGACACGCGTGGCCGCGAGATCGACGGCGCGTGCGGCCAGCTGGCGGCCGTCGACGCGTGAGCCGGCCGTCGGCGGCACGCTTCGGGATCGGCGGTCCGCAGGAGGTCAGCCGCGAAGCCTCGCGTTGACGTTCTCGGGGGAGAATTCCTGGTCCACGACCAGTCGCGTCATCCCCGCCACCGCAGCGTCCTCACCGAGGAGCCCCAGCTGCAGGGCCATGTGCCGGGTGGCGCGGGGGAGCGCCAGGCGGTAGAGCGTCTCCCGCATGCCGGCGAGCAGCGGGGCCGAGGCCAGCGCGCCGCCGACCAGCACCACCTCCGGGTTGAGCAGGCAGACCACGGTCGCCATGACCTCCCCGATGCGCTTGCCGGCCTCCTGGGTCAACCGCGCCGCCTCCGGTTCGCCGGCCCGGAGGAGCGCCCTCACGTCACGTCCGGAGCTGGCTTCGAACCCGAGGGACCGCAGCTCCGCGGCCACGGCGCGACCACTGGCCAGGGCGGCCAGGCAGCCGTGCATGCCGCACTGGCACCGAGCTTCGGACCGGGGCGACACCCGGACGTGCCCGATGTCACCGGCGCCCCCGTCGATCCCGCTGTAGGAACGCCCTCCGATCACGAGGCCGGTGCCGATGCCGGTCGAGACCTTGACCAGGCACAACGACCTCACGTGGGAGTACCCCGCGGCGTACTCGCCCATAGCGGCGGCGTCCGCGTCGTTGGCCGTCAGCACGGAGACGCCCGGAACGGCGGCGTGCAGGTGCTCCGCCAGCGGATAGGCGTCCCAGCCGGGCAGCATCGGCGGCTGGCTGGGCCGACCCGACACGGGGTCCACCGGGCCGGGGAGGCTGACGCCCACCCCGCACAGGGCGTCCGGGCCGAGCCCCTGCTTGTCGAGGACGGCGCCCAGCGCAAGGACGATCCTGTCGAGGACGTCGGAAGGACCGGCGGTGACCGGCACGTCGATCGAGTCCTCGATGAGAACGGCTCCGCCCAGGTCGGTGACGGCGACCCGGGTGTGGGTGGTGTCGATGACCACCACGAGCACATGGGACTGGGAGGTGTTGAAGCTGAGGCTCCGGCGGCGCCGGCCGCCGGTCGCTGCGCTGGACCGGCCCTCGACGATCATCCCCGCATCGAGAAGCGCGTCGAGACGCTGGCTGATGGTCATCCGCGACAGGCCCGTGGCCTCGAGCACGTCACCGCGGGTGGTGGCCCCTCCGCGGCGGATCAGGTCGAGGACGTCGCCGGGTCCAGAAGGCACGACACCGCCGCCTCTCCGCCTCACGCGTCCGGGCGAGACCCGGACCGGATTCAGCATAACGACTGGACTACTAATGCTTGACACCTAGATAGCAAAGGTCCATGTTTGGGCAAAAGTGGATTCTGTCGTTGGAGGGCTCATGTTTTCGAACCGTCGCCGTCGCTTCACCGCAGCCGCCGGGCTCACGACCGCCGTCCTCGCCTCTCTCGTGGCGTGCGGCGGGGGTGACGACAGTGAGGACGGCGCTGACGCCGACAGCATCACCGTGTGGATCGAGGAGGACCTCCCCGACCGGGTGGCGGCCACCAAGGAGATCGTGGCCGACTTCACCAAGGAGACCGGGATCGACGTCAAGCTCGTCGCGGTCGCCGAGGACCAGTTCAACCAGATCCTCACCTCCAACGCGGCCGCCGGGAAGCTGCCGGACGTCATCGGCGGCCTGCCGCTGGGCCAGGTCCGCACGCTCTCGTCGAACGAGCTCATCGACACGGAAGCCGTCGGCTCCGTGGTCGACGACCTCGACCCGGGCACGTTCAGCGAGAGCGCCCTCGAGCTGACCGCGGACGGCGAGGACCAGCTCGCTGTGCCGAGCGAGTCGTGGGTGCAGCTGCTGGTCTACCGCAAGGACCTCTTCGACAAGGCCGGGCTGGACGCGCCCACGACGTACGACGCCATGCTGGCGGCGGCGAAGGAGCTCGACTCCTCGGAGGTGGCCGGCTTTCTCGGCGCCAACGTCGCGGGGGACGCGTTCACCGAGCAGACCTTCGAGGAGATCGGCCTCGGCAACGACTGCCAGCTCGTCGACGACAGCGGCGAGGTGACCTTCGACAGCGAGGAGTGCGTCGAGGCGCTCGACTTCTACGGCCAGCTGCAGCAGAACTACTCGGTGGCCGGCGCCCAGGACGTCGACACGACGCGGGCGGCCTACTTCGCGGGTCAGGGCGCGATGCTGATCTGGTCGAGCTTCATCCTCGACGAGATGGCCGGCCTGCGGGAGGACGCCCTGCCGACCTGCCCGCAGTGCGACTCCGACCCCGCGTTCCTGGCCAAGAACAGCGGCGTGGTGACCTCGATCCAGGGACCCTCCGGCTCGGACCCGGCCACCTTCGGCGAGATCACCTCGTGGACGATCCCGTCCGACTCGGCGACCGACCCGGCCACCGAGTTCGTCAAGTACATGATGACCGACGGCTACCTGCCGTGGATCGAGATCGCGCCCGAGGGCAAGATCCCGGTCCGGACCGGTGACGAGCCGGGCTCGACGACGTACTCCGACGCCTGGTCGAAGATGAAGGTCGGCGTCGACACCAAGGCCCCGCTGTCGAAGTTCTACAGCCAGGACGTCATCGACGCGCTCACCAGCGGCGCGGACAACCTGTCGCGGTGGGCCATTCCCCAGGGGCAGGGCGACCTGCTCGGCGCCATCCAGGGCGAACAGCCGGTGGCCGGCGCCGTCAACGAGGTGGCCAACGGCACCAGTGCCGCGGACGCAGCCGCGAAGGCCGCCGACGCGATTCGAGCGGCCCAGTAGCGGTGACGATCAGCGGACCCACCAGCCCGGCGAGCTCGACCGTGCGGGCACCCGAGCCGGGGCGGCACGACCGCCGCCCCAGCCGGAGCCAGTC
>DASSBB010000014.1:0-36498 GCA_035699145.1 Marmoricola sp.
GAACTCCTTGTGCGGGACGTTGACCCACGCGAGCGGCAGCCGCCTGACCAGCAGCGCCGCCCCGCCGAGCAGCACCGACATGACCCCGCCGATGACGACCAGCTCGGCCAGCGCCCGCCCCTTCGAGACCACGCGGTCGACGTCACCCCCGCCGCCCCAGTGCACGGGCACCCGGTCCGGGAAGGTGCTCCACGCCCAGAGCACCACCCCGGCGTACAGGAGGGTGGAGGCGACGAAGGCGGCCCGCGCGATCACCACAGCTCCAGCGACGCGGAGAGGATCGAGGCGAGGTCGTCCTCGGTGACCTCCTTGGGAGCGGTCGCGAGCAGCCGCTGCTGCTTGACCGCGCCCTCGACGAGGTCGGGGATGTCGGCCTCGGTGTAGCCGACCGCGGCGATGCCGTTGGGGAGGCCGACGTCCCGCATCAGCGTCGTGAGCAGCGTCGGCAGGACGTCCCGGTCGTCGGCCGGTCGGTCAGCGCACCCGCCGAGCAGCTCCGCGGCGCGCAGGTGCCGCTCCGGCGAGGCGTCGAAGGTGAACCGGAACGCCGCGGGCGCGGTCAGCGCCACCGCCATGCCGTGCGGCACCATCGGCTCGGCGTCGGGGTAGCCGGCCGGGTGGAACCCCCGCACCCGCCCCGCGATCGGGTAGGCGTTGGCGTGCGGGACGTGCACCCCGGCGTTGCCGAACCCGAGTCCCGCGAAGGTGGCCGCGAGCGCCATCTGTCCGCGGGCCTCCTCGTCGTCGCCGTCGCGCACGGCCCGCCGGAAGGCACCGGCGAGGAGGGTCATCGACCGCTCCGACCACATGTCGGCGATCGGGTTCGCGCCGCAGTACGGCACCCGCTGCTCGGGCGTCTTGCGCTCGTAGGAGTCGTAGGGACGAGCCGTCCACGACTCCAGCGCGTGGCAGAGGATGTCCATGCCGGCGGCGGCGGTCACGCCGGCCGGCTGGCTGAGCGTGAGCGTCGGGTCGACGACCGCCAGCGTGGGGCGGAGCCGCGGGTGGCTGATCCCGGTCTTCACGTGGAGGGAGAGCACGTCGAGGACGCAGATCGTGGTGCTCTCGCTGCCGGTGCCGGTCGTCGTCGGCACGGCCACCAGCGGCAGGAGCGGGTGCTGCGGAGCCCGGGCCCGGCCGACCGGCGCGTTGACGTAGTCGATCAGCTCGCCGGGGTTCGTGGTCAGCAGGTTCACCGCCTTGGCGGTGTCGATCGACGACCCGCCGCCGACCGCGACCACCGCGTCCCATGGCCCGCCGTCCCGCGCGAACGCGACCGCGTCGGCCATGCTCGCGTCGGTGGGCTCCACGTGGACCCCGTCGTAGACGACGACCTCGAGCCCCCGGCCCCGGATCCCGTCCGCGATGCGGTCCGGGTGGCCGGTCGCGGCGACCCCCGGGTCGGTGACCACGAGCACGCGCCGGGCGCCGTACGTCGTGAGGTCGTGGCCGATCTCGTCCGAGGCGCCGGGGCCGAACTTCAGGGCCGGCGCACCGTAGGTGAAGACGGTCTCGTTCAACGCTTCTCCTCGGCTCGGGTCAGGTCCTCGTCGAGGATGCCCAGGGCGTGCAGGGCGGCGCCGGACAGCGAGAGGGTGCGCGCCTCGGCCAGCGTGACCCAGGCGGCGCGGTCGGTGGAGCCACCCACGTCGACGACGTGCGGCTCGACGTCGCGGGACTCCGGCAGCAGCTCGGCCTCGAAGATCAGCGCGATCGCGTGGTAGTCCTCGACCAGCCCGTCGGGCCGGGCCCCGGTGTAGTGGGCGTGGTAGACGTCGCGGAGCCGGCCGGGCTCGGCGTGCAGCCCGGCCTCCTCGTAGATCTCCCGGCGCAGCGCGTCCCGCGGGTGCTCGCCGTGGTCGACCCCGCCGCCGGGAAGGGTCCACCCCTGGAACCGGACGTGCGGGGCCAGTCGCGAGAGCAGCAGCTCGTCCGCACCCCGGCGGAGCAGGGCGTACGCCGCGACCCGCTGCCGTCGGGGAGGGGGCTCGTCGACCATCCCCCGATCCTAGGGGCCCTGTCAGGGTGGGCCGACGAGCCCCGTCCCGGGGCGCGAAGACCGGCTCAGGCGGTGGCCCGGCCGTCCTCGAAGAGCCGCGGCACCGGGTGGTTCCCGACGAACAGCCCGTCGGGGTCGACCGCGGAGCGGATACCGGTCAGCTGGACCCAGGCGCTCTCGGCGAACCCGGAACGCACGTCGACCGGGTCCTCGGCGAAGTTGAGGTAGCTCCGGCCGTTCGCCCAGGGGGCGAGCGCCTCGACGAGCCTCGTCGCGTCGGCGTGGCCGGTGGCCTCCATCTCGGGGGTCGCCGCGATCGCTCCGCCGAACACGAGGAACTGCCCCTCGAAGTGCGACAGCGCCCCGCCGCCGGGGTGCGGCCTGCCGAGCGCCCCGCCGAGCTGCCGGATCTCGGCCATGAGCAGCGACGTCTCCGCACCCGAACCGGCCTGCTCGAGGAGGGCTGCGATGCCGGCCTCGGGCAGCTCCTCCAGCATGGTGGTCGCGGAAGTGACGGGCGTGGGGCCCTCGGGGTCCATGTGCAGCCGGGTCAGCGTCCGGGACGGCACTCGCGCGAACGTGTCCATCTCCGGCCCGAGCGCGCGCAGCCCGGCGAGCAGCTCGCGGGCCCGCTCGTCGGTGTCGAGGACGGCACCGTCGAGAACGACGAGCTCCCGCCCGCGCATCGGCTCGGGCATCTCGGGGATCGGCGGGATCCGCAGGACGCGGAACGAGGTGGTGACCTCGTCGGGTGCGTCGACGGCCCAGGCGGCCCACGTCCGGAGCACGGTCTCGGCGTGGCTGATGTCCCAGACCAGCATCCCGGCGTAGGCGGTGTCGAAGTCGAACATCCGGAACTCCATCGCGGTGACGACGCCGAAGCTGCCACCGCCGCCCCGCAGCGCCCAGAACAGCGGGGCGTTCTCGTCGGCGGTGGCCCGGACGATGGTGCCGTCGGCCGTGACGAGCTCGACCGCGGTGAGGTTGTTGGTGGCGAGCCCGAGCTTGCGGGCGTACCACCCGGTGCCGCCGCCCAGCGAGTAGCCGGCGATGCCGACGTCCGGCGACGAGCCGTGCAGGACGCTGAACCCGGCGTCGGCGGCGGCGTCGACGGCCGGCTCCCAGAGGGCGCCGCCGCCGACCCGGACGACCTGACCCTCGAGGTCGACGGTGACCTCGTCGAGCTCGGAGGTCCGGACGATGACGACGTCGTCGAGCCCCTGGGCGGCCAGCGGGCCCGCGTTGTGGCCGGTGCTCTGCGGCGCCACCCGGAGCCCCAGCCCGGCGGCCGCGCGGACCACCTCGGAGACGTCGGTGGCCGACCGCGGGAACACCACGGCGGCGGGGCGCTGGTCGACGGCGGCGCTCCAGGGCAGCCGCGCGGCGTCGTACCCGGGGTCGCCCGGGAGGTGGACGGCGCCGCCACAGAGGCGGCGCAGCGGGGTGGCGTCGAGGAGTGGGCGGGTCATCTCGATGGTCATGGGTTCTCCTTGTTCGGTGGTCGATGCGCGACCACCGTGCGGCCGACCGCTTGGAGCCCACTGAAGGGCGACTTAAGGCCTGACCTGGAGCGCCCTGGTCCCCCTATGCTGCCGAGCGTGGAGATCGCCGTGCTGGGGCCGGTCGAGGTCCGGCTCGACGGAGCCGCCGTCGACCTGGGCACGCCGAAGCAGCGGGCGCTCGTCGCCGCGCTCTCGCTCTCGCACGGCCGGCCGGTGTCCGTGGACGCCATCATCGAGCTGCTCTGGGAGGACAGCCCGCCCCGCGGCGTCACCGCCACCCTCCAGGCCTATGTCTCCGGGCTGCGCAAGGTGCTGGAGCCGCACCGCGAGCGGCGCGCTCCGGCGATGGTGCTGGTCACGGTCGCACCGGGCTACGCGCTGCGTCTCCCGCCGGCGGCCTCCGACGCGTCCAGGTTCGAGCAGGTGGTCACCTCCGAGCACCGCCTGCTCACGATGCCGCTGCTCGGCCCGTCGCCGCTTTCCGCGTCGGTGCTGCACCGGTCCGTCGAGCGGCTGGACGCCGCTCTCGGGCTCTGGCGCGGGGAGCCGTACGCCGAGCTGGAGGACGCACCGTCGGCCGTAGCCGAGCGGGCGCACCTCGAGGAGCTCCGTCTGGTCGCGCTGGAGGACCGGGCCGTTGCGCGGCTCGCCCTCGGGGACCACGCCACGACGGCCGCCGAGCTCGAGGCGATGACCAAGGCGCACCCGCTGCGTGAGCGGCTCTGGGCGCTGCGCGCCGTCGCGCTCGTGCGCTCCGGCCGGCAGGCCGACGCCCTCGACGTGCTGCGGCAGGTCCGAGAGGTCCTCGACGAGGAGCTCGGGCTGGACCCGGGCGCGGAGCTGCGTGACCTGCAGACGCGGGTGCTGCGTCAGGACCCCGAGCTGGCGTGGGTGCCGCCCGCGCCTTCCCCAGCCACAGGATCCCCCGCCGAACCCGCCTCGTCCGACTGGCCGCGGCACATACACCGCGGCCAGTCGGACGAGGCGGGAGCGGAGCAGGGGTACGACGCCGACGGCTCGGTCCTCACCGCCGACGCCGCCTGGCCGATGCTCGGCCGGGACGAGGAGCTCCGGCTGCTCGAGGGCGCGCTCGACGGGGCGCTCGAGGGACGCACCGCCTTCGCGGTCGTCACCGGCGACGCGGGCATCGGCAAGAGCCGGCTCTGCAGCGAGCTGTCCGCGCTCGCCCGCTCGAGAGGCGCCCGGGTGCTGGTCGGCCGCTGCTCGCAGGACGACGGCGCCCCTCCCCTGTGGCCCTGGCGCACGGTGCTCGAGCGGCTCGGCGCGCCTCTGCCCGAGCTCGACGCGGAGGACGCCGGCGTCGAGTTCCGCTCCTGGGAGCTGGTGACGCGGACGGTGCGCCGGGCCGCGGCGGACCGGCCCGTCGTCGTCGTCCTCGACGACCTGCACTGGGCCGACACCGCCACGCTCCGGGTGCTCCGGCTCCTCGCCGAGACCTCCGAGGGGGACCCGTTGCTCGTCGTCACCACCTGGCGCGACCAGCCTCGGCCGGTCGGCGCCCTCGCCGACGTGGCGGAGACCCTCGGGCGGCGCCACGCCGTCCGGGTCGAGCTCACCGGCGTCGACGAGCGTGCGGTCGCCGGGATCGTCGACGCGGTGACGTCCCGTCGCCCCACCGACGAGGTCGCCGGCGCCCTGCGGGTCCGGACCGACGGGAACCCGTTCTTCCTCATCGAGTACGCCCGGCTCGCGGCGTCCCGCACCGAGCTGCAACGGCTGCTCACCGAGGACCACCCGCCGACGGCGGTGCAGGAGGTGCTGGGCAGGCGGATCGAGCGGCTGCCCGAGCAGACGGTCCGGGTGCTCCGCACCGCCGCGGTGATCGGGCGCGAGTTCGACCTGCCGACCTTGGCGGGCGCCGCGGCGGTCGACGAGGACGACCTGCTCGACCTCGTCGAACCGGCACAGGCCGCCGGGCTGGTCTCCGAGGACGGCATCGACCGGTTCTTCTTCTCCCACGCGCTCGTGCGCGACACGATCTACGCGGGGCTCACTCCGACCCGACGAGCCCGGCAGCACGCCGCCGTGGCCCGGACCGTGGCCGGCGTCGCGGGACGGGAGACCGAGGAGGCCCGGCACTGGCTCAACGCCGGCGTCGGCTATGCGAGGCAGGCGTGGTGCTCGGCGCAGCGGGCCGGCACGATCGCCCGCCGGGCGCACGCCCATCCGGAGGCCGCCGAGCTCTGTTGCGCGGCCCTCGCGGCGATGGACCAGGACCCCGACGTCACGCCGAGGGAGCGGTACGACGTCCTCATGGAGCTGGTGACGGCGTACCGCTGGGCGGCGATGTGGAACGAGCTGACCGCCACCGTCGAGCGGGCGATCCGGGTGGCCGCGGAGATCGGCGACCCGGTGCTCGTCGCCGAGGCGGCGATCGCGACCACCCAGGGGGCGCTCTGGCAGTCGGCGGCGCACGGCGAGGTGCACCACGAGATCGTCGGCGCACTGCGACGCAGCCTGGACGCGCTGCCGCCGGAGGACTCCGCGCTGCGGTGCCGCTGCATGCTGAGCCTCGCGAACGAGCTCTACTACGCGACGACGTACGACGAGCGCCGCGCGCTCATCGACGAGGCGCTCGCCATGGCCCGCCGCCTCGGCGACCCCGCGCTGCTCATGGACGCCTGCCAGGTGGCGTTCGTCTCGCTGTGGTGCCCCGGCACGGCCGAGGAGCGGCTGCGGCTCAGCACCGAGGCGCTGGGGCTCGCCCGGCGGACCGGCAACGAGCAGGGGGTCGTGGTCTCGTTGTCCTTGCAGGCCGTCGTCCTCGGGGAGCTGGGCCGGCCGCGCGAGATGTGGCGGACGGTGGCCGAGGCCCGCGGCGAGGCGCAGCGGCTCCGGATCGCCTACGGGCTGTTGGTGCTCGACTCCCTGGTCCTTCCGTGGCACGCGATGGCCGGGGACTTCGACGAGTGCCGCCGGCTCTTCGACGAGCTCACCCGGGTCGTTTCCCAGGCCTCGCTCAAGCACTCCGACGACGCGATGGCCGGCGCGGTCATCACCATGAACGTCTGGGGCGGCCGCGCGGCGGAGACCGGCGGGCTGCTGGCGAGCATGGCGGACGGACCGCCGCCGCTCGACGCCACCGTCGTCGCGAGCCTGTGGCGCGGCGGCCGGGAGGACGAAGCCCGCGCCTACTACGCCGACCACCCCGTCCAGCTCGAGGACAACGACTGGTTCTCGACCCTCAACTGGAGCAACGCGGCCGCGGCCGCGCTCTACCTGGAGGACCGCCACCTGGCGGCACGCGTCTACGACCGGCTGGCGCCGCTCGCCGGCATGAGCGCCAGCGCGGGTTCGGGCAACGCGTCGGGGCCGATCGACGGTTATCTCGCGATGGCCGCCATGGCCGCCGGCGAGCGGCAGCTGGCCACGCAGCACGCCGAGGACGCGGAGCGGCTGGCCGAGGAGTGGCAGATCCCGCTGTTCACGAAGTGGTTCCGTGAACAGCGGGACCGGTTCGGCTTCTGAGGGGGCCCGGACCCCGCCTCGTCCGGACGGCCGCGGCGTATCCACCGCGCGCGTCCGGACGCGGCGGGCTCACGGCGCGTAGCGGAACGCCCGGGCGTGGAGCCGCTCGAACCGTGGCCGGGTGAGCCGCCACAGCACCCGGTGCGCGAGGCCGGAGGAGGCGAAGACGTGCTCCCGCGCCTCGGCCGGGACGCCGTGCATGACCCACGGAATGGTCCGGAGGAGGAACGGGAACGTCACGCCCTTGACGAGCTCCTTGTCGATCTGCTCCCACTCGTCCTGGGTCATCACCCGCTGGAGCAGCGCGATCGTGTCGCTCTCCTCGTGGCGCAGGTGCCGGGCGAGCGCCTCGCGCACCGCGCAGAGCCGGACCGCCAGGCCGGCGCGGGCGTCCTCGTCGGCATGGTCGGCCAGCCGGGCGAACCCGGCCGCGCACGCCGCCAGGCCGGGGTCGATCTCGGCGTGCTCCGCCTCCATCGCCTCCAGGGTCGCCTGCTCCGACTCGGTCGCCCGGTCCATGAGGAACGGCCAGAGCCACGTGTCCTCGCCGGTGTGGTGGTGGTGCAGCGGCGCCGAGAAGAGCTCCCACCGGGCGGCGAGGGCCCTCCAGGTCTCGCGGTCCTCCACCGGCGTCAGCGGGACGACCTCGGCGAACGCGTGCAGGTCGCGCCGGAAGGCGTGGTGCATGAGGTACATGACACTCATGTCGACCGGGCCCTCGTGAGCGGCGGCCTGCCCGGGGAGCCGGAGCGGGCGACGGTGCGTGGTGGTGGTCATGGTGGTTCTCCTGGGGGTTGACGGTTGGTTCACACGCCGGCCAGCGAGCGGTCGTCGTCACGGTTCGGGGTGGGGACGGCGGCTTGCTCGTCGTACGCCGCGTCGACCGCGACGGTGGGGAGCAGCCGGTCGAGCCAGGCAGGCAGCCACCAGTTGCGCCTGCCGAGGAGCGACATGGTCGCCGGCACGAGGGCCATCCGGACGACGGTGGCGTCCATGAGGACGGCGACCGCCATCCCGAGGCCGAGCATCTTGACGACGACGTCGACCTGCGTGGCGAAGCCGAGGAAGACGGCGACCATGATCGCGGCGGCCGACGAGATCATCGCGGCCGGTGTCGGAGAGGCCGCGGACGACTCTTGCGGGCGGGGCGGAGACGGTGACGACGTGGGGCATCTGCTGGAGGTCCTGTCAGGTGGGGTCGACCTCGGTGTCGACCCCGGAACCGTCCGTCGGGGCGCTTGGGGGCGGCTTGGAACCGGCTTGAGGTGGGGAGGATGACGATGTCCCCGACCCGGAGCCACCGTTGACCAGCACCCTCGACCGACCCCGGCACGCGCACTCGGCGTCGTCCGAACGCCCTCGCCGCGACCCGTGGTTCGACAACGCCAAGATGCTGCTCGTCACGCTCGTCGTGGTCGGGCACACGTGGCCCTACCTGCCGGACACCACGTTCAACGACCGGCTCTACGACTGGATGTACCTCTGGCACATGCCGGCGTTCGTGGTCGTCACCGGCTACCTGTCCCGGAGGTTCACCTACAGCCGGCGCAACCTGCGCCGGCTGGTGACCACCGTGCTCCTCCCCTATCTGGTGTTCGAGGGGCTGCTCGCGCTCTTCCGGACCCATGTCGGCGGCGAGAGGTTCGACACCCTGTGGATCGACCCGCACTGGCCGATGTGGTTCCTCGCCGCGCTGGTCGCCTGGCGGCTCGCCACACCGGCCCTCCAGCGGCTCCCCTACGCCCTGCCGCTCGCGTTCGCGCTCTCGCTGGCAGGAGGAGTCGTCGGGACCACGATCCTCGACGTGAACCGGATCCTCGGCTTCCTGCCGTTCTTCGCCCTGGGGCTGCTGGCCGAGGAGCGGCACCTCGACGCCGTGCGCTCCACCGCCGGGCGGGTCGTGGGGGTCGCGGTCCTCGCCGCGGGGGTCCTCGTCGCCTTCTGGGTCGACCACGACCTGGGCAGCGAGTGGCTCTACTACCGCACCGCCTACGCCGACCTGGACACCTCGTGGTGGCAGGGCATGGGGATCCGTGCAGCGCTGCTGACGGTCTCGGTGGCCATGGCCCTGGCGGTGCTCGCGTGGATCCCGCGGTCGAACCGGTGGTTCACCCGGATGGGCTCAGCGAGCCTCGTGGTGTACCTCTTCCACGGCTTCTTCATCAAGGGCGCGTCGTACGCCGGCTTCGCCGACTGGGCGGCCGGCCGGCCGGTCCTCTCCCTCGTCGTGGCGACCCTCGGTGGGGTCGGGATCGCCCTGCTCCTCGCCTGGCGGCCGATCCGCAAGCCGCTGGAGAAGATCATCACGCCCTCCCCCTGACGCCGAGGTGTTGAGCCGCCCCTCGTGCTGGGTTGAGCCGCCCCTCGTGCTGGTCTTTCAGCGGCTCCTCCCAGCAGACGCTCGCGACTGACGCAGACCGTCGGAGTGTTGTCGGCGACATCAGCCGGAAACACTCAACTGTCGCCGTACCTGCCCTCAAGAACGCCGTCGAGCCGCCCTTCGTGCGGGGCGCGGACCGCACGAAGGGCGGTTCGACGCCGCACGAAGGGCGGCTCGACACAGCGTGGAGGGCGGTTCGACCTCAGCTGTCGTAGGAGCGGAACGGGAAGTCGTCCAGCGCCACGACCTGCTGCCCACCGGTCGACGGGAAGTCGTCGTAGTAGGAGCTGTAGCCGCTGACCGAGTACGCGTTCGCACGCGCCTCCTCGGTCGGCTCGACGCGGATGTTCTTGTACCGCTCCAGGCCGGTGCCGGCCGGGATCAGCTTGCCGATGATCACGTTCTCCTTGAGCCCCATGAGCGAGTCCGACTTGGCGTGGATCGCCGCGTCGGTGAGCACCCGGGTGGTCTCCTGGAAGGACGCCGCCGACAGCCACGACTCGGTGGCCAGCGACGCCTTGGTGATCCCCATGAGCTGCGGACGACCCGCGGCCGGCTTGCCACCCTCGGAGACGCACCGCCGGTTCTCCGCCTCGAAGGACGGCCGGTCGACGAGGTCCGACGGCAGCAGGTGCGTGTCGCCCTGCTCCAGCACGAGAACGCGGCGCAGCATCTGCCGCACGATGATCTCGATGTGCTTGTCGTGGATCTGCACGCCCTGGCTCCGGTAGACCTCCTGGACCTCGTCCACGAGGTGCTCCTGGGCCCGCCGCACACCGAGGATCCGCAGGACGTCCTGCGGGTCCGGGGTGCCCTGGGTGATCTGCTGGCCGACCTCGACGTGGTCGCCCTCGTCGACGAGGAGCCGGGACCGCTTGGAGATCGGGTACTCCTGCGGCTCGGAGCCGTCGTCCGGGGTGACGATGACCTTCTTGGCCTTCTCGTTCTCGTCGATCGCCACCCGGCCGGCTGCCTCCGAGATCGGAGCGCGACCCTTCGGCTGGCGGGCCTCGAAGAGCTCGACCACACGCGGGAGCCCCTGCGTGATGTCGTCCGCGGACGCCACACCACCGGTGTGGAAGGTCCGCATCGTCAGCTGCGTGCCCGGCTCACCGATCGACTGGGCGGCGATGATGCCGACCGCCTCGCCGATGTCGACGAGCTTGCCGGTCGCCAGCGAGCGGCCGTAGCACTTCGCGCAGGTGCCGGTGCGGGCGTCGCAGGTCAGCACGGAGCGGACCTTGACCTGCTCGACGCCTGCGGCGATGAGCTCGTCGATCTTCAGGTCGCCGAGGTCGCCGCCGGCCTCCACGAGGACCTCGCCGGTCTCCGGGTGGACGACCGCGGTCGCGACGGACCGGGCGTACGCCGAGGTGTCGACGTTCTCGGTCAGCCGCAGCGTGCCGTCGGCCCGGGGTTCGCCGATCCGCTTCGGCAGGCCGCGCTCGGTGCCGCAGTCCTCCTCGCGGATGATGACGTCCTGGGAGACGTCGACGAGCCGTCGGGTCAGGTAGCCGGAGTCGGCGGTCCGCAGCGCGGTGTCCGCGAGCCCCTTCCGGGCGCCGTGCGTCGCGATGAAGTACTCGAGCACCGTGAGTCCCTCACGGAAGTTCGACTTGATCGGACGCGGGATGATCTCGCCCTTCGGGTTGGCCACGAGGCCACGCATGGCCGCGATCTGCCGCACCTGCATCATGTTTCCGCGGGCACCCGAGTGGACCATCATGTAGATCGGGTTGCTCTTGGTCTGCTCGAACGTGCGCTCGAGCTTCTCGGCAACCTCGTTGGACGCACGCGTCCAGATCTCGATGAGCTCCTGGCGACGCTCGTCGTCGGTGATCAGACCGCGCTCGAACTGCGTCTGCACCTTGGCCGCGAGGTCCTCGAACCGCGCGAGGATCTCGGCCTTCTCCGGCGGGGTCACCACGTCGTCGATCGACACGGTCACGCCGGAGCGGGTAGCCCAGTGGAAGCCGGTGTCCTTGAGCGCGTCGAGCGCGTGGGCCACCTCCACCTTCGTGTAGCGCTCGGCGAGGTTGTTGACGATGACGCCGAGCTGCTTCTTGCCGACCTCCTCGTCGACGAACGCGTAGTCCGCCGGCAGCGCCTCGTTGAAGAGCGCCCGGCCGAGCGTCGTCTCCAGCAGCAGCGGCTGACCCTCGGTCCATCCCTCGGGAACGGTCGAACCTTCGACGGGTACGACGCCGTCGAGCCGGATCCTCACCTTCGACTGGAGAGCGATCTCGTGGCGGTCGAACGCCATGATCGCCTCGGCGGTCGAGGAGAAGACGCGGCCGTCGCCGACGTACTCCCGCTCCTCGTCGCGGTGCGTCAGGAAGTAGAGCCCGATGATCATGTCCTGGGTCGGCATGGTCACCGGACGGCCGTCCGACGGCTTGAGGATGTTGTTCGTCGACAGCATCAGGATCCGCGCCTCGGCCTGCGCCTCGGCGGACAGCGGCAGGTGGACCGCCATCTGGTCACCGTCGAAGTCCGCGTTGAACGCGGTGCAGACGAGGGGGTGGATCTGGATCGCCTTGCCCTCGATCAGCTGCGGCTCGAAGGCCTGGATGCCGAGGCGGTGCAGCGTGGGCGCGCGGTTGAGCAGCACGGGGTGCTCAGTGATGACCTCTTCGAGGACGTCCCACACGACCGGGCGGGCGCGCTCCACCATCCGCTTGGCGGACTTGATGTTCTGGGCGTGGTTCAGCTCGACCAGCCGCTTCATGACGAACGGCTTGAACAGCTCCAGCGCCATCTGCTTGGGCAGGCCGCACTGGTGCAGCTTGAGCTGCGGGCCGACCACGATGACCGAACGGCCGGAGTAGTCGACGCGCTTGCCGAGCAGGTTCTGGCGGAACCGGCCCTGCTTGCCCTTGAGCATGTCGGAGAGCGACTTCAGCGGCCGGTTCCCCGGGCCGGTGACCGGACGGCCACGACGGCCGTTGTCGAACAGCGAGTCGACGGCCTCCTGGAGCATCCGCTTCTCGTTGTTGACGATGATCTCGGGCGCGCCGAGGTCGAGGAGCCGCTTGAGCCGGTTGTTCCGGTTGATCACGCGACGGTAGAGGTCGTTCAGGTCGGAGGTGGCGAACCGGCCACCGTCGAGCTGGACCATCGGGCGCAGGTCCGGCGGGATGACCGGGACGGCGTCGAGGACCATGCCGAGCGGCTTGTTGCCGGTCTTGCGGAACGCGTCGACGACCTTGAGCCGCTTGAGCGCCCGGACCTTCTTCTGTCCCTTGCCGTTGGCGATGGTCTCCTTGAGGGAGTCCACCTCGGCGTCGAGGTCGAACGTCTCGAGCCGCTTCTGGATCGCCGTGGCGCCCATGAACCCCTCGAAGTACTTGCCGAACCAGCTCTTCATCTCGCGGTAGAGCATCTCGTCGCCCTCGAGGTCCTGGACCTTGAGGTTCTTGAACCGGGTCCACACCTCCTCGAGCCGGTCGAGCTCGCGCTGCGAGCGGTCGCGGAGCTGCTTCATCTCGCGCTCGGCGGCGTCGCGCACCTTGCGGCGCGCGTCGGCCTTGGCGCCCTCGGCCTCGAGCGCGGCGAGGTCCTCCTCGAGCTTCGCCATCCGGTCGTTGACCTGGGTGTCACGCCGGGTCTCGAGCCGCTTGCGCTCCATGTCGATCTTCGCCTCGAGCGAGGAGAGGTCGCGGTGGCGGGCGTCGTCGTCGACGTGGGTGATCATGTACGCCGCGAAGTAGATGACCTTCTCGAGGTCCTTCGGGGCGAGGTCGAGCAGGTAGCCGAGCCGGCTCGGCACACCCTTGAAGTACCAGATGTGGGTGACCGGGGCGGCGAGCTCGATGTGGCCCATCCGCTCACGGCGGACCTTGGAGCGAGTCACCTCGACGCCGCAGCGCTCGCAGATGATTCCCTTGAAGCGCACGCGCTTGTACTTGCCGCAGTAGCACTCCCAGTCCCGGGTGGGACCGAAGATCTTCTCGCAGAAGAGGCCGTCACGCTCGGGCTTGAGCGTCCGGTAGTTGATCGTCTCCGGCTTCTTGACCTCGCCGTGGCTCCAGGTGCGGATGTCGTCCGCGGTGGCCAGGCCGATCTTCAGCTTGTCGAAGAAGTTCACGTCCAGCAAAGCTGTGTCCTTTGGTTAGGAACCGGTGGTTGCGTCAGGTGGGGTGTGGAGGGGTGCAAGGAATGCTCGGATTCCTTACACCTCCTCGACGCTGGACGGCTCGCGGCGGGACAGGTCGATGCCGAGCTCCTCGGCCGCCCGGAACACGTCGTCCTCGGCGTCCTTCATCTCGATCGCGGAGCCGTCCTGCGACAGCACCTCGACGTTGAGGCAGAGCGACTGCATCTCCTTGACGAGAACCTTGAACGACTCGGGGATGCCGGAGTCGGGGATGTTCTCGCCCTTCACGATGGCCTCGTAGACCTTGACGCGACCGGGCACGTCGTCGGACTTGATGGTGAGCAGCTCCTGGAGCGCGTACGCGGCGCCGTACGCCTCCATCGCCCAGACCTCCATCTCGCCGAACCGCTGGCCGCCGAACTGGGCCTTACCACCCAGGGGCTGCTGCGTGATCATCGAGTAGGGGCCGGTCGACCGGGCGTGGATCTTGTCGTCGACCAGGTGGTGGAGCTTGAGGATGTACATGTAGCCGACCGAGACCGGGTCCGGGAACGGCTCGCCGGAGCGGCCGTCGAAGAGCCGCGCCTTGCCGTCCTGCTTGACCAGCCGGACTCCGTCCCGGGTGGGGAGCGTCGAGCCGAGCAGTCCGGTGATCTCGTCCTCGCGGGCGCCGTCGAAGACGGGCGTGGCCACGTTGGAGTCGGCCGGGGCGGAGTCGGCGGCGATCTCGATGAGCCGCTGCTTCCAGTCCTCGTCGTCGCCCTCGACCTGCCAGCCGGTCTTGGCGAGCCAGCCGAGGTGGATCTCGAGGATCTGCCCGATGTTCATCCGGCCCGGCACGCCGAGCGGGTTGAGGATCACGTCGACCGGGGTGCCGTCCTCGAGGAACGGCATGTCCTCGATCGGGAGCACCTTGGAGATGACGCCCTTGTTGCCGTGGCGGCCGGCGAGCTTGTCGCCCACCGAGATCTTCCGCTTCTGGGCCACGTAGACGCGGACCAGCTGGTTGACGCCCGGCGGCAGCTCGTCGCCGTCCTCGCGGTCGAAGACGCGTACGCCGATGACCGTGCCGGACTCGCCGTGCGGGACCTTCATGGAGGTGTCGCGCACCTCGCGCGCCTTCTCGCCGAAGATCGCGCGGAGCAGCCGCTCCTCGGGGGTCAGCTCGGTCTCGCCCTTGGGGGTCACCTTGCCGACGAGGATGTCACCGGTGGTGACCTCCGCGCCGATCCGGATGATGCCGCGCTCGTCGAGGTCGGCGAGCATCTCCTCGGAGACGTTCGGGATGTCCCGGGTGATCTCCTCGGGGCCGAGCTTCGTGTCGCGGGCGTCGACCTCGTGCTCCTCGATGTGGATCGAGGTGAGGACGTCCTGCTGCACGAGACGCTGCGACAGGATGATCGCGTCCTCGTAGTTGTGGCCCTGCCAGGGCATGAAGGCGACGAGCAGGTTCTGCCCGAGCGCCATCTCGCCGTCGTCGGTGCAGGGGCCGTCGGCCAGCGGGGAGCCGGCCTCGAGCCGCTGCCCCTCGGTGACGAGCGGGCGCTGGTTGATGCAGGTGCCCTGGTTCGAGCGACGGAACTTCTGCATCCGGTAGACCCGGTGGGTGCCGTCGTCATTCATGACCTCGACGGCGTCGGCGGACACCGAGGTGACCACGCCGGCCTGCTCGGCGGTGACCACGTCACCGGCGTCGACCGCGGCACGGAACTCCATGCCGGTGCCGACGAGCGGCGCGTCGGAGCGGACCAGCGGGACCGCCTGGCGCTGCATGTTCGCGCCCATGAGGGCCCGGTTGGCGTCGTCGTGCTCGAGGAACGGGATGAGGGCGGTCGCGACCGACACCATCTGGCGCGGCGAGACGTCCATGTAGTCGACCTCGCCGGCCGGGATCACGTCGACCTCGCCCATCCGCTGACGGACGAGCACGCGCTCCTCGGCGAAGGTGCCGTCGGCGTTGAGGGCCGCGTTGGCCTGCGCGATGACGAAGCGGTCCTCCTCGTCGGCGGTGAGGTAGTCGACCTGGTCGGTGACCCGGCCGTTCTCGACCTTGCGGTAGGGCGTCTCGACGAAGCCGAACGGGTTGATCCGCCCGAAGGTCGAGAGCGAGCCGATCAGCCCGATGTTCGGGCCTTCCGGCGTCTCGATCGGGCACATCCGGCCGTAGTGCGACGGGTGCACGTCACGGACCTCGAACCCGGCGCGGTCGCGCGAGAGACCACCCGGGCCGAGCGCCGAGAGCCGCCGCTTGTGGGTCAGCCCGGCGATCGGGTTGGTCTGGTCCATGAACTGCGACAGCTGCGAGGTGCCGAAGAACTCCTTCAGCGCCGCGACCACCGGGCGGATGTTGATCAGCGACTGAGGCGTGATCGCCTCGACGTCCTGGGTCGTCATCCGCTCCCGGACCACCCGCTCCATCCGGGCGAGCCCGGTGCGGAGCTGGTTCTGGATCAGCTCGCCGACGGTGCGCAGCCGGCGGTTGCCGAAGTGGTCGATGTCGTCGGCCCGGACCTCGATGGTGCCCGCGGGCGCCTCGAGCTCGGTCTCGCCGGCGTGCAGCGCCACGATGTAGCGGATCGTCGCGACGATGTCGTCGATGGTCAGCGTCTGCTGGTCGAACGCCTCGTGGAGCCCCAGCTTCTTGTTGACCTTGTAGCGGCCGACCTTCGCGAGGTCGTAGCGCTTGTTGTTGAAGTAGTAGTTGTCCAGGAGCGTCTGCGCGGCCTCCCGCGTCGGCGGCTCGCCCGGGCGCAGCTTGCGGTAGATGTCGAGCAGCGCCTCGTCCTGGCCGGCCGTGTGGTCCTTCTCCAGGGTCGCCATCATCGAGTCGTACTGGCCGAACTCCTCGCGGATCTGCTCCGAGGTCCAGCCGAGCGCCTTGAGCAGCACGGTGACGTTCTGCTTGCGCTTGCGGTCGAGCCGCACGCCCACCATGTCGCGCTTGTCGACCTCGAACTCCAGCCACGCGCCTCGCGACGGGATCAGCTTGGAGGTGTAGATGTCCTTGTCGGACGTCTTGTCGGCGGTGCGCTCGAAGTAGACGCCCGGGGACCGGACGAGCTGCGAGACGACGACCCGCTCGGTGCCGTTGATGATGAAGGTGCCCTTGTCGGTCATGAGCGGGAAGTCGCCCATGAAGACCGTCTGGCCCTTGATCTCACCGGTCTCGTTGTTGGTGAACTCCGCGGAGACGTAGAGCGGGGCGGAGTAGGTGAAGTCCTTCTCCTTGCACTCGTCGACGCTGTTCTTCGGGTCGTAGAAGACCGGGTTCTCGAACGAGAGGGACATGGTCCCCGAGAAGTCCTCGATCGGGGAGATCTCCTCGAAGATCTCCTGGAGCCCCGACTTGGGGCTGACGTCCTCTCCGGCGTCGAGCCGCTCCTGGACCTGCCGGTCCCAGGCCTCGTTGCCGACCAGCCAGTCGAAGCTGTTGGTCTGGAGAGCGAGGAGCTTCGGGACCTCCAGAGGCTCGGAGATCTTCGCGAAGGAGATTCTGCGGGGGCTTTCGTGGGTGTTGCGAGGGGTGTTGCTGGCGTTGCGCGAGGCGGCCAAGAGGCGTCCTTCCACAGGCTCGGACTCATCGTTGCTGGCCTGCCAAGGGCCACCAAGGGGTCACCGGTGGGAACCCCGGAATCCGAGGTCGCAGAGGTGCCGAGGTGGGGTGGGGGCAGGCGCAAAGATCGATGCTACCGCAGTCGATGCGCGGGCACAACTACAGGGAGCTCGCCTTCGTCGCTCCCGATCGCCCGGCCCTCCATATGACCGGCGAGAGAGCCATCAGCGGCTCGCCTTGCTGTGCGAAATCATGAACCCATCCCTGGGTGGAGTCAAGCAACTCTGCCGGATCCGTGGTGCGATTTGTCCGGCTTCAGGGGACCTCAGTGCGTCGTGACGTCCATCGGCTTCCCCGTGGCCGAGGGGCACCTCAGCGCGTGGAGGTTCGCGGCGCCGTACCGCTCCCGAACGCGAGGAAACGGCCGCTCCCCCGGGGGGAACGACCGTTTCCGTCGACGAGCGGGGCAGGCCCCTGCTCAGGCCGCCGCAGCGGCTGGGATCACTTGACCGAGACGCTGGCGCCGGCAGCCTCGAGCTGCTCCTTGGCCTTGTCCGCGGCCTCCTTGTTGACCTTCTCGAGGACGGCCTTGGGGGCGGCCTCGACCAGCTCCTTGGCCTCCTTCAGGCCGAGGCTGGTGAGGGCGCGCACCTCCTTGATGACGTTGATCTTCTTGTCACCAGCGGCCTCGAGGACGACGTCGAACTCGTCCTGCTCGGCGGCCTCCTCACCGGCGCCGGCGTCGCCACCGGCGGCGGGGGCGGCGGCCACGGCCACGGGGGCGGCGGCGGTGACGCCGAAGGTGTCCTCGAACTGCTTCACGAACTCGCTGAGCTCCAGGAGGGTCATCTCCTTGAAAGCGTCGAGCAGCTCGTCGGTGCTGAGCTTCGCCATGGTGGCGGTTCCTTCCGTGTGGCTGGCCCGTGCGTTCCGGGCCGGTTTCTGTTGGGTGGTTGTCAGGCCTCGGTGGGCTCCGCCTCGGGTTCGGTCGCCTCCGGGGCGGCCTCCTCCGCAGCGGGCTCCTCCGGAGCCGTCTCCTCCGCGACGGCGGCCGGAGCACCGGCACCACCCGCGAGGATCGAGGGGTCCTGCTGCGCCTTCTCCTGCAGCGCGCCGGCGAGGCGGGCGGTCTGCGCGAGCGGGGCGTTGAGCAGGTAGACGGCCTGGCTGAGCGACGCGAGCATGCCGCCCGCGAGCTTGGCCAGCAGCACCTCGCGCGACTCGAGATCGGCCATCTTGGCGATCTCCTGCGCGTCCATTGCCTTGCCGTCCAGGAACCCGCCCTTGATCACAAGGGAGGGGTTCGCCCTGGCGAAGTCACGAAGACCCTTGGCCGCCTCGACCACGTCGCCGTTGATGAAGGCGATGGCGGTCGGACCGGTGAGGAGGTCGTCGAAACCGTCGACGCCCGCCTCCTTGGCCGCGATCTGGGTCAGGGTGTTCTTCACCACGGCGTAGTCAGCGTTCTCGCCGAGAGCTCGCCGCAGGTCCTGCAGCTGCTTGACGGTGAGACCGCGGTACTCGGTCAGCACAGCGCCGGTCGACTCCTGGAAATTCTCCACGAGCTCCGCGACGGCTGCTGCCTTGTCTGGCCGCGCCATGGGTCTCCTTCCGCGGTGTTGCCTTGCACGGTCCGGAGACTGCCGCGGCCCCTCGTCGTACTGACGGTGAAACGACGAAAGCCCTGCGCGCAGACGGCACAGGGCTGGGCCTCGATGAGGCGGCTCGGTGTCACCTGCGCAGGCTGCCCGCTTCGCGGGACCTTCGGTCGCGGCCGTGACAAGTCTGGGACGAGTCGGACGCGCGACAACCGGCGGTCTCTGGTTACGTCGGCAAGGGTACGCCGCCGTGGCCGCCGCCACCAAATCGGCGCCCCGCCCACCCGCCGAGTCGTTGCGTCCTCCGCCCGAAACCCCGCCGAGTCGTCGCGTCCTTTACCGAACCCAGGACGCAGCGGCGCCGCTCTGTGACCATGGAAGGGTGGATCTGCAGCTTCAGTCGTTGACCGAGACCCTCGAGCAGGCGGACTACCGCGTCCGCTCCGGCTCGCACAACTCCGAACGCGTCTGGCCCACGGGGTTCGACGTGCTCGACGCCAACCTCAGCGGCGGGTTCCGGAGCGGCGACCTCGTGCTCATCGGCGGCCCTCAGGGCATGGGCAAGACGACCTGGGTCCTCCAGGTAGCCCGCAACGTCGCCCGCCAGGGCCGGCCGGTCCTCTACTTCTGCTACGAGCACGACCAGACCACCATGCTGGTCCGCCTCGTCGCCCTCGAGGCCGGGCTGATCGGCGGGATCGACGCCCCCGGCATCAACCGGGTCCGGAGCACCTTCGAGGCGGCCGACGGGCTTGGCCGGTCGCTCTCCCAGCGACTCGCGGACACCAGCGGCGGTTCCGCTGCCCTCGAGGTCGTCAAGGAGTACTCCGACCGGCTCACGATCCACCGCTCCTCGGGCACCACCACCACGCTCGACGAGATCAAGAAGACGATCGTGGCGGTCACCGAGAAGCACGGGCGCGCGCCGTTCGTCTGCATCGACTATCTCCAGAAGATCCCGATGCCCGGGACCAACGGGGAGGAGGAGCGGATCACCGCCGTCGTCGAGCAGGTCAAGGACATGACGCTCGACTTCGACGTACCCGTGCTCTGCGTCGTCGCCTCCGACAAGGACGGGATCTCGTCCGGGAAGCGGATGCGGGTCAACCACATGCGCGGCTCGTCGGCGCTCGCCTACGAGGCCGACACCGTGCTGATGCTCAACAACAAGTACGACGTCGTCGCCCGCCACCACCTCGTCTACGACACCGGCAACGTCGAGCGGTTCCGCCACTGGGCGGTCCTGTCGATCGAGAAGAACCGGAGCGGGCTGACCGGGGTGGACATGGAGTTCCCCAAGCGGTTCGAGCAGAGCCGGTTCGAGACGTCCGGCCAGCTGGTCCGGGAGAAGCTCGTCGACGAGCGCGTCTTCACCGAGTAGGTCGAACCGCCCCCGACGCTGGGTTCAACCGCCCCCGACGCTGGGTTCAACCGCCCTCGGCGCTGGGTTCAACCGCCCTTGACGCTGGCGGAACGCCGCACGAAGGGCGGCTCAAGCCCGCACGAAGGGCGGCTCAAGCCAGCACGAAGGGCGGCTCGACAGGGAACGGGAACGCCCCCCCGGCCGCCAGAGCCGGAGGGCGTTCTCTCGTACGTCGCTGCGCTCGCTCAGGCGTCCTCGTCGGAGGCGACGTTCTTGGTGCGGTTCGGGTCGACCTGGATGCCGGGGCCCATGGTCGTCGACATCGTGATCTTGCGGACGTAGCGGCCCTTGGAGCTGGCCGGCTTCAGCCGAAGGACCTCCTCGAGCGCGGCGGCGTAGTTCTCCGCGAGCGCCTTCTCGTCGAAGGAGGCCTTGCCGATGATGAAGTGCAGGTTCGCGTGCCGGTCGACCCGGAACTCGATCTTGCCGCCCTTGATGTCGTTGACCGCCTTGGCCACGTCCATCGTGACGGTGCCGGTCTTCGGGTTCGGCATCAGGCCACGGGGACCGAGCACCTTGCCGAGCCGGCCGACCTTGCCCATCATGTCCGGCGTCGCGACGGCGGCGTCGAAGTCGAGCCAGCCGCCGGAGACCTTGTCGATCATGTCGTCGCCACCGACGAAGTCGGCGCCCGCCTCACGCGCGGCCTCTGCCTTGTCACCGTTGGCGAAGACCAGGACCCTGGCGGTCTTGCCGGTGCCGTTCGGGAGGTTGACGGTGCCGCGGACCATCTGGTCCGCCTTGCGCGGGTCGACGCCGAGGCGCATCGCCACGTCGACGGTCTCGTCGAACTTCTTCGTGCTGCTGGTCTTGGCGAGCTTGATCGCCTCGACCGGGGAGTACGTCGCGTCCTTGTCGATCGACTCGGAGGCGGCCCGGTAGGTCTTGCTGCGCTGCATGGTCTGGTTCCTTTCACCAGGTGTGGTCGTCGGCCGCAGAGCGGACCTGCCACAGCTTCTTCGGTTCGTACGCCGAGGTTCCGACGACTCGGCCCTCGTGGGGCCCGAGGACGCGACGACTCGGCGGGCGGGGCGGTCAGCCCTCGATCGTCACGCCCATGGAGCGGGCGGTGCCCTCGACGATCTTCATGGCGGCGTCGACGTCGTTGGCGTTGAGGTCGACGAGCTTGCCCTCGGCGATCTCGCGCACCTGGTCGCGGGTCAGCCTGCCGACCTTGTCCTTGTGCGGGGTGCTCGAGCCCTTCGCGAGGCCGGCGGCCTTCTTGATGAGCTCCGCGGCCGGAGGGGTCTTCGTGACGAAGGTGAACGACCGGTCCTCGTAGATCGTGATCTCGACCGGGATCACCTGGCCGCGCTGCGCCTCGGTGGCCGCGTTGTACGCCTTGCAGAACTCCATGATGTTCACACCATGGGGACCGAGAGCGGTACCCACCGGCGGAGCAGGAGTCGCCGCCCCGGCGTTCAGCTGCACCTTGACGAGTGCGGCGATCTTCTTCTTGGGTGGCATGGTTCCTGGGTCCTTACGCTTGTTGCTGGTTCGTGAGCCGGCCGGAGCCGAAGGTCGGTCAGACCTTCTGGATCTGGTTGAAGCTCAGCTCGACCGGGGTCTCCCGGCCGAAGATCTCGACAAGTGCCTTGACCCGCTGGGCCTCGGCGTTGATCTCGGTGATCGTCGCGTGGAGCGTGGCGAACGGGCCGTCCACGACCATGACCGAGTCGGAGACGTCGAAGTCGGCGACCTCGATCTTCTTGCGGGCCGGCGTCGGCGCGGGTCCACCCTGCTCGTGGGCGGCCGCGGTCTCGGCGGCGGCGACGATCGCGGGAGCGAGCATCTTCTCGACCTCGTCGAGGCTCAGCGGCACCGGCTGCTGGCTGTGGCCGACGAAGCCGGTCACCGACGGGGTGTGGCGTACGGCGGACCAGGACTCGTCCGTGAGGTCCATCCGGACCAGGACATAACCGGGAAGCACGGTGCGCTTGACCATCTTGCGCTGGCCGTTCTTGATCTCCGCGACCTCCTCGGTCGGGACGATCACCTCGTGGATGTAGTCCTCCATGTTGAGCGAGGTGATCCGGCTCTCCAGGTTCGCCTTCACCCGGTTCTCCATCCCGGAGTAGGTGTGGATCACGAACCAGTCGCCGAACTTGTTGCGCAGCGTCTCGCGGAACTCCTCGAGCGGGTCCGAGGCGGGCTCGTCGATCGGCGCCTCGTCCGTCAGCTCAGAGGTGTCCTCGGCAGGCGCGTCCTCGGCCGGCGCGTCCTCGGCCGGAGGCTCATCAGCGGGAGCGACCTCGGCGGGAGCCTCGTCGACCAGCTCGTCCGGGACGACGTCAGCGGTCGCCTCGGTCCCCTCGGCCGACTCGTCGGCGGGGGTCTCGTGCAGGTCCTCGTTGGGCTGCGACACGGTTGTCAGTCACCTTCACTCACTCGTTGCCGGGCTCGGGGCCCGGAGGAAATTCATGCGGAACGGGGTGCTCACGCGAAGATCTTGAACACCAGCTCGCCGAAGGCCAGGTCGAGCAGCGACACGAACGTCATGATCACGACCACGAACACCGTGACCACCCAGAAGTAGGTGATCAGCTGCTGCCGGGTCGGCCAGACGACCTTGCGGAGCTCCGCCACGACCTGGCGGTAGAAGGTCGCCGGGCTGGTGCGCCGCCCCTCCGATGACACGGAGCCGCTGTCCGCCACCGTCGACCACTTCCTTCCATCGCCGGCCGCTGAGACCGACTCGTTCCTTCCTCACGCGGTGCCACGTGAGGTCGTGCAGGGCACGAGGGACTTGAACCCCCAACCTTCGGTTTTGGAGACCGATGCTCTGCCAGTTGAGCTAGTGCCCTCCGACGGCCTCGACCTCGCTCACCGCGCGATTGTGGGCATGGCAAGCAATGGTGAGAACCACCGGGAGAAGTCTACGGGGAACCCCCCGGGGAAGTCGAACCAGGAAGAGCCGACCGTGGACCCGGGTGCACCGGAGCGGCCCGGAGTGGAACGATGAGCCCATGACGAGCACCCCTGCCAGCACCCAGTCTCGCATCTCCGCCCGGATCGGCGGGATCGCCGAGTCCGCGACCCTCGCGGTCGACGCCAAGGCGAAGGCGCTCAAGGCGGCCGGCCGTCCCGTCATCGGCTTCGGGGCCGGCGAGCCCGACTTCCCCACGCCGTCGTACATCGTGGACGCGGCGGTCGCCGCCTGCAGCGACCCGGCGAACCACCGGTACACCCCGGCCGGCGGCCTTCCGGCGCTCAAGGAGGCGATCGTCAGGAAGACCGAGCGCGACTCGGGGTTCCACGTGAAACCCGCCCAGGTGCTGGTCACCAACGGCGGGAAGCAGGCGGTCTACGAGGCGTTCGCCACGCTCCTGGACCCCGGCGACGAGGTGCTGCTGCCGGCGCCCTACTGGACGACCTACCCCGAGGCGATCCGGCTCGCCGGCGGCGTGCCGGTCGAGCTCCTCGCCGACGAGACCCAGGGCTACCTGGTGACCGTCGAGCAGCTCGAGGCAGCGCGCACCGAGCGCACGAAGGTCCTGCTCTTCTGCTCCCCGTCGAACCCGACCGGCGCGGTCTACCCACGCGAGCAGGTCGAGGCGATCGGCCGCTGGGCGCTCGAGCACGGCATCTGGGTCGTCACCGACGAGATCTACGAGCACCTGACGTACGACGGCGTCGAGGCGGTGTCGATGCCGGTCGCCGTCCCGGAGCTCGCCGACCGGTGCGTCGTCCTCAACGGGGTCGCGAAGACCTACGCGATGACCGGCTGGCGGGTCGGCTGGCTGATCGGGCCTCCCGATGTCGTCAAGGCCGCCACCAACCTCCAGTCGCACGCGACCTCCAACGTCGCCAACGTCTCCCAGCGCGCGGCGATCGCCGCGCTCGAGGGTGACCTGACCGCGGTCGAGGAGATGAAGGTCGCCTTCGACCGGCGGCGCCGCAAGATCGTCGGGATGCTCAACGAGATCGACGGCGTGGTCTGCCCGGAGCCGAAGGGCGCCTTCTACGTCTACCCGTCCGTCAAGGCGCTCCTCGGCAAGGAGTACGGCGGCGTCACGCCGACGACGAGCACCGAGCTCGCCGAGGTCATCCTGGAGCAGGCCGAGGTGGCCGTCGTACCAGGTGAGGCGTTCGGCTCCCCCGGCTACCTGCGGCTCTCCTACGCGCTCGGCGACGACGACCTGGTCGAGGGGGTCACCCGGCTCCAGAAGCTGTTCGCGTAGCCGCGTGGACGCCGAGCTCCGACGCGACCTGAGGAGCCTCCCCAAGGCGCACCTGCACCTCCACTTCACGGGGTCGATGCGTCACGGCACGCTCCTCGAGCTCGCCGAGCGGGACGGCCACGTCCTCCCGGACGCCCTCGTCGAGGAGTGGCCACCGCAGCTCTCGGCGGCCGACGAGAAGGGGTGGTTCCGCTTCCAGCGGTTGTACGACGTCGCGCGCTCGGTCCTGCGGACACCGGCCGACGTGCGCCGGCTCGTCCTCGAGGCCGCCCTCGACGACGCCGCCGACGGCAGCCGCTGGCTCGAGCTCCAGGTGGACCCCAGCGGCTACGCGACGACGTTCGGCGGGATCACCGCCTTCACCGACCTGGTCCTCGACGCGGCGAGGGACGCCGCCCGCGCGGCGGGGATCGGGATCGGGATCGTCATCGCGGCCAACCGGACCCGGCACCCGTTGGACGCGCGGGCGCTGGCCCGCCTCGCCGCGCAGTACGCCGACCGTGGCGTCGTCGGCTTCGGGCTCTCCAACGACGAGCGGCGCGGCCGGACCGAGGAGTTCGCCAAGGCGTTCGCGATCGCCCGCCGGGCCGGGCTCCGCTCGGTGCCGCACGGCGGCGAGCTGCTCGGCCCGCGCAGCGTCCGGGCCGCCCTCGACGAGCTCGGCGCGGACCGGCTCGGCCACGGCGTCCGGGTCGTGGAAGACCCGCGGCTCCTCGAGACCGTCGTGGCGCGCGGCGTCGCGCTCGAGGTCTGCCCGACCTCGAACGTGTCGCTCGGCGTCTACACCGACCTCTCCTCGGTCCCGGTCCCGACGCTGCTCGAGGCCGGCGCCACGGTCGCGCTCGGCGCCGACGACCCGCTGCTCTTCGGCTCGAGGCTGACCGGGCAGTACGCCGCGGTGCGCGCCGCCCACGACCTCTCCGACGCCGACCTGGCGGTGCTCGCGCGGATGTCGGTCACGGCCTCCTGCGCCCCCGAGTCGCTCAAGAAGGAGGTCACCGGGGAGATCGACGGCTGGCTCGCCGCCCCTGCTGAGCCGTGACCGCCGGGTGCTTTGGCAGACTTCGGCGCATGAGCACTCCTCCCGGTGACCCGTACGACCCGAACCAGCCGCACGGCGACCAGGGTTCCTCCGGCCAGCAGCCGCCACCGCCGCCGCCGGGTTATGGCCAGCAGCCGCCCCCGCCGCCGCCGGGTTACGGCCAGCAGCCGCCACCGCCGTACGGTCAGCAGCCGTCGGACCCCTACGCGTCGTACCCGCCGCCGTACGCACCGCCCCCACAGGGCGGCTATGGCCAGGTCGGCGAGAACCACCCGCGCGCGACGACCGCCCTGGTCCTCGGCATCGTCGGGGTCGTCTGCTGCTCGATCGCCGCGCCGTTCGCCTGGGTGATCGGCAAGAAGACGATGGACGAGATCGACTCCTCCGGCGGCCGCATGGGTGGCCGTGGCCTGGCGCAGGCCGGCTACGTGCTCGGCATCGTCGGGACGATCCTGATGGTCCTGGGCATCCTGTTCCTGATCCTCGCCGTGGGGCTCGGCGGGTTCACCTTCGAGGCCGGCACCAACACCTGACGCATCCTCACAGCGTGCAGCCGACGAGCACCGGCTCGTTGACCAGCGTCACGCCGTACCTCTCCCGCACCCCGTCGCGCACCTCGGCCGCCAGCCCCAGCAGCTCGGCGGTCGAGGCGCCGCCGCGGTTGGTCAGCGCCAGGGTGTGCTTGGTGGAGAGGGAGACCCGCCCGGTCCCGTACCCCTTCGAGAACCCGGCGTGCTCGATCAGCCACGCGGCGCTGGTCTTGACCCGCCCGTCCGGCTGCTCCCAGGCCGGCGCGCCCTCGGGGAGCCCCTCGGGCGTCACGAACGGGTTGGTGAAGAACGACCCCGCCGACCAGGTGTCGGGGTCGGCGTCGTCGAGGACCATCCCCTTGCCCGCGCGGAGGGAGAGCACGGCGCTGCGCACCTCGTCGAGGGGGGCCCGCCGGCCGACCTCGACACCGAGGGCCCGGGCGAGCTCGGCGTACCGCACCGGAGCGCCGAGGTCGCCGAACCGGAGCTGGAAGGCCACCGAGAGCACCACGAACCTGGTCGGGTCGCTCTTGAAGCGGCTGGAGCGGTAGCCGAACCCGCACTCCGCGGCCGCGAAGGTCCGGATCGCGCCGGAGACCCGGTCCCAGGTCCGGACCCGCGCGATCGTCTCGGCCACCTCCTGGCCGTAGGCGCCGACGTTCTGGATCGGGGTCGCGCCGACCAGCCCGGGGATCCCGGAGAGCGCCTCGACGCCGACCCACTCCTCGGCGACCGCACGGGTGACGAACCTGTCCCACCCCTCGCCGGCTGCGACGGTGACGGAGGCGCCGCCGCACGCGTCGCCCTCGACCTGGACGCCCTCGGTCGCGATCTCGACGACCAGCCCGGGGAACCCGTCGTCGGCGACGACCAGGTTGCTGCCGCCGCCGAGGAGGAGGACCGGGCGGCCCGCCGCGTCCGCTCGCTGTACGGCGGCCACGACCTCGTCCTCGGTGGTGGCCCGGACCCACTCGTTCGCGGGGCCGCCGAGCCGGAGCGTGGTGTGGTCGGCGAGCCGTTCAGCCACGCGCGAGGACCGCTTTGGGCATCCCCAGGACCTTCTCGCCGCCGCAGGTGACCTCGAGCGTCACGCTGACCGAGTCCTCGTCGACCGCCTTGACGGTGCCGGCCACCCGGACGACCACGCCGGTGTCGTCGTCGGGGACGACCACCGGCTTGGTGAACTTGCAACCCATCTCGCGGACCCGGCCGGGTCCGCCGGCCCAGTCGTCGAGGGCGCGGGCCGCGAGCGCCATGGTGTACATCCCGTGCGCGATGACGCCGGGGAGCCCGACCGAGGTGGCGACCCGGTCCGACCAGTGGATCGGGTTGCGGTCGCCGCTGGCGCCGGCGTAGCGGACCAGGTCGGCGCGGGTGACGGTGAACTCGTGGACGGGAAGCTCGGCGCCGGGCTCGAACGTCATGGGTTGTGGCTCCTCGGGCGACCGGTTCGGATGACGCTGTGGGTCATGACGCCCCCGAGTGGACGAGGACCGCAACGGCGGTCACGACGTGGTCGCCGTTCGCGTCGACGATCTCGCTGCGGGTGCCGAGGATGTCGGCGCCGCCGATCTGGCGGAGCGAGTCGACGGTGAGCGTGGCGGTCAGCACGTCACCGGGGGCGACCGGCCGGGTGTAGCGGAACCGCTGCTCGCCGTGGACGACCCGGTGCAGCTCGATGCCCACCGTCGGGTCCTCCATGAGCGCCAGCATCGCCTGGAACGCCACGACGATCGGGAAGGTGACCGGAGCCGCGCCCCCGTCGTACTGCGAGCCGGTGGCCGCGGCGAACTCCGCGACCCGCTCCTCGGACACGGGGTAGGGCTCGGTGGCCGGGAACGTCCGGCCGGCGAGAGCGCCGTCGACTGCCATGACGGTGACGCTAGCAAAGCAAAGGAGCCACACCCGGCTCGGGCGTGGCTCCTCAGGCGACGTTCGCGGTCAGCGGGTCTCGCGGTGCGCGGTGTGGGTGCGGCAGCGCGGGCAGAACTTCTTCATCTCGAGCCGGTCGGGGTCGTTGCGCCGGTTCTTCTTGGTGATGTAGTTGCGCTCCTTGCACTCCGTGCACGCCAAGGTGATCTTGGGACGGACATCGCTGCTCTTGCTGGCCACGGGGCGCCTCTTCTTGGTAGATCGTTGTTGGAACCGTCCCAGTCTGCCGCACCGGGCAAGGCCGGCACGCCCAGACTGGGTCGAGGTGAGTAGCGGGGGCGGGACTCGAACCCGCGACACCACGATTATGAGCCGTGTGCTCTAACCACCTGAGCTACCCCGCCGCCGGGACGGGGGCCTCGTCTGGCGACGAGGATCCCTACCCAGAGCCCCTTTACGGAATCGAACCGTAGACCTTCTCCTTACCATGGAGACGCTCTGCCGACTGAGCTAAAGGGGCAAGCGAGGACAGAGCATACACAGCCGGGCGGCCTCCCATGAAATCGGCCGGGTGCATGGTCCGGGGCCACTGAGGGTACCCCGAGACCATGGCTGCCTCCCCCGACCGACCGGGCGCCGCGGCATGGGTCCCGGAGCGGCCGACGCTGCCGAAGCTCCGCGCTGCGGTGGACGGCTGCCGCGGCTGCGAGCTGTACGCCGACGCCACGCAGGGCGTCATGGGCGACGGCCCCGCGGACGCCCCACTGCTGCTCGTCGGGGAGCAGCCGGGTGACAAGGAGGACCTGGCCGGTGAGCCGTTCGTCGGCCTGGCCGGCCGGCTGCTCGACAAGGCGCTCGACGCGGCCGGGCTCGACCCCGCGTCGGTCTTCCAGACCAACGCCGTCAAGCACTTCCGGTTCTCCGGCACCCGCGGCAAGCAGCGGATCCACAAGGGGCCTTCGCGGGTGCACGTCGCGGCGTGCCAGCCGTGGCTCCTCGCCGAGCTCGACCTGGTCCGGCCGCGGGGCGTCGTACTCCTCGGCGCGACCGCGGGGCAGTCGGTCTTCGGGGCGTCGTTCCGGGTCACCGCTTCACGCGGCCAGGTGCTCCCGTGGCCCTCGGAGGTGGCGCTGACGGCGCCGCCGGAGTTCGTGGTGCCGACGGTCCACCCCTCGTCGATCCTCCGGTCACGGCAGCGTGACGAGGATCTCGCGGCGTTCGTCGCGGACCTGTCGGTCGCCGCCGGCCGGCTGTGACGGGCTACTCCTCCTCGGTGACGTAGTCGTCCTCGCCCGGCACCTCGAGCCGCTGCTCCAGGACGTCGCCCTCGGCGGCCTGCCCCTCCTCGATCGGCGACAGCTCCGGCCCCATCTCGCCGACCTCCTCGGCGTCCAGCGGGGTCTGCTGCTCCAACCGGTCGGCCTCGTTCGCCTCAGCACTCGACTCACTCATGAGCCCACGGTAACCGCGCGCCCGTCGTCGTACACCCCCGCTAGCGTTCCGCCATGGGCCTCCTCGACAGCTGGACCCCGGGCAGCCACACGGCCGGTGACCGGACGTACCCCACCTACCGCAAGGGCTCCGGCCCCGGCGTGGTGGTCATCCACGAGCTGCCGGGGATCACCCCGGAGGTCATCGCGTTCGCCGAGGACGTGGTGGCGCAGGGCCACACCGTCGTGCTCCCGCACCTCTTCGGTGAGCCGGAGGCGCCCGCGTCGGTGACCTACGCGGTCAAGGAGCTTGCCAAGCTCTGCGTCAACAGCGAGTTCACCAAGCTCGCGCTCGGCCGGACGGCGCCGGTCGCCACCCGGCTCCGCTCCCTCGCCCGCTCGCTCCATGCCGAGCTCGGCGGCCCCGGCGTGGGCGCCGTCGGGATGTGCTTCACCGGCGGCTACGCGCTGGCGATGCTGGCCGACGCCCCCATCGCCGCGCCCGTGCTCGCGCAGCCGTCGACGCCCTTCCCCGTGGGCCGGGCACGCGCCGCGGACGTCGGGCTCAGCCCGGCCGACCTCGCCGCGGTCAAGGCGAAGGTGGACGCCGGGTGCGAGGTCCTGGGGACGCGGTTCCGCGACGACAAGGCCGTCGGCACCCGGTTCGAGACGCTGCGCCGGGAGCTGGGCGACCGCTTCATCGCGGTGGAGCTCCCCGGTCGCCAGCACTCGACGCTGGCCGCGCACCGGCGCGAGGAGGCGGTCCGTCCCGTGCTGGAGTTCCTCGCCTCGAAGCTTCGGGAATAGCGGGGACCACCCCTCGGTTGGTACAGTTGAAACGTCAACTGAGAAAGTGGGACAGCATGCAGTTCGGGATCTTCACCGTCGGAGACGTCACGACCGACCCCACGACGGGCCGCACGCCGACCGAGCAGGAGCGGATCAAGGCCACCGTCGCGATCGCCAAGAAGGCCGAGGAGGTCGGGCTCGACGTCTTCGCCACCGGTGAGCACCACAACCCGCCGTTCATCGCCTCGGCGCCCACGACGACGCTGGCCTACATCGCCGCGCAGACGTCCCGCATCATCCTGTCGACGGCGACGACGTTGATCACGACGACCGACCCGGTGCTGATCGCGGAGAACTACGCGAAGCTCCAGCACCTCTCCGACGGCCGCGTCGACCTCATGATGGGGCGCGGGAACACCGGCCCGGTCTACCCGTGGTTCGGCAAGGACATCCGCGAGGGGATCCCGCTGGCGATCGAGAACTACCACCTGCTCCACCGGCTGTGGCGCGAGGAGGTCGTCGACTGGGAGGGCAAGTTCCGGACGCCGCTGCAGGGGTTCACCTCGACGCCGCGCCCCCTCGACGGCGTGCCGCCGTTCGTCTGGCACGGCTCGATCCGCTCCCCCGAGATCGCCGAGCAGGCCGCCTACTACGGCGACGGGTTCTTCTCCAACCACATCTTCTGGCCGGCCTCGCACACCGCTCGGATGGTGTCGCTGTACCGCCGTCGCTTCGAGCACTACGGCCACGGCTCGGCCGACCAGGCGATCGTCGGGCTGGGCGGCCAGGTGTTCATGCGTCGCAACTCCCAGGACGCGGTCCGTGAGTTCCGGCCGTACTTCGACAACGCGCCGGTCTACGGCCACGGCCCCTCGCTCGAGGAGTTCATGCAGCAGACGCCGCTCACCGTCGGCTCGCCGCAGCAGGTCATCGAGCGCACGCTCGGGTTCCGGGAGTACGTCGGCGACTACCAGCGCCAGCTCTTCCTCATGGACCACGCGGGGCTCCCGCTGAAGACGGTCCTGGAGCAGCTCGACCTGCTCGGCTCCGAGGTCGTACCCGTGCTGCGCAAGGAGCTCGCGGCGCTCAAGCCGGCCCACGTGCCGGACGCGCCCGACCACGCCTCGCTGGTCGCCGCCGCCGGTGGCCCGACCGACAGCACCGCTACCGGCTCGTCCCCCTCCTCGCCATCGGAGAACTCATGACCTTCACGCTCGCCGTCGTCACCGCCGGGCTCAGCGACCCCTCGTCGACCCGGCTGCTCGCCGACCGGCTGACCGGTGCGGTGACCGCCCAGCTGCGGTCGGCCGGCCACGACGTGCTCGTCGAGGTCGTCGAGCTCCGGCCGCTGGCCCACGCGCTGGCGGACAACATGCTCACCGGCTTCCCGTCCGGGCCGCTCTCCGAGACCGTCTCGACGGTCACCCGCGCCGACGCCCTGGTCGCAGTGACGCCGATCTTCAGCGCGTCGTACTCCGGGCTCTTCAAGTCGTTCTTCGACGTGCTCGACCCCTCGGCGCTGGACGGGAAGCCGACCTTGATCGCGGCGACCGCCGGCACCGCCCGCCACTCGCTGGCGCTGGAGCACGCGGTGCGGCCGCTGTTCAGCTACCTGCACGCGGTCGTCGTGCCCACGGCTGTCTTCGCGGCCACCGAGGACTTCGCGGACCGCCGGTTCGCCGAGCGGGTGGAGCGGGCCGCCGGCGAGCTCGCCGCCCTGCTGGCTCCCCGGTCGGCAGCGCCTGCGCCCCGGCCGACCGTCGATCCCTTCGAGGAGATCACGCCGTTCGAGCAGCTGCTGAACGGACGGTAGACCGTTCGGACGTGCAACCCTCCCTCAAGCCGGGCCCAGGAGCCGGATTTCCGGGAGGTTGCACGTCGGAGCGGCCCCTCAGCCGGCGAGCCGCTGCTGGTACATCCGCAGCGCCAGCACCCGGACGGCCGCCTCGTCGAGCCGCTCCTCGGGCAGCCGGCCGCCAGCGACCGCCCGGGCGACGGCACGCCGGGCCTCGTCGGGCTCGGGCGAGTTGAGCACCAGGTCGTTGCCGGCGAGCAGCGACCGGACCGCCGACTCCCCCGACCCCCAGCGGGCGTACACCGGCCCCATCCCCTGCGAGTCGGTGACGACGACGCCCTCGAACCCGAGCTCGTCGCGGAGCAGCCCCTCGACCACCGCCTCGCTCGTCGAGGCCGGGATGCCGGGGTCCAGCGCCTCGACCGCGACGTGGCCGGTCATCACGACCGGCGCGCCCGCCCGGACGGCGGCGGCGAACGGCACCAGGTCGGTCGCCCGCAGCTCCGGGACCGACTTCGGCTGCACGGGCAGCGACAGGTGGCTGTCCCCGACCACGGAGCCGAGCCCCGGGAAGTGCTTGACGACCGGGACGATCCCGACGTCGAGGTACCCCTTCATCGTCGCCACCACCATCGACGCCGCCGCCCGCACGTCGGTGGAGTAGCCACGGCTCCCGGTCTCCGACCCCCCCGTCGGGTCCACGTCCGCGACCGGCGCCATCACCATCGTCACGCCGAGCTCGCGGAGCGAGGTCCCGTTGGCGCGGGCGACCTCGCGGGCGTACGACGGGTCGCCGGTCGCGCCGACGGAGGCCGCGGACGGCACCGGGTCCACCCCGACCTGGAGCCGCTGGACCGCCCCGCCCTCCTGGTCGATCGACACCAGCAGCGGCAGCCCGGCGGGCTGGTCGCCCACCGCGTGCAGCTGCGACGTCAGCGTCGCGACCTGGTCGGCGTCGGCGATCACCTCGGGACGCAGGAACACCCCTCCGAACCCGTGGGTGGCGACCGCCTCCACCGCGGTGTCCACCCCGTGCATCCGCTGGTTGGCGGCCGCCTCGGCAGGTGCGGGCGCCTCGCCGTCGTACCCCCAGAAGCCGGGCATGAGCACCGTCGCCACCTTCTCGGCCACCGACATCGCCGAGACGAGCTCCTCCGCCTCGGCCAGCTCGCCCTCGGTCGGCCCCCAGCTCGTGGGGGTGTCCGGGGCGACGGCGGGCTGGGTGGGTTCGGCGGTCGAAGGGCTCGGAGCGGGTGTCGGAGGCGGCCGGTCGTTCGGCCGGGTCGTCGTGCCGCCGACGCCGGCGCAGCCGCCCAGCACGGCGGCTGCCAGGAAGGCCGCGGAAAGGCGGCGTACGACGGTCCTCATCGTCTCCATCGTTGCAGCCGGCCGGTTGGGTGACCGGTGCCTCCCCGGTGACCGGACAGACCACCCGCCGCGCGAGGGAGCGCACGAGCCGGGTCCAGGTCAGCGGCGTCCCGCCGACCGGGCGACACTACGATCGTTCGCATGGACCCGACCACGCAGGGGCTGCTCCTCACGCTCCTCGGTGTGGTGATCGGGGCGCTGACCGTGCTGGCGTGGCGGGTCAGCGAGACCGCGCTGCGCGGGCCCGCCGAGCACGGCGACGTGGACACCGCAGTCGTGCCGCCGGGGGTCGCCACCGTCCTCGGCGCCCTCCGGTCCAGCGCGCTCGTCGTCGACGAGGAGGACCGGGTGCTGCAGGCGTCGGCGGCGGCGTACTCCCTCGGGCTGGTCCGCAACCACGAGATCGCCGTCGTGTCGCTGGCCGACCTCGTCCGGCAGGTCCGCCGCGACGGCGAGACGCGGCAGACCGAGCTCGAGGTGAGCCGCGACGAGGGGCGCGCGACGATCCACGTGCAGGCGCGGGTGGCGGTGCTGAGCAGCCGACTCGTGCTGGTGCTCGCCGAGGACCGGACCCGTGAGCGGCAGGTCGAGGCGATCCGCCGGGACTTCGTCGCCAACGTCTCCCACGAGCTGAAGACCCCGGTCGGCGCGTTGACCCTCCTCGCCGAGGCGGTGCAGGAGGCGGCCGACGACCCGGTGGCGGTCGTCCGCTTCTCGAGCCGGATGCAGACCGAGGCTGCCCGGCTCAACCGGCTGGTCCAGCAGATCATCGAGCTCTCGCGGCTCCAGGGCGACGATGCGCTCGACGCCCCGCAGCGGGTCGACGTCGACAAGGTGGTCGAACGGGTTCTGGACGGCAACGCGACCGAGGCCCGGGCCCGTCACATCGACCTGGTGCACGACGGCCGCCGCGGCCTGGAGCTCCTCGGCAGCACCGACCAGGTGGCGCTGGCGCTGGGCAACCTCGTCGCGAACGCGATCGCCTACTCCCCCGACCACGGCAAGGTCGTCGTCTCGGTGCACGCCGGCGAGCTGATGGTCGGCCTCACGGTCACCGACGAGGGGATCGGCATCCCGTCCCACGAGCTCGACCGGATCTTCGAGCGGTTCTACCGCGTCGACCCGGCCCGCCACCGCTCCACCGGCGGCACCGGCCTGGGGCTGTCCATCGTCAAGCACGTCGCCGCCTCCCACGGCGGGGAGGTGCAGGTCCGGTCCGAGGAGGGGCAGGGGTCGAGCTTCACCCTGACCCTGCCGCGCCACCTGGCCGCCGTACCGTCCACCAAGGAGAAGCCGTGACCCGCGTGCTGGTCGTCGAGGACGAGGAGTCGTACAGCGACGCCCTCGCCTACATGCTGCGCAAGGAGGGGTTCGAGGTCGCGATCGCCGGCACCGGGCTCGTCGCGCTCGAGGAGTTCGAGCGGAACGGCGCGGACATCGTGCTGCTCGACCTGATGCTCCCGGAGCTCTCCGGGACCGAGGTCTGCCGCCGGATCCGGCAGACCTCGAACGTGCCGGTGATCATGGTCAGCGCCAAGGACGACGAGGTCGACAAGGTCGTCGGGCTCGAGCTCGGGGCGGACGACTACGTCACCAAGCCGTACTCCCCCCGCGAGCTCGTCGCCCGGATCCGCGCGGTCCTCCGCCGTGGTCTCGAGGTCGACGTGGCGCCTACCGCCCTGGAGGCGGGTCCCGTCCGGATGGACGTCGAGCGTCATGTCGTCACCGTCCGCGGCTCGGGCGTCACGCTGCCGCTCAAGGAGTTCGAGCTGCTCGAGATGCTGCTGCGCAACAGCGGCCGGGTTCTCACCCGTGGCCAGCTGATCGACCGCGTCTGGGGGGCGGACTACGTCGGCGACACCAAGACGCTCGACGTCCACGTCAAGCGGCTGCGGGCGAAGGTCGAGCTCGACCCCGGCGCGCCTCGGCATCTGGTCACGGTGCGGGGGCTGGGGTACAAGTTCGAGCCCTGACCCGTCGTACGTCCGCGGCGGGCCAGGGCCTTGGACCGGGCGCTTTGGACCGGGCGCTTTGGACCGCCGAATTCCGTCCGTACGGACGGCATTCGACCCGGAAACCGTGGATCCGCGAAGAACCCCGTCCGTACGGACGACTTTCCGCGGTCGCCCGCGCCTTCGGACGGGCGGAGATCTGTGGAGAGCGCGAGCAGCGGTACGACGAGCCGTGGCAGAGTCCGGCGCCATGCCGACCGCATCCGCCTCGTCAGCCGCACGAGCCGTCGGCGCAGCGTTCGACCCTCTGCAGCCGTTCACCCGTGCCCATGCGCTGCAAGCCGGCCTGACCGACCGCGACCTGACGCGCGGCCCGTACCGCCGCCTGCTGCACGGCATCTACGTGGCCGCCGCCGTGCCCGACAGGCCCATGATCCGCGCGAGGGCGGCGCTCCTCACCCACGACGCACTCGCGGTCGCGACGCACGTCACCGCGGCGAGGCTGCTGGGTGCGCCGGTCCCCGCCCTGCCCGACGAACATGTGACGGTCCCGGACGAGGAGCTACGACGACGCCGCCGCGGAGTCCGTTGCCACATCGCGTCCATCGAGGCCACTGAGGTGCGGGTGGTGGACGGCGTCCGGTTCAGCTGTCCCGAGCGGATGTTCGTCGAGCTGACGTCCTTGCTCGGACTGGTCGACCTGGTGGCGGTCGGTGACTGGCTGGTCCGGTGGAGACACACGACGTGCGCCGCCCTCGTCGCCTTCTGCAGCTCGAGCCAGGACCCGCACGCGAAGGAAGCAAGGCGCGCTGCGGCGTACGTCCGTGAACGGGTCGACTCCCCGATGGAGACACGACTCCGGATGCTGATCGTCCTCGCCGGGCTGCCGGAGCCGGAAGTGAACCTGAGGATCCGCGATGCGGACGGGTCGCTCCTGATGCGGGTCGACCTCTGCTATCCCCGGGTCCGGCTCGCCATCGAGTACGACGGGCGCCACCACGTCGAGCTCGAGGAGCAGTGGGATCGGGACGTCGAGCGGCGGGATGACCTCGACGACAGCTGGCGGATGCTCACGGTGACCAGCAAGGGCATCTACAAGAACCCGGAGAAGACCGTCGACCGGGTCTGGCGGGCGCTGCGGAAGCGTGGCTACCCGCGGCTGCGGCGGCCGACCGACGGCTGGCGCCCGCACTTCCGCTGACCGGCGCCCGGGGCGGCGTACTGCACGCCCCTCGTGGGGCGCGCGAGTCGCCGTGGGGCGCGCGAGTCGCCGTGGCGAAGAAAATCGTCCGCACGGACGACTTTCGCGTCCGAAACCGAGAATCGTGCGAGAAACGCGTCCGTACGGACGGAATTCGGCAGCACAGCCGGCCGCGCGCCGAAGCAGACGTACGACGAGCCGCGACCCGTCAGAGGGCGCGGACGCCCTGGACAACCAGCAGCACCCCGAAGACCACGAACGCCGCAGCGGCACCGAGCCGGATGGCGCGCTCGGGGAG
>DASSBB010000015.1:0-25890 GCA_035699145.1 Marmoricola sp.
GAGCCGCCCCTGGCGCTGGGTTGAGCCGCCCCTGGCGCTGGGCTGCGCCCTCGCGCTTGCCGGCGTTGCGCGCGGGGCCGCGCCCGGAGTACGTCGGGCAGCGGCTTGCCCCCCTTGTGCCGGCGCGAGGGGCGGTTGAAACCAGCGCGAGGGGCGGTTCAACGCGGCTTGAGGGGCGGCTCGACGGCGAATAACAAGCGTGTGATTTGTCAAGGAGACGCGCCGGGAACCAGAAACATTCTTGTGAAAATTGTTTCCAAAGTGGCGGAACCGCACTAGCGTGGCGAAGCGCAGCTCCCGGGGATGGGGCTGCCACCCAGAAAGGTAGCCATGCGCACCACGGAGTACCGGGCTCGTCGACGTCCGTCGCTGGCAACGTCCGTGGTCGCATCGGCTACCGCCCTCCTGCTGCTCGGACCGGGCTCCGGCGCTGCGATCGCCGACCGCTCCGACGACCCCTTTCCGAGCCGCCAGGACGTGCGCTCCGCCCGGGCGGAGGCGCAGAGCGCCGCCGATCGCGTCGCCGCGATCCGCACCGAGCTGGTGCTCGCCAACGCCGAGGTCGACGCAGCCGCGGTTCGGGCGGCCCAGGCCGCCGAGGCCTACAACGGCGCCCGCTGGCAGGTCGAGCAGGCCACCGCGCAGCTGGAGGAGGCTCGGGCCGACGCCCGCCGCGCCGAGCGCCAGGTGGCGAGGCAGCGCGACCGGATGGCAGGGCTGGTAGCGACGTCGTACCAGGAGGCCGGCCAGCTCTCCGCCGTCGACGCCGTCCTCGGGGCCCGAGGCCCGGAAGGGCTGATGAGCCAGCTGCTCGCCGTCCAGGGTGCGACCACCTCGCTCGACACCGAGCTCCAGTCGTTCGGCGCCACCGCTGCGCTCGCCGACGTCTTTCGTGAGGAGGCCGAGAAGGTCCGCATCGAGCGGCTCGCCCTCCTCGACGCTGCGGAGGAGGCCAAGGACCAAGCAGCTGCTGCCGCCGCTGAAGCCGAGTCCCTCGCCGCCTCCGTCGCAGCACGAAAGACGGAGGTGGTCGCCGAGCTCGCGGAGCTCGAAGGGATCTCCGTGGAGCTCGCCCAGCAGCGGCAGACTGCGCTGGAGGAGCTCGAGCAGAAGCGCAAGGACGAGGCTGCCGCCCAAGCAGCGGCCGCAGCAGCCGCCGCCGAGGAGCCAGCCCCCGACCTTCCCGCCGAACCGGACCCGCAGCCGCAGACCGAGCCCGACCCAGAGCCCCAGCCGGAGCCCCCGCCGACTCCCGAACCGCACAACGCCCCAGCGCCGTCCGGCGGCGCGGCGGCCGCGATCGCGTTCGCCCGCGCCCAGCTCGGTGAGCCCTACGTCTGGGCCGCCGCAGGGCCGGAGGCGTGGGACTGCTCAGGGCTGACGATGGGTGCCTGGCGCGCCGGCGGGGCGTCGTTGCCGCACTACTCGGTCGCGCAGTACGACGCCACCACCCCGATCTCCGCCGCGCAGCTCCGCCCCGGCGACCTGGTGTTCTGGAGCTCGAGCAGCAGCCCGTCGGGAATCTTCCACGTCGCGCTCTACCTCGGGGACGGGATGATCATCCACGCGCCCCGGACCGGCCGGCCCGTCTCCATCGACTCGATGTACTACTGGGTGCCGCCCACCCACTTCGGCCGGGTCTGACGCCGGCACGGCTGACGGCACGACTGACGGCTCGACGGACGGCTCGACCTCGACTGCGAGGTCAGTGCTTCGAGCCGGCCTCCTTGAACCGGTCGAACGAGGCGTTGACCTCGGCCTCGGCGTCGGTGCGGCCGACCCACTCGGCGCCCTCGACGGACTTGCCGGGCTCGAGGTCCTTGTAGACCTCGAAGAAGTGCTGGATCTCCAGCCGGTCGAACCGGGAGACGTGGCTGACGTCGCGGAGGTGCTCGAGCCGCGGGTCGGTCGCCGGGACGCACAGCACCTTGTCGTCGCCGCCGGCCTCGTCGGTCATCCGGAACATGCCGATCGCGCGGCACCTGATGAGGCAGCCCGGGAACGTCGGCTCCTGGAGGATGACGAGCGCGTCGAGCGGGTCCCCGTCGAGGCCGAGCGTGTTCTCGATGTAGCCGTAGTCCGCGGGGTACTGCGTCGACGTGAACAGCGTCCGGTCCAACCGGATCCGGCCGCTCTCGTGGTCGACCTCGTACTTGTTCCGCTGGCCCTTGGGGATCTCCACCAGGACGTCGAACTCCACTTGCATCCTCCACTCGTCGACCGTCGGTCGTGCTCCGATGAGCGCCGCCGTGGGTTAGTCTCCCGCAGAATCCGCCCGCGTGACCAACCGGAGGGAGCCGGGATGGCCGAAGGTGACCGACTCCACCGTCGCTGGAGACGGTTGACGGACCTCCTGGCCGGGCTCGTCGTGCTCTGCCTGGTGCTCGCAGGGGCGGCGCACGCGTTCGACCTCGGAGAGCGGCTCGGCATTGCAGCCCCCGACCCGAGCCGCGAGCCGGCGGCCGTCGTACCGCCCGCAGGGCTGGAGCTTCCCGAGCCGGCCACCGCCGCCGCGGTCGCCCCGCCCCTCACGGGAGGGACCGTCTCGTCAGGAGAGGTACGCCGCGCCCTGGGCCGGCTCACCGAGGACCGGCGCCTCGGGCGCCGGGTCGCGGTCGCCGTCGCCGGCGTGGACGGCGCCCCCGTGTACTCCGAGGGTCCCGACGTCGTCACGCCGGCTTCCACGCTGAAGATCATCACCTCGCTCGCCGCCCTTGCGGCGCTCGGGCCGCAGCACCGGTTCGCCACGACGACCGTCCTCGCCGGGAACGAGGTGACGCTGGTCGGCGGCGGCGACCCCTTCCTCGAGCGCGAGCCGGACCCCGACGCCGGCTACCCGGAGCGCGCCGATCTCGCCACGCTGGCCCGGCGCACAGCTGTCGCGCTGGAGAAGGCCGGACGCGAGCGGGTCCGCCTCAGGTACGACGCCACGCTCTTCACCGGACCGGCCGGGAGCCCGGACTGGGAGGACGACTACCTGCCCGACGACGTGGTCAGCCCGATCACGTCGCTCTGGGTCGACGAGGGACGGGAGCAGCCGGGGCTGGTCTTCCGCTCCGCGAACCCCGCCGGCGACGCGGCCTTGTATTTCGCCGAACGGCTGCGCCGCGCGGGCATCGCGGTGGTCGGCCGTCCCCGCCCGGATGCGGCCCCCGAGCGGGCACGGCGGCTCGCCGAGGTCAGGAGCGCCGAGCTCGTGGAGGTCGTGCAGCGCATCCTCGAGGTCAGCGACAACGAGGGCGCCGAGGTGCTTGCACGTCACGTGGCGCTCGCAACCGGAGCACCGGCCTCCTTCGTCGGGGGTGCGACCGCGGTGCGGGAGGTGGTCGAGGGGCTCGGCGTACCCATGCGCGGGGCCAGGATCCTCGACGGCAGCGGCCTCGCGCGGGGCGACCGGCTACCGGTCGGCTCGCTTCTCGCGGCGATGGCCACCGCGCTGGACCCGGCGCACGCCGAGCTCTCCGGCGCCGTCGAGGGGCTGCCGGTCGCCGGGTTCAGCGGCTCGCTCGCCTACCGGTTCGTGACCAGCGCCGACGCCGCCCTCGGCCGGGTCCGCGCGAAGACCGGGACCCTCACCGGGGTGCACGGACTGGCCGGCGTCGTGACCGGACGCGACGACTCGGTGATGCTCTTCGTCGCGATCGCGGACCGGGTCAAGCCGGTGCACACGCTCTTCGTCCGCGACCGCCTCGACCAGATCGCCGCCGCACTGGCCGGCTGCGCCTGCGCCCGCTAGCCCAGTCGTCGGATCCTCGGCCCGCAGGACGCGAGCTGGCCTGAGACGGGTCGGCGGGACCGTCGAGTCGTCGGATCCTCCGCCGAGGACGCGACGACTCGGCGGGGTGGGAGGCCGAGGACGCGACGACTCGGCGGCTTCGCTCTTCACCGTAGGCTCACTCCCATGAGCCAGATGATCGACTGGGACCTCGCGGTCGGCGCCGCGGCGAGGATGGCCGGACAGGGTCCGCAGATCGCCCGCGCCGAGGCCGACGAGGTGGTGGCGGAGCTGCGTGCGGGCGCTGCCCGCTCGACGCCGTTGGTCAGCGAGTTCACCGGGCTGGTCGCGGACGCCGACACGGCGCCGGTCCTCGTCGTCGACCGCCGAGGTTGGATCGAGGCGAACGCCGACGGCTTCGCCCACGTCATCGGCCCGGTCGTGGAGCGGCTCCAGGAGAAGCGAGGCACCCCCGTCGGCGGGCTCACCGAGGCGGTCGGCTCCCGCGTCACCGGGCTCGAGGTCGGTGCGCTGCTGGGGTTCCTCGCCGGAAAGGTGCTCGGCCAGTTCGACCCCTTCCACGAGGCCCCCGGCGAGGCGGGCCGGCTTCTCCTCGTGGCACCCAACATCGTCCACGCGGAGCGCGAGATCGACGCCGACCCGCACGACTTCCGGCTCTGGGTCTGCCTCCACGAGGAGACCCACCGGGTCCAGTTCACCGCCGTGCCGTGGATGCGCGACCATCTCCAGGCACAGGTCGACACGCTCGTCGAGGGCGTCGACGTCGATCCCGCGAAGATGGCCGCGATGCTCGGCGACGCGGTGAAGCGGGTCGGCGACCTGGTCAGCGGCCGCGGCGAGACCAGCCTCATCGACCTCTTCGCCACCCCGGCCCAGCGCGAGGTGATCGACCGGGTCACCGGAGTGATGTCGCTCCTCGAGGGCCACGCAGACGTCGTCATGGACGGCGTCGGCCCCGAGGTGATCCCGAGCGTCGCGGAGATCCGCAGGCGGTTCAACAAGCGGCGCAAGGGCGCCGGCTCCCTCGACCGGGCGGCCCGTCGGCTGCTCGGGCTCGACGCGAAGATGGCGCAGTACCGCAACGGCGCACACTTCGTCCGCACCGTCGTGAAGCGGGTGGGCATGGACGGGTTCAACAAGGTCTGGGTCGAGCCCGCGAACCTGCCGTCCAAGGCCGAGATCGAGGACCCGAAGGCGTGGCTCCGCCGGGTCCACGGCTGACCCGCTGATGGGACCCGCCCCGGCGGTCGCCGCGGTCCGGGTCGCGGTCCGGCGTACCTTGCCGGTCCTCTCGGACGGCAAGGGCGGCACCTGGGTCCCGGACGTACGACGCGGCACGCCCGTCCTGGTCGCCTGCTCCGGCGGCGCCGACTCCCTCGCCCTGCTCGCCGCGGCCGTGTTCGAGCTGCGCCGCTCCCAGGTCCGGGTCGTCGGCGCGGTCGTCGACCACGGGCTCCAGGAGGGCTCCGCGGAGCACACCGCCGAGGTGGTGGCCCAGATGGCGGCGATCGGCGCGGACGAGACGGCGTCGATCCGGGTGAGGGTCGACGCCGGCCCGCGCGGCATCGAGGCCGGTGCCCGCCACGCCCGCTACGCCGCCCTGGCGCAGCTCGCCGAGCACTTCGGCGCCGGCCGGGTGCTCCTCGGCCACACGATGGACGACCAGGCCGAGACGGTCCTGCTCGGGCTCACCCAGGGCTCCGGCGGCCGGTCGCTCTCCGGGATGCGCCGCGGCTTCTCCGCCGACGAGGGACCGCACGCGACGCGGTTCGAGCGGCCGCTGCTCGACGTGACCCGGGCGCAGACCGAGGCCGCCTGCCGGGCGCAGGGGATCACCTGGTGGGACGACCCGCACAACACCGACCCCCGGTTCGTCCGGTCCCGCGTCCGGCACACGGTCATGCCGGTGCTCGAGCGGGAGCTCGGCCCGGGAGTGGCCGCGGCGCTGGCCCGCACCGGCCACCTGGTGCGCGAGGACCTCGACGCCCTCGACGACCTGGCCGAACGGGAGCTGGCGGAGAGCGACTTCGTGGCCGGGGTCAGCGTCGCGAGCATCGAGACCCTGCCGCTCGCCGTGCGGAAGCGGGTGCTCCGGCTCGCCGCGCTCCGGGCCGGGTGCCCACCCCGTGAGCTCACGCACGGCCACGTCACCGCGCTGGAGGAGATGGTCTGGGAACGGCGCGGCGAGCCGCGGGACCTCGACCTCCCGGGCCACGTGCGCGCCGTACGCCGGCAGGACGTGCTGCGGCTGGTCCCCTCCCCGGCCGGCGGTCCGGGTGCTGTGGCAGGCTGAGCCCGCGGACACCGACGAGGGAGGCCGAGTGGACGAATCGCACGTGGCAGGGGACCTGCTCCACGTCCTCTACACCGAGGAAGAGCTGCAGGGGCGGCTCGGCGAGCTGGCCCGGGAGATCGAGCGCGACTACGAGGGCAAGGACATCCTCATGGTCGGCGTCCTGCGGGGGGCGGTCATGGTGATGGCCGACCTGGCCCGCGCCTTCGGCCGGCACGTCGAGATGGACTGGATGGCGGTCTCGTCGTACGGCTCGGGGACGAAGTCCTCCGGTGTCGTGCGGATCCTCAAGGACCTCGACACCGACATCAGCGGCCGGCACGTCCTCATCGTCGAGGACATCATCGACACCGGGCTCACCCTCTCGTGGCTGGTGTCGAACCTGAACTCGCGCGGGCCGGCATCCGTGGAGATCTGCACGATGCTCCGCAAGCCCGACGCCCTCCAGATGAGCGTCGACGTGAGGTACGTCGGCTACGACATTCCTGACGAGTTCGTCGTCGGCTACGGCCTCGACTACGCCGAGCGCTACCGCAACCTCCGGTGCGTCGGCACCCTCGCCCCCGACGTCTACTCCTGATCCGGCCGAGGATCCGACGACTCGGCGGAATTCCCGGCCGAGGATCCGACGACTCGGGGGTTGTGCCGCGCCGTGTACCGTCGTGGTGACGCGATCGTCGAGCATCGCGACCTGATTTCCACCTGCGAGGAGGCGGGGCCGAGCCCCGGTCATGGACGTGAAGCGCATCTTCCGCGGTCCCTGGTTCTGGATCGTCGTCTCCGTCGTGGGCGTGCTCGTCGCGCTGCAGTACCTCGCCCCCAACGGCGGGTACGACGAGATCGACACCTCGGTCATGACCGAGCACATCGCCTCGGGCGACGTCGAGGAGATCACCTTCATCGATGGTGACCAGGAGATCCGGGCCACCCTCGACAACGGCGACAAGGTGCTCGCGCACTGGGTCGACGGCCAGCAGAACGACATCATCACCGAGGCCCAGGAGCAGGTCGAGAGCGGCGAGATCGAGAAGTACGACTCCGAGAACCCGCAGCCGAGCCTCCTCGGCTCGATCCTCGCCACGTTCCTCCCGTTCATCCTCATCATCCTGATCTTCCTCTGGCTCATGAACCAGATGCAGGGCGGCGGCGGCCGGGTCATGCAGTTCGCCAAGTCGAAGGCGAAGCTGATCAGCAAGGACATGCCGAAGACGACGTTCTCCGACGTCGCCGGCTGCCAGGAGGCGATCGAGGAGCTCGGCGAGATCAAGGAGTTCCTCCAGGAGCCTGCGAAGTTCCAGGCCGTCGGCGCCAAGATCCCCAAGGGAGTGCTGCTCTACGGCCCACCCGGAACGGGCAAGACGCTGCTCGCCCGCGCCGTGGCCGGTGAGGCCGGCGTGCCGTTCTACTCGATCTCCGGCTCCGACTTCGTCGAGATGTTCGTAGGCGTGGGTGCCTCGAGGGTCAGGGACCTCTTCGAGCAGGCGAAGGAGAACGCCCCCGCGATCGTCTTCATCGACGAGATCGACGCCGTCGGCCGGCACCGCGGCGCCGGCATGGGCGGCGGCCACGACGAGCGCGAGCAGACGCTCAACCAGCTGCTCGTCGAGATGGACGGGTTCGACGTCCGTGGCGGCGTCATCCTCATCGCGGCGACCAACCGCCCCGACATCCTCGACCCGGCGCTGCTCCGGCCGGGCCGGTTCGACCGGCAGATCGCGGTCGACGCCCCCGACCTCGACGGCCGCCACAAGATCCTCCAGGTGCACTCGCGCGGCAAGCCGATGGCGCCCGGCGTGGACCTTCTGAACTTCGCGCGGCGTACCCCCGGCTTCACCGGCGCGGACCTGGCCAACGTGCTCAACGAGGCCGCGCTGCTCACCGCGCGGAACAACGGCAAGCTGATCGACGCCGCCGCGCTCGACGAGGCGATCGACCGCGTCATCGCGGGTCCGCAGCGCCGCACCAGGCTGATGAGCGAGAAGGAGAAGCTGATCACCGCCTACCACGAGGGCGGCCACGCCCTCGTCGCCGCGGCGCTCCCCGGCACCGACCCGGTGCACAAGGTGACGATCCTGCCGCGCGGCCGCGCGCTCGGCTACACGATGGTGCTCCCCGACGAGGACAAGTACTCCCAGACCCGCTCGGAGATGCTCGACAAGCTCGCCTACATGCTCGGCGGCCGGGCGGCGGAGGAGATGGTCTTCCACGACCCGACCACCGGCGCCGGCAACGACATCGAGAAGGCGACCGCGCTCGCCCGGGCGATGGTGACGCAGTACGGCATGACCGAGCGGCTCGGCGCGATCAAGCTGGGCGAGTCGAACGGCGAGCCGTTCCTCGGCCGGGACATCGGCCACGCCCGCAACTACTCCGAGGACGTCGCCGCGGTCGTCGACGAGGAGACCAAGAAGCTGCTGACGAACGCCCACCAGGAGGCCTTCGACGTCCTCCAGGAGAACCGGGACGTGCTCGACTCGCTCGTCCTGGCGCTGCTCGAGAAGGAGACGCTGGACAAGGAGCAGGTCGCGAAGGTCTTCGAACCGCTGCGCCGGCGCCCGATCCGGCCGGCGTGGACCGGCTCGTCCTCGCGCGAGCCGTCCGCGATCCCGCCGGTGGAGGTCCCGCCGTCGGCGGCCAACGGCACGAAGCCGGAGGAGCCCTCCGGCACCACGATCATCACCCCTCCCTCGTCCGGGGGCGACATCCACGGCACCCCGCCCGTGGGAGGTTCTCCCGCGTGAGCGTCGATCCCATCGCGCCGCCGTCGTACGACGACCTCGCACCGTTCGACCACGCGCGCGCGGCGGCCGCGGTGCGGGAGCTGCTCATCGCGGTCGGGGAGAACCCCGACCGGGACGGGCTCAAGGACACCCCCGGCCGCGTGGCCCGGGCCTACGAGGAGCTGGTCCGGGGGATCCGGCAGCGCCCCGAGGACGTGCTGACGACCGACTTCGAGATGGGCCACGACGAGATGGTCCTCGTCCGGGACATCGAGATGTGGTCGATGTGCGAGCACCACCTCGTGCCGTTCACCGGTGTCGCGCACATCGGCTACATCCCCAACGAGGAGGGGCGGATCACCGGGCTCTCCAAGCTCGCCCGGCTCGTCGACGTCTTCGCCCGCCGCCCCCAGGTGCAGGAGCGGCTCACCACCCAGGTCGCCGACTCGCTCATGGAGGTCCTCCAGGCCCGCGGCGTCATCGTCGTCATCGAGGCCGAGCACCTCTGCATGACGATGCGCGGGGTGCGCAAGCCGGGCTCGAAGACGATCACCTCGGCGATCCGCGGCACGATGCACAACGCCGCGACCCGCTCGGAGGCGATGAGCCTCATCATGCACGGAACCCGGTGAGACGGGAGCGTCCGGCCGCCCCGTGACCGGGCCGGCAGTCGCTAGGGTGCGGAAGATGCGAGGACGGCCGCGCCACCACGTCGAGGGGCTCCCCACACCTCCTCGCTGCCTGGTCATGGGCGTCGTCAACGTGACCCCGGACTCCTTCTCCGACGGCGGGCTCTACCTCGCCCGCGATGCCGCCGTCGCCCGCGGCCTCGCGCTGGTCGCCGAGGGGGCGGACCTCGTCGACGTCGGCGGCGAGTCGACCCGGCCAGGCGCCGTCCGGCCGTCGGAGGCGGACGAGCTCGACCGGGTGCTCCCCGTCGTACGAGCGCTCGCCGCCCAGGGCGTTCGGGTGTCGGTGGACACGATGCGCGCCACGGTCGCCGAGACCACGGTCCGGGCCGGCGCGTGTCTCGTGAACGACGTCTCCGGCGGTCGCGCCGACCCGGCGATGCTGACGACCGTCGCCGGTCTCGAGGTGCCCTACGTCCTCATGCACTGGCGGGCGCACGCCGAGTCGATGCAGGAGCACACGACGTACGCCGACGTGGTTGGCGAGGTGGTCGCCGAGCTCCGTGAGCAGCGGGACGCCGCGCTCACGGCCGGCATCGCCCCGGGGCGGATCGCGCTCGACCCCGGCATCGGGTTCTCGAAGACCGGTGCGCAGAACTGGCAGGTCCTGGCGGGGCTGGACCAGCTCCTCGAGCTCGGTCACCCCGTGCTCGTCGCCACGAGCCGCAAGCGGTTCCTCGGCGAGCTGCTCGCGGTGGACGGCGAGCTCCGGCCGCCCCGGGAGCGGGACGCCGCCACCGCCGCCACCGCCGCCCTGTCGGCGGCTGCGGGGGCCTGGTGCGTCCGCGTGCACGACGTGCGAGGGACGGCCGACGCGGTGCGGGTCTCCGCACGCTGGGCCGGGGTGCTCGATGAGTGACGCCCCCCGGCCCGACGAGGCGGTCGTGCAGGAGGTGCTGGCCGCCAACGAGGCGTTCTACGCCGCCGTCGAGACCGGCGACCTCGACGCGCTCCGGGCGGTCTGGACCGATGCCGCGGACTCGGTCTGCGTCCACCCCGGCGCCGCGCCCATCCATGGCACCGCCGCGGTGCTCCGCAGCTGGGCGCTGGTCATGGCGAGCACCGACTACATCCAGTTCTTCCTCACCGACGTCGAGGTCACCGTGGCCCGGGACGCCGCGGTGGTGACCTGCGCCGAGAACATCCTCACGGACGCGGGCGGCCAGGCGGACGCGCCGTTCCGGGGCGGTCGGGCCCGGGCGGTGAACGTGTTCACAAGGGTGGACGGGCGCTGGCGGGTGTGGCTGCACCAGGCGTCCCCGGTAGGGTCGGATCTCCTATGACGGACCCACACCCCACCCCCCCTGCGCAGCGGCAGCGCGACCGCCTCGCCGTGCGCGGCATCGAGGCGACCGGTCACCACGGAGTGTTCGACTTCGAGCGCCGGGACGGCCAGCGGTTCGTCGTCGACCTGGTCCTGGGGCTGGACACGCGCCCGGCTGCGGCGGAGGACGACCTCGCCGGCACCGTGGACTACGGTGCGGTGGTGTCCCGGGTCGTCGAGGCCGTCGAGAACGACCCGGTGGACCTCATCGAGACCCTGGCCCAGAGGATCGCCGAGATCTGCCTGGCGGACCGCCGCGTCGAGTGGACCGAGGTCACCGTGCACAAGCCCGAAGCACCCATCGAGGCCACGTTCGAGGACGTGACCCTGACGATCACCCGGAGCCGAGGATGACCGAGACACCGAACCCGCACATCATCGACAGCGACACCCTGACCGGCGAGATGCGCCCGATCCGCCGCTGCGTGGTCGCGCTCGGGTCCAACCTGGGCGAACGGCTGGCGAAGCTGCAGGGGGCGGTCGACTCCCTCTCGGACACCCCGGACGTGTGGGTGACGGAGGTGTCGCCGGTCTTCGAGACCGCCCCGGTGGACGCCCCGGAGGGGTCCGAGCCGTTCCTCAACGCGGTCGTCCTCCTCGACACCACGCTCTCGGCGTACACGCTCCTCGACCGCGCCCAGGCGATCGAGACCGCGTTCGGCCGGCAGCGCACGGACGTCCTCAACGCGCCGCGCACCCTCGACGTCGACCTCATCGTGGTCGGCGACCGCCGCGCGGACGACGAGCACCTGGTCCTGCCGCACCCGCGTGCCCACGAGCGCGCCTTCGTGCTCGTCCCCTGGGCGGCAGCCGACCCCGAGGCAGCGATCCCCGGCATCGGGCCGGTGGCGGAGCTGCTCGAGAAGGTCGACACGGGCGGGGTCGAGCAACGCGACGACCTCCAGCTCCAGCTCTCCTGACCCGGTGAGCCGCGACCCGGTCGAGGAAGACCCGGAACAGCCGGCCGACGGGCGTCGCGACGGCCCCCCGCCCGAGGGGCGGCTGAGGACCACCAGGCCCGGGCCGCTCCTGGGGTGCCTGCTCGCCGGGCTGGTCGTGGGATGGCTCGTCCGCCCGGTGGCCGTGGCGCTCGACACCACCGCGCCGCGCGTCACCTGGCCCCCGGCAGTCGCTCTCGCGCTCGCCGCGGCGATCCTCCTCGCCGTGGCCGTCGGCACGCGGCGCACCGTCCTGCAGCGTCGGCCAGGACTCCGCGCCCACCAGGCGGTGAACCGGCTCGTCCTGGCGAAGGCCTGTGCGATCAGCGGCGCCCTCGTCGCCGGGGGATACCTCGGCTACGCCCTCACCTGGGTGGGGATTGCCGCGGAGCTCTCCGGCGAGCGGACCGTGCGGAGCCTCGCCGCAGCGGCAGCGGCCCTGGCGACCGTGGGCGGCGCGCTCCTCCTCGAGCGCGCGTGCCGCGTCACCGACGACGACGAGACCGGACTGGGACGTTGACCTCGGCCAGACCCAGGGCGTCCGAGGACCCAGCGGTGCTCACTCCTCGTCGCGGGCGCCGGGCAGGTCGTGACCGCTGGTCAGCTGCAGGAGCATCTCCGCCAGGTGGACGTCGACGGGCTGGGTGACCTTCAGGTTCCGCTCGTCGCCCGGGACCACCGAGATGGGGACGTCGGGGGAGTAGCGCAGCACCACGCTGCAGTCGTCCGTCGCCCCGAACCCCGGGTCGGCGGCCGCCTTGGCGTAGGCGTCCCGGATCACTGCGAGCCGGAAGGCCTGCGGCGTCTGGACGCGGCGCAGGTTGGCCCGCGCCGGCACGCTGCTGATCGTGTTCGCCGGGCTCACCTCGATGATGGTGTCCGCGGACGGTATCGCCACGCACGCGGCGTCGTAGGTGTCCAGGGCCGCGAAGCACGACGCGATGATCCGGGGGGAGACCAGTGGGCGCACCGCGTCGTGCAGGAGCACCTTGCGGTCGTCCTGCCCCAGCGCGTCCAGGGCCCGCATCGTCGTGCCGCTCCGGGTGTCGGCCCCCTCGATGATCCGCCGGACCTTCGTGTAGCCACCGGCGTGGACCATCTCGCGCACCGCGTCCAGGTGCCCCGGCGTCATCAGGACGAGGAGGTCGTCGACGTCCGGATGGGCGTCGAACACCGCCAGCGTGTGCTCCATGAGAGGCCGGCCGGCGACCTCGACCAGCTGCTTGGGGAAGTCGAGCCCGACCCGGGTTCCGACGCCTCCCGCCAGCAGGACGGCGGTGTTCCTTCTCGCTGCACTCATGGGCGTCGCATCCTGCCACAGCACGCAGCCGGGCCTACTTGTCGATGTCGCCGATGACGAAGAACATCGACCCGAGGATCGGCACGAGCTCCTTGACCCGCGCGCCCTCGACCAGCGCCGGCAGCGCCGAGGCGTTGTTGAACCCGGGGGTGCGCAGCTTGAGCCGCCACGGGGTCTTCTCGCCCCGCGAGACGAGGTAGTAGCCGTTGATCCCGCCGGGGCTCTCGGTCCAGGCGTACGTCGCACCCTCCGGCGCCTTCACGATCTTCGGCAGCCGCACGTTGACCGGCCCCGGCGGGAGGCCGCGGACCCGGTCGAGGCAGGCGTCCACCAGGTCCAGGCTCGCCGCCACCTGGTCGAGGAGCACCGCGAACCGGGCGTAGGCGTCGCCCTCCGTGCGGCCGGCCACGCGCAGGACGCCGGCGAGCTCGCCGTACGCCAGGTAGGGCTCGTCGCGGCGGAGGTCGAGGTCGAGCCCGGACGCCCTGGCGACCGGGCCACTCACGCCGTGCGCCCGGGCGGCGGCCGGATCGAGGACGCCCACGCCGCGGGTGCGCCCCTGGAAAGCCGGGTCGCCGAGCGAGGCCGCCTCGATGCTGGGCAGGGCCGCTCGTACGCCGGCGATGACCTCGGCGGCGCGGGCGAGCCACCCCTCGGGGAGCTCCTCCTTGAGGCCGCCGACCCGGTTGAACATGTAGTGCATCCGGCCGCCCGAGAGCTCCTCCATCACGCCGAGGACACGTTCGCGCTCGAGCAGCGTCGAGACGGGGGCCTGCCCCAGCTCGGCCGGGTAGGAACCCAGGAACATGAGGTGGTGGAGCACCCTGTTCAGCTCGGCCAACAGCGTGCGCAGCCACACCGCCCGGGCCGGGACCTCGATGCCGAGCATCCGCTCCACGGCGAGGACGACGCCGAGCTCGTTGGCGAAGGCGCTGAGCCAGTCGTGACGGTTGGCCAGCACGATGATCTGCCGGTAGTCGCGGACCTCGAAGAGCTTCTCCACGCCCCGGTGGAGGAACCCGACCTCCGGGTCGCAGCCGACGATCCGGTCGCCGTCGAGCCGCAGCCGCAGCCGCAGCGCCCCGTGCGTCGAGGGGTGGTGGGGGCCGAGGTCGAGGACCACGTCGTCGGGGGAGGTGCTCAGCCCACGTGCCGCTGCCCCGATCGCCACCGTGAGGTCACTCGTCACCTGCCCACCATAGGGTCGGAGCGTGGACGACCTCTTCGCACCTCCGGGCAGCCCGTGGCAGCGGGTCTCGCCCCGGCTCGCCGTCGTGCGCCGCTGGCTCCTCCTCGTGGCCGCCCTGCTCGGGGTGGTCGTCGCGGTGGCGCTCCACCTGCTCCTCGACGGGCCGTGGTGGCTGCTCACGGCCGTGCTCGCCGTCGGCGCGGTCCTCCTGGGCTGGGCGTGGTGGCTGGTCGGCCGCAACGCGCGGCGGTGGGGGTACGCCGAGGAGGACGAGGAGCTCTACATCACCCGGGGGGCGCTCTTCCGGAAGCTCGTCGTGGTCCCCTACGGCCGGATGCAGTACGTCGACGTGGAGGCCGGCCCGCTCGACCAGGCCAACGGGATCGCCAAGCTGCACCTGCACACGGCAAGCCCGGGGACGACGGCGGTGATCCCGGGGCTCCGCGCCGAGGAGGCGGCCCGGCTGCGGGACCGGCTGACGGCCAGGGGCGAGTCGCGGGCCGCCGGGCTGTGAACGCCCACGACGAGCAGCGGTTCCGCCGCCTCTCCCCGCTCACCCCGGTCGCCCGCGCGCCGATCGTGCTGCTCGCCGTCGTCGGCACCTCCTGGCAGCAGCTGATCAGCCAGGGGGTCGGCGTCTTCTCGATCATGCTGGGAGCGCTCCTCGTCGCCGGCGGGGCCTACGGCGTGGCGTCCTGGGTGCGCACCAAGTACTGGATCGACGGGGACGAGCTCCGGATCGACACCGGCGTCGTCGTCCGGCAGTCGCGGCGGATCCGGATCGACCGGCTCCAGGGGATCGACATCGTGCAGCCGCTCGTGGCCCGGCTGATGGGGCTCGCCGAGCTGAAGTTCGACCTCGCCTCCGGCGGCGACCGCGAGGGGTCGCTCGCCTTCCTCCCGCACCGCGAGGCCCTCGAGCTGCGGTCCTCGCTGCTCGACCGCCGCGACGACCTGCGCGACGGGCCATCCGAGGGAGCCGCGTCAGCCGGCGGCACCCCGCCCCGGGCCCCCGCTCCGGAGGTGCGGCTGGCCACCCTGCAGCTGGGACCGCTCGTGGGCAGCCTGCTGCTCTCCACCGAGGCCCTGCTCATGCTCGTCAGTGGCGTCGCGCTGGTGGTCACCTTCCTCTTCACCGGCGCGTTCCTGCTGGCCGGTGGCCTCGCTCCCGCGCTGATCGGCCTGGCGCTCGCGCTGGCGCGGAAGCTGACGTCGTACTACGGGTTCACCCTGTCGGACTCCGCGGCCGGGCTGCATGTCCGGCGAGGGCTCACCTCCCTGTCGAGCCAGACCATCGCGCGAGCGCGGATCCAGGGGCTGCTCGTGACCGAGCCGCTCCTGTGGCGCCCGTTCGGGTGGGCGAAGCTCGACGTGTCGGTGGCGGGCTACAAGACGAGCGACCCCGACCTGGTGCAGGCCTCGTCCACGCTCATGCCGGTCGCGCCTCGGGCCGAGATCCACGCGCTCGTCCACCGCGTCCTGGGGCGGGGCGTCTCCGGGGTGCCGCTGACCGCTCCACCGCGGCGGGCCAGGTGGGTGGCGCCGCTCACCGCGTGGACGATGGCGGTCGGCCAGGACGCCGAGCTCGTGGTGAGCCGGCGCGGGTTCTGGCACCGCCGGGTCGACATCGTGCCGCAGGCGCGGGTCCAGTCGGTCCGGCTCGCCCAGGGTCCGCTGCAGCGGCGGCTGCGGCTCGCCGACGTCCACGTCGACAGCCCGCCGGGACCGGTGCGGCTGCTCGCGGAGGCGCGGGACGAGGTCGAGGCCCGCGCGCTGCTCGAGCACACCGTCACGCTGGGCCACGCCGCCCGGCAAAGGCCCCCTCAGCCGAGCGCGGGACGTGGCTCGTGGGAGCCGCCGGAGATGACCCAGTAGAAGTCCCCGAGCCCTCCGGGGGCGGTCAGGTCCGTCGCCCGGGTCGCGGTGGCCAGCGCCGCGACGTACTCCTGAGGGGCGGAACGGGCGAGCGAGAGCGGCGGTCGCTCCGCGGAGACCCCGAGCAGCGCCAGCGCCTCACGCTGCCTGAGCACGGTGCCACCCGTCGCCGCGGCGACCGCGTCGACGGCGACCGCGGCGGTGACGTCGCGCGACCCGTCCGGCCGCACGTCGGCCTCCCGGCCGTCGCGGTAGGAGCGCAGCGAGCCGTACGGCGGGCGGCCCGCGCGCACGTGGCCGTAGTCGACGGCGATGGCGAGCCCCCGCCCGACCCGGCCGGCGGCGTCGGCCCAGACCCGGTCACGGGAGGTGCCGACCTCCGCGCGGGTGCCGGGCTCGCGGAGGTCCAGGGGCCACCACTCCTCGAGCCAGGCCCCGAGCCCTGCCGGGACGCCCGGCTCGTCGAGGCGGTGGCCGAGCGACTCCTCACCGGTTCCCGGGTCCACGTGCACCACCCGGATCGCCCCGTGGGAGTCGACCTCGACCACGTGGCAGGGGACGTTGTCCAGCCACTCATGGGCGAGCAGCACGCCGTCGACGGCGGTCGGCAGCACCGGCGACCAGTCGACCGCGGCCGGCAGCTCCGCGGGCCGCGCGGCCACCTCGACGCCGAGCAGCGTCACGTCCGGCGCCAGCCGGTGCACCGCGGTGAGCAGCTCACCGCGGCCGCACCCCACGTCGACCAGCGTGTCGAGCCCGCGGTCCCGCAGCAGCCGGACCAGGGCCTCGGCCAGCACGGTGGAGCCGTGGACCGACGTGCGGAAGTGGTCGGCCGGCGAGCTGCGGCGGTAGAACCCATGCGGACCGTAGAGCGCCCGGTCCCACGCGGTGCGCCACGCAGGTGCCGCGGTGCGGGGCGGGAGCGGCGGCATGCCGAGGTTGGTGGCCACGTCAGCAGGGTACGGCTGTGACGGAGGCCACGGTCGCGGCCCGGTGACGGCAGCGAGAGCCCGACCTACGCTGGATGTGTCAGCAATCCGTCCGGTACCCCTTCGTGGGACTGGAACGAAAGGCGATGACCATGACCCGACCGGTCACCCGCGTGGGGGTCGTCGGCGCCGGCCGCGTCGGCGCCGTCCTCTCCGCAGGGCTCCGGGCAGCCGGCCACCCGGTGGTGGCGGCAGCCGGCGAGTCCGACGCCTCCCGAGCCCGTGCCGCGGCGCTCCTCCCCGGCGTGCCGATGCAGAAGCCCACCCGGGTGAGCAAGGCCGCCGACCTGCTCCTGCTCACCGTGCCCGACGACATGCTGTCGAACGTGGTCACGATGCTCGCCGCCTCCGGGGCGATCCGGAAGGGCCAGTACGTCGCGCACACGTCGGGCCGCCACGGGCTCGCCGTCCTCCAGCCGGCGGCCGACCTGGGCGCCCACGTGCTCGCGCTGCACCCGGCGATGACGTTCACCGGCACCGCCGTCGACCTGCCGCGGCTCCACGGGTGTGCCTTCGGGGTCACTGCGGAGACGGAGCCGGCGGTCGCGATGGCGACCTCCCTCGTCGCCGACCTGGGCGGCAACCTCGTCTGGGTGCCCGAGGAGAGGCGCACCCTCTACCACGCCGGCCTCGCCCACGGCGCCAACCACCTCGTCACCCTGGTCTGCCAGGCGATGGAGCTGCTCCGCGAGTCCGGCGCGACCGACCCGGCGGCCACCCTCCGGCCACTGCTCAGCGCCGCGCTCGACAACGCCCTCACCATGGGCGACGCCGCACTCACCGGCCCGATCGTCCGAGGGGACGTCGAGACGGTCCGGCTGCACCTCGAGGGGATCGCCCGGACCCGGCCGGACACCATGCCGGCCTACGTCGCGCTCGCCCGGGCGACCGCCAACACCGCGGTCCTCGACGGCCGGCTGCTGCCGATCCGGGCCGCCAAGCTCGTCGGCATCCTCAACGACGCCCTGGAGAAGGTCGCCGCGTGAGCCGGCCGCTCGTCGCGCGGACGCGCGGGGAGCTCGAGAGCGCCCTGTCCTCCGCCTCGTCCGACCGGCCGCGCGGCATACGCCGCGGCCAGTCGGACGAGGCGGGGTCCGGGAGGCGGATCGCCCTCGTCCCGACCATGGGGGCGCTCCACGCCGGGCACGCCGCCCTCCTCTCGACCGCCCGGAGCCTGCTCCGCCGCGAGGACGCGCTCGTGGTGTCGATCTTCGTCAACCCCCTCCAGTTCGGCCCGGGGGAGGACCTCGACCGGTACCCCCGCTCGTTCGACACCGACCTCGAGCTGTGCGCCGCCGGCGGCGTCGACGTCGTGTTCGCGCCGAGCGTGGAGGAGGTCTACCCCGGCGGGGAGCCACGGGTGACCGTCGACCCCGGGCCGCTGGCGACCGTCCTCGAGGGTGCCTCCCGGCCGGCCCACTTCCGGGGCGTCCTGACCGTGGTCGCCAAGCTCTTCGGGCTGGTCCGCCCGGACGTGGCGGTGTTCGGGCAGAAGGACTACCAGCAGCTGGTCCTGGTCCGGCGGATGGTCGAGGACCTCTGCATGGGCATCGAGGTGGTCGGCGGCGAGACCGTCCGCGAGGACGACGGGCTCGCGCTGTCCAGCCGCAACCGCTACCTCGCCACCGAGGAGCGGCTCCTCGCGCGGACGCTCTCGGCCGCGCTCCGGGCCGGCGCTGCAGCCGGACCCGCCGGCCCCGACGCCGTACGACGCGCCGCGCTGGCCGTCCTGGAGGCCGCCGACGGCGTCGACCTCGACTACCTGGCGCTCACCGGCCCCGACCTGGCGGAGCCGCCGGAGCGGGGACCGGCCCGGCTGCTCGTCGCCGCCCGCGTGGGCGCCACCCGGCTCATCGACAACGTCGCGCTCACCCTGGAGGCCTGAATGCTGCGCACCATGATGAAGAGCAAGATCCACCGCGCCACCGTCACGCAGGCCGACCTGCACTACGTCGGCTCGGTGACCGTCGACGCGGAGCTGCTCGAGGCGGCCGACCTGCTCCCCGGCGAGCTGGTCCACATCGTCGACATCACCAACGGCGCCCGCCTCGAGACGTACACGATCGCGGGGCCGCGTGGCAGCGGCGTTCTCGGCATCAACGGCGCGGCGGCCCGGCTCGTGCACCCCGGCGACCTCGTGATCCTCATCGCCTACGGGCAGATGGAGACCGCGGAGGCCCGGGACTTCGAGCCGCACGTGGTCTTCGTCGACTCCGCCAACCGGGTGGTCGGCACCGGCTCGGACCCGGCCGGGGCGCCGGCCGGCAGCGGGCTCCTGCGCGGCGACCGCCTGGCCGGCTAGGCGGCACCCGTGCTGCTCTGCGCCGACATCGGCAACAGCCACACCACCGTCGGGCTGCTCGAGGACCGGGCGGTCGTCCACCACTGGCGCGTGGCGACCGAGGAGCGTCGTACCGCCGACGAGTGGGGGGTGCTCCTCCGCGCCCTCCTCGCCTCCACCGGCTTCGTCGGGCAGGTGAGCGGCGTGGCGGTGTGCAGCACCGTCCCCGCCGTGCTGCACGAGTGGCGGGAGATGATGGAGACCTACCACGCCACCGTGCCGCACGTCGTCGTCGAGCCCGGCGTCCGCACCGGCGTGCCGGTGCTGATGGACCACCCCCGCGAGGTCGGCTCGGACCGGATCGTCAACGCGCTCGCGGCCGCGCAGCTGTACGACGGCCCCTCGATCGTGGTCGACTTCGGGACCGCCACGACCTTCGACGTCGTCTCGCCGCGAGGGGAGTACGTCGGCGGGGCCATCGCACCCGGCATCGAGATCTCCCTGGAGGCACTGGGAAGCCGTGGCGCCCAGCTGCGCAAGGTCGAGCTGCTCCGCCCACGCTCGGTCATCGCCAAGAACACCGTCGAGGCGCTGCAGAGCGGGGTGCTCTACGGCTTCGCCTCCCAGGTCGACGGGATGGTCGCCCGGATGACCGACGCGCTGGGGCTTGCCCCGGGGCAGGTCAACGTCGTCGCGACGGGCGGGCTCGCCGAGCTGGTGATCGACGAGTGCGCCAGCATCACCGACCACCAGCCGTGGCTGACGCTGCTCGGCCTGGAGATCGTCTTCGAGCGCAACCGCTGAGGCATGGGGACGGGCGGTCCGGGGCAGGAACAGTGAGTGAGCCACCCCCGCGTCCCAGCCGTCGAGCTCGCCGGGGTGCTCGACCGGCTGCCCGGGGTGGTTGCGTACTGGGACCACGAGGCACGCAACCGGTTCGCGACGGAAGCCCACGTCGAGTGGTTCGGGGTCGAGCCCCTGGAGCTCTACGGCAAGCACATCAGCGAGCTGCTCGGCGCGGAGCTCTACGAGGAGAGCCGCCCGTTCATCGAGGGCGCGCTGGCGGGTGAGGAGCAGCACTTCGAGACCAGGCTGGAGGACGCGCGGGGGCAGGCGCGCTACGTCGAGGCGACCTTCGTGCCGCACCGGGCGGACGACGGGAACCGCGGCTTCGTCGTCATGACCAGCGACGTCACGGCCCGGGTCCGTTCCGAGCAGGCGCTCCAGGACAGCATCCGCCAGCTGGCGCTGCTCGAGGAGCGTCAGCGGATCGCCGCGGACCTCCACGACGTCGTCATCCAGCGGCTCTTCGCGGCCGGACTGGACCTCGCGGCCGTCCAGCGTGGAGCTCCGGACGCCACCCGACGCATCGCGGTCGCCGCCGCCGGCGTCGACGAGGCGATCCGCGAGCTCCGGCGGGCGATCCACAGCCTCACCGAGCTGATGACCCCCACCCAGCTGCCGGCGAGCATCGAGCGGATCATCGGCAACGCCGGACGGGCGTTGGGGTTCGCGCCCACGATGACCTACACCGGGTCGCTGGAGCTGCTCCCCGGCCGTGCCGTCGACCACCTCCTGGCGGTGCTCACCGAGGCTCTGTCGAACGTCGCTCGTCACGCCGGGGCCACTGAGGTGCAGGTGACCCTCGCCTGCGAGCCCGACCACATCCTGCTCCGGGTCGCCGACGACGGCCGGGGAATCGGTGAGGCCCACCGCAGCAGCGGCCTGGCCAACATGAGGCACCGCGCGGAACGGCTCGGCGGCACCTTCGGGTGGCGGGAGAACCAGCCGCACGGGACGGTCGTCGAGTGGACGGTCCCCACGTCCTAGGCTGGGTCACCATGACCGACCATCCCGCGCCGTCCCCGTCCGTGGAGGACGACCTCCCCGAGCAGCTGCGGGTCCGCCGGGAGAAGCGGCAGCGGCTCCTCGACGCAGGCCGGGCGCCGTACCCCGTCGTGGTCGAGCGCACCCACTCGCTGGCGGAGGTGCGCGCGACGTACGACGGCCAGGGGCTCGAGCCGGACACGCGCACCGGCGAGACCGTCTCCGTGGTCGGCCGGGTGATCCACCAGCGCAACACCGGGAAGCTGTGCTTCGTGCGGCTCCGGGAGGGCGACGGCACCGAGCTCCAGGCGATGCTCTCGCTCGCCGACGTGGGGGAGGAGTCGCTCGCGGAGTACAAGGCCGTCGTCGACATCGGCGACTTCCTCGGGGTGACCGGGGAGGTCGTGACGAGCCGCCGCGGCGAGCTGTCCGTGCGCACGACCTCGTGGACGGTGGCCGCGAAGACCCTCCGGCCGCTGCCGAACGAGCACCGGCCGCTCTCCGACGAGGCGCGGGTCCGCCAGCGGTACGTCGACATGGTGGTCAACCCCGAGTCGCGCCGGATGGTCCGCACCAAGGCGGCCGTGCTCGGGTCGCTGCGCCGGACGCTCGACGAGCGCGGGTACGTCGAGGTGGAGACGCCGATCCTCCAGCTGACCAACGGCGGTGCAGCGGCGAGGCCGTTCCGCACCCATCTCAACGCCTTCGACCAGCCGATGCTCCTGCGGATCGCCCTCGAGCTCGACCTCAAGAAGGCGATGATCGGCGGCGTCGAGCGGGTCTACGAGATCGGCCGGACCTTCCGCAACGAGGGGCTCGACTCCACGCACGCCGCGGAGTTCTCGATGCTCGAGGCCTACGAGGCGTACGGCGACATCGAGACGATGAAGGTGCTCGTCCGCGCGCTCGTGGTCGACGCCGCCCGGACGGTCGGACGCACGGTCGTGACCGGGCGCAACGGCGAGGAGATCGACCTCGAGCAGCCGTGGCGCTCAGCGAGCCTCCTCGACCTCGTCTCGGAGGCGCTCGGCGTCGAGGTGACGATCGAGACCCCGGTGGACGAGCTGGAGAAGCTCGCCGAGGACCGTGAGGTCGAGCTGCAGCCGCACTGGAACGCCGGCGAGATCGTGCTCGAGCTCTACGAGCAGCTCGTCGAGGACACCTTGGTCCAGCCGACCTTCGTGCAGGACTACCCCGAGTCGGTCCGGCCGCTCGCCAAGCCGCACCGGTCCAAGCCGGGGCTGGTGGAGGCGTTCGACCTGATCGTCAACGGGGTCGAGCTGGCGCCGGCGTACTCCGAGCTCAACGACCCGGTCGTCCAGCGGGAGCGGCTCGTGGAGCAGTCGCTGCTCGCCGCGAAGGGCGACCCGGAGGCGATGGAGCTCGACGAGTCGTTCCTGCGGGCGATGGAACACGGAATGCCTCCGGCCGGCGGCATGGGAATGGGCGTGGACCGGCTGGTCATGCTGCTCACCGGTGCCGGGATCCGGGAGACCATCCTGTTTCCGCTGCTCCGCCCGGAATGACTGCCCGCCCTTTGGGGGCGGGTCACCGCCTTTCCGTAAACGAGCCCGTTTCCCGCTGAGAATGGCGGCGGAATGGCCCGGCCCGGTCGTGTCGATCCGTCCGGCCGCATTATCATCCTGGGACCGGAATGGCGAAGTCGCGATTCCGGGCATGATGCGGATATTGTTTCCCCGTGATTCCGGGGGCCCAGAAGGAATCACATCGGTATCAGTGAGGAAGTCATTTCATGGCGCAGCGTGTGAACGTGGTCCTGGTCGACGACATCGACGGCAGTGAGGCCGCGGAAACCGTTACTTTCGGTCTCGACGGGGCGCAGTACGAAATCGACCTCTCGGCCGACAACGCCGACAAGCTGCGGGAGGCGCTCGCGCCGTACGTCGGTCACGGGCGCCGGGCCGGCGGCCGTCGTCGCTCGTCCGGAGGCAGCGCGGGTCGCTCGTCGGCGAGCCGCTCCGGCAGCGCCTCGGGCGGCCCCTCCGCCGCGGACATCCGGGTCTGGGCGCGTGAGAACGGCTGGGAGGTCCCCGAGCGCGGGAGGGTCTCGGCGGAGGTCCGCGACGCGTACGCCGCTGCGCACTGACCGCTCCTCCCCGGAAACCGGTTGTTCGCTGCGAGCGAACCCCGGACCGGGAACACCTGGTCCGGGGGGAGAGTTGACCTGGGTGTCGTCCCGCACCGGCGACCACGGCTCGCGCCGTAGGTGGTCCGGACTAGAGTGCTGGGAAGCGACCTCGTCCGCGCAGGTGGCGTGGGCGCCGGAAGGCTGAGGAGTGAGATTATGTTCGAGCGGTTCACCGATCGAGCCCGTCGTGTGGTGGTGCTGGCGCAGGAAGAAGCGCGCATGCTCAGTCACAACTACATCGGGACCGAGCACATCCTGCTCGGACTGATCCACGAGGGCGAGGGCGTGGCCGCCAAGGCGCTCGAGAGCCTCGGCATCTCGCTGGAGGCGGTGCGCGCGCAGGTCGAGGAGATCATCGGCCAGGGCCAGCAGGCCCCCTCCGGCCACATCCCGTTCACGCCGCGCGCCAAGAAGGTGCTGGAGCTCTCCCTCCGTGAGGCGCTGCAGCTCGGCCACAACTACATCGGGACCGAGCACATCCTGCTCGGGCTGATCCGCGAGGGCGAGGGCGTCGCCGCCCAGGTGCTGGTGAAGCTCGGCGCCGACCTCAACCGGGTCCGCCAGCAGGTGATCCAGCTCCTCTCCGGCTTCCAGGGCAAGGAGACCGCCACCGCGGGCACCGCTCCGGAGGGCGCGCCGTCGAGCTCGCTCGTGCTCGACCAGTTCGGCCGCAACTACACGCAGGCCGCTCGCGAGGGGAAGCTCGACCCGGTGATCGGCCGGGAGAAGGAGATCGAGCGGGTGATGCAGGTGCTCTCCCGCCGAACCAAGAACAACCCGGTCCTCATCGGCGAGCCGGGCGTCGGCAAGACCGCCTGCGTCGAGGGGCTCGCCCAGGCGATCGTGCGCGGCGACGTGCCGGAGACGCTCAAGGACAAGCAGATCTACAGCCTCGACCTCGGCGCGCTCGTCGCCGGCTCCCGCTACCGCGGTGACTTCGAGGAGCGGCTCAAAAAGGTCCTCAAGGAGATCAAGACCCGCGGCGACATCGTCCTGTTCATCAACGAGCTGCACACGCTCGTCGGGGCGGGCGCCGCGGAGGGCGCGATCGACGCGGCGAGCATCCTCAAGCCGATGCTGGCCCGAGGCGAGCTGCAGACGATCGGCGCCACCACGCTCGACGAGTACCGCAAGCACCTCGAGAAGGACGCCGCCCTCGAGCGCCGGTTCCAGCCGATCCAGGTGCAGGAGCCGTCGATCGCCCACACGATCGAGATCCTCAAGGGGCTCCGCGACCGCTACGAGGCGCACCACCGCGTGACGATCACCGACGAGGCGCTGGTCTCGGCCGCCACGCTGGCCGACCGCTACGTCTCCGACCGGTTCCTGCCCGACAAGGCCATCGACCTGATCGACGAGGCCGGGTCGCGGTTGCGGATCCGCCGGATGACCGCGCCGCCGGACCTGCGCGAGTTCGACGACAAGATCGCCGACGTGCGCCGCCGCAAGGAGAGCGCGATCGACAGCCAGGACTTCGAGCTGGCAGCGTCGCTGCGTGACGAGGAGAAGAAGCTGATCCTCGCCAAGGGCGAGCGTGAGAAGCAATGGAAGGCCGGCGACATGGACGTCGTGGCGGAGGTCGACGAGGAGCTCATCGCCGAGGTCCTCGCGGTCGCCACCGGCATCCCGATCGTGAAGCTGTCCGAGGAGGAGTCGACCCGGCTGCTCAAGATGGAGGACGAGCTGCACAAGCGCGTCATCGGGCAGGAGGAGGCCGTCAAGGCACTCAGCCGCGCGATCCGACGTACTCGTGCGGGCCTGAAGGACCCGAAGCGTCCCGGCGGCTCGTTCATCTTCGCTGGCCCGTCGGGCGTCGGGAAGACGTGGCTGTCCAAGTCGCTCGCGGAGTTCCTCTTCGGCGACGAGGACGCCCTGATCCAGCTGGACATGTCGGAGTTCTCCGAGAAGCACACCGTCTCGCGGCTGTTCGGCTCGCCTCCCGGCTACGTCGGCTACGAGGAGGGCGGTCAGCTCACCGAGAAGGTGCGGCGCAAGCCGTTCTCCGTCGTGCTGTTCGACGAGGTTGAGAAGGCCCACCCCGACATCTTCAACTCGCTGCTGCAGATCCTGGAGGAGGGTCGGCTGACGGACTCGCAGGGCCGGGTGATCGACTTCAAGAACACCGTGATCATCATGACCACGAACCTCGGCACCCGCGACATCAGCAAGGGCGTCAACCTGGGCTTCCAGCAGGGCAGCGACGTGCAGGGCTCCTACGACCGGATGAAGCAGAAGGTCTCCGAGGAGCTCAAGCAGCACTTCCGTCCGGAGTTCCTCAACCGGGTCGACGAGATCGTGGTGTTCCCGCCGCTCACGCAGGACCAGATCGTGTCGATGGTCGACAACATGATCGCCGGCGTGGAGCTGCGGCTGAAGGACCGCGACATGTCGATCGAGCTCACCCAGAACGCGAAGGACCTGCTCGCGCGCCGGGGCTTCGACCCGGTGCTGGGCGCACGTCCGCTCCGCCGGACGGTCCAGCGCGAGATCGAGGACAGCCTCGCCGAGAAGATGCTCTACGGCGAGGTCGGTCCGGGGCAGATCGTGCTGGTCGACGTCGACCCGGGCGAGGGCCCGGGC
>DASSBB010000016.1:0-5009 GCA_035699145.1 Marmoricola sp.
TCTGGCAGGTCTACGAGGAGGTGGACCGCCCCGACCTCAAGGAGCGCCCCTTCGTGCCCGCGACACACCCCCAGTTCGCTGAGGGCGAGACGCCGCGCAGCGTCTTCTCCCGCCTGCGCGAGAGCGACATCCTCGTCCACCACCCGTACCACTCGTTCTCAACGAGCGTGCAGCGCTTCATCGAGCAGGCTGCCGCCGACCCGCACGTGCTCGCGATCAAGCAGACGCTCTACCGCACCTCCGGCGACTCCCCGATCATCGAGGCGCTCATCGACGCGGCCGAGGCCGGCAAGCAGGTCCTGGTGATCGTCGAGATCAAGGCACGGTTCGACGAGGGGGCGAACATCAAGTGGGCGCGCAAGCTGGAGGAGGCCGGCTGCCACGTGGTCTACGGCCTCGTCGGGCTCAAGACCCACTGCAAGCTGGCGTTGGTCGTCCGCGACGAGCCGGACGGGATCCGCCGCTACGTCCACATCGGCACCGGCAACTACAACCCCAAGACCGCCCGGATGTACGAGGACCTCGGCCTGATCACCACCCACGAGGGGATCACCGAGGACGTCGCCTACCTGTTCAACAACCTGTCCGGCTACGCCCGCCAGCCGTCGTACTCCCACCTCCTCGTCGCCCCGCACTCGGTCCGCAGCGGGCTGATCGAGCGGATCGACGCCGAGACCGCCCACCAGGTCGCCGGTGGCGAGGGGCGGATCCGGATCAAGGCAAACTCCGTCGTGGACGAGGCCGTGATCGACGCGCTCTACCGGGCCTCGCAGGCCGGGGTGGAGGTCGAGCTGCTGGTGCGTGGGATCTGCGCGCTCCGGCCCGGCGTCCCGGGGCTGTCGGAGAACATCACCGTCCGGTCGGTCCTCGGGCGGTTCCTCGAGCACAGCCGGATCTTCTGGTTCGACAACGGCGGGAGCCCCGAGGTATGGATCGGCTCGGCCGACCTCATGCACCGCAACCTCGACCGGCGGGTGGAGGTCCTGGTCGCCCTGCCCTCCGCTGAGTCGGTCGAGGAGATCGGCAGGATCCTCGACGTGGCGTTCGAGGAGGGCACGGCCGCCTGGGAGCTCGACCCCGACGGCGTCTGGCACCGCCGGGCGACCGGTGACGAGGGCGAGCCGCTGCTGGACCTGCAGTCGTGGCTGGTCAGCACGTCGCGGAGCGCCCGCCGCCACTGAACCGGGTTCCAGTCAGTTCGAGTCGCAGGTTCGCGGCCCACATTTCCTGCACCTGGAACTGATCCACCCCTCGACCCACAGGCCCGCCGCCAGGCCGAGCAGAGCGCGCCGGACGGCTCCATGTTCGTCCGATGACCGACGCCCATCAGTGGAATCCTCGCCAGCCCCCGCCTCCGTTCGTCCGGCCGACCCGGATCGACCCTCGGGGAGTCACCGGGCCGACCCGCGGCCAGGCCGACGGCCCGCGGTGGCGCCGCTCCTCGGCAGGTCTCTACCTGCCGACGTCGGTCGACCCCACGGTCAGCAGCCAGCGGATCGTGGAGGCCGCCGCCCTCCTGCCGGTCGACGGCGCGGTCACCGGGTGGGCCGCCCTGCACCTCTGTGGCGCCTTCTTCCTCGATGGTCAGCGGTACGGCGACCTGGGCAGGATCCTCTTGCCGGTCCCGTTGACCGTCGGTCCAGGGCAGGGCCGGCGCAAGCGCGAAGGGATCCGCTACCTCGAAGACCGGGTGGGTGCGGTCGAGCGGGTCTACGACATCCCCTGCACCCCCGCCCTTCGCGCGACCTTCGACGAGATGCGGCTGAGCGACGACCTCAGGGAGGCGGTCGTGGCGATGGACATGGCTGCCGCGGCAGGGCTTGTCACCCTCGACCGGATGCACATGTTCGTCGCAGGGCACGCCGGCTGGAACGGCGTACCCCTGGTGCGCCAGGCGCTCGACCTGGCGGACGAGCGGAGCGACTCACCGCAGGAGACGCGCTACCGGCTGGTCTGGGAGCTCGATGCCGGGCTGCCGCGACCGCTGGTCAACCGGCCGGTGTTCGACCTCAACGGCCGGCTGCTCGGCTATCCCGACCTGCTCGACCCGGTGGCCGGGCTCGTCGGGGAGTACGACGGGGACGACCACCGGAGGGCACCCCGTCACAGCGGCGACGTGACGAGGGAGGGCCGGCTGAGGGACGTCGGGCTGGAGGTCACCCGGGCCACCGGGGCCGACGTACGCGACCGTGCGCGGCTCGCGCAACGCATCCTCGGCGCTCGGGGCAGGGCCCGCTTCGAGCCCCCGGAGCGGCGGGCGTGGACGCTGACCCCGCCGCCCGGCTTCCGGCCGAGGCGCCGCTGAGCCAAGTCAGTTCCGATTGCAGGAAATCGTCCTCGAAAACCTGCACCTGGAACTGACTGCGCCGCGCCAGCCCTCGGCGACCCGGGGGTGTGAGACTGGCCGCATGACCGAGCCCGTCATCGTCGTCGCAGCGGGTGCCGTGGTGCTCCGAGAGGAGGGCGAGGTGCTCCTCGTCCACCGGCCGAAGTACGACGACTGGTCCTTCCCCAAGGGAAAGCTCGACCCGGGCGAGGAGGTCCGCACGGCAGCGGTCCGCGAGGTGCTCGAGGAGACCGGTGTCGAGATCCGGCTGGGGCCGCCGCTGACCGACCAGGGCTATGCGGTGCTCAACGGCGTCAAGGTCGTCCACTACTGGGTGGGCAGCGCGAGGTTCGACGAGGACGTCACCTCCTACTCGCCCAACGACGAGATCGACGAGGTCCGCTGGGTCGAGGTGGAGAGGGCACACGAGATGCTCAACTACGCCCGGGACCGGCAGACGCTCGAGGAGGCCACGCAGCTCGGCCCCCGGACGGAGCCGCTGGTCGTGCTCCGCCACGCCGACGCCCGCTCGCGCAAGCAGTGGCAGGGTGACGACCGGGAGCGGACCCTCACCCCGGGCGGCGAGCACCAGGCCGCGCTGCTGTCCTCGACGCTGGCGTCGTACGGCATCGAGCGGCTGGTCTCCTCCAGCAGCCGCCGCTGCTGGACCACCCTCGCGCCGTACGGCGTGCTCATCGACGAGGACATCGAGGTGACCGACGCGCTGAGCGAGGAGGACGCCACCCCGGGCAAGGTCGCCGACGAGGTCGAGGAGCTCCTCGAAGCCGGTGAGCCGGTCGTCGTCTGCTCGCACCGGAAGGTGCTGCCGATGGTCTTCGAGGCGCTCGGGGTGGACCCGCCGCCGCTCGACAAGGGCGCGATGCTCGTCCTCCACCACCGCCGCGGGCTGATCGCGGCGCTCGAGAGGATCCCCGCGCCCCCTGCCGGCTAGCAGACGTTCACCTCCCGTTCGCTTTCGCACGGCCGGGGGTTCACAGCGGCTTCCTACGTTGAGGGCGTCAGCATCGGCGGCCGCGGGACCCGCGGCCCGACCTGGGAGGTCCTCCCCCTTTGAAGCGACGCACCATCACGATCCCCGTGGCGCTGCTCCTCACCGCCGGTCTCGCCGCGTGCGGTGGCCAGGCCGAGGGCGCCAACGGCGGTGAGGTCGTCACCGACGGCTCCTCGACCGTCGAGCCGCTCACCTCCGCCGCCGGCGAGCTCTTCGCCGAGGAGAACAGCGCCGTCGACGTCTCCGTCGGCACGTCCGGCACCGGCGGCGGCTTCGAGAAGTTCTGCCTCGGCGACACCGACCTCTCCAACGCCTCCCGGCCGATCAAGGCCGACGAGGAGGTGCCGGTCTGCGAGGAGAACGGGGTCGACTTCACCGAGCTCCACGTCGCCAACGACGCCCTCACCGTCGTCGTGTCGACCGAGAACGACTTCCTCACCTGCCTCACCACCGAGGAGCTCGCCACGCTCTGGGGCCCCGACGCCGAGGGCGAGGTCACCACCTGGGACCAGGTGAACCCCGAGTTCCCGGACGAGGAGATCGAGCTGTTCGGCCCCGGCACCGACTCGGGGACGTTCGACTACTTCACCGACGAGATCAACGGCGAGGAGGGCGCCAGCCGCTCCGACTACAACGCCTCCGAGGACGACAACGTGATCGTCCAGGGCGTCAGCGGCTCCCCGAACGCGCTCGGCTACTTCGGCTTCACCTACTACGAGGAGAACGCCGACACCCTCAGGGCGGTCGAGATCGACAGCGGCGACGGCTGCGTCGCGCCGTCGGTCGAGGCCGCCCAGGACGGCAGCTACACGCCGCTCGCGCGGCCGCTCTTCGTCTACGTCAACGACGCGTCGTACGCCGACAAGGCGCACGTCCGGCAGTTCGTCGACTTCTACGTGGCGAACGTGAAGCCCATCGCCGAGGCCGCGCAGTTCATCCCGCTCAACGACGAGCAGGTCACCGAGCTGGAGACGGCCGCCGGCTCCATCGGCAAGTGACGGGAGCCTCGTGAGCACGACACTGACCCGAGGGGGCTCGTCCACCGGGACCAGCCCGCGGCAGGCCGTCCCGAGCCCCGACCCCACGCAGGCGATCCGCAGGAAGAGAGGCCGGTACGGCGAGAAGCTCGCCCTCGGGGTGCTCGCCGGCGCCGCGCTGCTGACCGTCGGGGTGACCCTGGCGATCTTCCTCTCGCTGCTCCTCCCCGCGATCGACTTCTTCCGCGAGGTCAGTGTCCGGGAGTTCCTCACCGGCGACCGATGGGCGCCGCGGTTCGCCGACGCGGACTTCGGGGTGCTGCCGCTCATCACCGGCACGCTGTGGACGACGGCCATCGGACTGGCGATCGCGGTGCCGTTCGGCCTCGGGGCGGCGGTCTACCTCTCCGAGTACGCCCACGAGCGGACCCGTCGCGTGCTGAAGCCGGTCCTCGAGGTGCTCGCCGGCATCCCGTCGGTCGTCTACGGCTACTTCGCGCTCACCTTCGTCGCCCCCGAGCTGCTCAGCGGGCTCCTCGGGATCGAGGTCGGGACGTTCAGCGTGCTCGCGGCCGGGCTGGTGCTCGGGGTCATGATCATCCCGACCGTCGCCTCCCTCTCGGAGGACGCCATGTCCGCCGTACCCCAGGCCTTGCGGCAGGGCTCCTACGCGCTCGGCGCGAACAAGATGCGG
>DASSBB010000017.1:0-8020 GCA_035699145.1 Marmoricola sp.
GGTCACTTGAGGATCTTCGTGACCCGGCCGGCGCCGACGGTGCGGCCACCCTCACGGATCGCGAACTTCAGACCGTCCTCCATGGCGATCGGCTGGATCAGCTCGACCGACATCTCGGTGTTGTCGCCCGGCATGACCATCTCGGTGCCCTCGGGGAGGGTCACGACGCCGGTCACGTCGGTGGTGCGGAAGTAGAACTGCGGGCGGTAGTTGTTGAAGAACGGCGTGTGGCGGCCGCCCTCCTCCTTCGAGAGGATGTAGACCGACGCCTCGAAGTTCGTGTGCGGGGTGGTGGTGCCCGGCTTGATCACGACCATGCCGCGCTCGACGTCCTCGCGCTTGGTGCCGCGGAGCAGGAGGCCGACGTTCTCGCCCGCCTGGCCCTCGTCGAGCAGCTTGCGGAACATCTCGACACCGGTGACCGTCGACTTCTGCGACTTCTCGCGGATGCCGATCAGCTCGACCTCCTCGTTCACCTTGATGATGCCGCGCTCGATGCGACCGGTGATGACGGTGCCACGACCGGTGATCGTGAAGACGTCCTCGACGGGCATGAGGAACGGCTTGTCGACGTCACGCTCGGGCTGCGGAATGTAGGTGTCGACCGCGTCCATGAGCTCGCCGATGCTGGCGGCCCACTTCTCGTCGCCGTTGAGCGCAGGGAAGGCAGCGACGCGGACCACGGGAAGGTCGTCACCGGGGAACTCGTAGTCGGAGAGGAGCTCGCGGACCTCCATCTCGACGAGCTCGATGAGCTCCTCGTCGTCGACCATGTCGCACTTGTTCAGCGCGACGACGATCGCCGGGACGCCGACCTGGCGGGCCAGGAGGACGTGCTCCTTGGTCTGCGGCATCGGGCCGTCGGTCGCGGCGACCACGAGGATCGCGCCGTCCATCTGCGCCGCGCCGGTGATCATGTTCTTGATGTAGTCGGCGTGACCGGGGCAGTCGACGTGGGCGTAGTGACGCGCCTCGGTCTGGTACTCGACGTGCGCGATCGAGATCGTGATGCCGCGCTGACGCTCCTCCGGGGCCTTGTCGATCTGGTCGAACGGCGTGAAGGGGTTCAGGTCCGGGTACTTGTCGTGCAGCACCTTGGTGATAGCAGCGGTCAGCGTCGTCTTACCGTGGTCGATGTGACCGATGGTGCCGATGTTGACGTGCGGCTTAGTCCGCTCGAACTTAGCCTTGGCCACGGTGGGCTCCTCCTGTTGTTGGTTCTTGGGTCGTTGCTGCTGGTTGCGTTCGCGCGAGATTACTCGCCGCGGACCTTCTTGATGATCTCGTCGGCGACGTTCCCCGGAACCTCGGCGTACGAGTCGAACTCCATCGAGTACGACGCCTGACCGGAGGTCTTCGACCTCAGGTCCCCAACGTACCCGAACATCTCGGACAGCGGCACCAGAGCCTCGACGACCCGGTCGCCGGACCGCTCGAACATGCTCTGCACCTGGCCGCGCCGGGAGTTGATGTCGCCGATGACGTCGCCGAGGAAGTTCTCCGGGGTGGTCACCTCGACCTTGAACATCGGCTCGAGAAGCGCCGGCCTCGCCATCCGGGCGGCCTCCTTGAACGCCTGGATGCTGGCGAGCTTGAAGGCGAGCTCCGAGGAGTCGACCTCGTGGTAGCCACCGTCCTCGAGGGTGTACTTGACGTCGACCATCGGGTAGCCGGCGAGGACGCCGAACTCCATGGCCTCCTGGCCGCCCTGGTCCACCGAGGGGATGTACTCCCGCGGGACCCGGCCGCCGCTGACGTTGTTGACGAACTCGTAGCCCGCGCCCTGGCCGGTCTCGGGGTCGATGTTCGGCTCCAGCGAGACGTTCACCTTCGCGAACTGGCCCGACCCACCGGTCTGCTTCTTGTGGGTGTAGACGTGGTTCGCGACCTTCTGGCGGATCGTCTCGCGGTAGGCCACCTGCGGCTTGCCGACGGTCGCCTCGACGCGGAACTCGCGACGCATCCGGTCGACGAGGATCTCGAGGTGGAGCTCGCCCATGCCGGCGATGATCGTCTGGCCGGTCTCCTCGTCGGTCTTCACCGTGAAGGTGGGGTCCTCGTCGGAGAGCCGCTGGATCGCGGTGCCGAGCTTCTCCTGGTCGCCCTTCGTCTTGGGCTCGATCGCGACCTCGATCACCGGGGCCGGGAAGGTCATCGACTCCAGGATCACGGGGTGAGCCGCGTCGCAGAGCGTGTGCCCGGTCTTGGTGTCCTTGAGCCCCATGACGGCGACGATCTGACCGGCGCCGACCGACGCGATCTCCTCACGCTTGTTCGCGTGCATCTGGTAGACCTTGCCGATCCGCTCCTTGCGGCCGTTGACCGAGTTGATCACCGAGGACCCAGCGGTCAGCTTGCCGGAGTAGACGCGGACGTAGATCAGCTTGCCGAGGTGAGGGTCCGAGGCGATCTTGTAGGCCAGCCCGGAGAACGGCTCGTCGTCGGACGGGAGGCGGCGGATCTCCTCCTCCTCGTTGTTCACCGCGTGGCCGACGATGGCGTCGATGTCGAGCGGCGAGGGGAGGTAGCGGACGACCGCGTCGAGCAGCGGCTGGATCCCCTTGTTCTTGAAGGCGGTGCCGGTGAGGACCGGGTTGAGCTTGTCCGCGAGCGTGGCGCGACGGATGCCGGCGTACAGCTGCTCCGCCGTGGGCTCCTCGCCCTCGAGGTACATCTCCATGATCTCGTCGTCGGCCTCGGCGAGGGTCTCGATGAGCTTCTCGCGGTACTCCGCGACCTGCTCGGCCATGTCGGCGGGGATCTCCTCGACGGTGTAGTCCTCACCCATCGTGGTCTCACCGCGCCAGGTGAGCGCCCGCATCTCGACGAGGTCGACCACGCCGAGGAAGTCGGACTCGGCGCCGATCGGCAGCTGCAGCACCAGCGGGGTGCTGTTGAGCCGGTCCACGATCATGTCGACGCAGCGGTAGAAGTCCGCGCCGGTGCGGTCGAGCTTGTTGATGAAGCACATCCGCGGGACGGCGTACTTGTTGGCCTGGCGCCACACCGTCATCGACTGGGGCTCCACGCCCGCCACGCCGTCGAACACCGCGACGGCGCCGTCGAGGACGCGCAGCGAGCGCTCGACCTCGGCGGTGAAGTCGACGTGGCCGGGGGTGTCGATGATGTTGATCTGGTGGTTCTTCCACCAGCAGGTCGTCGCGGCGGACGTGATCGTGATGCCGCGCTCCTGCTCCTGCTCCATCCAGTCCATCGTGGCGGCGCCCTCGTGGACCTCACCGATCTTGTAGGTGATGCCGGTGTAGAACAGGATGCGCTCGGTCGTCGTGGTCTTGCCGGCGTCGATGTGCGCCATGATGCCGATGTTGCGGACCTTGTTCAGGTCAGTGGTGATGTCGACGGCCACCTGGGATGTCCCCTAAGAGTCGAGATGGGAAGAAGTCTGCAGACACGAGAGTCCGGGAAGTACGACGGGCTCCACCCGTCCTGACCCGCGCGGGGCCGGCACGGTGGAGCCGTCGTACGAGCTCACCAGCGGTAGTGAGCGAACGCCCGGTTGGACTCGGCCATCTTGTGCGTGTCCTCACGGCGCTTCACCGCGGCGCCGAGGCCGTTGGAGGCGTCGAGGACCTCGTTCATGAGCCGCTCGGCCATCGTCTTCTCGCGACGGGCCTGCGAGTAGGAGACCAGCCAGCGGAGCGCGAGCGTCATCGAGCGGGTGCCGCGCACCTCGACCGGGACCTGGTAGGTCGCGCCACCGACGCGGCGGCTGCGGACCTCGAGGGCCGGCTTCACGTTGTCGAGCGCGCGCTTGAGGGTGACGACGGGGTCGGTGCCGGTCTTCTCGCGGCACCCCTCGAGGGCGGTGTAGACGATGCGCTGAGCGGTCTGCTTCTTGCCGTCCAGCAGGATCTTGTTGACCAGCTGGGTGACCACGGGGCTGCCGTAGACCGGGTCGATGTCGATCGGTCGCTTCGGGGCGGGACCCTTGCGCGGCATCAGCTCTTCTCCTTCTTCGCGCCGTAACGGCTGCGAGCCTGCTTGCGGTTCTTCACGCCCTGCGTGTCGAGCGAACCGCGGATGATCTTGTAGCGGACACCGGGGAGGTCCTTCACCCGGCCGCCGCGGACGAGCACGATGGAGTGCTCCTGGAGGTTGTGCCCCACACCGGGGATGTACGCCGTGACCTCGATGCCGGAGGAGAGCCGCACACGGGCGACCTTCCGCAGCGCGGAGTTGGGCTTCTTCGGGGTCGTGGTGTAAACGCGGGTGCACACACCGCGCCGCTGGGGCGAACCCTTGAGGGCGGGCGTCTTGTTCTTCGACACCTTGTCCTGGCGGCCCTTACGGACCAACTGGTTGATGGTGGGCACCGCGCGGTTCTCTTTCCTCTGAGGTGATCTGTTCGGATCTGGGTGTTGCCGGGTTCACAGGTTCTGGTTCACGTGCCTGGTGCTTCCGGCCGGCTCCGCCGGCGTCCTGCATCAGGCGCTCCCCGCGGTCGGGCGTGTCGCCCGGCGCAGGCCGCGGCGGAGAACCACTGCGGATGGCCTTTGATCGAACGCTGCGAGCGCAGCCACGCCACTCGACATTCTGAGCACGCGTGATGGCCTGAGTCGCCCAGGCGCGATTCACAAGACTACCGGGTGCCCGTAGGAGGGTCAAAACGAGGGATACCCCGCCGCGAGGAGCTCGGCCAGGTGCAGGGACGGAACCCCGGCGAGGTCGTCGAGCTGGGTCCGGCAGGAGAACCCGTCGGCGAGGACAACCGCGCCGCCGCGGGAGCGGACCGCTGGTCCGAGGGCGTGCTCGAACACCGCCACGGACACCTCGTAGTGGCCCTTCTCCATCCCGAAGTTGCCGGCAAGCCCGCAGCAGCCGCCGACCCGGGTCAACGAAGCGCCCGAGCGGAGCAGGAGCGCCTCGTCGGCGGCCCAGCCGAGGACCGAGGCGTGGTGGCAGTGCGGCTGGGCGAGTACCGAGGTCCCGGTCAGCGAGGGCGGCTCCCAGCCGGGAAGGGCCGACAGGTGCTCGGCGAGGGTGACCAGCCGGGACGCCACCGGCGGGGACCCCGCGGGCAGCAGGTCGGCCGAGTCGACCCGGAGCACGGCCAGGCACGACGGCTCCAGCGCCACGATCGGCACCCCGGGCACCGCCGCCGAAGCGATCCGGTCCAGCAGCCGGGTGAGCCTGGCGCGCGCCGCCGGCAGCTGTCCCGTGCTCACCCAGGTCAGCCCGCAGCACTCGTCGCCGAAGGCGAGCACCTGCACCCGCTGGCCGGCCGCCGAAAGGACCGCCACCGCCGCGTCGGCGACCTGCGGGGAGAACCGGTTGGTGAAGGTGTCGACCCAGAGCACGACGTCGGCCGAGGCCACGGGAGGCGCCGGCCGCGAGCTCACCGGCTCCGGCGCGAACCGCGGCAGCGACCGCCGCCGGTCGACGCCGGCGAGCAGCTTGCCGAGCCTCGGGGCCATCCGGGCACCGGCGTTGGCGAGCCGGGGCGGCACCTTGGCCACGAGCGCCGGAAGCCGCCCGAGCGTGTAGTGGCTGAGCGGCCGCCGCTTGCCGGCGTACTTCTGGTGGAGCCACTCGGCCTTGTAGGTCGCCATGTCGACGCCCGTCGGGCAGTCCCGGGCACACCCCTTGCACGAGAGGCACAGGTCGAGCGCCTCGGTGAGCGCCGGGGAGTGCCACCCCTCCGAGAGCCGCCCGGTCACCGCGTCCTGGAGCACCCGCGCGCGGCCGCGCGTGGAGTCCTTCTCGTTGTGGGTCGCCTGGTACGACGGGCACATGACCCCGCCGACCCCGGTGTTGTCGGCGATGCACCGGCCGACTCCCGTGCACCGGTGGACCGCGTCCACGAGGTCCCCCCGGTCGTGGTGCAGCCGGAGGAACGGCCGCGGCCGGGTGGACGGCACCCCGGCGAGCCGCAGGTCGGCGTCGAGCGGCGCCGGGTCGACGAGGACGCCGGGGTTGAGCAGGTTCGCCGGGTCGAGCAGCCGCTTCACCGAGGCCATCAGCGCGAGCGCCTGCTCGTCGTACATCAGAGGGAGGAGCTCCGAGCGCGCGCGGCCGTCGCCGTGCTCCCCGCTCAGGCTGCCTCCGTACGACGCCGCGAGCCGGGCGCCGTCCTCCACGAAGGCCCGGTAGCCGGCCCGCCCGGGACCCGACTCGAGGTCGAAGTCGATCCGGATGTGGACGCAGCCGTCCCCGAAGTGCCCGTAGGGGACGCCGCGCAGCCCGTGCTGCACGAGCAGCGCGTCGAAGTCGCGGAGGTAGCCGCCGAGCCGTTCGGGGGGTACGGCGGCGTCCTCCCACCCCGCCTGCCCCGGCGGGACGGTGGCGCGCGAGGCGAGCCCGGCGCCGTCCTCCCGGATCCGCCACAGGGCCACCTGCTCGGCGACGTCGGAGACGACCCGGAAGTCGACCGCCCCGCTGTCCGCCGCAGCGGTCCGTGCCCGCGCCACGGCCTCGGCGCGTGTGTCGCCGGTGACCTCGAGGAGGAGCCACCCGGTCCCGCGCGGCAGCTCCGGGTGCCCGGGCACCATGCCGGTGATCCGCTCGTCCATCCCCTCGCACGCGACGGGATGGTGCGTGAGGAGAGCCGGTACGGCGTCCGCCGCCTCGGCCATCGAGGGGTACCCGAGCACGGCGAGGACCCGGATGGGTGCGTCCGCCACGAGCCGCACCGTCGCCTCGGTGACGACCGCGAGGGTGCCCTCCGAGCCGACCAGGAACCGGTCGAGCGAGCGGCCGTTCTCGGGCAGCAGGTGCTCGAGGGAGTAGCCGGAGACCTGCCGGCTGAACCGGCCGAACCGGGTGCGGATCTCGCCGAGGTGGGCGTCGACGACGGCGTCGACAGGGCCCCTGACCGACTCCACCGGCCGGCCGTCGGCCGTCAGGGCCTTCAGCGAGACGACGTTGTCGGCGGTGCGTCCGTAGCCGAGGGCCCGCGAACCGCAGGCGTTGTTGCCGATCATCCCCCCGATCGTGCAGCGGGTGTGGGTCGACGGGTCGGGGCCGAACCGGAGCCGGTGCTGGACCGCGGCCTGCTGGAGGGTGGCATGGACGGTCCCCGGCTGGACGACCGCGGTGCGCGACTCCGGGTCCAGGGACAGCACCTGGTTGAGGTGGCGACTGGTGTCCACGACGAGGCCGGGGCCCACCGCGTTGCCCGCGATGGACGTGCCGGCGCCGCGCATCGTCAGCGGGACCCCGGTCTCGCGGGCGACGGCGAGGACCGCGGCGAGCTCCTCGGTGTGCCGGGGGCGGACCACGACCTGCGGCGGGACCCGGTAGAGCGACGCGTCGGTGGCGTAGAGCGACCGGGCCAGCTCGGAGGTGTCGACGTCCACCACGCCGTGCCGGGCCAGCGCCGCGACCGCCTCGTCCGACTGGCCGCGCGGTATACGCCGCCCCCGATCGGACGAGGCGCTCATGCGTCACCCTCAGGGCGGCCGGGCCGGTAGCGCCGTACTGCGCTGTGCACGGCGTAGCCGACCATGAGCAGGAGGTAGACGCCGAAGGTGACCCAGAAGAGCGGTCCGAGCCGCGGGTCCGGGTCGTCGGCGACGAGCCCTACCTGGACGACCAGGACGGTGAGGAGGAGCAGCGTCGCGGTCGCGACCAGCCACAGGTCCGTGGCGAGCCGACGGTGGAGCACCGGCCGGTTCTCCGGCCGCGTCCAGAACTCCTTGTGCGGCACGTTGATCCACGCGAGCGGCAGACGCCTGACCAGGACCGCCGCCCCGCCGAGCAGCAGCGACATGACGCCGCCGATGACGACCAGCTCGGCCAGTGCCCGCCCCTTCGACACCACGCGGTCGACGTCACCCCCGCCGCCCCAGTGCACGGGCACCCGCTCCGGGAAGGTGCTCCAGGCCCAGAGCACCACCCCGACGTACAGGAGGGCGGAGGCGACGTAGGCCGCCCGCGCCATCACGACCCCGCCTCGTCCGACTGGGCGCGCGTCATACGCCGCGGCCGTCCGGACGCGGCCATCACCACAGCTCCAGCGACGCGGAGAGGATCGAGGCGAGGTCGTCCTCGGTGACCTCCT
>DASSBB010000018.1:0-9568 GCA_035699145.1 Marmoricola sp.
GGAGCCAGTTGTAGTCATAGACCCGGCGGGCGTCGTCGTCGATCTCACTAGCAAACACCCAGTCGCCGCCCGCTGCGTGAAGCGCAGCGTGGAAGCCGCCGATGCCGGCGAAAAGATCGGAGAAGGTGAACCGGGAACCCGAACTCATGTTCGAACCCTAGCTTTCGTCAGCAGGCATCCGCGTCAACCGACGCGCGGGTCTTGGGGTGACGGCGAGGGGGTGGGCTCGCAGCCCACCCTCACCGTCAGCTGGGCCTCAGCTGCAGCCGCTGGTGCTGCCGCAGCCCTCGCAGACGTAGCAGGAACCCGCCGGCCGCATCTTGGTGCCGCAGGTGAAGCAGAGCGGGCTGTCGACCGCCGTACCCGTGATGGCCTCCATCAGCTCGGCGGAGGTGTGCACGCCCTTCGGCACCTCGACGACCTCGACCGACTTCTCCTCCGACGACGACGCAGGCGCCGCAGCAGCCGGGGCCTCGCTTCGCAGCGAGTCCGCCTCGCTGACGGAAGCCTCCTCCGGCTCGTAGGAACCCGTCTCGAGCTGCCGCTGCCGCTCCTCAGCGGAGTAGATGCCCAGCGCGGACCGCTCGTCGAACGGCAGGTAGTCGAGCGCCAGGCGGCGGAAGATGTAGTCCATGATCGACTGCGACATCCGCACGTCGGGGTCGTCGGTGAGGCCGGCCGGCTCGAACCGGAGGTTGGTGAACTTGGAGACGTAGGTCTCCAGCGGCACGCCGTACTGCAGGCCGATCGACACCGCGATCGAGAACGCGTCCATCACGCCGGCGAGCGTCGAGCCCTGCTTGCCGAGCTTGAGGAAGATTTCCCCGAGCTCGCCGTCCTCGTGGGCGCCGGAGGTCATGTACCCCTCCGCTCCCCCGACTGTGAACGACGTGGTGCGCGAGGCGCGGGACTTCGGGAGCCGCTTGCGGAACGGCTTGTGCACCTCGACGACCTTGACCTCGCCGCCGGCTGCCACGGCCTTGTCCGCACCCTCGGCCTTGGCGTCGGCGAGCGGCTGGCCCACCTTGCAGTTGTCTCTATAAATGGCGGTCGCTTTGAGGCCCAACTTCCAGGACTGGAGGTAGACGTCCTCGATCTCCTCGACCGTCGCCGACTCCGGCAGGTTGACGGTCTTCGAGATCGCACCGGAGAGGAACGGCTGGCAGGCCGCCATCATCCGCACGTGACCCATCGGGGCTAGCGCGCGGGCGCCCATCGCGCAGTCGAACACCTCGTAGTGCTCGGTCCGCAGCCCAGGGGCGTCGATGACGTGGCCGTGCTCGGCGATGTACTCGACGATCGCCTCGACCTGCTCCTCCTGGTAGCCCATCTTGCGGAGCGCCCGCGGCACCGTCTGGTTGACGATCTGCATCGAGCCACCGCCGACGAGCTTCTTGAACTTCACCAGCGAGAAGTCCGGCTCGATGCCGGTCGTGTCGCAGTCCATCATGAAGCCGATGGTCCCAGTGGGCGCGAGAACTGAGGCCTGGGCGTTGCGGAACCCGTTCTTCTCCCCCAGCTTCACAACGTCTTCCCACGCGGCGGTCGCGAGCTGGTGCACCTCGCGGTCGACCGGGTTCACCGTCCGCACCGCGTCGTTGGCGCCCTGGTGCTTGCGCATCACGCGCTTGTGGGCGTCGGCGTTCCGGGCGTAGCCGTTGTACGGCCCGACCACCGCGGCGAGCTCGGCGGAGCGCTTGTACGACGTGCCGGTCATCAGCGAGGTGATCGACGCCGCCATCGCGCGACCGCCGTCGGAGTCGTAGCCCAGCCCCATCGCCATGAGCAGCGCGCCGAGGTTGGCGTAGCCGATGCCGAGCTGCCGGTAGTCGCGCGTCGTCTTGCCGATGGCCTCGGTCGGGAAGTCGGCGAAGCAGATCGAGATGTCCATCGCGGTGATGACCACCTCGACGGCCTTCTGGAACAGCTCGCCGTCGAAGGTGTCGTCGTCCTTGAGGAACTTCATCAGGTTGAGCGACGCGAGGTTGCAGGACGAGTTGTCGAGGTGCAAATACTCGGAGCAGGGGTTACTTGCGGTGATCCGTCCGGTTTCGGGACTCGTGTGCCAGTCGTTGATCGTGTCGTCGTACTGCAGCCCCGGGTCCGCGCACTGCCAGGCGGCGACGGAGATCTTCCGGAACAGCTCGCGGGCGTCGACTGTCTCGATGACCTCGCCGGTCATCCGGCTGCGCAGTCCGAACGAGGTGCCCTCCTCGACCGCGCGCATGAACTCGTCGGAGACCCGGACCGAGTTGTTGGCGTTCTGGTACTGGACGCTCGTGATGTCCCTGCCGCCCAGGTCCATGTCGAACCCGGCGTCACGGAGCGCGCGGATCTTGTCCTCCTCGCGCGCCTTCGTCTCGACGAACTCCTCGATGTCGGGGTGGTCGACGTCGAGCACGACCATCTTCGCCGCACGCCGGGTCGCGCCGCCGGACTTGATCGTCCCCGCGGACGCGTCCGCGCCGCGCATGAAGGACACCGGCCCGCTCGCCGTACCGCCGCTGGAGAGCAGCTCCTTCGACGAACGGATCCGGGAGAGGTTGAGCCCGGCGCCGGAGCCGCCCTTGAAGATGAACCCCTCCTCCCGGTACCAGTTCAGGATCGAGTCCATCGAGTCGTCGACGGACAAAATGAAGCACGCGCTGACCTGAGCGGGCGCGTCGGTCCCGACGTTGAACCAGACCGGGGAGTTGAACGAGAAGTGCTGGTGGAGCAGCAGCCAGGTGAGCTCACGCTCGAACATCTCCGCGTCGGCGACCGAGGCGAAGTAGGAGTGCTCCTCGCCGGCCTTCCGGTACGTCTTCACCACTCGGTCGATGAGCTGCTTGAGGCTCCACTCACGGACATCCGTGCCGACGGCGCCGCGGAAGTACTTCGTTGTCACGATCGTGGAGGCGTTGGCCGACCAGAAGTCGGGGAACTCCACCCCGCGCTGCTCGAAGACGGCCTCGCCGGTCTTCCAGTTGGTCTGCACGACGTCGCGGCGCTCCCACGTCACCTCGTCGTACGGGTGGACGCCTTCGGTGCTGAAGACGCGCTCCATCGTGAGGCCCGCGCTCTTCTTGGGGCTCCGCTTCGTTGCGGGCCCGTTCACCGTCTCCGTCATGCCGACTCCTTCTCCCGGGGTGGGTGGATGGTGCTGTGGGGTTGGGGGCTGTGCTGTGGGTGCTGTGGGGAACGTTTGGTGCGCCCGGCACGCCGCTTCCCCACGACGTGCCGGGCGGTCTGGGTCAGCCGCTGGTCTCGACCAGCGGCTGGGTGCGACTGAGGCGGAGCATCGCGATCTCTGCCTCGAAGTCGTCGGTGGACTCGAACGCCCGGTAGACGCTCGCGAACCGCAGGTAGGCCACCTCGTCGAGCTCGCGCAGGGGCTTGAGAATGGCCAGCCCGACCTCGTGGGCGGGCACCTCGGCCCACCCCTCGCTGCGGAGCGTGTTCTCGACCTGCTGGCCGAGCCGGGCGAGGTCGTCCTCGGAGACCGGGCGGCCCTTGCAGGCCTTCCGGACCCCGGCCACGGCCTTGTCCCGGGTGAACGGCTCGGTCGCCCCGGAGCGCTTCACGACCACGAGCTGCATCTGCTCGACGGTGCTGAACCGCTTGGAGCAGGACGAGCAGGTACGACGGCGGCGGATCGCGCCACCGTCCTCCGTGACCCGGCTGTCGAGGACCCGGGTGTCGGTGTGCCGGCAGTAGGGACAGTGCATCTGCGGCATCTCCTTTCCGGGGCTGGATCCCGAGGCCCGTGTGGATGAACCTGTGGGGAACGTGGGGACAAGTGGCGCTCCGCTGTGCAGAACCAACCACAATCTGTGGAGAACTACATCTGTGTAACTACTAGATGTAGTGGCCACCGTACGCCCGGCCCCTAGGGAGCGCAACCCTCGGTCCACCGCGATTTCGACGGATTCGGCGTTATGGACAAAACCGCAGGTCAGCCCCGGTTCTTCCCGTTTCAGCCTGCGGGGGTTCGGCGTGTCTGCACTGGGCGAGAATGGCTCCATGACGGACCGGGGCGAGCGCCGAGCCCGACGTGGCCGGGTGCTCCCGTCGCTGCTGGGGGCAGTGGTCGCCGTCGCCGCCTGGGTGCTCCTCGTCGTCGTCGCCGTCGACTTCGGCAACCGCGGCCGGGACGGCGACGCGGTGGCCTGGGTCTTTCTCGGGCTGGCCGGCCTCGGCGCGGCTGCCTGCCTGGTCCTGGCGCTCTTCCTCGGCCGGCAGACTCTCGTCGCCGTCGGCGTGCTCACCGAGTACCGACCGAGACGCGCCCGCCGCTGACCTTGGCTCAACCCGCTCGCGCTCGGCAGGATGGCCGGTATGGAAGTCCCCCGCTGGCTCGCCCCGGTCGGCTACGTCGGCCTTGCCGCCGTCGACACCGCGCTCGCGGCGAGCATCTCGCCGAGCCGTCGACGGTTCCGGCTGGTCACCAAGCCGCTGCTGATGCCGGCCCTCGGCACCGCGTTCGTCGGGTCGCTCGCCCGGTACGACGTCGGCGGCGGCGGGCTCCTGGCGGGCGGCACCGTGGCCGCCCAGGCACTCTCCGGCGTCGGCGACATCGCCCTGCTCGGCAGGAACGAGCCCGCGTTCCTCGCCGGGCTCGGATCCTTCTTCGGCGCCCACGTGGCCTACACGACCGCCTTCGCCAGCGCCGGAAGGCCGCTCGGCGACCGGAGCGCGCTCGGTGGGGTGGTGGGCGCGGCGGGGCTCTTCGCGGCCCTGGCGCCGGTCATGGCGAACGGTGCCGGACGACGCAGTGCTCGGCTGAGGAAGCCGGTCGTCGCCTACGCGGGCATCCTCTCCACGATGTTCGCCGCGTCCACGAGGCTCGACCCGGAGCTCCCGGTCGGCGCGCGGCGTACCGTCGTCGCCGGCACCGCGCTCTTCCTCGCCTCGGACACGATCCACGCGGCCCGGTTGTTCCTGCTCCCCCAGCCGACGCATCCCGCCGGGGACGCGGCCGTCATGGCGACCTACACGCTCGGCCAGGGGCTCATCGCCGCCGGCGTCGCGCAGGCGCTTCGCAGCCGGGCCACGAACGGCAGCGTCGCGAGGGGCGGCGAGGTGGGGCCGTCTTTCCCCTCGACAGCCCCACCCGCCGTTCCCCTCTGACCGTCCACCCGGGTCGAGTGAGCGGACGGCCGTCTGGGCGGCCCGGGTCACCGGTCACCCGACCGGGACCGCGAGCTCCTGCCCCTCGACCAGCTCCGGGCCGGGCAGGCTGTTCAGCTCCTGGATCTCGTGCACGACCTCGCGCGTCTCCCCAGGCTGGGCGACCGCCGAGGCGATCCCCCACAGGGTGTCGCCCTCGCCCACGACGACCGTGCGGGTCGGCAGCTGCTCCCCGGCCTCGCCGCTGGCCGCCGAGTAGCCGCTGAAGACCGTGAACAGCGCCAGCACGAGCCCGAGCAGGAGGAGCGTGACGACCAGTCGCCCTCGCCGGGTCAGCCGGAGAGGCGCACGCCGGGTCGTCGGGTGGGTCGCGTGGATGCTGACCGTGCTCATAGGAGACCTCCTCGGAAAGTGGACGACGGCTGCCGTCCGTCCTTGCTTCGTCCTCATGTCGCAGGTCTATCGACGACCACCGACAGTTCCGGAATCCGCTTGAACGAACCGGAGACCGCGGGGTGTCGAACCCACGTTCGATCGAACACCTGTACGACGATAGAACATGCGTTCGAGCCGCGCAAGGGATTCCCGACGACACGCCGTTCGAACAGGTGTTTGAAGGTGGCGTCGCTGCGGTCTACGGTGGCGACAGCGGTAGGACGCGGCAAGGAACGCTGCAGGGACGCGGCAGGGACACGGCAAGAACACCGCAAGGACACAGCAGGGGTCGTTCCACGAGAGGCGAAGACATATGGCAGGCAAGGCCGGCGACAACGGCACAACGGTCCGCGAGCTACCCGACGGCCCAGCGGACGCGACGGGGCTCACCCCGCGGCAGCAGCGCGTGCTCACGGTCATCCGCGAGTCGATCGTCGACCGCGGCTACCCACCGAGCATGCGGGAGATCGGCACGCAGGTCGGGCTGACCAGCTCGTCGTCCGTGGCGCACCAGCTCCGGGTCCTCGAGGAGAAGGGGTACATCAAGCGGGACCCCAACCGGCCCCGGGCGCTCACGGTCTCTCGCCCGGGTGAGGTCGACGAGACCGGCATCGGGGACAGCCACCCCACCCCGGCGTACGTCCCTGTCGTCGGGCGGATCGCGGCCGGCGGGCCGATCCTCGCCGAGGAGCGGATCGAGGACGTCTTCCCGCTTCCCAAGGAGCTCGTCGGCGAGGGCACGCTCTTCCTTCTCGAGGTGGTCGGCGACTCGATGATCGACGCGGCGATCTGCAGCGGCGACTACGTCGTGGTCCGGCAGCAGCCCGTTGCGGAGAACGGCGAGATCGTCGCGGCGCTCATCGACGGTGAGGCGACGGTGAAGACGTTCCAGCGCAAGGGCGGCCAGACCTGGCTCCTCCCCCACAACGACGCCTACGAGCCGATCGACGGCACCCACGCCACGATCCTCGGCAAGGTGACGACCGTCCTCCGGCGCGTCTGAACCACGCGGTCGTCCGCGGCCCCACCACCGCCGTGGGGCTGCGGGTGTGGAGCGGCGGGTGCGCCATCGCCTCGCGCCACCTACCCTGAGCGGGACTCCCTTTCACCTTGAGGACCCTGCGTGCGCTTTCCGAGACCGATCATGCTCTTCCTGAGCGCCCTCCTGCCCCTCGTCTTCCTTCCGGCCGGGTCGACAGCGGTACCGCGCGACGTCGCCCCGGCGCGTGTCGCCGACACCCCCGGGGCGGCGACGGCCGAGGAGACGCTCGCCGCGGTCCAGGCGGCGTTCGCCGGCGGCACCCCGCACGGACGGCGGCAGGCGGCCACCGGCCGTGAGGTCACCCTCCTCCTCGCCCAGCTTCGCCGCCGGCTCGACGACCTCGGGCCGCACGACCGGCGGGTCGCCCAGTCGTTCCTCGCCCGGCCGACCAGCGGCGGCGACCCCAACGTGAGGTACTCCCGTCGAGCCCGGGTGACCAACGACTGCAGGATCTCCCGCACCAAGGGGTCGAAGGTCTGCGTCCACTGGGCGCGTAACACCCACCATGCCCCGCCCAAGGGCGATCGGGACCGGGACCGGCTGCCGAACCAGGTCGAGAAGGTCCGCAACGTGGCCAACGCGGTCTGGGGCCGGGTGGTCACCCGCGGTGGCTACCGCAGGCCGCCGCGCGACCACGCCGGGCCGAACGGCAAGCTCGACCTCTACCTGGCGAACATCGGCGCCTGGGGGCTCTACGGCTACTGCGTCACCGAGGACCGGGTCTCCGGCCGCGCCTACACCGGCTACTGCGTCCTCGACGACGACTACAGCAGGCGCGAGTTCGGTGCGAACACGCCGAACCAGAACCTCCGGGTTACCGTCGCGCACGAGTTCTTCCACGCGGTGCAGTTCGGCTACGACGCGTTCGAGGAGTCGTGGTTCATGGAGGGCTCGGCCGCCTGGATGGAGGACGAGCTCTACGACGCGGTGAACGACAACCACATCTACCTGCCCACCAGCCCCCTGGCGCACCCCGACCTGCCGCTCGACCGAGTCTCCGGGCTCTCCGTCTACGGCAGCTGGATCTTCTGGCGGTTCCTGACCGAGCGGTACGACGACGAGGGCCGCTCAGGGCTGCCGAGGCTCATGCGGCGGCTCTGGAGGGACGCCGACCACCTCAATCGGACCAAGCCCCGGCGCCAGGCGATCGGCGCGCTCCGCAACGAGCTCTCCCACCGGGGAGTCACGCTGCCGGAGGTCTACGCCGACTTCTCCGTGGCGAACCGGCGGCCCGCGGCGTTCTACGAGGAGGGCGCCACGTACGCCAGGTACGTCGACGGGCCGTCGCTGAGGACCCTGCGAGCGGAAACCCCGGGCGTGGCCGGCTCCGCGCGGGTCAACCACCTGGCGAGCGAGACGATCCGCTTCCTCCCGGGCGACTCCGGCAAGGGACCCGACCTCGAGCTCGCCGAAGGCGCAGCGCCGCTGCCCTCCAGCGCCGCGGTCCGAATTGCCGTCGCACCGGTCGTCGGCGGGGTGAGGTTCGAGACCGTGACCGCCGACGGCGCCGGCGGCTGGAACGCCAGTGTCCCCGGCTTCGACGCGGCGACGACCAGGTACGTCGAGCTGACGCTCGTCAACGGGGCGGCCGACGGCGTGACGTCGTTGGCCTACTCCGCCGACGTGGTGCCCCAGCCGAGCTGAGCCGGCTCGTCACCCGGCCGCCAGCCGGCGGAGCGCACCGAGCACCACGGCGCGGTCGGTGGTCCGCCACATCGGCGGGAGCGACGCCCGGATGAACCTCGCGTAGCTCGTCCCCTCGAGCCGCGGGTCGAGCACCGCCACCACGCCGCGGTCGGTGCTGGTCCGGATCAGCCGCCCCGAGCCCTGGGCCATCAGCAGGGCGGCGTGGGTGGCGGAGACCGCCATGAAGCCGTTGCGCCCGGCCCGGTCGGCGGCGCGCTGGCGTGCCGACATCAGGGGGTCGTCCGGGCGCGGGAACGGGATCCGGTCGATCACCACGAGCTGGCAGGTGTCCCCCGGCAGGTCGAGCCCCTGCCAGAGACCGAGGGTGCCGAAGAGGCAGGTGTGCGGGTCCTCGATGAACTGCTTGGTCAGCTCGGGCAGCTGCGCGTCGCCCTGGGCGAGGACGGTCAGGTGCGGCAGCCGGACCCGGACCGATTCCGCAGCCGACTCCGCGGCCCGACGGCTCGAGAAGAGCCCGAGCGTCCTGCCCTCCGCGGCGTCGACGAGGTCGACGATCTCGTCGAGCTGGCGGGCGCCGAGCCCGTCGCGACCCGGTCGCGGCAGGTGCGCCGCGACGTACAGGATCCCCTGCTTGCCGTAGTCGAACGGCGACCCGACGTCGGTCCCCCGCCACGGCTGCGCACCCTCGGACGGCTCCGGCGACGGCTCGCCGGAGGGCACCCGCTCCGCCGGCTTGAGGCCGATCGTCGAGGCGACCGCGTCGAAGTCGCCGCCGAGCTTGAGTGTCGCGCTGGTGAAGACGACGGTCTTGTCGGTGAGCAGCTTCTCCCGGAGCGGACCCCAGACCTGGAGCGGCGCCACACTCAGCTGGAGGCCGCCGCGGGCGGTGTCCCGGTCGGTGATCCACATGACGTCACCGTCGGAGTCCGCGGCCATCCGCTCGGCCGTCACGAAGACCTCCTGTGCCCACCCCTTCGCCTGGGTCGCGCCCGCGTCGTCCCCGGAGTCCTTGCCGAACGCCGAGATCAGGGTGCGGGCGGCGTCTCGGACCAGCGCGAGCGCGTCGGCGACGTCGGTCGGCACCGGGTCGAGCCGGCCGGGCGGGTTGTCGGCGAGGGCGTCGCGGAGGGCGTCGGAGGCGTCGGCGAGCCCGTCGGCCTCCGAGCCCGCGACGTAGCGACCGGCCCGCTTCGCCGCCCGCTCCACCTGCACCGGCGTCAGCTCGTCGGTCGCCGCCTGGGTCACCCGTGCGGACAGCTCGTGGGCCTCGTCGATCACCACCACGTCGTACTCCGGGATCATCGGCACCCCCTCGATCGCGTCGATCGCGAGCAG
>DASSBB010000019.1:0-40688 GCA_035699145.1 Marmoricola sp.
CAGTACCCCTGGTTCCGAGTGGTTCACCGCACGTCACAGCCACTCATCTTGACTCGGCCCCGCAAGGGTTCGGGTCACTGGCATGCGTCCAGTCGTCTCTCAGCACCGACGCCCAGGGGAGGCGAGCCGGGCCGACCGGGCTGGGGCCACGAAAACGGCCGAGGCGCCGGACCTGACCCAAGAAGCGGGCGGTTCCGGCGTCTCCATCACTTTCGTGACTCGGGCTGAAGATTTCAGTGCTCAGCCCCTGGCGGTGGCGGAGGGATTTGAACCCTCGGTGGACTTTCACCCACAAACGCTTTCGAGGCGTTCTCCTTAGGCCGCTCGGACACGCCACCGCGGATGAGGGTACTAGACCGCTGACGGCGGCGGGAAATCAGCCCCGGAGGCGGACGCTCCCCCGCGACGTGCGGCGAAGAAGTCGAGGAGGAGGGCGGCCGACTCGTCGGCGAGCACGCCGGCCACGACCTCGGGGCGGTGGTTGAGCCGTCGGTCGCGCAGGACGTCCCACAGCGAACCGACCGCTCCCGCCTTGTCGTCGAACGCGCCGAAGACCAGCCGACTGACCCGGGCCAGCCCGATCGCGCCGGCGCACATCGTGCACGGCTCGAGCGTCACGAGCAGCGTGCATCCCTCGAGCCGCCAGCTGCCGCGGACGGAGGCCGCGGACCGCAGCGCGACCACCTCGGCGTGTGCGGTCGGGTCCTGGTCCGCCTCACGCCGGTTCCGCCCGCGACCGACGACCGTCCCGTCCTCGTCGAGGACGACCGCGCCGACCGGCACGTCCCCCGAGTCCAGCGCCACGCGCGCCTCCTCCAGGGCGAGCCGCATCGGCTCCACCCACTGGTCGCGGACCCTCAAGGAGCCGCGACGCCGAGCGTCTCGTCGTACAACGCCCCGAACCCGAGCCGGTGCGCGATGTCGCCCAGGATCTCGTCGGGGTAGAGGTCGTAGTCGTCGAGCAGCGCACCCATGTCCATCGCCGGCAGCCCGAGGTCCGCGACGATCGCGAGGTCGCCGGCCGGCAGCTGCTCGTCCTCGTCGTCCGGCATCGGCAGCTCGAGCTCCTCGACGACCGAGCGGGCGATCGGCCACTCCGTCGCCGCGGTCACGTCGGAGAGGAGGACCCGGGTGGTCTGGCCCGCGACCCGCACCAGGACGAAGAAGTCCTCGTCGATCGACACCATGCCGAGGGAGCCGAAGTCCCCGGGCCAGCGGCGCAGCTCCTCGGTGAACGCGTCCAGGTCGTGGAGCCGGTCCTCGCGGACCTCCTCCATCCGCCAGACGTTCTCCTCGCGGTAGGCCACGAGGGCGAAGTCGACGCCTTCCCTGTCCTCGGGGACCTGCGACATCGTTGCTCCTCCGCACTCGTGGGACATCCGCCCTGCGGCGGACAGCCTCCGCCGATCATGGCACCAGGGGACGCCCCGAACCAGGGGTCGCGACCGGCCGCACCGGATCGGTCCCACATTGGCTACCGTGACGCCCATGCGCGTACACGTGGTCGACCACCCCCTCGTCTCTCACAAGCTCACCACCCTCCGGGACGAGGGGACCGACTCGCCGACCTTCCGTCGTCTGGCCGACGAGCTGGTCACGCTGCTCGCCTACGAGGCGACCCGCGACGTGCGCGTCGACCCGGTGACGGTCCAGACACCTGTCTCCGCCGCGGAGGGCGTCCACCTCGCCCAGCCGAAGCCGCTCGTCGTACCGATCCTCCGGGCCGGGCTCGGCATGCTCGAGGGGATGATGCGGCTGATGCCGACGGCCGAGGTCGGTTTCCTCGGGATGGCGCGGAACGAGGAGACGCTGGAGGCGCTGACGTACGCCGAGCGGCTGCCGAAGGACCTGTCAGGTCGCCAGTGCTACGTCTTGGACCCGATGCTCGCCACCGGGGGCACCCTGGCCGCGGCGGTTCGGTTCCTCGTCGACCGGGGCGCCGACCACATCACGGCGATCTGCCTCCTCTCGGCCCCCGAGGGGTGCGACCGGGTCGAGTCGGAGCTGGAGGGGCTCACCGTGCCGGTGACCATCGTGACCGCGGCGATGGACGAGCGGCTCAACGAGAAGGGGTACATCGTGCCCGGGCTGGGGGATGCGGGCGACCGGCTCTACGGCCTCGCCACTTGAGGTTCCGCCTCAGAGCGCTTCGACGGACTTGAGCAGCTTGCCGAGGGAGTCCTTGGCGTCCCCGAAGAGCAGGGTGGTCTTCGGGTCGAAGAGGAGCTCGTTCTCGATGCCGGCGAACCCCGGTCGCATCGACCGCTTCATGAAGACGACCTGCTTGGCCTCGTCGGCGTTGAGGATCGGCATGCCGTAGATCGGCGCCCCGGGGGTCGTCTTCGCGGCGGGGTTGACCACGTCGTTGGCCCCGACGACGAGCACGACGTCGGTGTGCTTGAAGTCGCCGTTGATGTCGTCCATCTCGACGAGCTGCTCGTAGGGGACCTGCGCCTCGGCGAGCAGCACGTTCATGTGGCCGGGCATCCGGCCGGCGACGGGGTGGATGGCGTAGTCGACCTTCGTGCCGCGCGCGACCAGGAGGTCGACCAGCTCACGGAGGGTGTGCTGGGCCTGGGCCACCGCGAGCCCGTAGCCGGGCACGATGATGACGCGGTCGGCGTACGCGAGGAGGATGCCGACGTCCTCCGGCCCGGCTGACCGCACCGGTCGGTCCGACGCCTCACCGGCGCCGAGGGTCGAGCCGCCCTTGAGCGCCCCGAAGAGGATGTTGGTCACCGAGCGGCCCATCGCGTTGGCCATGAGCACGGTGAGGAACGTGCCGGCGGCCCCGACGAGCGTGCCGCCGACGAGGAGCACGGTGTTGCCGAGGACGTAGCCGCCGGCGGCCACGGTGAGGCCGGTGAACGCGTTGAGGAGCGAGATCACGATCGGCACGTCGGCGCCGCCCACCGGCATGACCAGGAGTACGCCGAACGCGAGCCCGACCAGGCAGAGCACCACGGCCCACGCGATCGACGGCTCGACGACGGTGACGACCGAGAGGCCGAGCGCGACGAGGAAGAGCACCGCGAAGGCAGCCGGGAGCCCCGGGAAGACGACGGGCCGGGAGGTCATCAGCTCCTGGAGCTTGGCGAACGTCACCATCGAGCCGGAGAAGGAGACCGAGCCCACGAAGATCGTGAAGGCGGTCGCGCCGAGGTCGAACTCGGCGGCCCCGTGGAGCATGTGCTCGAGCTCGAGGAGCGCCACGAGGGCCGCCGCGCCACCGCCGACGCCGTTGAACAGCGCCACCATCTGCGGCATCTGGGTCATCTGGACCTTCTGGGCCCCGAAGACGCCGCCCGCGGTGCCGACCGCGATCGCCGCCAGGATGAGCACGACGTGGTCCAGCTCGAGGTAGATGAACGGCAGCGCACAGGCCACGACCGCGGCCGCGGCGCCGACGAGGTTGCCGGCCCGCGCGGTCCTGGGGCCCGAGAGCCCCTTGAGCGCGAGGATGAACCCGACCGCGCAGGCGAGGTAGGTCAGCTGCACCCAGGTCGGCATCAGCCGGTCTCCTTCGATCCGGTCGCGCCCTCACCGACGGCGCGGCGGGCGGGCTTCTTGCGGACGAACATCTGCAGCATCCGGTCGGTCACCACGAAGCCGCCGACCATGTTGACCGTGGCGAGCACGATCGCGACCAGCCCCACGACCAGGGCCAGCGTCGAGTCGGTGGTGCCGGTGACGAGCACGGCGCCGAGCAGGATCACGCCGTGGATCGCGTTGGCACCCGACATCAGCGGCGTGTGGAGCGTTGAGGAAACCTTGGAGATCACCTCGATGCCCACGAAGACGCTGAGGATGAAGATCGTCAGCCAGACGACGCCCTCGGTCACGACAGCTCTCCTTCTGCGGGGCCTTCGACCAGTGCCCGGGTCGGCTCGTGCAGGATCACGCCGTCCCGGGTGACGCAGGCGCCCGCGACGATCTCGTCCTCGAGGTCGGGGGCGAACGCCGGCCGGTCGTCGACCGTCCCGGTCATCAGCGTCACGAGGTTGACGATGTTCTGCGCATAGAGCCGCGACGCCGGCTGCGGCAGCTGTGAAGGCACGTTGGCTCCGCCCCACACCTGGGCGTTGCCGATCCGAACCACCTCGCCGGCGACCGAGCCCTCGACGTTGCCGCCCGACTCCGCGGCCAGGTCGACCACGACCGAGCCCGGCTTCATCTGCTCGACCATCGCGGCGGTCACGAGCATCGGCGCGGTGCGGCCAGGCACCGCGGCGGTCGTGATGAGCGCGTCCGCGGCGGCGATGTACGGCGACAGCAGCTCGCGCTGGCGGGCCGCCCGGTCCTCGGTCATCTCGCGGGCGTATCCCCCGGTGCCCTCGAGGGTCTCCAGCTCGAGGTCGATCGCCTGGGCGCCGACCGACCGGATCTCCTCCGCGGCGGCCGCTCGGACGTCGTAGGCCTTGACCACGGCCCCGAGGCGCCGGCAGGTGGCGATCGCCTGGAGCCCGGCGACGCCGGCTCCGAGCACGACGACCTCCGCGGGCGGGACGGTGCCCGCCGCGGTCATGTTGAGGGGGAAGAACCGGCGCAGCAGCCCCGCCGCGACGATCGCCGAGCGGTAGCCGGCCACGAGCGCCTGGGACGAGAGCGCGTCCATCGACTGGGCCCGACTGATCCGCGGGACCAGCTCCATCGCGTAGGCGGTCACCCCGCAGTCACGCAGGTCGGCGACGAGCTCGGGCACCTGGTTGGTCGGCAGGAACGACATGACGCTCGTGCCGGGCGCCAGCTGGCGCACGGTGGCGCTGTCGAGGGCGTTGACCGAGACCACGAGCTCGGCACCGGACAGGGCGTCCTCGGACACCTCCGCCCCGGCCTGCACGTAGTCGTCGTCGGAGTACTGGGAGGCGGCTCCCGCGCCGGGCTCCACGGCGACGACGTAGCCCAGCCCGGTCAGCTTGCCGACCAGGTCCGGGACCACCGCCACGCGTGCCTCACCCGCACGGGTCTCCCTGGCCACAGCGATCTTCACCCTGGTGAACCTAGGGCAAGCGGCCGACCGGCCCCAACATTTGAGACCGTTGTCTCATGAAACGTCACGCCGCGAGGCCCGGGCTCCGGTGCACGCTGACGTGGTAGCCGGCGCCGGTCCAGGGCGAGCTGTCCCAGCCGTCGTACCGCGCCTCGAGCGTGAGCCCGGCGGCCGCGCACGCCTCGTCGTACGCCTCCAGCGGGAGGATCGGGCCGCCCGGCGGGAGATGGCCGGCGTCCAACCCGAACCCGGCCACCAGCAGCCCCTCGGGGACGAGGTGCTCGGCGATCGCCTCGGCCGCGGCGGGCAGGACGTCGAGGCCGAGGAACGGGAAGACGTTGCCTCCGGACACGACCACGTCGAAGGTCCGCCCCAGGTCGAGCGCGGCGAGATCGGCGACGTGCCACTCCACGTCGGGCGCCCGCTCCCTCGCGACGGCGACCATCGCGGGGTCGACGTCGACCCCGACGACGTCGAAGCCGAGCTCGTGAAGCCGCTGGCCGATCCGCCCGGTGCCGCACCCGGCGTCGAGGACCGCCACACCGGGGGCCGTGAGGGCCGCGACGAACGCCGCCTCCCCGTGCACGTCCTGCCCGCCGGCGGCCAGCTCGTCGAAGTGAGCCGCGAAGCGGTGCGCGTAGTCCTCGCCGTTGGTCTGACGGGCGACCTGCTGCCAGAGCTCGAGGCCGTCGCTCACCGCGCCCGCCGCAGGTGCAGGGTGAACTCGCTGCCGTCGCCCGGCTTCGAGCTCAGGGTGACGTGGCCGCCCTGGGCCTCGGTGAACTGCTGGACGATCGCGAGGCCGATGCCGGTGCCCGGGTGGCGGTTCATGATCTCCGGGACGCGGTAGAAGCGGTCGAACACCTTCTCGTGCTCCTCCTCCGGGATGCCGATGCCGTGGTCGCGGACGCTCAGCCGCACCTCGTCGCCGACGACGGCGCTGGTGACCTCCACCGTCGACCCGAGCGGGGCGAACTTCGAAGCGTTCGTGAGGAGATTCTCCACCACCCGGGTCAGTGCCTCGCGATCCGCGTAGACCATCGCCGTGTCGTCGAGCCGGCACTCCAGCTCGTGGTGCTCCAGCGAGGGGCCGACGTGCTGCAGGGTCTCGCGGACCACCGAGGAGAGGTGGTGCGGGTGCACCTCGACCTTGAGGTGGCCGCGCTCCAGCCGGGAGAAGTCCAGGAGGTCCTGGATGAGGAAGTCCAGCCGCCCACCGGCACGGAGGATCCGGACCACCATGTCCTTGCGCCGCTGGTCCGTGGTCTCGTCCCAGGCGCTGACCAGCCACTCGGCGAACCCCTTGATCGCGGTGAGCGGGGTCCGCAGCTCGTGGCTGACCGTCGAGAGGAAGTCCGACCGGAGCCGGTCGACCTCCCGGAGCCGGTTCGTCGCCTCCCGCTCCCGCTGGTACGCCTGGACCTGCGCCGCCTCGGCACGCTTGCGGGTGGTCACGTCGCGCACGGTCGCGGCGTACGACGTTCCCTGCTCGGTCTCGAGGGGGCTGAGCGCCACCTCGACGGGGAACTCGGTGCCGTCGGCGCGGAGCCCGTAGAGGTCGACCCCGGCCCCCATCCCCCGCTGCCGCGGCAGTCCGGTGTAGCTGCTCGGCAGGACCGGGTGACGGCCGTGGAACCGCTCCGGCACGAGCATCTCGAAGGGCTGGCCGAGGAGCTCGTCGCGCGAGTGGCCGAAGATCCGCTCGGTCTGCTTGTTGACGAGCTCGATCCGCCCGTCCCCGTCGACGATGACCATCGCGTCGGGGGCGGCCTCCACCAGGCTCCGGAACCGCCCCTCGAGCCGGACCCGCTCGGTCACGTCCCGGACGATCGCTGAGGCGGCGACGACGGTGCCGTCGCCGGAGCAGACCGGCGACACGCTCAACGAGCCGGGGAACCGGGTGCCGTCGCGGTGCACGCAGACCAGCTCGAAGACGGGGACCGGCTTGCCGTCGACCACCTGGGCGAGCGCGTGCCGGTTCAGCTTCTGGCCCTCAGGGACCGTGAGGAGCGAGGTGTCGCCGCCGATGACCTCGTTCGCCCGCCAGCCGAACATCCGCTCGGCGCCGCCGTTCCAGTAGGTGATCTCACCCTCGAGGGTGGTGACGACGACGGCGTCCTGGGCCCCGTCGACGACCGCCGCGAGCGCGGAGAGCCGGCCGCGGTCGGGGCCCGTGAGCCGGGCAAGCGCCCGCTCGCGTCGCTCCAGCACGGTCGGCGCTGCCCGGCCCATCGCCGCGGTCACCGCGCTGACCAGGCGGGTGCCCTCGAAGGGCTTGGTCACGTAGTCGCTCACCCCGGCGTCCCAGGCCGCCGTGCGGTCCCGCTCGTGGGTGCGGGCGGTCAGCATGACGACGGGGATCGCCGCCGTGGCCTCGTCGGACCGGAGCCGCGCGAGGACCTCGACCCCGTCGATGTCGGGCAGCATGTAGTCGAGCACGATCACCCCGGGCGTCGCCGAGCGCGCGAGCTCGACCGCCGCCTGCCCGGTCGTCGCCTCCAGGACGTCGAACCCCGCGCCCTCGAGGTGCAGCGCACACACCATCGCGACGTCGGGGTCGTCGTCGACCACCAGTGCCAGCCGTACGTCCGTCATCCGACCCCACACCCGTTCCACCGACTCCCCACCCCTGAGAAGTGCTGAGGTCAACATGCCACGTCGCGACCGTTCCGACACCCCCTGACGACAGGTCCTTCGGATCCCGTCGTACAGGTGTGACGGGAGTGGTGGGATCAGCCGGCTGCGGTGATGGTGACCGCCAGGGCTGCGAGGTGGCCCAGCCTGGCCACCTCCGAGTCGAGGATCTCCGGTCCACCGCGGCGACCGATCACGACGATCTCCAGCTCGCTCAACGGCGCGCCGGCGAGGACGCACCCGTGCAGCTGGGTCCACTCCTCCGGCACGTCGAGGCGGGCCGGCCGCGGCAGCGGCAGCCAGGCGGCCTGTTCGTCGCCGAGATCCGGGGCCGCCGAGGTGCCGTGCACCTGCTTCACGCCGGAGTCCGTCCGGCAAAGCCGGACCGCCCAGTCGGAGCGGAACGTCACCGGCAGGCTGTCGACGAGCTCGTCGAGCGCGACGACCGGGTTCTGCGTCAGCTGCTCGACGCCCTCGAGGTCGAGGACGAGGTTGCCGCCGGCGGCGTACCTCGAGACCCAGAGGACGTGGACGCCGTCGAGGATGTTGCACGCCGAGACGACCGAGTCGGGCATCATGCCCGGCGCCATCTCCAGCAGCACGTCGTCGACCGCGGTCCCGTCGGGGCGGTGCTCGACGATCTCGATGGCCTCGATGTCGCCCCCGGCCTCGCCGATGGCGGTCGCAACCCGGCCCAGGGAGCCCGGCACGTCGGGCAGCTCGACACGCAGCAGGAACGGCACGGTGTCTCAACCTCTTCCCGTCGGGTGGCCCGGCCACCGACCATATCGTCCACACATGAACGCCACGTTTCGTCCGCGCTCGCTCAGCGGACGATCTTGAGGTTGAACGAGGCCGTTCCGAGCGCACCCATGATCCGGAGCCACAGCGGCAGCCACATCTCCAGCCCCCGCGCCGCCTCGAGCGGCCCGAGGTCCAGCACGTCGCGCCACCCGGCCTCCTCGAGCAGCCCGGTCACGACGCTCTTGGCCTCCTCGTCGTCGCCGGCGACGAACACCGTGGTGGCTCCGTCGCCGACGAGCCCGGGCTGGAGCATCACGCCCGCGGTCATGGTGTTGAGCGCCTTCACCACCCGCGCGCCCGGCAGCCCGCGTTGCAGCTGCTCGGCGAGCGAGTCGGTGTCCTTGACCGTGAGCGTCGGCGGGAAGCCGGCGCTGAAGTCGAGGGGGTTGGACACGTCGAGGAGGACCTGCCCGGCGAGGTCGCCGAGCGCCCGCAGCGCCTCCAGGCTGGCCACCCCGGCCGTCGCGTTGACGACGAGGTCGGCCCCCTCCGCGGCCCCGGCGAGCGGCACCAGCGGCGGCAGGCCGTCGTCCCACTCCGGCCGGCCCCCGGTCGCGACCACGGTGATCCGCATGGCTTCGACGCTACGCCGGTCGCGACCTGTCCGGTATCACCCTTTCGGACCGAGTGGGAACCTCGCCACCTCGTCGTACCGGGGGCGGTTCGACGGCCCCTCGCCGAGGTGCGACTCGATCAGCACGAGCTCGTCGACCTCGAACTCGCGGCTCGCGTAGCCCTCGAGGACGCGCAGCCACCGCGTCGCCTCGACCGGGTGCTTCATCCGGGCGAGCGTGAGGTGCGGCCGGAACGGCCCGCCGTCGGCCTCGGCGCCCGCCCGGTTGGCCGCCGCCCGTGCCCCGGTCGAGAGCCGGCGCAGCTCCTCGAGGGACTCCGACTCACCTCGCACGTCCGCGTAGAGGACCTTGGCCCGCGCCGGGTTGGGGAAGGTGCCGGCGCCGGAGAGCCGCAGCGTGAACGGGGTACGCCGCCGGCCGGCCCGCGTCATCCGCTCCAGCAGGTCGTCGAGCGAGCGGTCGGGGACCTTGGCCATGAACGCCAGGGTGAGGTGCCACTGGGCGGGCGTCGTCCACCGGAACGGAGCCGCCTCGCGCCGCGGCTCGAGGAACTCCTCGAGCGCCTCGAGCACGTCCTCCGGCGGCACCACGGCCGCGAACATCCTCAGAGGATCGCCCCCGGGTCGTACGCCGCCTCGGCCGGGTTCTCCTCGACCAGCCGCTCCACCCGTCGTACAACGGCGCGGACCTGGTCGACCGCGGCGCCGGTGAAGGCGATCGGCTCGGCCACCAGCGCCTCGAGCTCCGACTCGGTCATCCCGAGCGAAGGGTCGGCGGCGAGCCGGGCGAAGACGTCGTTGGTCGTCTGGCCCTGGCGCATGTCGAGGGCGACGCCCACGGCGGCCTTCTTGATCGACTCGTGGGCGGCCTCACGGCCGACACCGGAGCGGACCGCGGCCATGAGCACCTTGGTGGTCGCGAGGAACGGCAGGTAGCGGTCGAGCTCGCGCTGGACCACCGCGGGGAAGGCCCCGAACTCGTCGAGGACGGTGAGGAACGTCTGGAACAGCCCGTCCGCGGCGAAGAACGCGTCGGGCAGCGCGACGCGGCGTACGACGGAGTCCGAGACGTCGCCCTCGTTCCACTGGTCGCCGGCTAGCTCCCCGAGCATCGCCAGGTTGCCGCGCAGGACGACCGCGAGGCCGTTGACGCGCTCGCAGGAGCGGGTGTTCATCTTGTGCGGCATCGCGCTGGAGCCGACCTGGCCCTCCTTGAAACCCTCGGTGACGAGCTCGATCCCGGCCATCAGCCGGATCGTCGTGGCGAGGTTCGACGGGCCGGCGACGAGCTGGACGAGCGCCGAGACGACGTCGAAGTCGAGCGATCGCGGGTAGACCTGGCCGACGCTGGTGAGGAGCCGGTCGAAGCCGAGATGGGCGGCGATCCGCTGCTCCAGCTCGGCGAGCCGGTCGGCGTCGCCGTCGAGGAGGTCGAGCATGTCCTGGGCGGTGCCGACCGGCCCCTTGATGCCGCGCAGCGGGTAGCGGACAAGGAGCTCGTCGAGCCGCTCGAGCGCGACGAGCAGCTCGTCGGCGACGGTCGCGAACCGCTTGCCGAGGGTGGTCGCCTGCGCTGCGACGTTGTGCGAGCGACCCGCCATGACGAGCGTCTCGTGCTCGGCGGCGAGGTTCGCCAGCCGGGCGAGTGCGGCGATGGCTCTGGTGCGGATGAGCCGGAGGCTCGAGACGACCTGGAGCTGCTCGACGTTCTCGGTGAGGTCGCGGGAGGTCATCCCCTTGTGGATGTGCTCGTGGCCCGCGAGCGCGCAGAACTCCTCGATGCGGGCCTTGACGTCGTGGCGGGTGACCCGCTCGCGCGCGGCGATGCTCTCGAGGTCGACCTGGTCGACGACCTTCTCGTAGGCCTCCACGACGCCGTCCGGGACGTCGATCCCGAGGTCCTTCTGGGCCCGCAGGACAGCCACCCACAGCTGCCGCTCGAGGACGACCTTGTGCTCGGGCGACCAGAGCTCGACCAGGTCGGCACCGGCGTACCGGGAGGCGAGGACGTTGGGGAACACTCAGACTCCTGCGGCGATGTCGGTGCGGTGGTGGGCGCCGTCGATCCGGACCAGCTCCACACCGGCGTACGCGCGGCTCCTTGCGTCCGCGACGTCGTTCCCGACCGCGGTCACCGCGAGGACGCGGCCCCCGCTCGCGACGAGCCGGCCGTCATGCCGCGAGGTCCCGGCGTGGATGACGTCGACGCCCTCGAGGTCCTCGGCGTCCTCGATGCCGGTGATCTCGCCGCCCTTGCGCGGCGCGTCCGGGTAGCCCTCGGCTGCGATGACGACGGTCACGGCCGCGCCGCCCTTCCAGCGGGGCGGGTCGACCTCGTCGAGCCGGCCCTCGGCGGCCGCCTTGAGCAGGACGCCGAGCGGCGAGGCGAGCCGCTGCAGCAGGGCCTGGGTCTCCGGATCCCCGAAGCGGGCGTTGAACTCGACGACCCTGACGCCCCGTCCGGTGAGCGCGAGCCCCGCGTAGAGCAGCCCCTGGAACGGCGCCCCCCGGCGAGCCATCTCGCGGACCGTGGGTTGCAGGACCCGGCTCCGGACCTCCTCGACCAGCCCCTCCGGCGCCCAGGGCAGCGGCGTGTAGGCGCCCATGCCGCCGGTGTTCGGCCCCTCGTCGCCGTCCAGCGCGCGCTTGAAGTCCTGCGCCGGCTCGAGGGGGTAGACGGTCTCGCCGTCGGTGATCGCGAAGAGGGAGACCTCCGGGCCGTCGAGGTACTCCTCGATGACGACCCGCTCACAGCTCTTCGCGTGCTGGAGAGCGGCCTCCCGGTCCTCGGTCACGACGACGCCCTTGCCGGCCGCGAGCCCGTCGTCCTTCACGACGTACGGCGGGCCGAAGCTGTCGAGGGCGTCGGCTGCTTCGTCCTCGGTCTCGCAGACCCTGGCCATGGCCGTGGGCACCTCGGCCCCGGCCATCACGTCCTTGGCGAAGGCCTTCGACCCCTCGAGGCGGGCCGCCTCGGCGCTGGGGCCGAAGCAGGCGATCCCCGCTTCTCGGACGGCGTCGGCGACACCGGCCACCAGGGGCGCCTCGGGACCGACCACGACGAGGTCCGCCCCGAGCCTCGTGGCCAGCTCGGCGACCGCCGCACCGTCCATCGGGTCGACGTCGTGGAGGGTCGCGACCGGCTCCATCCCCGGGTTGCCCGGGGCGGCGTGGACCTCGGTCACGTCCGGGTCGCGCGAGAGGGCGAGCGCGAGCGCGTGCTCCCGGCCGCCGGTGCCGATGACGAGCGTCTTCACGTCCCTCACCCTAGTGCGCCCCCATCACGCCGAGTCGTCGCGTCTTCTGGGTGGAATCCCGCCGAGCGGTCGCGTCCTCCGGGTGGAACGCGGCCGAGGAGCCGACGACTCGGGTCAGCGGAGGGTGATCGACTGCTCGCGGCCGGGACCGACGCCGACCCCCCAGAACGGCGCCCCGGACAGCTCTTCCAGCCGGCGGATGTAGCTCCGCGCGTTCGCCGGCAGCTCCTCGAACGTCCGGCAGCCGGAGATGTCCGACCTCCACCCCGGCAGCAGCTCGTAGACCGGCTTGGCGTGGTGGAAGTCGGTCTGGGTCATCGGCATCTCGTCGTGCCGCTGGCCGTCGACCTCGTAGGCCACGCAGACCGGGATCTGCTCCCAAGCGCCGAGGCAGTCGAGCTTGGTCAGGAAGAACTCGGTCAGCCCGTTGACCCGGGCGGCGTACCGGGCGATGACGGCGTCGTACCAGCCGCACCGCCGCGGGCGGCCGGTCGTCGTGCCGAACTCCGCGCCGACCTGCCGCAGCTGCTCGCCGTCCTCGTCGAACAGCTCGGTCGGGAACGGCCCCGAGCCGACCCGGGTGGTGTAGGCCTTGACGACCCCGATGATCCGGTCGATCCGCTTGGGACCGATCCCCGCACCCGGGCCGACCCCGCCCGAGATCGGGTTGCTCGAGGTGACGAACGGATAGGTGCCGTGGTCGACGTCGAGCATGGTCGCCTGGGCACCCTCGAAGAGCACGGTCTGCCCGTCGTCGAGGGCGCGGTTGAGGAGCAGCGAGGTGTCGGTGACCATCGGGGCGAGCCGGTCGGCGTACTCCCCGATCTCGTCGAGGATCTCCTCGACCGTGATCGCGCGCCGGTTGTACACCTTCACCAGCAGGTGGTTCTTGGTCTCCAGCGCGGCCTCGACCTTGGCGCGCAGGATCTTCTCGTCGAAGACGTCGGCGACGCGGACGCCGATCCGGTTGATCTTGTCCGCGTAGGCCGGCCCGATCCCGCGGCCGGTCGTGCCGATCTGGTTCTTGCCGAGGAACCGCTCGGTCACCTTGTCGATCGCGGTGTGGTACGACGTGATCAGGTGGGTGCTGCCCGAGACGACGAGCCGTGAGGTGTCGACCCCGCGGGCCTCGAGGCCGTCCACCTCGGTGAAGAGGACCCGGGCGTCCATGACGACCCCGTTGGCGATCACCGGGGTGACACCCGGCGTGAGGACCCCGCTCGGGAGCAGGTGGGTCGCGAACTTCTCGCCGTTGATCACGATCGTGTGGCCGGCGTTGTTGCCGCCCTGGTAGCGGACGCAGTAGTCGATCCCGCCTTCGGGACCGGACCCGAGCTGGTCGGTGGCCTTGCCTTTGCCCTCGTCACCCCACTGGGCGCCGAGCACGACGATGGCGGTCATCTGACCTCTCCTCACACAGACGAAGGCCCCGGGTGCGCAACAGCGTCCCGGGGCTCTTGCGGTGAAACGCTACCACTGGCGCAGGTACTGTCCCGGCTGTGGAACAGATCCTGGTCGTCGCCAACGCCAACGCCGGAACCCATGAGCAGGAGGCGATGGACGCGGCGCTGGGCGTGCTGCGCCGGGTCTTCGCGGTGGAGGTTCGCGAGACCAGCAGGCCCTCCGAGCTGGACGACGTCCTGGGCGCGGCGGGAACGGTCGTCGTGGCGGGGGGTGACGGCAGCCTCCACGCGGTCGCCAACGCCCTGCACCGGCTGGGCAGGCTGGGGTCGGTCCGGCTCGGGCTGCTGCCGCTCGGGACCGGGAACGACTTCGCCCGCGGGGTCGGGGTCCCGCTCGACCCGTGCGAGGCCGCCGAGGTGATCGCGGCCGGCCACACCCGCCCGACCGACCTGCTGGTCGCCGACGACGACGTCGTCATCGTCAACAACGTCCACCTCGGCGTCGGCGCCCAGGCGAGCCGGGCGGCGTCGAAGTGGAAGGCGCGGCTCGGTCGGTTCGGCTACCTGGTGGGCGCGATCGGCGCGGGGCTCAAGCCTGACTTCATCCGGGTCAACGTGACCGTCGACGGGGAGGACCTCATGCCCGGTGGCCGCGTCGCCCAGGTGGCGATCGGCAACGGCCCGGCGGTCGGCGGCGGCACCGAGCTGATCCCGGGCGCGGACACCACGAGCGGCCACCTCCTCGTCATCGTGTCCAAGACGATCGGGCCGTTGAGTCGCCTGGTCTACCTGGCACGGCTCAAGGGCGGCTCCCACTACCTCATGAAGGAGGTGAGCCGGGTGCGCGGCCAGCAGGTCACCGTCGAGGGCGGCGACTTCTGGTTGACCAGCGACGGCGAGCTCTCCGGTCCGCACCGGCGGCGCACCTGGCGGGTCGTCCCGGGCGCTGTGGACATGTTCCTCCCGGAGGTTCCGGACCGCAGCTGAGCCGTCCGCCGGGCGAGCTCAGCCGCCGAGGAGGGCGTCGTACGCCTGCTGGCTCGAGTCACGCAGGAAGGTGGCGCACCGCTCGGCCTCGCCGCTCTCGCCGATCGCGGCGGCGGCCTGGGAGAGCGTCGCGAGCGTCCGGAGGAACCCGCGGTTCGGCTCGTGCTCCCAGGGAACCGGCCCGTGGCCCTTCCAGCCGTTGCGGCGCAGCAGGTCGAGCGAGCGGTGGTACCCCACCCGCGCGTAGGCGTAGACGGTCAGGTCGTCCGCCCCCGCGCTCCGCGCCTCCTCGGCGAGCGTCGCCCAGGCGACCGGCGACTCGGGGTGGCTCCGCACCACCTCGCCCGTCGGCGTCCCCGCGGCGAGCTCGGCGGCCGCTGGATCCTCGGGGAGCCGGGTCGGCGGCGGTCCGGCCAGCAGGTCCTGCATCGCGATCAGAGCTTCTGGCCGGTGGAGCGCAGGTGCGTGCAGGCCTCGACGACCCTGGCTGCCATGCCGGCCTCGGCGGCCTTGCCCCAGGCCCGGGGGTCGTAGGCCTTCTTGTTCCCGACCTCGCCGTCGATCTTCAGCACGCCGTCGTAGTGGGAGAACATGTGGCCGGCGACGGGCCGGGTGAAGGCGTACTGGGTGTCGGTGTCGACGTTCATCTTCACGACGCCGTAGTCGACCGCCGCGGCGATCTCCTCGGCGAGCGAGCCGGAACCGCCGTGGAAGACGAGGTCGAACGGGCGCTCCCCGTCCGCCAGCCCGAGCTCGGAGACCACGGCCTCCTGGGCCTGCTTGAGGATCTCGGGGCGGAGCTTCACGTTGCCCGGCTTGTAGACGCCGTGGACGTTCCCGAAGGTCAGCGCGGTCATGTAGCGCCCCTTCTCACCGGTGCCCAGCGCCTTGACGGTCGCGAGCGCGTCCCCCGGGGTGGTGTAGAGCTTGTCGTCCATCGCCCCGACCACGCCGTCCTCCTCGCCGCCGACGACGCCTACCTCGATCTCGAGGATGATCCGGGCCTCGGCGCACCGCTCGAGGAGCTCGGCGGCGATCTCGAGGTTCTCCTCCAGGGGTACGGCGGAGCCGTCCCACATGTGCGACTGGAAGAGCGGCTCCTGGCCGTTCTTCACGCGCTCGGCCGACGCCGCGACCAGCGGGCGGACGAACCCGTCGAGCTTGTCCTTCGGGCAGTGGTCGGTGTGGAGCGCGATGTTGACCGGGTACTTCTTGGCGACCTCGGCGGCGTAGGCGGCGAACGCCAGCGAGCCGGACACCATGTCCTTGACGGTGGGGCCGGAGAGGTACTCCGCCCCGCCGGTGGAGACCTGGATGATGCCGTCGCTCTCGGCCTCGGCGAACCCGGCCAGCGCCGCGTTGAGGGTCTGCGACGACGAGACGTTGATCGCAGGGAAGGCGAAGGACTCGCGCTTCGCCTTGTCGAGCATCTCGGCGTAGCTCTCGGGAGTGGCGATGGGCATGACGTTCTCCTCGGCTCGGCGTCGTTCGGAAAGCAAATATTCGGGCGTTCCTGGGACCGGGAAGGCCGGTCGGGTCCACTCTAGAGAGGTGGCTCGCACGACCGCGAACCCGTCCGTCGGGACGGTCGGCAGCCACTCCACGAAATCCACGGAATCCCTCAGCAGGACCAACGTCCTGCCGATGTGAATGCTCGACCGGTGGGAAGCGGCAGTCCCACCCCGCGAGGAGGAACACACGTTGAACGGCCAGGCTTCGGTCATCGACCACAAGGACCTGCTTTCCTCCGCGGAGGGGTTGGGGGCGCTGCCGACCACGGTGACCCGGCTGGCGAGCATCGTCAGCAACCCCGACCACGACATCCGCGAGATCGTCGAGGTCGTCTCCTTCGACCAGGCCCTCACCGCCACCCTGCTGCGCCGTGCCAACTCGGCCGCGCTCGGTGCCCGGATGCAGATCAAGACCGTCCGCGACGCGGCGATGTGGATGGGGAGCGGCTCGCTGCTCTCGCTCGCCCTCGCCACCAACGTCTCCCGCCGGCTCAACCAGCCCATCCCGGCGTACGGCCTCGCCGAGGGACAGCTGTGGAAGCAGTCCGTCGCCGCCTCGCTCGCCGCCGAGGTGATCCGCTCCCGCGCCACCGTCGACGTCCCAGCGGAGGCGCCGACCGCGGCGCTCCTCCACGACTTCGGCAAGGTCGTCCTCGCCCAGCACTTCGGCCCCCGCGTCCTCAACATGCTGGCGCAGGCCGCTGCCGCCGACAACCTGGGGCTGCTCGCCGCCGAGACGAAGGTCTTCGGCATCAACCACGCCGACATCGGCGGCCTCGTCGCCCAGGCGTGGAAGCTGCCTCACACGATCGTCGACGCGATCATCCACCACCACCACACCGGTCCCCACCAGTCAGCGGGGAGCGCCGCGGTGGCCCTGGCGCACGCCATGGTGCCGGACGTCATCGCGGACGTGGACTCGGTCGACGAGAACGGCCCGCCGGTCGCCTGCTCGCCGCTGGGCAACATCGCCGAGACCCATGCGCAGGTGTTCGCCGACCTCGGCATGGCGCCGCACGGGTACGACGAGCTCCTCGAGGCCTCGCGCAAGCGCTACACCGACCTCGCCGACCGCTACAACGTCGCCTAGCTCTCCCCACCCCGCCACGCGTCCTCGACCAGGGCGTGCCGGCGGACCCAGGCGTGCATGGCGATCGCGGCGGCCGCCGAGGCGTTGATCGACCTCGTCGAGCCGAACTGCGCGATCGAGAAGGTGCCGTCGCAGTGCGCGCGCGCCTCCTCGGAGAGCCCCGGCCCCTCCTGCCCGAAGAGCAGGCAGACCCGCCGGGGCAGCTCCACGGTCTCCAGCGGCCGCGAGCCGGGGAGGTTGTCGATCCCCAGCACCGGGACCGCCCCCGCCCGCATCTCCTCGGCAAGCCCGGCGACGGTCTCGTGGTGACGGACGTGCTGGTAGCGGTCGGTCACCATCGCCCCCCGCCGGTTCCACCGGCGCCGGCCGACGATGTGCACCTCCCTGGCGAGGAACGCGTTCGCCGTGCGGACGATCGTGCCGATGTTGAAGTCGTGCTGCCAGTTCTCGATGGCGACGTGGAAGTCGTGGCGCCGCTCGTCGAGGTCGGCGACGATCGCCTCCACCGTCCAGTACCGGTAACGGTCCACCACGTTGCGCCGGTCGCCGTCGGCGAGCAGCGCCGCGTCGTACTGCTCGCCCTCGGGCCACGGCCCGACCCACGGCCCGACGCCGACCTCCGGTGGGCCGTGCGGCATCGGGTCGTACGGCGCACGCCGCTCGGCCTCGCCCGGCCGCTCGTCCTGGCTCACCCGCGTCAGGCTAGTCGGCTCCCCGGTTAGGGTTTCGACGTGGACCTCTTGACGCCGCTCCTGCTCGGGCTGGACTGGATGGACCCCGAGTGGTGGCTTGCTCGGTTCGACCAGCAGATGTTCTGGGCGGCGGTGGCGATCGTCTTCGTCGAGTGCGGCTTGCTCTTCCCGATCCTCCCCGGGGACTCGCTGCTGTTCGCCGTGGGACTGTTCGTCAGCACCGGGTCGCTCGACGTCAACATCGCCGTGGCGTGCGTGATCCTCAGCGCCGCCGCCTTCGCCGGCAACGTCGCGGGGTACGAGATCGGGCGGAAGATCGGCCCGCCGCTCTTCCATCGCGAGGGCAGGTTCCTCAACACGGCCAACTTCACCAAGACCCACGACTTCTTCGAGAAGTACGGGAACAAGGCCCTGGTGCTCGGCCGGTTCGTGCCGATCGTCCGGACGTTCATCACGGTGATCGCCGGAGCCGGGGCGATGGACCGGCGCCGGTTCTTCGGCTGGTCGTTCGTCGGCGCCGTGCTCTGGGCCACCGGCCTCACGTTGATCGGGTACTTCCTCGGCGAAGCGGTGCCGGCGCTCAGCGACCACCTGGAGCTGGCGGTGCTCCTGATCGTCGCGGTCTCGGTGCTCCCGATGGCCTTCGAGTGGTGGAAGCACCGGCGCGAGGTGCGCCGTACGTCCGAGGAGATCGTCGACGACCTGAGCTGAACCGTTCTGCCCCTCTCCTGCGACAGGGAGGGCAGGAGGTGGTCAGGATGGTCCGGATCGTCAAGAGGCTCATGGTCGGTGCCGCGGCGGCGCTCGCCGTGGGGGTGGTGTGCGGCGGGGTTGCGCGGCTCCTCATGCGGCTGATGGTGGTCGCCGCGGAGGAGGAAGGAGCGTTCAGCGTCGCCGGCACCGTCGCGATCATGGTGGTCTTCGCCGTCTTCGCGCTGCCGGGCGCGATGCTCGCCGCACTCACCCGCCGCCGCGGCCGCTCGACCCTGCTCGTGGTCGGCGGGGTGGCGATGTGCATCCCCACGACCGGCATCGCCGCGACCGACCTCGCGGCGGCGGGGCTCTTCGGCGGGTTCGAGGTCGTCTACATCGGGGGGGCGGTCATCGGTGTCTACCTGTGCTGCCTGGCCATCCCGTTCGTCGGGTTGGCGGCCGTCGACCTCCTCGACCGGCGCCGTGTCGAGCCGCCCTTCGTGCGGGGTCGAACCGCCCCTCGTGCTGTTGGTCACCCGCACGAAGGGCGGTTCAACGCAGCGTGAGGGGCGGTTCAACGTGTTGGGGGGTCAGGTGAGGCCGAGCTCGGCCTTGCCGATCGCAAACAGGTACGGGAGCCCCTCGTCCTCGACCCGCTGGGCGGCGCCGGTGTCCCGGTCCACGACAACGGCGACCGCGACCACCTCGGCGCCGGCCTCCCGCAGGGCCGCCACCGCCGTGAGCGCCGAGCCGCCCGTCGTGCTGGTGTCCTCGACGACGAGGACCCGGCGCCCCTCGACCGGGGCACCCTCGATCCGGCGCTGGAGGCCGTGTGCCTTCCCCTCCTTGCGTACGACGAACGCGTCGAGGACCCGGCCCTGCGCGGCGGCGGCGTGGAGCATCGCGGCGGCGACCGGGTCCGCGCCGAGGGTCAGCCCGCCCACCGCGTCGTACTCCAACCCCTCGGTGAGCGCGAGCATCACCCGCCCCACGAGCGGGGCGGCGGCGCCGTCGAGGGTGATCCGGCGCATGTCGACGTAGTAGTCGGCCTCCTTGCCCGAGGCCAGCGTCACCCGGCCGTGGACGACCGCCTTCCCCCTGACCTGCTCGATGAGGTCGGCGGTGTCGGGAGCGCTCATGGGCCGAAGACTACTGAGCCTGCCCGGCTCCATGAACGGGGTACCGTCGCGGCATGGGTGACCGCCTGGCGACTCGACTCCACCACATCCCGCCGACGATCTTCACGACGATGTCGGCGCTCGCGACCCGAACCGGCGCGCTCAACCTGGGTCAGGGGTTCCCGGACCGGGACGGCCCGGACTCGGTGGTCGAGGTCGCGGTCGACGCGCTGCGCGGCGGTCGCAACCAGTACGCCCCCGGCCCCGGCGTGCCCGAGCTGCGGGAGGCGGTCGCCCGCCACCAGCAGCGGGAGTACGGCACCGACCTCGACCCCGACACCCAGGTCGTCGTCACCGCCGGCGCCACCGAGGCGATCGCGGCGGCGGTCCTCGGGCTCGTCGACCCCGGCGACGAGGTGGCCGTCACCGAGCCCTACTACGACTCCTACCTCGCGACGATCGAGATGGCCGGCGGCGTCCGACGCCCGGTCGGGCTCCGCCGTACCGACCGCGGGTTCCGGCTCGACCTCGACGCGCTCCGCTCGACCGTGACCGACCGGACGAAGCTGCTCCTGGTCAACACCCCGCACAACCCGACCGGGGCGGTCCTCGACGAGACCGAGCGGGCGGCCGTCGCCGAGGTCGCCGTCCGCCACGACGTGGTGGTCGTCGTGGACGAGGTCTACGAGCACCTGTTGTACGACGGCCGGCGGCACGTCCCTCTGGCCTCGCTGCCCGGGATGGCCGACCGGACGGTGTCGATCTCCAGCGCGGGCAAGACGTTCTCGTTCACGGGCTGGAAGGTCGGCTGGGCCACCGGCTCCCCCGAGCTGGTCGGAGCGGTCCTCTCCGCCAAGCAGTGGCTCACCTTCACCAACGCCGCACCACTGCAGCCGGCGGTCGCCCATGCGCTCGACCACGAGCAGGGGTACGTCGCGGGGCTGGCCGCCGAGCTCGAAGGGAAGCGGGACCTGCTCTGCGCGGGGCTGGCCGAGCTGGGGCTCGACCCGGTGGTCCCGGAAGGCACCTACTTCACGGTCAGCGACGTCAGCCGGCTCGGGTGGGAGGACGGGATGGCGTTCTGCGAGGAGCTGCCGGGGCGGGCCGGCGTGGTGGCGATCCCCGTGCAGTCGTTCTACGACGACGTGGAGGCCGGCCGGCACCTGGTGCGTTGGGCGTTCTGCAAGGAGACCGCCGTGCTCGAGGAGGCGCTCGAGCGGCTCGGGAAGGCCGACCTCACCGCCTGACCGTCGGCGTTCTCAGACGCAAAGCTCCGTTCCTGGACCGGAATCGGAGCTTTTCGTCGGAGAGCACCGTCACCAGGGCTTGTCGCGACCCGGTGGCTCCTGGGGTGGCTGTTGAGGCTGCTGTGGCTGGTTCCACTGGTCCTGCGGCGGCGGGGGCCACCGGTGCTGGCTCGGGTGTCCCGGGTAGCCCTGGCCTCGCCGGGCGTACCAGTCGTTGGCGCCGCCGGTGAAGAGCAGGATCACGGTCGCCACCGAGAGCACCAGGGTCACCAGCGAGATCCCGCTGAGCACCAGGAGGAGGCTCAGCAGCGCCGTCATGGCCGCGGAGGCGACGAGCGCGATCCGGGCCGGGTTGCTCCGGCGGAACGCGAACGCGGCGAGCACCGCTGCCACGAGCGACCAGATGAGGAAGAACCCCGTGATCCCCCAGCCGACGGCGAGCACCTCGTCGGAGGAGAGGGTCACGCTGCTCCCGGCGGCCGCCTCGTCGAACTGCTCGATGAAGGCGTCCCCGCCTGCGGCGAGCACCACCCCGAGGAGCGCCATCGAGGCCGCGGTCGCCCCGGCACCGATCCAGGTCAGCACGGCGGCGATGGTGACCGACGCCGGCCGCTTCTCCGGGTCGCGCGCAGCCGTCTGGTGGCCGTAGGCCGGGTAGCCGGCGTACGGCTGTGGGAAAGGCTGCGGCTGCTGCCAGCCCCCCGGCTCGGGGCGCGGCTGCTGCCAGGCACCGGGCTCCGCCGGCGGCTGCTGGAACGGCGGCGGCTCGGGGGGCTGCGACGACGGTGGCCAGCCACCCGGCTGCCCATCAGGCTGCCGATCCGGCTGCCGGTCCGGCTGCCCCTCCGCCCGAAGCGGGGCGGGCCGCTCGGTGGGGGTGCGGCCGGCGTACCAGTCCCGGGCCGGCTGCGACCACATGAGGAGGGCGGCGAACGCCAGCAGCAGCGGCATCAACCCGGCGACCGGCACCGTGAGCAGCAGCAGCGCGGCGACGACCGTGAAACCGATCCGAGCGGGGACGTGGCGCTGGAGCACGAACACCGCGAAGACGAGTGCCATCGCGGCGAGCGCACCGCTGGCCAGGGCCAGCACCCGCATCAGGTCGACCGCCTGGGCCACGTCGATCCCCAACCCGCTGCCGGGCGGGGTGGCGAGGAAGTCGGCGACCGACTCCCGGGTCTCCGGCGTGCGGAGCCGGCCGAGGGTGTCGAAGAGGCTGATGACGAGCAGGAGGCTCCCCACGACCGACATGACGCCGGCCATCGTGACCTGCCTGGGGCGCGGGGGCGCCTTCTGCTCGCTCATGCTCCCCATTGCATCACGCAGCGTCGACCACCGAGAGCCGAAGGGTGTCGGACGTCCCGTCGGCGTCCACCTGCACGGTGCTGCCGTCGAGGACCTCCCCTGCGAGCAGCATCCGGGCCAGCTGGTCACCGATCGCGCTCTGCACGAGGCGGCGCAGCGGCCGGGCGCCGTACGCCGGGTCGTAGCCGGTGAGCGTCAGCCACTCCTTCGCGGCCGGCGTCACGTCGAGCGTGATCCGGCGCACCGCGAGCCGCCGGGCGAGCGACTGGACCTGCAGGTCGACGATGTGGCTGAGCTCCTCGGTGCCGAGCGCGTCGAACATGACGACCTCGTCGAGCCGGTTGAGGAACTCCGGCTTGAAGTGGGCCCGCACGACGTTCATCACCGCCTCGTGCTTCTTCTCCTGGTCGAGCGCGGGGTCGACGAGGAACGTCGAGCCGAGGTTCGAGGTGAGGATGAGCACGACGTTGCGGAAGTCGACCGTCCGACCCTGGCCGTCCGTGAGCCGTCCGTCGTCGAGGACCTGGAGCAGGATGTCGAAGACCTCGGGGTGCGCCTTCTCCACCTCGTCCAGGAGTACGACGGAGTACGGCCGGCGGCGAACCGCCTCGGTGAGCTGGCCGCCCTGCTCGTAACCCACATAGCCGGGAGGCGCGCCGACCAGCCGGGCGACGGAGTGCTTCTCGGAGTACTCACTCATGTCGACCCGGACGATGGCGCGCTCGTCGTCGAAGAGGAAGTCGGCGAGCGACTTCGCCAGCTCGGTCTTCCCGACGCCGGTCGGGCCGAGGAAGAGGAAGGAGCCGGTGGGCCGGTTCGGGTCGGAGATGCCGGCCCGGGAGCGGCGCACGGCGTCGGAGACGGCTGCCACCGCGGAGCGCTGGCCGATCAGCCGCTCGCCGATGACCTCCTCCATCTTCAAGAGCTTGGCGGTCTCGCCCTCGAGGAGCCGGCCGGTGGGGATCCCGGTCCACGCCTCGACGACGTGCGCGATCTCTTCCGGGCCGACCTCCTCGCCGACCATCGGCTCCTCCTGCGACGGCGTCTCGGCCGCGTGGATCTCCTTCTCGAGCTCGGGGATCCGGCCGTACAGGATCTCGCTCGCCTGGGTGAGGTCGCCCTCCCGCTGGAACCGGTCCGCCTCGACCCTGAGCTGCTCGAGCTTGCGGCGCAGCGCACCCGCCCCCTCGAGCCCGGCCTTCTCGCGGTCCCAGCGGGCCTCGAGCGCGCGCAGCTCCTCCTCACGGTCGGCGAGGTCGGCGCGGAGCCTCTCCAGCCGGTCGAGGGACCCCTGGTCGCTCTCCCGTGCGAGGGCGAGCTCCTCCATCTTCATCCGGTCGACCGACCGCCGCAGCTGGTCGATCTCGACCGGGGACGACTCGATCTCCATCCGCAGCCGGGAACCGGCCTCGTCGACGAGGTCGATCGCCTTGTCGGGCAGGTTGCGCCCGGTGATGTAGCGGTCGGAGAGCATCGCGGCGGCGACGAGCGCGGCGTCGGTGATCTTCACCCCGTGGTGCGCCTCGTACTTCTCCTGGAGGCCGCGCAGGATCGCGATCGTGTCCTCGACCGACGGCTCGCCCACGAAGACCTGCTGGAACCGCCGCTCGAGCGCGGGGTCCTTCTCGATCCGCTCGCGGTACTCGTCGAGCGTGGTCGCACCGATCATCCGGAGCTCTCCGCGGGCCAGCATCGGCTTGAGCATGTTCCCCGCGTCCATCGCGGAGTCGCCTCCCGCGCCGGCCCCCACGACCGTGTGCAGCTCGTCGATGAAGGTGATGACCTGGCCCTCGGCCTCCTTGATCTCGGTGAGGACCGCCTTGAGCCGCTCCTCGAACTCACCGCGGTACTTCGCGCCGGCGACCATCGCGCCGAGGTCGAGGCTGAGCAGCCGCCGCCCCTTGAGGGAGTCGGGGACGTCGCCGTCGACGATCCGCTGGGCGAGCCCCTCGACGACGGCGGTCTTGCCGACGCCCGGGTCGCCGATGAGCACGGGGTTGTTCTTGGTGCGCCGCGACAGCACCTGCACGACGCGGCGGATCTCCTCGTCGCGGCCGATCACCGGGTCGATCCTTCCCTCGTTGGCGCGAGCGGTGAGGTCGACGGCGTACTTCTCGAGGGCCTCGAACGTCGCCTCGGGGTCCTGGCTGGTGATGCGCTGCTTGCGGACCTGCGGCAGCGCGCCGCGCAGGGCCTCGGCGCTCGCCTTGTGCTCGTCGAGCACCCGGCGGGCCGCGGACTCGACGGTGGCGAGCGCGATCAGCAGGTGCTCGCCGGAGGTGAAGTCGTCCTTCATCTCGGTGGCGATGTTCTGCGACTCGGTCAGCGCCTGGATCGCACTGCGGGAGTACGACGGCGCAGCGACCGTCGAGCCGGTCGCGGCCGGCAGCCGGCCGATCTCCGCCCGCACGGCGGCGGCGAGTGCGTCGACGGCCACCCCGGCCGCCTCGAGGAGCGGCCGGACCAGCGTGTCGGACTGGCCGAGCAGCGCGTCGAGGAGGTGGACCCCCTCGAGCTGGGTGTGACCCGCCCCGGTGGCGGCCTGGATCGCCCCGGCGATCGCCTCCTGGGTGCGGGTGGTGAACTTCGAGATCTCCATGGACGAGCGTTCCTCCGTGGTCAAGGTGTGGTGTAGCTGGTGCTCCATGTAGGACAACGCGGACAGAGTTGAGTCTGTTCCGCTCAACTTTACATTTTCGTCACAACCGCCCGCCCGCCGCCCGATCCGGCTAGCGTGAGCCTCAACGTCCGCCCGCAATCTCGGAAGCCCACCTTGACGACGATGTCACCGCCTGTCACCGCGCGGCCGCTCACGCTGAGCGGGCCGGCGCGGGTGCGCGTCGTGGCCGGGCTGCTCCTCCTGGAGCTGCTCCTCGGCTGGGCGGCTGTCTCCTACGCCGCGGCCGGCCACACGCTGTCGCCGTACTGGCCGAACGCCGGCATCGCGGTGCTCGCCCTCTGCCTGACCGAGCCACGGTGGCGCCCTGCCGTGCTGGCGGTGAACTTCCCTGTCGCGGTCGCCGCGATGATGCTCGGCGGGCGTCCCGCCGACGTCGCCTTGGGGCTCGGCGTGTCCAACGTGGTCGAACCCGCGATCGTCGTCGCGGTGCTGACGGCGGGGCGCGCCTTTCCTCGGCTGAGGACCCTCCAGGACTTCGCCAAGCTGGTGGCAGCCACGATCGCCGGCTCTGCTGTGGGCGCCTTCCTGGTCGCGCTGGCCGTGAGCCAGCTCGGCGACGGAGATCTGTGGACGGTCGCCCGGGCCGCGTTCACCTCCCACGCTTCGGCGATCCTCATCATCGCGCTGCTCGGGATGCAGGTGCCACGGCCGGTGAACGTCCGCGCGGGCCGAATCGAGGCGGCGCTCCAGTGGTCGTTGCTGTTCGCGACCGTGCTGGCGGTCTACCTCCCTAGACAGGACCTGCAGCTCACCATCCTCACGTTCCCCCTGCTGCTCTGGGGGGCGGCGCGCCTCCGTCCCCAGGCGATGGCACTGCAGCTGGTCGTCTACGCCGCGCTCACCGCCACCCTCACGACGGTGGGCGCCGGCCCCTACGCGACGGACGGCGAGATCCACGGACTGGAACCGGAGGTCATCGGGACGCTCTACAGCGCCGGACTGCTCTGCGCAGCCCTGGTCGTCATCCCCCTCATGATCGTCATCGCCGAGCACGAGCGCACGCTGCTCCGGCTGCGCCAGAACTACTCGTCGATGAGCAGCATCCTGGCCGCCACCACCGGCACGGCGATCCTCGGCACCTCGCCCACCGGTCGCATCGAGTTCTTCAACATCGGCGCCGAGAAGCTCACCGGCCACCGCGCCGACGACGTCGTCGACAAGGCGTCCCTCGCGCTGGTCCGAGGGGACGCCGGGCAGCTCCAGCTCCGGATCGCCCCGGGCCAGGAGCCCGACCCGGTCGCACTGGAGGCACTCATCGCGCCGTTCCTCACCGGCGAGAGCGGCAACTTCACCTCCGACTGGGAGTTCGTGCGGGAGGACGGCGAGGTGCGGACGATCTCCGTGGCGATCAGCCGGCGGCTCGGCGACAGCGGCGAGCCGGTCGGGTACCTCGGCGTCGCCGACGACGTCACCGAGCGGCGGCGTCACGAGGCGATGGTCGAGGCGGCGCTCGAGAGCGAGAAGCAGCTCGTCGAGCGGCTCGCGCAGGTCGACGTGGCGAAGAACGACTTCATGGCCACGGTCAGCCACGAGCTGCGGACCCCGACCACGAGCATCATCGGGTACTCCGAGCTCCTCCTCTCCGACGAGACCGGCGCGCTGCCGGCGATGCACCACCAGATCATCGGCCGGATCGAGCGCAACGGCCGCCGGCTCATGGGGCTCGTCGACGACATCCTCACGATGTCGCAGGTGCGGCTCGGCGAGTTCCGGTACTCCATGGCGGTGACGGACCTGTGCGACTGCGTGCAGCGGGCGCTGGCCTCGGTGCAGCCGCAGCTCACGCCCAGCTACCTCACCCTCGAGCACGAGCTCGGTGACGAGGAGCTCAAGGTCCTCGGTGACGCCGAGAAGCTCGAGCGGGTCTTCGCGAACCTGCTGGGCAACGCCATCAAGTTCAGCCACGCCGGCGACACCATCAAGGTGCGGCTCGACCACGAGGGCGGCGAGGCGGTGTTCCGGGTCTCCGACACCGGCGTCGGCATCAGCCTGGAGGACCAGGCCCACCTCTTCGACCAGTTCTTCCGCGGCGCCGACGCCCACTCGAGGGCGACCCAGGGCGCCGGTCTCGGCCTCTCCATCGCCGGCTCGATCATCGCCGCCCACGAGGGACGGATCGACGTCACCTCGCAGCTCGGGGTCGGCAGCACGTTCGAGGTGCGGCTGCCGCTGCTCCATGCGGACTGACCCGGAGGGTCAGCCGGAGGGCTTGCGCTCCAGCAGCGCCTCGACGTGCTCACGCAGCTCGATCGGGCCGAACGGCTTGATGATGTAGGTGTCCGCGCCCGCCTCGATGCCGGCGGCGACGTCGCTCGCCTGCGCCCGAGCGGTCATCAGGATCACCGGCAGGTCGTGGAGGTTCTCGTCCGCGCGGATCGCGCGGCAGACCTCGAGGCCGTTCATCCCCGGCATGGTGATGTCGAGGAGCACGAGCCGGGGGGTCTCCTCCTGGCACGCTGCGAGCGCGTCCTGGCCGGTGCCGACAGCGGTCACCTGGAGGTCCAGCTGCTCAAGCACGATCTGGACCAGGTCACGGATGTCGACGTCATCCTCAGCAAGCACGACGGTCACGGTTGCGCTCCCAGCAGTCTCCGACCCTTCTGAGGCGGACAGCCCACCCCTAGGCCGTTCCGCGAGTTTAGCCGACAATCCGGGACCAATGTCACGCGTCGCCGCTACGGTTCCCGTGGCGTCGGCCCCACATCACGACGGATTGCGCAGCAGCCGAGCTGCGCACGGCGGGCAGGTTGCGCACGCTGCCCCGGTCGGCCAGGGAGACGGCGAGGGCGTACTCGGCGGTCGCGAGCTGGCGCTCGAGCTCCTGGGCACGGTGCTGGAGGGCGGCGACGTGGTTCTCCAGGTCGAGGATCCGACGGACCCCTTCGAGGCCGATCCCCGAGGCGGTGAGCTCGGCCACCTCGCGGAGCAGCTCGATGTCGCGCCAGGAGTAGCGGCGGCCACCGCCGCCGGTCCGGCCGGGGGAGACGAGCCCCATCCGGTCGTAGGCCCGCAGCGTCTGCGGGTGGAGCCCGGTGAGCTCCGCGGCGACCGAGATGACGTAGACGGGGGCCTCGGGGCCGGGCAGCCCGGTGCTGCCACCCCGGCGCCGGGGCTCGGACGGACTCATCGGGCGCCCCCGGCGTCGAAGAGCCGGCTGCGCAGGTCGGCGCCGGCGGCGGCCGCACGGTAGGCCTCGACGGCGTGGCGGGCGTCCTCGGAGAGGGTGGCCGGCACCTGCACGTCGACGGTCACCAGGAGGTCTCCCTTGGTGCCGTCCTTGCGAGGGGCACCGCGCCCGCGGACCCGGAAGCTCCGGCCGTTGGGAGTGCCCGCGGGGATCTTCACGGTGACCGGCGGCCCGAGCAGCGTCGGCACCTTGATGTCGGCCCCCAGCGCGGCCTCGTCGAAGCCGACCGGCACCTTGATCGTGAGGTTGTCGCCGGACCGCCCGAAGAGCGGGTGCGGCGTCACGTTGACCACGACGAAGAGGTCGCCCGGCGGCCCGCCGTGCTCCCCGGCGGCGCCCTTGCCCTTGATCCTGATCCGCTGGCCGTCCTTGACTCCGGCGGGGATCCGCGCCTGGATCACCCGGTCGGAGAGGCCGCGACCGGAGCCGCGGCAGGCCGGGCACGGGTCGTCGACGACCATCCCGCGGCCTCGGCACGAGGGGCAGGTCTCGTTCATCGTGAACGCGCCGCCCACCGAGGCCGCACGCATGCCGACGCCGTCGCACTCGGGGCAGACGCGGGGCATGGAGCCGGCGCGGGCGCCGGTGCCACGGCACTCCGGGCACGGCGCCTCGGAGGCGAGCCGTAGCGAGACGGTCACACCCTCGACCGCATCGGTGAAGCCGATCGTCGCGGTCGTCTCGATGTCGCTGCCGCGACGGCCGGCGGTCGAACGGCGGCGCGTGCCACTGCCCGCACCGCCGCCGAACATGCCGCCGAAGAGGTCACCGAGCCCACCACCACCGGCGCCGCTGCCCGTCCCGGCACCTCCGAAGAGGTCGCCGAGGTCGAACGTCGTGGTGCCGCCAGGGGCGCCGCCCCCGGTGAACGGCCCGTAGCCGCCGCCGGCGAAGAGCGTGCGCATCTCGTCGTACTTCTTGCGCTTCTCCTCGTCACCGAGGACGTCGTACGCCTCGGCGACCTCCTTGAACCGCTCCTCCGCCACCTTGTCGCCAGGTTTGGAGTCCGGGTGGTTCGCACGCGCGAGCTTCCGGTAGGCCTTCTTGATCTCGGCCCCCGACGCGTCCTTGGAGACGCCCAGGACCTTGTAGAAGTCCTTGGTCGCCCAGTCCGTGTTGGTCATCCGCGTGCACCTCCTTGCCCCTTGCGTTCCGTGGTGGTCAGCCCTGTTCGTCCGCCGTCGCGACGTCCGGCGCCGGGGCCGGCTCCACGTGCGCCTGCTCGTCGGCCTGCGGGTCGGGGTCGACGACCGTCACCAGCGCCGGCCGGACGACCCGGTCGCCGAGCTGGTAGCCGGCCTGCACGACCTTGTCGCAGGTCGTCGTGGTGACGTGCGGCGACAGCGAGTGCATGAGCGCCTCGTGGTGCCGCGGATCGAACGGGTCGCCCGAGGCGCCGAACTTCACGAGCCCCTCTCCGGACACGATCCGTTCGAGCGACTCGGCGATCGCCTTGAACCCGCCCTCGAGCTCCTCGTGCTCGCGCGCCCGGTCGATGTCGTCGAGCACCGGCAGCAGGGCGGAGAGGATCGAGTACTTCGCGTTCTGGAGGACGAGCTCCCGGTCACGCTCGACGCGCCGCTTGTAGTTGACGTACTCGGCCTGCAGCCGCTGGAGGTCGGTGGTCAGCTCCTTGACCCGCTGTGCCGTCTCCTCCGGTGTCTCGTACGGCGCGCCTGCGACCGGGTCCGCGGCTCCGCCGCCCTCCGGGCCGGGGGCCGCAGTCTCCTGCGCCCCCCGGTCCTCAGCGTCGGCGTGGATCGGGCCCCGGTCGGGAACCTGGTCCTCTCCGGCGTGGGGGGTGTCGGTCACTTCTGCTCACCCTCGTCGTCCACGATCTCGGCGTCCACGACGTCCTCGTCGGCGTCCCCGCCACCGGTGGACGCGTCGTCCGCGCCGGGGGCGGAGGCGTCCGCCTCGCCGGCGGCGTACATCGCGGCGCCCATCTTCTGGCTGGACTCGGCGAGCTTGGTGGCCGCCGCCTCGATCCCCTCGCGGGCGCTGTCCGAGGTGTCCTCGAGCGCCTTCTTCAGCGACTCGACGTCGGCCCGGACCTCGTTCTTGACGTCGTCGGGGACCTTGTCCTCGTTCTCGGTCAGGAACTTCTCGGTCGAGTAGACGAGCCCCTCGGCCTGGTTGCGGACCTCGACGGCCTCCTTGCGGAGCCGGTCCTCCTCGGCGTACTGCTCGGCCTCGCGGACCATCCGGTCGATGTCGTCCTTGGAGAGCGCCGACCCGCCGGTGATCGTCATCGACTGCTCGCGGCCGGTTCCCCGGTCCTTCGCGGAGACGTGCACGATGCCGTTGGCGTCGATGTCGAAGGTGACCTCGATCTGCGGGACGCCACGCGGCGCGGGCGGCAGCCCGGTCAGCTCGAAGTTGCCGAGCGGCTGGTTCTGCGCGGCCATCTGACGCTCGCCCTGGAAGACCTGGATCATCACCGACGGCTGGTTGTCGTCGGCGGTGGTGAAGACCTCGGACTTCTTCGTCGGGATCGTGGTGTTGCGCTCGATGAGCTTGGTCATCACGCCGCCCTTGGTCTCGATGCCGAGCGAGAGCGGGGTGACGTCGAGGAGCAGCACGTCCTTGACCTCGCCCTTGAGGACGCCGGCCTGGAGCGCCGCGCCGACCGCGACGACCTCGTCCGGGTTGACGCCCTTGTTGGGCTCCTTGCCGCCGGTCAGCTCGCGGACGACGTCGGCCACGGCGGGCATCCGGGTGGAGCCACCGACGAGCACGACGTGGTCGATGTCCTTGACGTCGATCCCGGCGTCCTTGATGACCGAGCGGAACGGCTGCTTGGTGCGCTCGAGGAGGTCCTCGGTGATCCGCTGGAACTCCGAGCGGCTGATCTTCTCCTCGAAGTGCAGCGGCCCGTTCTCCCCGTGGGTGATGTAGGGCAGGTGGATCGTGGTCTCGGTCGAGGAGCTCAGCTCGATCTTCGCCTTCTCCGCAGCCTCCTGGAGCCGCTGCTTGGCGATCTTGTCGGCGGCGAGGTCGACGCCGTTGTTGGCCTTGAACTTCTTGACCATCCACTCGACGAGGCGGGCGTCCCAGTCGTCACCACCGAGGTGGTTGTCACCGGAGGTCGCCTTCACCTCGACGACGCCGTCGCCGATCTCCAGCAGCGAGACGTCGAACGTGCCGCCGCCGAGGTCGAAGACGAGGATCGTCTGGTCGCTCTCCTTGTCGAGCCCGTAGGCGAGCGCCGCCGCGGTCGGCTCGTTGACGATCCGGGAGACGTTGAGCCCGGCGATCTCGCCGGCCTCCTTGGTGGCCTGGCGCTGGGCGTCGGAGAAGTACGCCGGGACGGTGATCACCGCGTCGGTGACCGTCTCACCGAGGTACGCCTCGGCGTCCCGCTTGAGCTTCTGCAGGACGAACGCCGAGATCTGCTGGGCGGTGAACGTCTTGTCGTCGATCTTCTGCTTCCAGTCGGTCCCCATGTGGCGCTTCACGGACCGGATGGTGCGGTCCACGTTGGTGACCGCCTGACGCTTGGCGACCTCGCCGACGAGGACCTCGCCGTTCTTGGCGAAGGCCACGACCGACGGGGTGGTGCGGGCGCCTTCGGCGTTGGCGATGACGGTGGGCTCACCGCCTTCGAGCACCGCGACGCATGAGTTCGTCGTTCCGAGGTCGATGCCGATCGCACGGGCCATGTTGGGTTACCTCCACGCTTGGTTGCTGCTCTGTTGTCTGTCTGTGTTGACTGTCTGTTCGTCCGCTCGAGGGACCGGACCGCTCAAGAAGTCTGGCAAAGAAGTTGAGCCGGTTCAACTCAACTTCGTTCCCGGTGAGCACAACCGGCGTGACGGCCGGTTCATTCCCGGCGGCCACGACGCCGTACGGGCTCCGTCGCGGTCAGCCGATGGTGATCTTCACCACGTTCGAGGCCCGCTCGAGGGAAGGGTCGAAGACCCGGAACTTCGCCTCGCCGGTCCGGCTCGTCTGGATCCACGTGGAGAACGAGCCGCCGCGCACGGTCGCCGTCACCGGGAAGTCGGTCCACACGCCGTTCTCCTGACGCTGGATCTGCAACGTGGCGCCCTCGCCGTCCCGGTAGACGCCGTTGAAGTTGATCCGCTCGCCCGGGCCGGCCCGCTGCGGGGCGACGAAGAGGGTGATCCGGTCTCCCCGGCCCTCCTCCTCCGCCTCGCCGAGGTCGATCTTCGGGGTGGGCGACGGTTCGTAGCTCGGCAGGTCCCACTCGTCGCCGGCGGGCTCCGTCGGGGAGTACTTCGGGAGGACCATCGTCTGCGGGGCCTCGTCGGCCGCCACCTCCCCCTCACCGACGTCGCTCGTGCCCACGGCCGCCAGCACGACGCCGCCGATCGCGAGCCCCACCAGCAGCGCCACGCCCGCCATCGCGGCGACGGCGAGCAGCAAGGTTCGCCCAGGGGACTCGTCGCGGTCGGCCACGGCGCCATGATCCCCCACCCGGGCAACCGGCCGACACCCCGGCCACCGGAAAAGGCCCGCGGCCCTCGCGCCGAACCCGCTCGTCGCCCGTCACGGGGGAACGACGGGCGAAGCGGTGACGCGAGGGCCTTGGACCCGCCAAGCCGCGAACGGCCGGCAAGCCAACTGTCCCGATGGGAACCACACTACTGACTCAACGTCACGCACGGGGAGAACGTTCCGGTCCCGGTCGGGACTCGAACGGGACAGGACGGCGATGCGGCCGGGACACCGGGCGGCGGATGGTCGGGACATGACATCACTGCAGAGCACCTCGTCCCTCTCCACCACGACCCAGGCCGCCCCCTCGTCGGTGCGCCGGACCGGCATCGCCGTCGCCGGCGTCCTCGCCGGCCTCGTCCCGACCGTCTTCGGCCTCAACCTCACCCGGATGCTTCTCACCGGCGAGCTCGCCGACCACCAGTTCCACCAGCTGACCGGCCAGGGGCTCATCCTCTGCGCTCTCTGGATCGGCGGCCCGCTCGCGATCGTCCGCGCGGGGTGGACCGGGCGCCGGCCGTCCACCGCTGCCGGGCTCCTCCACCTCTCGTTCGCCCTCGGCGGACTGGTCACCGCGTTCTTCGCGCCGGGCGGCGGGCTGCCGCTGCTGATGGCCCCGATCGTGCTGACCGGGCTCCTCGTCTGGGCGGCGGTGCCCCTGCGGCCCCGGCTCACCGGCCTGGTCCGTCAGGTCGACCCGGTGCTGACGCCGATCGCCTTGCTCGCCGCCGCGTTCTACACGCCGTACGCCGTGGCTCAGGTCGGCCTCCAGAACGTTGCCACAGGCCACCACGCGCAGAACCCGCACTTCTCCGACATGGCGTGGACCGTCGTCGTGCTGGTGGTCCTCGCAGCGCTCGGGGCCGTCCTGCCGGTGGCCCGCGGGCTGGTGGCCGTGACCGGGGCGGGGTCCGTCGTCATCGGAGTCGGCGGCCTGGCGTTCGGCGAGGGAACGGCCTGGTCCCTGACCGCCCTGGCGCTCGGTGCGGTCGCGCTCGGCGCGCTCGTCGTACGCCGTAGGCTGGACCCCGTTGCCGCGTCCTGATCCGGGCTGCGCCGTCCCAGCCGCCCCTAGGATGCCGACCATGAGGACCTCCCCCGCGGTGGTCGCGGGCGCTGCGACCGCCCTCGCGGTCGCCGGCCTGGCGGTCGTCACCGCGGACGGCGCGTGGGACTTGGCGGCGGCCGACCAGCTCCTCGTCGACGCGACCGTCGGAACCACCTGCTCGCTCATGGGCGCCGTCATCCTCCTCGGAGCCCGGCGCCGGAGGAGCGCCCGTCCCCTGGGATGGGTGCTCCTGCTCTCGGGTACGGCGAGTGCGCTGGCCGTCGTGACGCGGGCGCTCGTCATCGTGGCACCCGAGCCGACCCCGACCGTTGAGGCGCTGGCCCAGCTGCAGAGCTGGGTGTGGGTCCCGGGGTTCGCCCCGCTGCTCACGCTGGTGCCGCTGCTCTACCCCGACGGGCTGCTGCCCGGACGACCGTGGCGGGCCGCCGCAGGCGGGGCCGTGGCGGGCATCGTGCTGGTGTCGGCGGGTGTCGGGCTCTACCCCGAGGCGCTGACCGGCCGGACCACCGTCCACAAGCCGGTGACCTCGCAAGGCGTCGCAACCGTCCTCACCGGCGCGGGCGGTGCACTGCTCCTCGTCGCCCTGCTCGCCGGGCTGATCGGCCTCGGGCTCCGGCTGCGGCGGGTCGGTGGGATGCAGCGCCGCCAGGTCCTCCTGCTGCTGCTCGCGGCCGGCGCGCTGCTCGTCGTGACGCTCCTGCAAGGCTCGATGGCGGCGATGGCGGCAGCCGCCGCCCAGGCGGTCGCCGCGGCCCTGATCCCGGTGGCCATCGCGGTGGCCGTGACCAGGGACGGGCTCTACGAGGTCGACCTCGCGCTGCGCCGAGGGCTCGTCGCGGTCAGCCTCGCGGTGTGCCTGGCCGGCGGCTACCTCACCTTGTTCTCCGTGCTGGGCACCGTCCTCCCCGACGCCGCGTGGAGCGGCGCCGTTGCCGCCGGCGCGGTCGGCGTGGCGGTCCAGCCGCTCGCGGTCCGGCTCACGCGAGGCGTGGACCGGCTCTACTACGGCGACCGCGCGGACCCCTACGCCGTCGCGACCCGACTCTCGGCGCGGCTGGCGGCGGCCGGGCTCGACGTCGCGGCAGTGCCGGTCACCGTGTGCGAGACCCTCGTCGACTCCCTCCGGCTCTCCTCCGCCGGCCTCGTCCTCGACGTGGACGGCGGCGAGCGGACCGTCGCCGCCGTCGGCACCCCGACCGGCCGGCCGTCGGAGCTGGAGCTCCGGCACCGGGGCCACCGGGTGGGACGGCTGGTGGTCACTCCTCGCCCGGGCGAGGAGGTGGTCGACCCACGCGACCTCGAGCTGCTCGCGGTGCTGGCGGACCAGGCGGCTCCCGCCATGTCCACCGTGCGGCTCCACGAGCACCTCCAGCAGAGCCGGGAGGCGCTGGTGCTCGCTCGTGAGGAGGAGCGACGCCGGCTCCGCCGTGACCTGCACGACGGGGTCGGGGCCACGCTCGCCGGGGTGCGCCTCCAGGTCGAGTCGGCCCGTGACCTGGTCGCGGACGCCAGCGCCGGGCGGCTGCTCGACGCGGCCACCGAGGGGATCGCGCACGCGGTCCAGGACGTCCGCCACGTCACCGACGACCTCCGGCCGCCGGCGCTCGACGAGGTGGGGCTCGCGACCGCCCTGCGGCTGCTCGCCGACCGGCTCCGCACTCCCTCCCTCGACGTGCGGGCGGAGGTCGAGGAGCTGTCGCCGATGCCGGCGGCCATCGAGGTCGCGGGCTACCGGATCGCCTCCGAGGCGGTCGCCAACGCTGTCAAGCACTCGGCGGGCACGTCGGTCCTCCTCTCCGCCGCGACCGACGAAGCGGCGCTCGTCGTCCGCGTCGTCGACGACGGCGTCGGCCTCGATGGCGCCCCCTCCAGAAGGGGCAGCGGGCTCGGGCTCACCTCGATCCGGCAGCGAGCCGAGGAGCTGGGAGGTTCCCTCTCGATCGGCAGCGGCGCCGGCGGGCGAGGGACGGCCGTCCATGCCGTGCTGCCGTGGGAGGAGAGGGCGTGACCCGGGTGCTGCTGGTCGACGACCACCCGCTGTTCCTCGACGGGCTGCGGGCCGCGCTCGCCGGCGCCGACGACTTCGAGGTGGTCGGTGAGGCGCACGACGTGGCCGGCGCTCTCGCCGAGGCCGAGCGGCTCGCTCCCGACCTGGTGCTGATGGACCTCAACCTGCCAGATGGGTCGGGGATCGACGCGACGCGGACGCTGCTGCGCTCCCGGCCCGAGCTGCTCGTCCTCGTCATCACGATGTCCGCCGACGACGACGCGGTCGTCGCCGCCATGCAGGCCGGCGCGCGCGGGTTCGTGGTCAAGGGCTCCGGCCGGGCCGAGCTGCTCGGGGCGGTCCGCGCGGTGGCGGCACGCGGGGCGGTGTTCAGCCCGGCGGTCGCCGACCGGCTGGCCGACTGGTTCAGCGGCCGCGGCCCGGCGCCCGTCCCAACGGCGTTCGGAAGGCTCAGCGCCCGCGAGCTCGAGGTGCTCGAGCTGATGGCACGCGGTTACGACAACCGGAGGATCGCCCGTGAGCTGGTCCTCTCGGACAAGACCGTCCGCAACCACGTCTCCAACGTGCTGACGAAGCTCGACGCCGAGGACCGGACCGACGCGGTGCTACGGGCGCGGGCGGCCGGGCTCGGCTGAGCTCACTGTGGCCGTCGGACCCGACACTGACGAAGTCGGCGGCCCGCGTCGGGCGGAAGCCCGCAGCGTCGCCAGCCCTCTCACCGCGGGTGGACGACGATCCGGGCGCCCTGGTCCGGGACGCTGGTGATGTTGCGGACGCGCGGCTTGTCGGTGTGCCCGTCGAGCACGACGACGTCGTACGCCGTCAGCACCTCGCGGAGCGCGGCCACGCCCTCCATGAGCGAGAAGCCGGCGCCGATGCAGCGACGGACGCCTCCACCGAAGGGGATCCAGGTGCCGGGAGCGACGTGGTCCTCGAGGAACCGCTCGGGGCGGAACCGCTCGGGCTCCGGGAAGCTCTCCGGGTCCTGGTGGGCGAGGATGATCGACGGGCCGACGGAGATCCCCGCCGGCAGCCGGATGCCGCCGATGGTCGCCGGTGCCATGAGGAACCGGGCGACCATCGGGATGATCGGGTGGAGCCGCATCGACTCCTTCATGACCGCCTCGAGGTGGTCGTCGTCCCCGGCGTCCGCGGCGGTCTGCGCCCGGCGCATGAGCCCCTCGTCGCGCCCGAGCTCGTAGAGCGCCCACGAGAGCGCCGCCGCCGTGGTCTCGTGGCCGGCGAGCAGCAGCGTGACCAGCTGGTCACGGAGCTCGGCGTCGGTCAACGGCTCCTCGCCCTCGGAGTCGCCGACGAGAAGGAGCCGTGAGAGCACGTCGGTGCGGTCCTCGAGCTCCTCGGCCCGGCGCCGTTCGGCGATCTCGGCGTACAGCAGCGCGTCGAGCTCCCGCTGGACGTCGACGACCTTCTTCCAGGGGCCGAACCTCTGCAGCCAGGGGTAACCCCACCCGAGGAGGACCAGGGGCTTGATGTCGACGGTGGCGGCCACGAGCGGGCGGAGCCTCGCCAGCCGTGGCTCGTCGGCGACCCCGAAGACCACCTGCAGGATGACCTCGAGGGTGAGCGCGTTCATCCGCTCGAGGCTCCGGAACTCCGTGGCCGGCGTCCAGCCGGCGACCTCCTCGCGGGCCAGCCTGGTCACCACCGTCTCGTAGCCCTTCATCGCCGACGGGCGGAACGCCGGCATCAGCAGCTTGCGGGCCCGCTTGTGCTCCGCGCCGTCGACGAGGAGCAGGGAGCGCTCGCCCATGACCGGGCCGAGGACCGCATTGCCCTTGCCGGCATGGAAGACGTCGGGGCTTCCCGCGAAGATCTCCTTGGCCCGGTCGGCGCCGTTGAAGATCACCATCGACCGACCCTCGGGCACCAGGCGCACCGTGAACGCGTCGCCGTACCGGCGTTGCATGGCGGGCACGAACGAGTGGCGGAACCGCATGAGCGCCGCACTCTGGACGACGGCCGGCCAGCGGCGACCCGGGGGCAGGTCGCCGTGACCCGGCCATCGAGCCTTTCGGCCCGGCCGGACCGTCATCTTCGCCGGCCGCTCGTCGGTCGAGGACATCTTCCTGACCTTAGTGGTGTCTTAACGGTCGAGCAGCCCCTGCCGCCGGGCGATGGCGGCGGCTTCCGTGCGCCCGGCCGCTCCGAGCTTGGCGAGGACGTTGGAGACGTGGACGGAGACGGTCTTGGTGCTGATGAAGAGCCGTCGGGCGATGTCGGCGTTGCTGAGCCCTGCTGCGACCAGCACGACGACCTCGTGTTCCCGAGGGGTGAGCTCGGCGGTCGACGCGGCGCCTCGGCCGGTGGTGCGGCCCAGCTCGTCGAGGAGCGGGCGGGCTGCGAGCCGCTCGGCAGCGGCCCGGGCCTCCCCCGCCGGCGAGGAGGCTTCCGCGAGCCGCCCGCTGGCGGTGAGCACGGCGGCCAGGCGCGCGCGACTGCGGGCGGTCTCGTGGACGTGGCCGAGCGCCTCGAAGAGCTCCACGGTCTTCACCCAGGCTGCGACCAGCTCCTCGCCCTCGGGGACGTCGACGTCGACGAGCCACTGCAGCCGCAGCCGCTCGGCCCGGAACCGTTGCAGCCAGGCCCGTCCCTCCGGCCCGTTGCCACGCGGACGTGCCGCTGCCCGGCGTACGACCGACTCGATCGCGTGGTCCAGCTCGGGCACCCGTTCCAGCAGGTTGCGCCGCTCCTGCCCCGCGAGCCCCTGCGCCGCGTTGGCGAGGTGGCCGAGGAGGAGCGCGGAGAGCCGGACCCTTGCCTGGAACGTCGGGGACCACAGCTCGGCGACCGCGGCGACGACGTCGTCGTGCATCTGCCACATCGCGTCGAGGGCTCCGCGCGCTCCGAGCAGCTCGATCGCGGCGGCCCCGGAGTTGGAGGCGATGAGTCCGTCGCGGTTCCAGGACGACCGGAGCCCGTCGACCAGACCGAGCGCGGAGTCGTCGCCGCGGCCGGCGGCCACCAGGAGGCGGACCGAGCGGAGCACCGCCTCGTGGTCGGGCGGCGGCGCCTGACCCGCTACGTCGGCGATGTCGAGAGCCTCGTCCCAGCGCCCGCGGAGGTACGCCGTCATCGCCTGGTGGTAGCGGGAGTCGAAACCGAACGGAGCCCAGGGCCGGCCGGCCTGCGCCGCGGCCGCGGCGGTGATCCCGAAGAGGTGCTGGGCCTCGGCCAGCCCGCCGCGCTCGAGGTGGAGGTAGGCGAGGTGGTAGCGGCTGCGCGCCTCGGCCACCGTGTCGCCGTCGGCGCGTGCCCTGGCGACGACCTCCTCGAGCGCCTGGAGCGCGGTCTCCGTGTCGCCGGCCCGCTCGTCGAGGGTCGCCAGCGTGGTCGCGGCCTCCGAGGCGACGTCGGAGAGAGCGAACCTCTGCGCCATCGCCAGCGCCTCACCGGCGCTGGAGGCGGCCTCCTGGTGACGGTCCGTCGACAGGAGGGCCCGCGCGTGGAGGCTGAGCGCGCGGGCCCGGAGCCGGTCCGGCTCGTCGGCGAGGAGCTTCAGGGCCTGCTCGGTCGCCCGGGCCGGGTCGACCGACTCGGTGAGGAGGGCGGCGGATGCCCAGGCGAGGAGGAGCTTGGCGTGGTCTCTCCCGCCCGGCTCGCGGTCCAGCTGCTCCTGCACGAGCCGCATCGCCCGCTCCGCGTGGCCGCTCGCGATCAGCGCCTCACTGGTGCGGATGACCAGCTCGACGAGCTCGATGCCGTCGGGAAGCTCGGCCGAGGGGCCCATCGCCAGCTCCAGGGCCGCGCCGAAGTGCTCCGCCGCCTCGTCGGGACCGCCGACCGCCAGCGCCTCCTCACCGGCCCTGATCCCGGCGTGGATCGCCGTGTCGACGTCGTGGGAGGCCCGGGCATGGGTGGCGAGCTCCGCGGCGGTGCCGGCGACGTCCGGCCCGAGGAGCGCCGCGACGTAGCTCGCGTGCAGCCGGACGCGCTCGCCGGGCAGCAGGTCGCCGTACACCGCCTCGGCAAGCAGCGCATGCCGGAACGCGTAGCCGTCCGAGGCGACCTGCACGAGGACGTGGGCGTCGACGGCGGTGCGCAGTGCCGTGTCGAGCTCGGCGTCGGAGAGGTCGACCACGGCGGCGAGGAGCCGGTGGCTCACCCTTCTGCCGGCGCAGGACGCCGCCCGGACGACCTGCCGGCTCGCGTCGTCGAGCCGGTCGAGCCGGACCAGGAGGAGATCAGCGAGGTCGTCCGGGAGCGCGGAGGGGGCCGGACGGTGCCGGCTGGCGTTGACCAGCTCCTCGACGAAGAACGCGTTGCCCTCGGCCCGGGCCACGACCCACGCGACGTCGCGCTCCCGGAGCGGGGTCGGGTTGAGGGTGCGCACGAGCCGGCGCACGACCGGTTCGGGGAGTGGCGTGAGCTGGAGCCGGAGCACGCCGGGAAGCCGCGCCCACTCGGCGGCGGCCGCCCGGAGGGGGTGCCGGCGATGGAGGTCGTCGGAGCGGTAGGAGCCCACGACGGCGACCGGTCCACGGAAGGGTCTGGTGCAGAGCAGACCGAAGAGGTCGCGGGTCGCCCGGTCCGCCCAGTGCAGGTCCTCGATGACGACGACGACCGGGGTCTGCTCGGCCAGCGTGTCGAGGGCGGCGTGCATGCCGTCGAGGACGGCTGCCCGTTCGACGAGCTCGGCCCGCGTCGCGTCGGCGGTGTCCATCAGGCGCCGGCCCGGGGCGAGCAGCGCGATCGCCGGATGGCTCTGGGCGACGCGACGGGCGGTGTCCGGGTCCTCGTCGGCGACCCGGCCGACCAGCTCGGAGAACGGCAGGTAGGGGAGCTTCTGGTCGGCGACGTCGAGGCAGTGGCCGACCATGACCCGCCACGCTCCTTCGCGGGCGCGGTCCGCCAGCTCGGTCAGCAGCCGGGTCTTGCCCATGCCGGCGTCGCCCGCGACGAGGGCGGCCCCCGGCATGCCACCGCTCACGCCCAGGTGGTCCAGCAGGGCGTCGAGCTC
>DASSBB010000020.1:0-7471 GCA_035699145.1 Marmoricola sp.
CACGAACCCGCCGATCGAGACGGTGCACCGGATGTCGTTGCGACCGGAGACCTCACGCCCCTTCGCGATCACCTTCTTCGCGAGGTCGGCGATCTCGAGCACGTCCTCGTCGGTCTCGGTCGGCAGGCCGCACATGAAGTAAAGCTTCACCTGCCGCCAGCCGTGGGAGTACGCCGTCGCCACGGTGCGGATCAGGTCCTCCTCGGTGACCATCTTGTTGATCACCTTGCGCATCCGCTCCGACCCGCCCTCGGGGGCGAACGTGAGCCCGGAGCGGCGACCGTTCCTGGAGAACTCGTTGGCCAGGGTGATGTTGAAGGCGTCTACCCGCGTCGACGGCAGGGAGAGGGAGACGTTCGACCCCTCGTAGCGGTCGGCGAGCCCCTTCGCGACCTCACCGATCTCGGTGTGGTCGGCGCTCGACAGCGAGAGCAGCCCGACCTCCTCGAAGCCGGACTTGCGGATGCCGTTCTCGACCATGTCGCCGATCGTGCTGATCGACCGCTCCCGGACCGGGCGGGTGATCATCCCGGCCTGGCAGAACCGGCAGCCGCGGGTGCACCCCCGGAAGATCTCGACGGAGAACCGCTCGTGGACGGTCTCGGCGAGCGGCACCAGCGGCTTGCGCGGGTAGGGCCACGAGTCGAGGTCCATCAGCGTGTGCTTGTGCACCCGCCAGGGGACGCCGGAGGTGTTGGGTACGACGCGCTTGACCCGGCCGTCGGGGAGGTACTCGACGTCGTAGAACCTCGGGACGTAGACGCCGCCGGACACGGCCAGCCGGTAGAGCAGCTCGTCGCGCGGCGTCCGCCCCGGCCCGCCCGGCCGCCCTTCCTCCTTCCACTCGCGGATCACCTCGGAGATCGCGAGCACGACTTCCTCGCCGTCACCCAGCACAGCCGCATCGACGAAGTCGGCGATCGGCTCGGGGTTGAAGGCCGAGTGCCCGCCGGCGAGCACGACCGGGTCGTCCTCGCCACGGTCCACAGCGTGCAGCGGGATCCCGGCGAGGTCGAGCGCGGTCAGCATGTTGGTGTAGCCGAGCTCGGTGGCGAACGAGATGCCGAAGACGTCGAACGCGCGCACCGGGCGGTGCTGGTCGACGGTGAACTGGGGGATCGAGTGGTCCCGCATCACCTTCTCCATGTCGGGCCAGACCGCGTAGGTCCGCTCCGCCAGGAGCCACTCACGCTCGTTGAGGACCTCGTAGAGGATCTGGACGCCCTGGTTCGGCAGCCCGACCTCGTAGGCGTCGGGGTACATCAGCGCCCAGCGGACCTCGGTCTCGTCCCACTCCTTCAACGTCGAGTTGAGCTCGCCGCCGACGTACTGGATGGGCTTCTGCACTCCGGCCAGCAGCGGCTCGAGGCGGCCGAAGACCGACTCCGGGACCGTGTTCTGCGTGGGCATGCGGGGACCTCTCGATGAATCGGGAATGCGACCAGGGTACCCGTCCGAGTCAGTATCGCGACCGGTCGAGCCGCGTGTGCGCGACGCCCAGCCCCATCGACCGCTGGGTGCGCAGGTGGATCGTCTGCAGGAGCCCGATCGCCATGAGCGTCGCGAACATCGACGTGCCGCCGTACGACACCAGAGGCAGGGGTACGCCGGTCACCGGCATGATCCCCAGGCACATCCCGATGTTCTGGAACGACTGGAAGCCGAACCAGCAGGCGACCCCCGCCGCCGCGAGCCGCCCGAAGAGGTCGTCGGCCTGGCTGGCGATCGAGAGCGCCCGCCACAGGACGACACCGAGGAGTGCGATGACGACCCCGGCGCCCACCAGCCCGAGCTCCTCCCCCGCCACTGTGAAGATGAAGTCGGTCTGCTGCTCCGGGACGAACCCGGACCGGGTCTGCGAGCCGTTGAAGAGCCCCTGACCGAAGACGCCGCCGTTGCCGATCGCGATCCGGGCCTGCTCGGTGTTGTAGCCGGCGCCCCGCGGGTCCAGCGCGGGGTTGGTGAACGCCATGAACCGGTCGATCTGGTAGTCCTTCAACAGGCCGAACCGCACGGCGGCGGTCGCCACCACCACGCCGGCGACGGCGAGCCCGGCGAGCCAGCGACGGGGGGCGCCGGAGGCGGCGATCACCCCGAACACGGTCGCGAGCAGCACCAGCATCGTCCCCAGGTCCGGCTGGAGCAGGATCAGAAGCGCCGGCAGCGCGGCCACACCCAGCATGCCGAGCACGTCGAGGTGCCGGACCTCCCGCTGCCGCCAGGAGCCCTCCGTGCGCTCGGCGACCACCAAGGCCATGCCGATGACGACGGACAGCTTCGCGAACTCGGCCGGCTGGATGGACATCCCGGCGATGACGATCCACGACCGTGAGCCGTTGATCGTCGAGCCCATCAGGAGCACGAGCACGAGCCCGATCAGCGACGCGACGTAGACAGCGGGCGCCAGGATCCTGACCCAGCGATGGTCGGTCGCCGCGACGAGGACCGCCAGCACCAGGCCGATGGCGATGTTGACGAGGTGGCGGCGGAGGAACGCCTGGGGGTCGCCGCCGGTGAGGCTGTCGCGCTCGGCGGTCGCGGACCAGACGAGCATCGTGCCGAGCACCAGGAGCGCCGCGGTGGCCGCCAGCAGGATCCAGTCGAGGCGTGGCACGTGGGCGAGGGTCGACTCCGGCCTCGGTGTCCGTGGGCGGTTGGGCGTGAGAACGCTCATGAGGTCACCCCTGCCGGCTGCGAGGGTCGGTGGACGGAGGCAGGATCGACCCGTCCTCGGCGAAGACCGGCAGCTTCGCCGGTGGGGTCACTCCGGGGATCGCCGAGGTCGCCGGCCGGACGGTCTCGCCGCGCACGCCGTACAACGCCTCGTAGATCCGGCGGATGGCCGGGCCGGAGGTGCCGGAGCCGGTGCCGCCCTGGGAGACCATCATCACCACGACGTAGTCGTCGGTGTAGGAGGCCACCCACGACGTGGTCTGCTTCCCGTAGACCTCGGCGGAGCCCGTCTTCGCCCTGATGTGGACCTGGTCGAGCGGGAACCCCTGGAGCCGCCAGTTCATCGTGCCGCCGGGGTTCGCGGCGACCCCACGGAGGGCGGTGTCGATGAACTCCAGGTCGCCGTCAGGAAGGTCGAGCTCCGCCTGCACCGAGGGCTTGATCTCGCGGACCAGCTCCCCGGACGGGTCCACGATCGCCTTGCCGACGCGCGGCTCGTAGAGCGTGCCGCCGTTGGCGATCGCGGCGTACCCCCGGGCGAGCTGCAGCGGCGTGACCACCGTGTCGCCCTGGCCGATGGCGAAGTTGACCGCGTCGCCGGCGCGGTAGGCGTACCCCTCGATGCAGAACTCGCGGGCGAACCGGTGGAGGAAGTCGCTGCCCTCCTCCTTGCCGACCTTGCAGTAGTAGTCCTTCATCGACTCGTAGTAGTCGCGCTTCCACTGCCGGTCGGCGATCCGCCCCGAGGCCTCCGCCGGCAGGTCGACGCCGGTCTCCTTGCCGAAGCCGAAGGTCTGGGCGATCTCCACGAGCGGGTCCTTCGCGTCGACGTCGTCGACGTCGGAGCCGAACCGCTGCCAGAAGTCGAAACCGACCCGGTAGAAGAAGGTGTTGCAGGAGACCTCGAGCGCCTTCTGGAAGCCGATGTAGCCGTAGGCGCCGGACTCGTAGTTCTTGAAGTCGCGGTTGCCGACGCGGAACGCCGACGAGCACGCCAGCGTGGTGTCCTTCGAGTACCCGGCCTTCAGCGCGCCGGCGGTCATGAACGGCTTCCAGGTCGAGCCCGGCGCGAACTGCCCCTGGGTCGCGCGCGAGAGCAGGGGAATGCCGGCCGCCTCCGAGTAGAGCCGTTCGAGCTGCTTGCTCCCGATGCCGTCGACCCAGACGCTCGGGTCGTACGTCGGCTGGCTCGCCATCGCGACGATCCGTCCGGTGTCGGCCTCCATCACGACGGCGGCACCCGAGTCGGCCTCGTAGTTGCGCCCGGTCACGGTGTCCAGGGTGCTCCGCGCCGTCTGGATCGTCTGGGCGAGCTGCTGCTCGACGACGGCCTGCACCCGGGCGTCGATCGAGGTGACCAGGGTGTCCCCCACCCTCCCCTGGATCTCGCCGGAGTCCTCCAGGACGCGCCCCATCGAGTCGACCGCGACCTGCTTGTACCCCGGGTAGCCGCGCAGGTACTCGTCGTACTCCTTCTCCAGCCCGGCCCGGCCGACGACGGAGGCGCCGTGGACCGAGCCGTCCTCCTCGGCCTCGGCCTGGTCGAGCTCGGTCTCGGTGATCGGGCTGAGGTAGCCGAGCAGGTGCGCGGCGTTGATGCCGTACGGCGAGGGGTAGGCGCGGACGTGCTGGTCCTCGACGATGACCGCCGGGAAGTCCTCGTTCTGCTCCATGATCGACAGCGCGACCTCTTGGTCGATGTCCTTGGCGACCGGCACCGGCTGGTAGGGCGAGCCGTTCCAGCAGGTTCCGGAGACCGCATCGGGCTGGCCGCACAGCAGGGTGCGGGCGCGGACCTCGCGGTAGGGCTGGTCGACGGCGCGCGCGATCCGCCGCAGCAGCCGCTCCTGCAGCGGCTGGTCCATCCGCTGCAGCAGGGTCCGGTCGAGCGTGACCACCCACGAGGTCCGGTTGGCGACCAGCGGCCGTCCCATGTCGTCGACGATGAGCCCGCGGGCCGGCTGCACGACGATGTCGCGGACCGACTGGTCGGCGGCCTGCGCCTGGTAGTCGTCGCCGCTGAAGACCTGGAGGTACCAGAGCCGCGCGAAGAGTGTGAGGAACAACGCGAGGACGAGGACCTGGATGACGCCGAGGCGGAGGCGGCCGATGGTGAACGTGCGCACGTCAGTAGGCGACCTGGTGCGGCCGGACGCGACGGAACATCCGCATCGCGGGGGGCAGCACGAACGGGGCGAGGAGCAGGTCGTAGGCGAGCGCCACCGGGATCACTCGCAGCGCCTCGGCGACGGGGATCGCCGGGTCGCGCAGGAGCATCCCCGAGAGCGCGAAGAGCGACGTCGCCACGAACGACGACGCGGCGACCGTGCCGAGCGCGACGAGCGTGGACCGCGACGCGTCCTGGCGGACCCGTCCGGCGAGGTAGCCGACGACCACGAGTGCGAGGGCCCAGCGGCCGGCCACGTTGTCGGCGGGCGGCACCAGGTCGATCGCCATCCCGCCGACGAAGCCGAGGAGCGCCGCGAGCTCAGGGCCGCGGGTCAGCCCCGCCGCCACGACGACGAGCAGCACCAGGTTCGGCACCACGCCGTCGTACGAGAAGTAGCCGAAGAAGGTCACCTGGAGGACCACCGCGGCGAGCAGCAGCAGGACGAAGAGGAGTCCGCGGGCCAGGGGCATCTCAGTCCTCCTTCCCCGTCGCCGCGTCGCCGGCCGGGAGGTCGCCGGCCTCGATGAGCGGGCGGTCGCCCTTGGTGTCCGCGTTGACGACGACCCCGACGAGGTCCAGCGAGGAGAAGTCGACGAACGGGTCGATCACCGCGTGCTTCGCCTGCTCGCGAGGGCTGGAGAAGACGGCCTCGACGGTTCCGATCGGGATGCCGGGGACGTACGGCGAGCCGTTGCGACTGCCGAAGGTGACCACCACGTCGTCCTTGCCCGGCGTCTCGACGTTGTCGACGAGGTCGAGGTCGAGGCGGCCGTCACCGTCCACGGTCCCCCGGCCCCGGAGGAAGCCGACCTCGGCGTTGGAGCCGAGGCGGGCGCCGACCACCGACTCCTGGTCGACGAGGAGCAGGACCGTCGCCGAGCCGCGGGTGGCGCGGACGACGCGGCCGACGAGCCCGTCGTTGTTGAGCACGGTCATGTCGGGGTTGATCCCGGAGCTGGTGCCGGCGTCGATGGTGACGGTCCGGGAGAACGACTGGCCCGGGCCCATCGTGACCACCCGCGCAGGCACGAGCGCGAGGTCGGAGCTCTTCGACGCCCGGAGCAGCCCGTCGAGCTCCGCGGCGCGGTAGCGGAGCTCGGACGTCGTCGCCAGCTGGCTGCGCAGGTTGGCGTTCTCCGCCTGCAGCCTGGTCAGGTCGTCACGGAGCGCCTTGTTGGACTCGAAGAAGCCGGGAACCTCCTGCAACGGCCGGGCGACGACCGCGGTCGCCTCCTGCACGGGGCCGAGGAAGGTGCCGAGGGCGTCGCGGGCGGGCTCCAACGGTGACTCCTTCCCGCCCTGGTAGTCGACGGTGATCGCGGTGAGGCTCGCCAGCACCAGGACGGCGAACAGCGAGCGAGAGGTACGACGGCGGGGGTTCCTCATCCGGAGCTCCTAGCGCCGGGGCTCGGTGACGAGCACCTGCTGGAGGGCCTCGAACTCCTCGACGCACTTGCCGGCTCCGAGCGCCACCGAGTGGAGCGGCTCGTCGGCCACGTGGACCGGCATCCCGGTCTCGTGGCGCAGCCGTTCGTCGAGGCCGCGGAGCAGCGCGCCACCGCCGGTGAGGACGAGGCCGCGGTCCATGATGTCGCCGGCGAGCTCGGGCGGGGTCTGGTCGAGGGTGGTCCGGACCGCGTCGATGATGTCGTGGAGCGGCTCCTCGATCGCATGCCGGATCTCGGTGCTCGAGACGACGACGGTCTTGGGCAGCCCGGTCACCATGTCCCGGCCCCGGACCTCCGCCTCCGGCTCCTTGGTGAGCGGGAAGGCGGTGCCGAGCGTCATCTTGATCTCCTCGGCGGTGCGCTCCCCGAGCATCAGGGAGTGCTCCTTCTTCATCCACGCGATGATCGCCTGGTCGATGTCGTCCCCGGCGGTGCGGACGCTGAGGCTGGTCACGATGCCGCCGAGGGAGATGACTGCCACCTCGGTGGTGCCGCCGCCGACGTCGACGACCATGTTGCCGGTCGCCTCGTGGACCGGCAGCCCGGCGCCGATCGCCGCCGCCATCGGCTCCTCGACGATGTAGACGCGGCGCGCGCCGGCCTGGTAGCCGGCCTCCTTGACGGCCCGCTGCTCGACGGCGGTGATGCCGCTCGGGACGCAGATCACCAGCCTCGGCTTGGCGAAGTACCGCCGCCGGTGCACCTGCTGGATGAAGAACCGGAGCATCTGCTCGGTGGAGTCGAAGTCGGCGATCACGCCGTCCTGGAGCGGCCGGATGGCGGTGATGTTGTCAGGGGTGCGGCCGATCATCCGCTTCGCCTCGTGGCCGACGGCGAGGATCTCGCCGGTGCTCGAGTTGAGCGCGACGACGCTGGGCTCGTCGAGCAGGACGCCCTTGCCTCGCACGTAGACGAGCGTGTTGGCGGTCCCGAGGTCGACGGCCATGTCACGACCGATGAAGCTGTTCGCCATCACTGTCCCGTCACTTGCTCGCACCTGTGTCACAGGAAGCGTAAGCAGCGTGAACGGGACATCCCGGCAGGACACGCGCCGGGTCGGCCAGTCGTCAGCCCAGGTCGGGGAACCAGATGGCGATCTCACGGTCGGCCGACTCCGGGGAGTCGGAGCCGTGGACGAGGTTCTCCCGGGTCGAGAGCGAGTAGTCGCCGCGGATCGTGC
>DASSBB010000021.1:0-13968 GCA_035699145.1 Marmoricola sp.
CATGGCTCCTCGTTCGAGTTAGGGCAACCTAACGAAGGGTAGCCTTACCTACCGGTCCCTTGTCACCCCCGGGGGCGCGTCTCAGTCGAGCGGCCGGACGCCGTAGCCGATCTCCGCGGCGGCGCTGGCGAGGTAGGGGTCTCGTCCACGTGCGCGTCGTTGGTCCTGTTCCACTCGGCGACCGTCTCCGCCGCACTCCGTCGGCGCTTCGTCCCCAGCATGGCTCCACCTCCGCCCTCACTCCCGAAGATGTGCGGCCGCGAGGGCTCAGAGGCGCACGCGGCTCGCCACCAGCCCCCGGACGTCCTGGCGGCGCAGCCAGGCGAGCTCGTGCCGGAGCACCTGGCCGACCCGGCGGCAGAACTCCTCCGGCTCGTCGGCGGCGTCCGGCCGCTCGGGCACGACCACGTCGACGATCCCGGCCTCGAGCAGGTCGAGGGAGCGGACCCGCTGGGCACGCGCCATCTCCGGGGCGTGGTCGACGTCGCGATGGACGATCGCGCTGGCGCCCTCGGGCGGCAGCGGGGAGAGCCAGGCGTGCTGGGCGGCGACCACCCGGTCGGCCGGCAGCAGCGCGAGCGCCCCGCCGCCGGTGCCCTGGCCGAGCATGAGCGAGAGGGTCGGCGCCCGCAGCGTCACCAGGTCGGCGAGCGACCGGGCGATCTCGCCGGCGAGCCCGCCCTCCTCGGCCTCCACGGAGAGCGCCGCGCCGGGGGTGTCGATGATCGTGAGCAGCGGCAGCTGGAGCTCCTCGGCGAGCCGCATCCCGCGACGGGCCTCCCGCAGCGCACCCGGCCCGAGCGGGTGCAGCTCGTCCTGGCCGCGGCGGTCCTGGGCCAGGAGCACGCACGGGGTGTCCCCGAACCGGACCAGCGCCAGGAGGAGCCCCGGGTCCCGCTCACCCTGGCCGGTGCCGTTGAGCGGGACGACGTCGGTGGCGGCGTACTTGAGGAGCCGTCGCACGCCCGGCCGGTCCTCGCGGCGGGAGCGGGTGATCGACTCCCAGGTGTCGACGTCGGGGACCCGCTCGAGCGGGGCGGCCGGGACGACCGGGTCGCCCGGGGCCTGGAGGATCGTGAGCGCGCGGTCGAGGATGTCGGCGATCTGCGCGGGCGCGACGACGGCGTCGATCAGCCCGTGCTGGTAGAGGTTCTCCGAGGTCTGCACCCCCTCGGGGAACGGGTGGCCGTAGATCGCCTCGTAGACCCGGGGGCCCAGGAACCCGACGAGCGCCCCGGGCTCCGCGACGGTGACGTGGCCGAGCGACCCCCACGACGCCATCACGCCACCGGTCGTCGGGTGCCGGAGGTAGACCAGGTACGGCAGCCCGGCGGCCTTGTGCTCGGCGACCGCCTTGGAGATCTGCGCCATCCAGACGAACGCCGGTGTCCCCTCCTGCATCCGGGTCCCGCCGGAGACCGGCGCCGCGACGAGCGGCAGCCTCTCGGCGGTCGCCCGGCGTACGGCGGCGACGATCCGCTTCGCCGACGCCACCCCGATGGAGCCGGCCAGGAAGCGGAACTCCCCGACGACGACCCCGATCCGCCGGCCCCGCAGCAGCGCCGACCCGGTGACGACCGACTCGTCCCGCCCGCTGCGCTCGGCCGCCCGGGCGAGCTCGGCGGCGTACGCCTCGGAGAGCGCGCCGCGCTCGAGCGGGGTGTCCCAGGAGACCCACGACCCCTCGTCGAGGACCAGGTCGATCAGCTCTTCGGCGTCGAGGCGCTCCGGCTTGGTCGTCATCCGGTCATCGTCCCAGCGACTTCGTCTGGAGGCTCACCAGGTGCGCCTCGTCGCCGAGCCGGCCGACCTCGACGAAGCCGCGTGCGGCGTGGAAGGCGAGCGACGGGTCGTTGCGGGGCACGAGGTTCACCTCGAGCGCGAGGAGGCCGTACGCCGCCGCGACCGCCTCCACCAGGTCGTAGACCAGGCCGGCCACCCCGCGCCGCCGTACCGAGGGGTCCACGACGACCCGGTCGAGGTAGAGGAACCCGTCGCCGTACCGCTCGGTGAACCAGCGGTAGTTCTCGGAGTCGTAGCCGGCCCCGGGCGCGAACGTCACGACGAACCCCCCGAAGCTGCCGTCGACGTCGATCACGGCGAACTGGTGGGCGAGGTCGTGGAGGTGGCGCAGCCGGAGCTCGTCCATCGGCGCCAGCATCGCCACCTCGGCCTCGTTGAGGGCGAGGACGCGGGCGACGTCGGACTCGGTCAGCGCGCGGAGCCGGACCTCTGCGAACGGCGGCTGGCTGGGTGTGCTCATGGGCAGAGGATGCCCGAAGAAGTCGGATCGGCAGCCGTCCGGGCGAGCTGAGTGTTCCGACGCGACGAATTCCGAAGGTCACAGTTGTCCCGGTTTCGCGTAGCCTGAAGGGGTACGCCGCCGGCGGGAGGGAGCCCGATGGAACTGCTGGACGTCACCCTGACGCCCCTGCAGCGACGCAACCGTGCTGCCTTCGTCGCCCGCCAGGGGTCCCGCGACGTCGCCGTCGGCGAGCGCGTCGTGCTGCGTGACGAGCACGGCGACTACTTCGCGGGCAGCGTGGTGGACGTGGACGACCGGCGTCTCCTCGTGCACCTGGGTGTCCGCCTCCCGGAGGAGTACGCCATGCTCCGGCTCGGCCGTCGGCGCCCGGGTGCGGAGCCTCCTGGGGACGGCGACGACGTCCAGTCGGTGCTCGACCTCATCGGCGAGGCGCGCGAGGCCCTCGGCGGTCGGATGCCGTCGCAGCGGCTCGCCTCCGACCTTCTCTGAACGGGTCCTTCTCTGCACTGGTCTGGACCGACCGGTCTGGACCGGTCAGGCGACGCCGATCCGGGAGACGTTGTCCGGAACGGCGCTGTCGCGCCCGGTGTACGCCGGAGCGGCGACCGCCTGCGCGACGAACCGGGCCACCTCGCCGACCGCCGCGCGGCTCTCCGGGGTGAGGTCGGCGAGCACCGGGAAGGCATGGATCTGCCCTTCCCAGATCTGCAGCGTGCTCGGGACGCCGGCCTCGGCGAGCCGGTCGGCCATCAGCTCGGCGTCGACCCGGAGCACCTCGCCCTCGCCGCAGATGATGAGCGACGGCGGCAGGCCGCGGAGGTCGGCGTTGACCGGCGAGTGGTGGAGCTCGGGGCGAGCACCGACCACCATCCGGCCGACCGCCCGGAGCCGTCGGCTGGGGATGTAGGCGTCCCGGCGGGCGTTGTGGTGCCTCACCTTCGTCATGTGGTCGAAGTCGAGCCACGGGGACATCGCGACGATGCCGGCCGGGGTGCCGAGCCGGTCGTCGCGGATCTTCAGGGCGACGGCGAAGGCGAGGTGGCCGCCGGCCGAGTCGCCGACGATGGCGACCTTCGAGGCCGGGTGCCCGTGGCCGAGCAGCCAGCGGAAGGCGTCCTCGCAGTCGGAGATGCTGTCGTGGAGCCGGCCCTGGGGCAGCAGGCGGTAGTCGACGGACAGGACTGCCATCCCGGTCTCCAGGGCCAGCCGCCCCACGATCCGCCGGTGGGTGGCGCAGCCGCCCATCATGAAGCCGCCGCCGTGGAGGTAGAGGACCGCGCCCTCGGAGGTTGGGCCGTCGAGGGGAGTGACCAGCTCGCCGCGCCACGTGCGGCCGGCGACGGACTGGTGCGCGGTGCCCCCGAGCCGGGGGATCGCGGCGCAACCGAGCTCGAGGAGCGGCCGCATCCCGGCGGTCGGCCCCCCCAGCGGGTAGTACTTCAGGACCGGCCGGACCGCGACTCGGCTCCAGGTGTGGATCGCCTGCGCCCGGCGGCTCACCCCGATCCGGTGCTCGATCATCCCGGCCGCCTCCTGGTCCCCCGCATGAGCCTGACGATCCCGGTCCTACCCAAGGGAGCCGGGATCATGCGTGGATGACCCGATTTGGTTCCCCCCGGCATCGCGTCGGCACATCGTGCACCCTTCGCACCGGTTCGCACCAGGGGCCGAAGGTCGGCTCATGGTCCCCTTAAACTGCCGCTCATGAAGCTCCCCCCGGCGCCGGCCCTCGTGGGTGCTGCTCACCTCCACACCGGCAAGGTGCGCGACCTCTACCGGCTCGACGACGGGCGGCTCCTCATGGTCGCCAGCGACCGGATCTCCGCCTACGACTTCGTCCTCGAGACGCCGATCCCCGACAAGGGGGTCCTTCTCACCCGGATGTCGTTGTGGTGGTTCGACCGGCTCGCCGACCTGGTGCCCCACCACGTGCTGTCGACCGACGTGCCCGCCGAGGTGCGCGGCCGGGCGGTCGTCTGCGAGGAGCTGGCGATGTACCCGGTGGAGTGCGTCGCCCGCGGCTACCTCACCGGGTCCGGGCTGTCGGACTACCGGGCCACCGGAGCGGTCTGCGGCGTCGCGCTGCCCGGCGGGCTGGAGGACGGCAGCCGGCTCGGGGCACCGATCTTCACGCCCGCGACGAAGGCGGCGCTCGGCGACCACGACGAGAACGTCTCGTACGACGCGGTGGTGGACGTCGTGGGCGCCGACCGGGCCGCGGAGCTGCGTGAGCTGACGCTTCGGGTCTACGCCCGGGCCGAGGAGGTGGCCCGCGAGCGCGGGATCATCCTTGCCGACACGAAGCTGGAGTTCGGGGCCCGTCCGGACGGCACGACGGTCCTGGGCGACGAGGTGCTGACCCCCGACTCGTCACGGTTCTGGCCGGCCGGAGGGTGGCAGCCGGGCCGGCCGCAGCCGTCGTACGACAAGCAGTTCGTCCGCGACTGGCTCACGTCACCGGCGAGCGGCTGGGACCGCACCTCCGGCGAGCCCCCGCCGCCGCTGCCGGACGAGGTGGTGGAGCGGACCCGTTCGAAGTACGTCGAGGCGTTCGAGCGGCTCACCGGCGAGCGGTTCTGATGCTCACCGCTCCGTCGGTCTTCGTCGCCGCCCCGCGGCCGCAGGTCTACGCCTACCTGGCCGACCCGCGGAACCGCCCCGAGTGGCAGGCGAGCCTCGCCCGGGTTGAGCTCCTCGACGAGGGGCCACCCCGGGTCGGGATGCGGTGGCGCGACCACCTGCGCGGCGGCGCCGCGTTCGGGCTGCGGATCACCGAGATGGTGCCTGACGAGCGGTGGGCGGAGGTCGGCACGACCGGTCCGTTCACGGCCGACATCACGATGCTCTTCGAGGACGCGGTCCGGGACGGGATCGCGGGCACCCGCGTGCGGCTCGTCGTCCGGGTTCGCGGCCGAGGGGCTGCCCGGCCCCTGGGACGGCTGGGCACCGGGGCGCTCTCCCTCGCGGTGCGGATGGACCTGCCCCGGCTCGCACGGGTCGTGGAGTCCCGCTGACGGCGTACTGAGGGTAGGTTGTCGCGCACTGCTGGCCCGACCCTGTTCACCGACCGCGTGGAGGCTCCCCGTGCTCAACCTGTCCGTGCTCCTCGAAGACAGCGCCCGCAAGCACCCGGGCCGGGACGCGGTGGTGCTGGGCGAGACCCGGCTGAGCTACGCGCAGGTCAACGGTGCGGCCAACCAGGTTGCGAACCTCCTGGTCTCACGGGGAATCCGGCCCGGCGACAAGGTCGCGCTCTCCTGTCCGAACCTGCCCTTCTTCCCGATCGTCTACTACGGGATCCTCAAGGCCGGGGCGGTCGCCGTGCCCCTCAACGTGCTGCTCAAGCGCCGCGAGATCGCCTACCACCTCGACGACTCCGACGCGAGGGCGTACTTCTGCTTCCAGGGCACGCCCGACCTGCCGATGGCGACCGAGGGGCACGCCGGCTTCGAGGGCACCGACGGGTGCGAGCACTTCTTCGTCATCACCGCCGACCCGACCGCCGCGTCGCCGATCGACGGGACCGAGACGATGGGCGCCGCGATGGCCCAGCAGTCCCCGGCCTTCTCGTCCGCACTGACCGAGGCGACCGACTCAGCCGTGATCCTCTACACGAGCGGCACGACCGGTCAGCCGAAGGGCGCCGAGCTCTCGCACGGCAACCTGGTGCTCAACGCCCTGGAGAGCAACCGGATGCTCGGCGCCTCGCCCACCGGCGAGCGCCACCTCGTCACGCTCCCGCTCTTCCACTCGTTCGGCTCGTCGGTGCAGATGAACGCCGGCTTCGCCAGCGGCTCGACCCTCGTGCTCGTGCCTCGGTTCGACGCCCATGCGGCCGTCTCGTTGCTGCAGACCGAGGACATCACCTTCTTCGCCGGCGTCCCGACGATGTACTGGGGGCTCCTCGGGGCCCTGGAGGGCGACGTCGACGTCGACCGGATCGCGGCGAACATGCGGATCGCGGTCGCCGGCGGGGCCTCGCTGCCGGTCGAGATCCTCAAGGAGTTCAAGGCCCGGTTCCACATCGACATCCTCGAGGGCTACGGGCTGTCGGAGACCTCGCCGGTGGCGACGTTCAACCAGAAGGAGCGGCCGGCGAAGGCCGGCTCGATCGGGTACCCGATCTGGGGCGTCGAGGTGAAGCTGATCGACGGCGACTGGAACGAGGTCGGCTCCGAGCCGGACGAGGTCGGCGAGATCGCGATCCGGGGTCACAACATCATGAAGGGGTACTACAACCGCCCCGACGCCACCGCCGAGGTGATGAACGACGGCTGGTTCCGCTCGGGCGACCTCGCCCGTCGCGACGAGGACGGCTACTACTACATCGTCGACCGGGCGAAGGACATGATCATCCGGGGCGGGTTCAACGTCTACCCCCGGGAGGTCGAGGAGGTGCTCCTCACCCACCCCGGCGTCTCCCTCGCCGCGGTCCTCGGCGTCCCACACGAGCAGCACGGCGAGGAGATCAAGGCGTACGTCATCAAGGCTCCGGGCGCGACGGTGACCGAGGACGAGCTCGTGGCCTGGTGTCGCGACGAGATGGCGGCGTACAAGTACCCCCGCGTCGTCGAGTTCCGCGACCAGCTGCCGATGACGGCGACCGGCAAGATCCTCAAGCGCGAGCTCTCCTGAGAGCCTGGCTCGCCCTCAGCTGCTGCCTGGCGCTGGCCGGCTGTGGCTCGACCACGCCATCGGCCGGGAAGGACGGGCGCGTCGACGCCACGCCCCGGGCGCTGGCCGCGGTCGTCATCGGGCACGTCGAGCCCGGCACGCCGCGGCGTACGACGGGGGGCTGGTCCGACTGGAACGACCCGGCCGCGCTGGAGGCGCAGGTCGACTACGGCGTTGACCCCGAGGGGTCGGAGGACGGGTCGTCGCACACCGTCCATGTCGACGTCATGGAGAAGAGCGGCTTGTCCACCGACGACCGGGCGTGGCTGCGCTGTCGTCCTGCGCACGAGGAGGGCGGTTGCGAGGAGACCTCCGTCGACGGAGGGCGCCTGCTCTACCGGTGGCGGCCGGGGATGGAGGAGGAGGAGGGCGGGCACTACTCCTGGACGGTCGTCCGGAGGGAAGAGGTCGTCCAGGTCGGGTACGACGAGAGCGGGCTGTTCGACCGCGACCCGCGTGGGCTCGAGCTCGCCGTCGAGCCGTCGGACCTGCGCGACGCGGCGCTCGACCCGGCGATGAGCCTCCGCACGACGCCGGCGTTCCTCGCGGCGGGTCGCGAGCTCGAGCACTACGAAGGTGTGGAGTCGCCGCCCGAGAAGCCGACGGTGGTGCCGACCACGCCGAAGCAGCTCGCCGCCCGGACCCTCGACTACCTCGAGCTGGAGCCGACCGCCGTCCGGCGCTCCCGGCTGACCGATTTCGGACCCGACGCCGTCGGTGTGCACATGGAGTTCCCTGCGGGCAAGAGGTACGACGCATTCTCGCTCGACGTCCTGACGACCGTCGGACGGGTGCCGCAGATCGACCCGTTGCCGTGTCGCGTGCAGCGGTCGGGAACGGCTGCTCGCGACTCGTGCTTCGCGTGGACCGGGGACAGCGCAGCGACCTGGACGCTGGCTTCGGAGGGGCGCCCCGGGACCCTGTGGATGATCGGCGCGCAGGACGATGACAAGTTCAACCGGGTCGAGTCGGTCGGTGTCCTCGTCACGAGCACCGGGATCGACGTCTCGCCGTTCGGCTCCGGGCGCGTCTCGCCACGGCTGCCGGTCTCTGTCTACAACCTCGGGCCGTTCACCGGGGACCTCAGTGTGGGTCCCGAGCAGCGGCTGGCCGACTGACGGCTCCCGGACGGCCGGCGGGCGTCGTACTCCTCGGCCGTAGACTGACGCCACCCGAGCCGCCCCTGTCATTCGCTGAGTCCCGAGGAGCCTGCGTGCCCCGCGTCGTCGTCAACGTCATGCCGAAGCCCGAGATCCTCGACCCGCAGGGCAAGGCGGTGCACAAGGCGCTGCCGAGGCTGGGGTACGTCGGGATCGTCGACGTCCGCCAGGGCAAAAGGTTCGAGCTCGAGGTCGAGGGATCGCTGACCGAGGCTCGGCTGGCGGAGATCCGGGAGCTCGCCGAGAGGGTGCTGTCGAACCCGGTGATCGAGGACTACACCGTCGAGGTTCAGGTGGACGCCTCGTGAGGGTCGGCGTCGTCACGTTCCCCGGCTCGCTCGACGACGTCGACGCGGCGCGGGCGGTCCGTCTGGCCGGCGGCACCCCCGTGCGCCTGTGGCACGGCGACCACTCGCTGCGTGACGTGGACGCGGTGATCCTTCCCGGTGGGTTCTCGTACGGCGACTACCTGCGCTGCGGGGCGATCGCCCGGTTCGCGCCGGTGATGGAGGAGATCGTCGAGGGGGCTTCCCGGGGGCTGCCGGTGCTCGGCATCTGCAACGGCTTCCAGATCCTCTGCGAGTCGCACCTGCTGCCGGGCGCCCTGATCCGCAACGACCACCGCAAGTTCGTCTGCGTCGACCAGCGGCTCCGGATCGAGAACGACCGGACGGCGTGGACCTCCGACTACACGTCCGGGCAGGAGGTGACGATCGTGCTCAAGAACGGCGAGGGCGGCTTCGTCGCCGACGAGCCGACGCTCGAGATGCTCGAGGGAGAGGGCCGGATCGTGGCCCGCTACCTGGGCAGCAACCCGAACGGGTCGATGCGCGACATCGCCGGGATCACCAACGAGCGCGGCAACGTCGTGGGGCTGATGCCGCACCCCGAGCACGCTGTGGAGTCGCTGTGCGGGCCGGGCACCGACGGCCTGGCGTTCTTCACCTCCGCGCTTCGGACGCTGGCCTCCGCCTGATCGAATCACTGCCCGGTTTCAGTCACCAGGTGACTGAAACCCGGGACTGTCCACAGATGCCCGGTCGGTGCGCTCGCACCAGAGTCCACCTGCACACACTGGCCCGTCATGGACCTCCGAGCATTCCGTGACCTCCTCGACCACCAGTCGGGCGTGGCGTCCCGACGTCAGCTGGTCGAACGCGGAGCCACCGACAGCGACATCAGGCGGTGGGTCCGCCGCCGAGCTGCACCGGCGGACCCGCGTCCGCCATCGCCGCTGGCTCCTCCAGGTCGTCCAGGAAGCGGCAGACGGCATCCAGTCGCTGCTGGAGGGCAGCTACCGCCGGAGGGTCGAGCGTGCGCACGGACTTCCGCACCCTGACCGACAACGCAAGGAGCGCACCGAGGACGGAGTGGTCTACCGCGATGTCACCTACGACCGCTTCCGGCTCATCGTCGAGCTCGACGGACGGGTCGGTCACGAGTTCAACAAGGACAAGTGGGACGACCAGGACCGGGATCTGCTCGTGGCCGGAGACGACGTCATGACGCTCCGCCTCGGATGGCGGCACTGCGAGTCCACTCCCTGTCGGACCGCTGGGAGGCTCGCCCGGGTCTTCAGGAGGCGCGGTTGGGCGGGCAGCCCGCTGCCGTGCGGGCCGAGGTGTGCGGTCGGGCGGCACTTCACAGCCGGCTGAGTCCGTCACTACCGGGTTTCAGCCACCAGGTGACTGAAACCCGGTGCCGATCGGATCGGCAAGCCGCGCCGCGTCCGCCGTACGGACCGGCACGAGTGACGGCTCAACCTGCGGCGTACTGTCACGCGGAAGGACCGCAACGATCGCAGGAGCCACCATGACCCACCGCCCGGAGACGCTGGCCGTCCACGCCGGCCAGGAGGAGGCCGACCCGGCCACCAACTCGCGCGCCGTGCCGATCTACCAGACGACGTCGTACGTCTTCAACGACACCGAGCACGCCGCGAACCTCTTCTCGCTCGCCGAGCCGGGCAACATCTACACGCGGATCATGAACCCGACCCAGTCGGTCTTCGAGGACCGGATGGCCCAGCTCGAGGGCGGCGTCGGCGCGCTCGCGACCGCCTCCGGGTCGGCGGCGACGACCTACGCGGTGCTCAACCTCGCCGGCACCGGGGACAACATCGTCGCGCTCTCCACGCTGTACGGCGGCACCTACGCGCTGTTCGCGCACACCCTCCCGCAGTTCGGGGTCGAGGTGCGGTTCGTCGACCCCGACGACCCGGCCGCCCTGGCGAAGAACGTGGACGACCGGACCAGGCTGGTCTTCGCCGAGACGATCGGCAACCCGAAGATCAACGTGGTCGACATCGCCGCCTGGGCCGACGCCGCGCACGCCGAGGGGCTGCCGCTGATCGTCGACAACACGGCTCCGACGCCGTTGCTGTGCAGGGCTTTCGACCTCGGCGCCGACGTCGTGGTCCATGCCGCCACGAAGTACATCGGCGGCCACGGCACCTCCATCGGCGGCGTGATCGTCGACTCGGGCAACTTCGACTGGACCGCTCACCAGGACCGGTTCCCTGGGCTCACCGGCCCGGACGCGGCGTACCACGGCGTCGTCTGGACCGAGGCCGTCGGCAACCTCGCCTACATCATCCGCGCCCGCACGGTCATGCTCCGCAACACCGGCGCCGCGATCGCGCCGCTCAACTCCTGGCTCTTCCTGCAGGGGCTCGAGACGCTGCACCTGCGCATGGAGCGGCACAGCGAGAACGCGCTCAAGGTGGCGGAGTACCTCCAGAACCACGACAACGTCTCCTGGGTGAGCTACCCCGGCCTGGAGTCCGATCCCTACAAGGCGGTCGCCGACAAGACGCTCAACGGCAACCGGGGCTACGGCGGCCTGGTCAGCTTCGGGGTGAAGTCCGGACGTGAGGGCGGCAAGAAGTTCATCGAGTCGCTCGAGCTCTTCAGCCACCTCGCGAACATCGGCGACACCAAGTCGCTGGCGATCCACAACGCCACCACGACGCACTCGCAGCTGACCCCCGACGAGCTCGTCGCGGCCGGGGTCCCAGAGGACATGGTGCGGCTCTCGATCGGCATCGAGCACATCGACGACATCATCGCCGACCTCGAGCAGGCCCTGACCGCAGCCAAGTAGGAGCGCAGTAGCGTCTCCCCGGTGAGCCTCGGCACCACGACACCGCACCGGGTCCTCCTCTTCGCCGAGGACGACCCGCTGCGCCTCGCCGGGGGTCGCACGCTGGCCCCGGTCGAGGTCGCCTACGAGACCTACGGGTCGCTCGACGACGTCGCCGACAACGCGGTGTTCATCATCCACGCGCTGACCGGGGACGCCCATGCGGCGGGGGTGCACCCCGACGACGGCCGGATCGGCTGGTGGGACAACCTGATCGGCCCCGGCAGGCCGGTCGACACCGACCGGTTCTTCGTCGTCTGCGCCAACCTGCTCGGCGGGTGCCAGGGGACGACCGGCCCGTCGTCGACCGACCCGGCGACCGGCCGCCCCTACGGGCTCGACTTCCCGGCCCTGCAGATGACCGACTTCGTCACGGTGCACCGCAGGCTGATGCGCCACCTCGGCGTACGACGGCTGCTGGCTGCGGTCGGCGGGTCGCTCGGCGGCATGCAGGTGCTGCAGTGGGCGACCGAGTCGCCGGAGGAGGTGACGAACGCCGTCGTGGTCGCCGCGTCGAGCCGGCTCAGCGCCCAGAACATCGCCTTCTCCGCGGTCGCCCGGGAGGCGATCATGCGGGACCGCGACTTCGCCGGGGGCCGTTACCTGGAAGGGGATCGCGCTCCGGACATCGGGCTCACGATCGCCCGGATGATGGCGCACATCACCTACCTCTCCGACGAGGCGTTCACGACGAAGTTCGACCGGCGGCTGCAGGAGCGGGACACCCCCGCGATGGGGTTCGGCGTCGACTTCCAGGTCGAGTCCTACCTGCGGCACCAGGGCGAGAGCTTCCTGGACCGGTTCGACGCCCTGTCCTACCTCTACCTCAGCCGGGTCATGGACTACTTCGACCCGTTCGCCGACCCCGCCGCCGTACCCCGCCTGGCCGAGGCGGCCACCCGGTTCCTGGTCGTCTCGTTCGACAGCGACTGGCGGTTCAGCACCGCCCACTCGCGTCGGATCGTCCGGACGCTGGAGCAGGGGCGGGTGCCGGTGTCGTTCCGGGAGATCCGCTCGCCCTGGGGCCACGACTCGTTCCTCCTCGAGCCGCCCGGCTACCACCCGACGGTCCGCGCGTTCCTCGACCGGGCGTACGACGAGCGGGGCTCGTCATGAGGCCGGACCTCGGCGTGGTGGCGGGGCTGGTCCCGCCCGGCTCACGCGTGCTCGACCTCGGCTGCGGCGCCGGCGAGCTCCTGTCACACCTCGAGCGCGGACACGGCTGCACCGGGACCGGCGTGGAGATCGACGAGGGGTCGGTCCTCCGCGCGGTCCGCCGTGGCGTGCCGGTCATCGAGCTCGACGTCGACACCATGCTCGGCGAGTTCGCGGACGCGTCGTACGACGTCGTCATCCTGTCCCGGACCCTGCAGGCGCTCCGCCGGCCGGCGGAGGTGCTCGCCCAGATCGGCCGGATCGGTGAGCGGTGCGTCGTGTCGGTGCCGAACTTCGGGCTCTGGAAGCACCGGGTGTCCCTGCTGGTCCGGGGCCGGATGCCGGTGTCGCGGGAGCTGCCCTACCCGTGGTTCGAGACCCCGAACATCCACCTCTCCACGCTGGCCGACCTCGAGGAGCTGTTCGCCGCCACCGGGCTGCGGGTCGAGAAGCGGCTCCTCCTCGACGAGCAGGGCGCCCTGCTCGGCGGTCGGCTCGGCGGTCGGCTGGGCAACCTCCGTGCCGGCGCCGCGGCGTACCTCCTCACCCACTGACGGCTCGTCCCGTCCTGCCACCGGGCGCAGGGGCGCGGCGGCGCGACCAGTAGATTTGCGCCGTGGCCGCTCACCTCGACTCCGTCGCGCTCGCCGAGAAGGACCCGGACAAGGACCAGCCCTGGGCCGACCTCGGGTTGAAGCCCGAGGAGTACGCCCGGATCCGCGAGATCCTGGGCCGGCGGCCGACCAGCTCCGAGCTGGCGATGTACTCGGTGATGTGGAGCGAGCACTGCTCCTACAAGTCCTCCAAGGTGCACCTGCGTCAGTTCGGCGAGAAGGTGACCGAGGAGATGCGCACGCACCTCATGGTCGGGATCGGCGAGAACGCCGGCGTCGTCGACATCGGCCAGGGGTACGCCGTCACGTTCAAGGTCGAGTCGCACAACCACCCGTCGTACGTCGAGCCCTACCAGGGCGCCGCCACCGGGGTCGGCGGCATCGTCCGGGACATCCTCTCGATGGGCGCCCGCCCCGTCGCGGTCATGGACCCGCTCCGCTTCGGCCCGCTCGACGCCGACGACACCCACCGGGTGCTCCCCGGGATCGTCGCCGGGGTCGGCGGCTACGGCAACTGCCTCGGCCTGCCGAACATCGGCGGCGAGGCGGTGTTCGACCCGTCGTACCTCGGCAACCCGCTCGTCAACGCGCTCTGCGTCGGCGTGCTGCGCCACGAGGACCTCCACCTCGCGAAGGCGGCGGGCAGGGGCAACCGGGTCGTGCTGTACGGCGCCCGCACCGGTGGCGACGGCATCGGTGGAGTCTCGGTGCTGGCGAGCGAGACGTTCACTGACGAGGGCCCGACGAAGCGGCCCAGCGTCCAGGTGGGCGACCCGTTCATGGAGAAGCTGCTGATCGAGTGCACCCTCGAGCTGTTCGCCGCCGGGGTGGTCACCGGGATCCAGGACCTCGGCGGCGCCGGGCTGTCCTGCGCGACCTCCGAGCTGGCCAGTGCCGGCGACGGCGGGATGCACGTCGAGCTCGACCGGGTACCGCTGCGCGACTCCACGCTGGCTCC
>DASSBB010000022.1:0-64802 GCA_035699145.1 Marmoricola sp.
GAGACGGCGACCGGGCGGCTGCTCGACCCCGGTGAGCTGCGGATCGCCCCGAACGACTCGGCACAGCCGGTCGCCCGTGACGGGAACGACGTGTGGGCGCGGTCAGTCGACGCGGCCACGCTCTCCTGGTCCACCGACGGCGGGCAGACGTGGGCATCACACGAGACCACGCTCGACGGTCCCAACCTGCAGGTTGCCGCGGCCGGGGACAGGGCCGTCTTCGTCGACTGGCCGACCGCGGAGGTCACCGCCGACCACGGGGAACCTGGAGCCGCATCGAGCTGGGTGAGGTGCCCGGCAGGTTCACCGTCCCGGACCTCGGCGTCGTGGTGACGCCGGACGGCGGGCTCGTCCTGGTGAGCCGTCCCGTCGGCGGCCCGCCGCTGTTGCTCGCCGCGACCGACGACTCCTGGCAGGAGCTGGAGCCGGTCGACCTGCGGACGGAGGTCGGAGGACTGCGGGTCGAGCGTTCGGGGAGCTGGCTCTTCGTGCCCGACATCGAGAGCGGCTGGCGTTCCGGGGACGGCGGGCGCACGTGGGAGCTCGTCGACCCGCTGGCCTGACCGAGTCGCCGTGTCCTCGGTCCGGGATCACCCGGCCGGAATCGTGGCGGAGGACGCGACGACTCGAGGGAGCGGAGGGTCAGGAACCCTCGGGGGGCAGCGCGCTCCGCTCGCCGAGCAGAGATGCGAGCTCGGGGTCGCTGAGCCGCTTGAACTTCCGCTGCTGGTTGCGGGTCCGGTCGAGAACGGCAACCTCGAGGGACTCGACCGGGATCGTGCGCTCGGCGCCGGTCTCGGTGGAGCCCAGGGCGTCGACGGCCACGCGGAGCGCCGCATCGAGCGGCTGACCGGGCTGGTAGTGCTCCTTGATGTGGGTCGCGACCTTCTCCGCCGAACCACCCATCGCCGCGAACCCGTGCTCGTCGGCGACCTGGCCGTCGTAGGTGAGCCGGTAGATCTGGTCGTCAGCCGCCGAGTCGCCGACCTCGCCGACGAAGAGCTCCACCTCGTAGGGCTTCTCGCCCCCGGAGGAGAAGATCGCCCCCAGGGTCTGGGCGTAGGCGTTGGCGAGCCCCCGGCCGGTCACGTCGCGCCGGTCGTAGGAGTAGCCGCGCATGTCGGCGAGCCGGACCCCGGCGATCCGGAGGTTCTCGAACTCGTTGTAGCGGCCGACCGCGGCGAACGCGATCCGGTCGTAGATCTCGCTGATCTTGTGCAGCGCCGCGGACGGGTTCTCCGAGACGAACAGGATGCCGTCGGCGTACTGGAGGACGACGACGCTGCGCCCCCGGGCGATCCCCTTCCGGGCGAAGTCCGCCCGGTCCTTCATCAGCTGCTCGGGCGAGACGTAGAACGGCATGCTCATGCGGAGGTCCTCAACAGGTCAGGTGAGCGGGGCGGCGGGACCGTCGGGGCGCTCCATGCGACCCGAGATCACCCGGTCGGCGATGGCGGCGACCTCGGAGTCGGGCAGCCGGCGGTACCCCGACGCGGTGATCGAGCCGACCACCGGGAAGATCCGCCGGGTCAGGTCCGGTCCGCCGGTGGCGGAGTCGTCGTCGGCGGCGTCGTACAACGCCTGGACGACCGCGGTCACGCACCCTTCCTCGTCGAGGTCCTCGCGGTAGAGCTTCTTGAGCGCGCCGCGCGCGAAGAGCGACCCCGAGCCGACGGAGTGGAACGCGGTCTCCTCGTAGCGGCCGCCGGTGACGTCGTAGGAGAAGATCCGGCCGTGCTGCGCGGCGAGGTCGTAGCCGGCGAAGAGAGGTACGACGGCCAGCCCCTGCATCGCCATGCCGAGGTTGGAACGGATCAGCGTGGCGAGCCGGTTCGCCTTGCCGTCGGTGGACAGCGTGGTGCCCTCGATCTTCTCGTAGTGCTCGAGCTCGAGCTGGAAGAGCCGGACCAGCTCGACCGCGAGTCCCGCCGAGCCGGCGATGCCGACGCAGGAGTACTCGTCGGCGGGGAAGACCTTCTCGATGTCGCGCTGGGCGATGACGTTGCCCATCGTGGCCCGCCGGTCGCCGGCCATGACGACCCCGCCGGGGAAGGTCGCCGCGACGATCGTCGTCCCGTGGGGTGCCAGGTCACCGGCGTTGCCGACCGGGGTCGCCCGCCGCGAGGGCAGCATCTCCGGGGCCTGGGCAGCCAGGAAGTCGAGGAACGAGGAGGAACCAGGGGTGAGGTACGCCGCGGGGAGCCGCTGCTCCAAGATCACTCCCCGCCCTTCTGGATGAACGACTTCACGAAGTCCTCGGCGTTGCTCTCGAGCACGTCGTCGATCTCGTCGAGGATCGCGTCGATGTCCTCGTCGAGCTGCTCCTTGCGCTCCGCGATCTCACCATCGGTCGCCGCCTCGACCTCGACGGCTTCCTCGCTGCCCTTCTTGGGCTGCTTGTGCTCCTGTGCCATGGGTGCCTCCGTAGCTTGCCTGGGGCCAACCTAGCGCGTGCCTGTCGAGCCACGACGCAGGCAGGGCAGGCAGTACGACGGGTCAGCGGGCGGTGAGCTCCTCGAACAGCTGCTCGGCCGTGGCACACCGGTCGAGGAGCGCGCCGACGTGCGCCTTGCTCCCCCGCATGGGGTCGATCGTCGGCACCCGCTGGAGCGACTCCCGGCCCGGCAGGTCGAAGATCACCGAGTCCCACGAGGCGGCGGCGATCCGCTCGGCGTACTGCTCGAGGCAACGGCCACGGAAGTACGCGCGGGTGTCGGTGGGCGGCCGGTGGACGGCGTCGGCGATCTCCGCGTCGGTGACGAGCCGCTCGATCTCTCCCATCCCCACCAGCTTGTTGTAGAGCCCGCGCCGGGGCCGGATGTCGGCGTACTGCAGGTCCACGAGGTGGAGCTTGGCGTCGGACCAGGAGAGCCCGTCGCGGTCCCGGTAGCGGTTGAGCAGCTTGAGCTTCGCGACCCAGTCGAGCTCGCGGGCGCAGAGCATCGGGTCGGTCTCGAGCCGGGTCAGCACCGACTCCCAGCGGGCCAGCACGTCGAGCGTCTGGTCGTCGGCGTCGGAGCCGAGCCGGTCCTCGACGTACTTCCTGGCCAGGTCGAGGTACTCCATCTGGAGCTGCACCGCGGTCAGCGTGCGGCCGTCGTGGAGCTTCAGGAGGTGCTTGAGGGTGGGGTCGTGGGAGACGGCGCGGAGGCTGCGCACCGGCTGGTCGACGCCGAGCTCGCGGGTGATGAACCTGTCCTCGATCATCGCCAGGACGAGCGACGTCGTTCCGACCTTGAGGAACGTCGAGACCTCGGCGAGGTTGGCGTCGCCGATGATGACGTGGAGCCGCCGGTACTTCTCCGGGTCGGCGTGCGGCTCGTCGCGGGTGTTGATGATCGGCCGCTTGAGCGTCGTCTCGAGCCCGACCTCGACCTCGAAGAAGTCCGCGCGCTGGGAGACCTGGAAGTCGTCCTCGCGGCCGTCCTGGCCCCGGCCGACCCGCCCCGCGCCGGTGACGACCTGCCGGCTCACGAAGAACGGCGTCAGGTGGCGCACGATCTCCCCGAACGGGGTCGAGCGGCGCATCAGGTAGTTCTCGTGGGCGCCGTACGACGCGCCCTTGTTGTCGGTGTTGTTCTTGTAGAGCACGATCGGCGCCGCACTGGGGACCGAGGCTGCGAACCGGCAGGCGTCCTGCATGACGACCTCGCCCGCTTTGTCCCACACCACGATGTCGCGCGGGTTGGTGCACTCCGGGGTCGAGAACTCGGGGTGGGCGTGGTCGACGTAGAGCCGCGCGCCGTTGGTGAGGATGACGTTCGCGAGCCCGAGGTCCTCGTCGGTGAGCTGGGTCGGGTCGGCGCTCTCCCGGCTCATGTCGAAGCCGCGCGCGTCCCGCAGCGGCGACTCCTCCTCGAAGTCCCATCGGGCGCGCCGGGCCTTGAGCGTCGACATCGCGTAGGCGTTGACGACCTGCGAGGACGCCACCATCGGGTTGGCGGTGGGCTGGCCCTGGACCGAGATCCCGAACTCGGTCTCGGTGCCCATGACCCTGCGAACGCTCATGTCCTGAGCCTACGCGGGCCACGCAGCGCGCCCCGGGAGCCGCCGTGAGCGGGACCTGGAAAAAGTCACCCGGAACCGCGTCAGGATCCGGCGGCTCGTGCGTCTTGCTGATGAGAGGCCGCGAGGCGTCGGACAGCCCTGATCTGAGGGGGTGGGGGCTGTCTGATGCCTCGTCGGCCTTCTCGTCGGTCGTCTCGTCGTGTCGGACGCCGGCAGGTCAGCGGCTGCGGGCCATCATCATCCGCACGAGCCACAGCACGACCAGGACCGCAATGATGATGAGCAGGATCTTGAACATGGTTCGCTTCTTCCGGTCGGCCGAGAAGGGGGAGCTTCTCGTCGGAGCGTCCCCGCGCACGACGTTCGGCAAACGGTTCCCCCTCGCCGCCCGCTAACCTCGCGGGATGACTGCGACCGAGGAGATCGTCTCCCTGGTCGACGAGCACGGACGCGTGGTCGGGGAGGCGCCGCGCTCGCGGATGCGGGCGGAGAACCTCCGGCACGCGGCCACGGGAGTCCTGCTCCGCGACCCGGACGGCCGGATCTACGTCCACCGCCGCTCCCCCGCCAAGGACTGGTGCCCCGGCTGCCACGACGCGGCCGCCGGGGGTGTCCTCCGCCCCGGTGAGCAGCCGGAGCCGGCCGCGGAACGCGAGCTCGCCGAGGAGCTCGGCGTGTCGGGTGCCGCCCTCCGGCCGCTGCTGACCCAGCTCTTCGAGGACGAGACGGTGCGGTGCTTCGAGCACGTCTACGAGGCGACGTACGACGGGGTGGTGCGCCACCCGGACGGTGAGGTCGTCTGGGGCGGCTGGATGCAGCTGCCCGAGCTCGGCCGGCTGCTGCGTGACCCCTCGTGGCCGTTCGTCCCCGACACCCGGTCGGTGCTCGCCCGCCTCGCCCGCGAGGGCGTCGGCGACTACCCCGCCCTGCTGGAGTGAACGGAGGTCCCATGGGGCTCTACGAGAAGCACGTCCTTCCCCGCGTGGTCGACGTGACCTGCGGCGCTGCGGAGCTGCACGAGCGGCGGGCCGAGCTCTGCCGGCCGCTCGCCGGCCGGTTCCTGGAGCTCGGGTTCGGCTCGGGGCTCAACCTGCCGCACTACCCCGCCTCCGTCGACGAGGTGCACGGGGTGGAGCCGAACGACCTCGCCTGGCGGCTGGCCCAGCCGCGGATCCAGGCGTGCGCGGCCCGGGTCGTCCGCTCCGGGCTGGACGGCGAGCGGCTCGACGAGCCGGACGGCCCCTTCGACCACGTGCTCGTGACGTTCGCGCTGTGCACGATCCCCGATCCGGCCGCGGCGCTCGCCGAGGTGCGCCGGGTCCTCCGCCCCGGTGGCCGGCTCCACTTCCTCGAGCACGGGCTCGCGCCCGACGAGCGAGTACGCCGCTGGCAGCGCCGGTTCGAGCCGGTCCAGCGACGGCTCGCCGGCGGCTGTCACCTGACTCGCGACCCTGCGGCGCTGTCGCGGGCGGCCGGGCTCTCGGTGGAGCAGGTCGCGAGGGGGTACCTGCCGGGGCCGGGGTTCTCCAAGCCGTTCGGCTTCCTCTACCAGGGCTCGGCGGTGAGAGCGGGATGAGCGGCTCCGAGCGGGCCGTAGCCGCCGCCCGCGACCTCGGGCTCGACCACGAGCTGACCCGGCACGGGCCGGTCCGTTCGCTCGCGGAGGCCGCTGTCGCGCGCGGCGTGACGCCCCACCAGGTGGTCAAGACGCTCGTCGTCCGGCTCGGCGCCGACGACTTCCGGTTCGTCCTGGTGCCGGGCGACCGGGAGATCTCGTGGCCCAAGCTCCGGGGGCTCCTCGGCGTGAGCCGGATGTCGATGCCGAGCGCCGACGTGGCGCTGGCGGTCACCGGCTATGAGCGCGGCACGATCACCCCGTTGGGCAGTACGACGGCGTGGCCGGTCGTCGCCGACGAGAGCATGACCGGGCGGGTCTCCGTGGGCGGCGGCGACCACGGCGTGGCGCTGACCGTGGACGCCGGGCAGCTGGTCGAAGCCCTCGACGCCACGGTCGCCGACGTCACCGATCCGGCCTGACCTCGCGGGCCCGGCGCACCGCCATCGCGTGCGCGAGGTTCACCGCCACGATGCCGATCCAGGCGATGAGCAGGGCGGTCAGCTCCTCGTTGAGCCCGAGGACGATCGAGATCGGGATCGCCGCGACGACCGAGAGGATCCCCAGCGTCGTCTGCTGGCCGTCCCGTCGTCGGGCGACCTCGCTGGAGCGGTGGCTCTCGGCGAGGACCCAGCGGACCCGCTGGTCGATCGCCACCTCGACCCGGTCCGCGAACGACGACAGCAGCGCGGCGTCGTACTCCGCGCCGAGCTCGGCGCGCGTCGCGGCGAGCGCCTCGATCTCGCTCCGCTCGAGGTCGTCGTCGGGTTGCTGCATGGGTTGTGGGTACGGCTCAGAGGTACTGGCCGGTGTTCGCCACCGTGTCGATCGAGCGGCCCGGCTCGGTGCCCTGCTTGCCGGTGATGAGCGTGCGGATGAAGACGATCCGCTCGCCCTTCTTGCCGGAGATCCTCGCCCAGTCGTCGGGGTTGGTGGTGTTGGGCAGGTCCTCGTTCTCCTTGAACTCGTCGACGCAGGCCTGCAGCATGTGCTGCACCCGGATGCCCTTCTGGTCCTGCTCGAGCAGGTCCTTGATGGCCATCTTCTTGGCCCGGTCGACGATGTTCTGGATCATCGCGCCGGAGTTGAAGTCCTTGAAGTAGAGGACCTCCTTGTCGCCGTTGGCGTAGGTCACCTCGAGGAAGCGGTTCTCCTCGGTCTCGGTGTACATCCGCTCCACGGTCGCCTGGATCATGCCGGCGGCGCACGCGTCCTGGTCGCCGCCGAACTCGCGCAGGTCGTCGGCGTGCAGCGGCAGGCGCGAGGTGAGGTACTTGCTGAAGATGTCGCGCGCCGACTCGGCGTCCGGCCGCTCGATCTTGATCTTCACGTCGAGCCGCCCCGGCCGCAGGATCGCGGGGTCGATCATGTCCTCGCGGTTCGAGGCGCCGATCACGATGACGTTCTCCAGCCCCTCGACGCCGTCGATCTCGCTGAGCAGCTGCGGGACGATGGTGTTCTCCACGTCGGAGGAGACGCCCGAGCCGCGGGTGCGGAACAGCGAGTCCATCTCGTCGAAGAAGACGATCACCGGGGTGCCGTGGCTCGCCTTCTCGCGGGCCCGCTGGAACACCAGCCGGATGTGCCGCTCGGTCTCGCCGACGTACTTGTTGAGGAGCTCGGGGCCCTTGATGTTGAGGAAGTAGGACTTCCCCTCCTGACCGGTCTTCGTCGCCACCTTCTTCGCCAGCGAGTTGGCGACGGCCTTGGCGATGAGCGTCTTGCCGCAGCCCGGCGGGCCGTAGAGCAGGACGCCCTTCGGGGGCTTCAGCTCGTGCTCGAGGAAGAGGTCGGGGTGGAGGTACGGCAGCTCCACGGCGTCGCGGATCTGGTCGATCTGCCCCTTGAGCCCGCCGATCGACTCGTAGGCGATGTCGGGGACCTCCTCGAGGACGAGCTCCTCGACCTCGGACTTCGGGATCCGCTCGTAGACGTAGCCGGACCGGCCGTCGTACAGCAGGGAGTCGCCGGCGCGCAGCGGCTGGTCGAGGAGCGGCTCCGCGAGCCGCACGATCCGCTCCTCGTCGGCGTTGGCGATGCAGAGGGCCCGCTGGTTGTCGGCGAGCATCTCCTTGAGCATGACGACCTCGCCGACCTGCTCGTAGTCGAGCGCCGCGACGACGTTGAGCGCCTCGTTGAGCATCACCTCCTGGCCCTTGCGCAGCCCCTCGACCTCGACCGACGGACTCACCTGGACGCGGAGCTTCCGACCGCCGGTGAAGACGTCGATCGACTCGTCCTCGTTGCGCGCGAGGAAGACACCGAAGCCGGACGGCGGCTGGGCGAGCCGGTCGACCTCCTCCTTCAGCGTGAGGATCTGGTCCCGGGCCTCGCGGAGGGTCTGGGCGAGCCGCTCGTTCTGCGCCGTCACCGCCGCGAGCGACCGCTGGGTGTCGGTGAGCCGCTGCTCGAGGAGCCGGGAGGAACCGGGCGCCTCCACGAGCCGGCGGCGCAGGTCGGAGATCTCGCTCTCGAGGTAGGCCACCTGGGCCTCCCACTCCTCGGGAGCGCGCCCCGACCCGCTGGAGCTGCTTCCTGACGTGGACATGCTGCTCACCTCCGCCCTGCGGTGCACTGAGACCTCCAACCTACCCATATGGCGAAAGGAGTGAAGAGCCTTTTCCCCCGTGTCGCCCGCCAGTCATGGGGCATTCGGGACGTCAGTCGGTGAACGGCTCCTCGGCCACCTGGGGAGGCAGGTCCCCCGGACGTGGACCGGTGTAGTCGACGCCGTAGGCCCCGGGTGCCGGGCGGCGCCGCTTTCTCGGCGGCCGGGCGCCCTCCGACAGCCGGCGGGCGGTGACGAGGAACCCCGTGTGGCCGTTCATCTTGTGGCTCGGCCGGACCGCGAGCCCCTCCACGTGCCAGTCGCGGACCATCGACTCCCAGGGGGCCGGCTCGGTGAAGCCGCCGTGGGCGCGGAGCGTCTCGACGGTGCGGCTCAGCTGGGTGGTGGTGGCGACGTAGGCGCAGACCAGCCCGCCGGGCGCCAGCGCGGCGCCGACGGCGTCCACGCAGTCCCACGGTGCCAGCATGTCGAGCACGACCCGGTCGACGCGGCGGTCGCGCGTGCTCTCCGGCAGCGCCGCGGCGAGGTCGCCGACGGTGAGCCGCCAGGCCGGGTGCTCGCCGCCGAAGAACTGGGTGACGTTGCGTCGGGCGACGTCGGCGAACTCCTCGCGCCGCTCGTACGACGACAGGTGGCCGGTGGGACCCACGGCGCGGAGCAGGGAGCAGGTCAGAGCCCCGGAGCCGACCCCGGCCTCGACGACGCGCGCACCGGGGAAGATGTCGGCCATCGCCACGATCTGGGCGGCGTCCTTGGGGTAGACGACGGCCGCGCCGCGGGGCATCGAGACGACGAACTCGCTGAGCAGGGGACGGAAGACGAGGTACTGCCCGCCGAGCGTCGAGCTGATCGTGAACCCCTCGTCCCGGCCGATCATGTCGTCGTGGGAGAGCTGGCCCTTGTTGGTGGAGAACTGCTTGCCGGGGACGAGCTGGATGTTGTGGCGGCGCCCCTTGGCGTCGGTGAGCCGGACCCACTCACCGGCCCGGAGCGGCCCCCGGTGCACCCCCGACCACGACTCGGGCGCGACGTCGTCGGTGCTCTCCGGGGTCTCCTGCATGGCGCGACTCTACGGACCAGGCGGCGGCCGGTCCCTCAGCGGGCGGCGTTGAACTGCCGGTCCACGTCGGCGCTGACGAGCACCCCGTAGACCGAGCCGTCCGGCTCGACGAGGAGGTACTCCCCGGCAGGTGCCGACTGCATCGCGCGGATCAGCGGCTCCCCGGCGATGTCGGCGGGGAGCGTCGTGCCGGCGGTCAACGTCCGGCTCACCGTGCCGACCGGGATCCAGGCGCGCCGCTCCTCCGGCGTCGCCAAGGCGGCTGCCTGGTTGACGACCCCGGCCGGGGCGCCGTCCGCGTCCAGGGTCACGATCATCGCTGCCTGCGCCTCCTGCGCGCGCACGATCGCCTGGGCGAGCGAGAGCTCCGCGGGGACGGTGACGGTACGCCGCGCCAGCGCGCGGCCCTGGAGCGCAGGCAGCCTGGAGCGGACCCGTGCCGACACGATCGCCCCGGTGGCCGCCGACCACAGGAACCAGCCGAAGACGACCGCGATGACGTAGTCGATCAGCGACGGCTCGTGCCCGAAGGCGCGGAGGAGCAGCGGCGAGGCGAGCATGAGGACAGCCACGCCGCGACCCGCCCACCCGGCCGCCGCCGTGCCACGGTGCGGGTCGCCGGTGAGCTTCCAGACCAGGGCGCGGAGCACCCGACCACCGTCCAGCGGGAACCCCGGCACGAGGTTGAGCACGCCGACGATGATGTTCGCCAACGCGAGCATGTGGACGGCGAGACGGAGCAGCCCCGCGGGCAGGACCAGCTCGAGGGCGAGGGCGAGACCGCCGACGCCGATGGAGGTCAGCGGGCCGACCACCGAGATCCACAGCTCCTGCTTGGGCGTGGCCGGCTCGCCCTTGATCTCGGTGACGCCACCGATGAAGTGCAGGGTGATCGAGCGGACCCCGATCCCGTAGTGCTTGGACACCAGCGCGTGCGAGATCTCGTGGAGGAGCAGCGACAGGGTCAGCAGGACGGCGACCGCCAGCCCCGCGACGTACTTCCAGGCTCCGAGGTCCGGGGACGCCCCCTCGATCGCGGGAGCGACGAGGTAGGCGATGAGCGCGGCCATGATCAGCCACGACGAGCGGACCATGACGTCGATGCCGCCGATGGAGCCCACACGCACCGTGCCGGGCTCGCCGCGCCCGGCGGGTGCTCCGAGACCGGTTCTGTCCGCCACCGACCCAACCTATCCAACGGGCCCCCATGGGTCCGTCGCCGCGTCGTGTCGGAGGCGTCGCCTAGCGTGTTCACCATGACGCAGGAGCTCGTGGGCGGCCGCCCGATGGCAGGGGCCACCGTCGTGGACGGGGTCGACGTGGTGGGGTCGCTCTCGCCGAGCCGGGCCGGCGACTTCATGACCTGCCCGTTGCTCTACCGGTTCCGCACGGTCGACAAGCTGCCGGAGACGTCCTCGCCGGAGGCGGTGCGGGGCACGGTCGTCCACAGGGTGCTCGAGGAGCTCTTCGACCTTCCGGCTCCGGACCGCACTCCCGACCGGGCGGTGGGGATGCTCGAGGGCGCCTGGGAGGCGGTGCTCGCCGAGGACCCGGCGGTCGCCGAGCTGTTCGGTCCCGAGGGGCCGGAGATCGGCTCGTGGCTGGTCAGCTGCCGGCAGAGCCTCGAGCGCTACTTCACGCTGGAGGACCCGCGGCGGCTCGAGCCCGCGGAGCGGGAGATGTACGTCGAGACGCTGCTGGACAGCAGGCTGCTCCTCCGGGGGTTCGTCGACCGGCTCGACGTCGCCCCGACCGGCGAGGTCCGGGTGGTGGACTACAAGACCTCCAGGTCACCGGGGCCGCACTTCGAGGCCAAGGCGCTCTTCCAGATGAAGTTCTATGCCCTGGTGCTCTGGCGGGTGCGGGGCACGGTGCCGACGCTGCTGCAGCTGATCTACCTGGGCAACGGCGAGGTGCTCCGCTACTCCCCCGACGAGTCCGATCTGCTCGCCGTGGAGCGGAAGGTCGAGGCGATCTGGAAGGCGATCGCCCGCGCCGCCGAGACCGGGGACTGGCGTCCGCGCAAGAGCGCCCTCTGTGGCTGGTGCTCCCACCAGGCGCTCTGCCCCGAGTTCGGCGGCACTCCCCCGCCGCTGCCGGCGATCACCCCGGCCGACGTGGCCGACCTGGGGCTGTCAGCCGAGGACACCGCCTGACCGGCTCGGCCGTCGGCCCGACTGTCAGCCTCGGAGGTCCGCCGGCTCAGCTACGGCTGCCCGCAAACGCGGTTCCCATCGAAGCAGCTGACCCGTCCAGGCGATCCTGGCGCTGTCCGACGGAAAGCTCCGAAACTCCCGGTGGAACGGCGCTTTTCGTCTGACAGCGCGTAGGTCGACCGTCGCCCGAGGACACCGACTGACCGGTGGCCCGGTCAGCCCCCGCGTCAGCCGCGGTCGGAGGCGGTCGGCTCCAAGGTGACGGGAACCGGATGCAAGATGCAGGCCACCTCGACGCCGCCGGCCAGCCGAAGGGCAGGGTCCACCCCGCCGTGGAACGTCACCGTCACGCCTTGCGGTCCCTCCGAGACGTCCTTGACCCCCCGCCACAACGGCTCCTCGGGATCCTCCGCGCGGATGGAGTCCAGCAGGGCGCGCACCTCGACGGCGGTGCGGGCGGTGCCGAGCGTGGCGGTCTTGCCCGGCGTGTCGAGTGCATCCAGCTCGCCGACCAGCTCCCGCTCGCGCTCGAACACCGAGGACTCCTGGCGTGTCCAGTGGTCCTCCAGCAACGCCCGCAGGTCCCGTGACTCCCACCCGCACTCCGCGACCGCCTCGGGGCACCGGGGGTGGAACGAGCACCCCAGCGGCGGGCTGGCCGCGTCCGGGATCTCCCCGCGCGGCAGGTCACGCGGCACCATGCGAGTGGGGTCCGGTTCCGGGATCGCCTTCAGCAGCGCCTTCGTGTACGGGTGCTTCGGCTCGGCGAAGATCTCCTCCGTCGGTCCGATCTCGACGATCCGGCCGAGGTACATGATGGCGATCCGGTCGCAGAAGAACTTCGCGGTCGCCAGGTCATGGGTGATGTAGACGTAGGTCAGCCCCAGCTCGCTCTTCAGGTCGAGCATCAGCTGCAGGATCTTCGCGCGCACGCTCATGTCGAGCATGGAGACCGGCTCGTCGGCGACCAGCACCTCGGGGTCGAGGATGATGGCTCGCGCCAGCACCGCTCGCTGCTTCTGTCCGCCGGACAGGTCCGAGGGATACTTGCCCATGAACTGGTCCGCAGGGGTGAGCCCGACTCGTTCGAGCGCCTCGCGGACCCGCTCGTGGAGCTGCGCGCCCTTGGCGACCCCGTGGATCTTCAGTGGATGGCCGACGGCGGTCTCGATGTCCATCCCTGGGTTGAGCGCCGCGTGCGGATCCTGGAAGACCATCTGCAGGTCGGTGCGCAGCTCGCGGAGCTCGCGCCCCGACATCTTCGACACGACCTGCTCGTGCCTGCTCGTGTCGTCGGCCGCCCGCTTCTTGCGGTAGGTGATCGTGCCGGCCGTGGTCGGCGCGAGCCCCAGCAGCGCCCGGCCCAGCGTCGTCGTGCCGCTGCCGGACTCGCCGACCAGGCCCAGCACCTCACCCTTGCGTAGCTCGACGCTGACCCCGTCGACCGCCTTGACGGTGCCGGTGTCCAGACCGAGGATGCGCGCGATCGCGCCGCCGCGGAGCTGGTAGTGCACCTCGAGCTTGTCCACGGACAGCACCGGTGCCGCATCGACGGTGTCGGCGGTCGAGGTGTCAGGCTTCCTCGGCAATGGAGATCTCCTCTCGAACCAAGGGCGTCTTCGCCTCGTCGGACAGGCCTTCTGCGAGCCCGTTGCGCACGTCCGCGGCCCAACACTGCGCCAGGCTTCCGCCCGGCTGCTGCCGGTGAACCGGGTGCTGCTCGCGGCACACGACCATGGCATCGGGGCAGCGTGGATGGAAGTGGCAGCCGGACGGCGGGTCGACCAGGTCCGGCGGCGCGCCGGGGATGTAGTTCAGCCCGGTCGTGGAGAGCGAGATGGTGGAGCGCAGCAGCTCCTGGGTGTAGGAGTGCTGTGGGTTCGAGAACACCTCCCGTGCGTCGCCGATCTCCACGATCTCGCCGGCGTACATCACGGCCACCCGGTCGCACGCCTCGGCGATGATGCCGAGGTTGTGGGTGATGAGGAGCAGGGAGGTGTCGAACTCGCGGCGCAGGTCGTGCAGGATCCGGATGATCTGCGCCTCCACCAGCACGTCCAGCGCGGTGGAGGGTTCGTCGGCGACCACGAACGCCGGGCGCAGCACCAGCGCCAGCGCGATCATCAGCCGCTGCCGCATCCCACCGGAGAACTCGTGGGGGTAGGACCGGTACCGGGTCGGCGGGATGCCCATCGCCCGCAGGATCTCCAGTGACTGTTCGCGGATCGCGTCCTTGCTGATGCCGGGATGGTGCTGCTTGAGCGTCTCCTCGAAGTGCTCGGAGATCCGCATCAGCGGGTTCAGCCTGGTGAGCGGCTCCTGGAAGATCATCCCGAGCTGCGGACCCCGCATCGCATGCATCTGCTTCTTGGGCAGGGCGAGGATGTCCTCGCCCTCGAACCGAAGCTCCCCGTCCATGGCGGCCCCGGTCGGCAGCAGCCCGAGCAGGCCCCGACCGAGGGTGGACTTGCCGCACCCGGACTCCCCGACCAGCCCGAGGATCTCACCCTTGCGCAGGTCGAAGCTCACCCCGTCGACGGCGCGCACGGCACCACGCTCGGTGCCGTACCAGACCCTCAGGTCGCGCACCGAGACGACGATGTCGCCCGGTGCCGCGGGGCCGCTCAGGTGCTCGCTCGTTCCTCGCTCGGCCTCGTAGCTCACAGGTCCACCTGCCCCTTGCCGTGCTCCATCGTCGCCACGCCGCGCGGCGGCAGCGTGAAGGGCCGCAGCTTCCGGCGCCGGAGCGTGGGGTTGATCGTCTCGTTGAGCCCTTCGCCGACGAGGGTGACCCCCGTGATCAGCAGCACGATGGCCAGTCCGGGGAAGACCCCGGTCCACCAGATCCCGGCGCTCGCGTCGGGGAGGGCGCGGTTCAGGTCGTAGCCCCACTCCGCTGCCTCGTTCGGCTGGATGCCCAGCCCGAGGAAGCCGAGCGCGGCCAAGGTGCCGATCGCGTCCGCCGCGTTGAGCGTGCCGATCACCGGCACCGACTGGATCACGTTGCCGAAGACGTACTTGCCCATGATCGTCCGCTTCGGGGCCCCGATCGCACGCGCGGCCTCGACGTACGTCGACTCCTTGGCGCTGACCGTGGTGTTGCGGACCACGCGGAAGTACTGCGGGACGTAGATCACGATCAACGCGACTCCGGCGGCGGTGACGCCGCCGCCGAAGAGGTCCGAGAGCAGGAACGAGAAGACGATCGCCAGCAGCAGCGAGGGGAAGGCGTACAGGGCGTCCATCAGGAGCACGGTGACCCGGTCGAACCATCCGCCCAGGAACCCGGAGACCACCCCCAGCGGCACACCGATCACGAGCGACAGCAGCACGGCGATCGCCACGACCTCGAGCGCGGTGCGCGATCCCCAGACCACGCGTGAGAAGACGTCGTAGCTTCCGAAGCTGGTGGTTCCGAGCAGGAAGTCGCCACCGGGTGGTGCCGCTTTGGGGAACCGCTCGCCGTTCGCACGGATCTGGTTGAAGTCGTAGGGCGCGATCAGCGGCGCGAAGATGGCGACCAGCACGAAGGCAGCGACCAGCACCAACCCGGCGGCGAGGATCCATCGGCCGAAGCCGGTGGTCCGCCGGAACGGCGCGAACAGCCCGGCACCGAAGCTCCTGAACCTCCTGGCCATCAGTACCTCACCCTCGGGTCGACCAGCGCGTTGACGATGTCGATGAGGATGCTGACCAGGACGACCACCACCGCGAACATCGTGATGATGCCTTGGACGGCTGCATAGTCTCGCAGGTTGATGTACTGCACCAGCTCGTTGCCGATCCCCGGCCAGTTGAAGGTCGCCTCGGTCAGGATCGCGCCGGACATCAGCAGCGCGATCTGCAGGCCGATGATCGTGATCACCGGAACGAGCGCGTTGCGGAAGGCATGGGAGCGCATCACCCGGCTCTCCTTGATCCCACGGGCCCGCGCCGCCTCGATGTAGTCGCCCTGGAGTGTCTGCAGCATGTTGACGCGGACGAGCCGGATGAAGATGCCACTCAGCAACAGGCCGAGCGTGACCGCCGGGAGCACGAGGTGGTGCAAGACGTCCACCACCGCCTCGCTGTTGCCGGCGATGATCGCGTCGATCAGCAGGATGTGGGTCTTGTCCTCGACCAGGAAGATGGTCTCCGGTGATGCGGACCCGCCCACCGGGAACCAATCGAGCTGCAGGACGAAGAGGAGCTGGAACAGCAGCCCCCAGTAGAAGACCGGCGCCGCGTAGGTGATGATCCCGAAGATCCGGATCACGAGGTCCGGCACGGTGTCGCGGAACCGTCCGGCGATCAGGCCGAGCGGGAGTCCGATGACCAACGCCACCGCGAACGCCGCCACGGACAGCGTCAGGGTGGCGCCGCCGTTGTCCTTGACGATGTCGATGACCGACCGGTTGTCGGTGATCGTCTCGCCGAACTGGAAGGTCACGACCTCACGCAGGTACTCGAGGTACTGCACGAGCATCGGCCGGTCCAGGCCGAGCGCCGCCCGACGCTGGTCGAGCGCCTCCTCGGAGAGCCGGCCACCGAGGCTGGCTGACACCGGATCGCCGGGGGCCACCCGCAGCAGCAGGAAGACGATGGTGGTCAGGATGAACACCATCGGGATGATCAGCAGCAGCCGCGTGACGATGTAGCGCGCCAGCGACCCACCTGAAGCTGCCATCGGTTCCTCTCGGCCCTGCGTCGAGAACAGACTTCCGCAGAGGCGGCGAAGGGGTCAAGCCGGACGGCTCCGGCTGGCCCCCTCGCCACCTCGGGGTCACTCAGCCTTGCTGACCTCCCAGAACCGGAAGATGAAGGCCGGGTCCAAGGTCGCCTGGACACCCTCCATCCCCGGACCGGCGATCGCGACGTTCTTGCCGACCCACGAGGGGATCAGCGGCACGTCCTCGGCGACGATCGTCTGCAGCTCCTTGAAGATCCGCTGGCGCTCGGCGGGGTCGGAGCTGGCCTGCTCGGCGGCCACCAGCTCGTTGACCTTCTCGTTGGAGTAGTTGTTCTGGTAGAAGCCGCCGTCGACGAAGAACGGCGCGAGGTAGTTGTCCGCATCCAGGTAGTCGGGGAACCAACCCAGCTGGAACAGGTCGTAGGCGTTCTCCTTGTAGAGGTTCTGGTACTGCGTCCACTCGGCGCTCTCGATCTTCACGTTGAACACCCCGCCGTCCTCGAGCTGACGGGCGAACTCGTTCGCCTCGTCCACGGCGTTGGGGCCGTAGTGGGAGGGGGTGTAGCCCAACGTGATGTCCACCGGGGTGTTGATGCCGGCATCGTCGAGGAGCTTCTTCGCCTCGTCGGCGTTGTTCGCGCCGTACTTCTCCTCGAAGGCCGCGATCTGGCCGGGGAACCCGGGCGGCACGATGGACTTCAGCGGGTCGACGGTGCCGGCGTAGGCGTTCTCCGCGATCGCCTCACGGTCGATCAGCTCGGCTGCCGCCTGGCGCACCGCCTTCTGCTTGCCGACCTGGGTGCCGAGCTGCCAGACCCAGTAGCGGATCTCCGAGCCCTCCCCCTCGAGGACCGAGACCGAGTCGCTGTCCTTGAGGTCGTTGATGTCGGTCGGGCTCAGCGAGCGCCAGGCGACGTCGATGTCGCCGGTCTGCACGGCCTGCTTCAGCTGCGCCGGCTGCTGGAAGTACTGCACGAAGACGCGCTCGGACTGCGGCTCCTTCGGGCCGTCGTACTCCGGGTTCGCGGTGAGCACCGCCTGCTGACCGTCCTCGTACTGGTCCATGCTGAACGGCCCTGACCCGACCGCCTCCGCGTTCTCGACCAGCGCGTCGGCGGGGAAGGTCTCCTCGTCCACGATCGCAGTGGCGTTGGTGGTGAGGATGAACTGGAAGATGGTGTCGGGGCGGTTCAGGTGGAAGGTGATCGTCTGGTCGTCCGGCGTCTCGATGGCACCGTCGGTGACCGCGCCGCCCTCCTCGGCGGTGATGCTGGACAGCAGCCCCGAGGCGCCGTTGGGATCGGCGATCTCGATGTTCCGGGTGAGGCTGAACGCCACGTCGGAGGAGGTCAGCTCGTTGCCGTTGGCGAACGTCAGCCCCTCCTTCAGCGTGCAGGTGAACGTCTTCGGGTCTTCGTACTCACACGACTCCGCCGCGTCGCCCTGCGGCTCGTTGTCGCCTGCAGGGATGGTCAGCAGGGTTTGGTACATGTTGTACATCAGCGTCCACGACCCGAGGTCGTAGGCGCCGGCCGGGTCGAGCGTCGTCACCTTGTCCGTCGTCCCGAGGATCCAGGGGGCACCCAGCTCCGATGACCCGTTGTCCTCGCCGCTCGGGCCGCCGTCACCATCGTCCCCGCCGCCGCACGCGGCCAGCGAAGCAACCATGACGCCGGAGCTGACCAATGCCAGCAGGCCTCGTCTGCGATTCACGCTCACACCTCATCGGTTCCGGTGCTCCGACCTGACGTCAGGAGCGGGATGTCCGAACCTAACCCCCGGCTCCGACAGGACGCCACGGTTCGCACTCCTCAACGAGGTCGCGATATGGCAACGATTTGGAGCCTGGCCTTCGGGACGGGGTCACACCCCGTGGCGCTCGGCCCACAACGCGGCCTGGGTGCGGTCGATCACGCCGATCCGCTGGAACGTGGAGGTGAGGTGCGCCTTCACGGTCCGCTCGCTGATCCCGAGCCGGCGCGCGATCTGCTTGTTGGCGAGCCCGAGCCGGACCAGCCGGAGCACCTCGGCCTCACGGGGCGTCAGCGGAGGCCGCTCGGTCCGCCGCGTGCGTGCGACGAGGAGCTCGCGCGCAGCCTTCGGGTGCAGCGGTGACTCCCCCCGGGCGACGGCCCGCACGCCTTCGAGCACGTCGTCCGGGTCGGCGTCCTTGAGCAGGTAGCCCACGGCCCCGGCGTCGAGGGCGGCGATGATCCGCTCGCTGTCGGAGAAGGAGGTGAGGACCAGGACCTGGGCGCCGAGCTCCTCCGCCACGATCGTGCGGGTCGCCTCCACGCCGTCGACGCCGGGCATCTGGAGGTCCATGAGGACGACGTCGGGCCGGAGCTCCCTGACCACCGTGACGGCTTCGGCGCCGTCGGCCGCGGTGCCCACGACGACGATGTCGGAGGTGCTGGAGAGCAGGTCGGCGAGCCCGCGACGTACGACGGCGTGGTCGTCGACCAGGACCACAGACAGCTGCGTCATCGCACTCCCTCGGCGACCTGGAGACGGATGGTCGTGCCGGCCCCCGGGCTGGAGCGTACGACGAGGTCGCCCCCGGCCTCGGCGATGAGGCTGTTCAGTCCGCGCAGCCCGAAGTGGTGCCCCTCGGGTCGGCGGGTCGGGTCGAACCCCCGGCCGTCGTCGGTCACCTCGAGGACGACGCCTCCGGGGGTGCCGGCCACGGTGACCGTGAGGTTCTCGGCACCGCTGTGGCGCAGGGCGTTGCGGACCGCCTCCTGGGCGACCCGCCAGACCAGGGCCACCGTGTCGTCGGGGACCCCGTCGATCCCCTCCACGGTCGCGGTGGCGGTCACCCCCCGCGTGGCGGCGGGGGCGAGGAGGTCGTCGAGGGCGGCGTCGAGCCCGTCCGCGTCGAGCTCGGGCGGGTAGATCTCCACCATGAGCGAGCGCAGCCCGCGCAGCGACGTGCGCAAGGACCTGGCGCTGCTGCGGAGCCCCTCGCGCATCGACGCCGGGAGCTCAGGGTTGCGCGCCACGGCGGAGACGGCGAAGGCCGCGCCGGCGAGGTCCTGGACGACCCCGTCGTGGAGGTCCCGGGCGATCCGCACGCGCTCCGCGTCGGAGGCCTGGGCAGCCGCCGTGAGCAGCCGCTCCCGCTCCTCGGCGGAGCGCCGCAGCCGCCGGGTCAGCGCGAAGAGGAGCCCGGTGGCGACGAGCACCACGAGCCCGAGGGCTCCCAGCGTGATCGGGCGGAACTGGGCGAAGACCTGGTCCTGCCGGATGTCGATGGTGGCCGCGGAGTAGTACACCTCGAAGAGCAGCGGCTCGCCCTCCGGCGACTCGATGCGGGTGTAGACCTCGAGCAGTCCTCCGCTGTCCCGCTCGTACTGGTTCTCGGGCCGGTCGAGGTCGGACACCTCCGCCTCGGTGTGCCCCGCGGCGAGCACCTCGCGCTCCTGGGCGCCGAGCGGGAAGCCCTGTCCGATGAGCGCGGTCTCGTCCGAGTAGACGATGCGTCCCTCCGCGTCCCAGATCTTCACCCGGTCGACGTCGGTGACGAGGAGCTGGTCGAGCACCTGTCGGTCGAACCGGTCGATCGCGCCCGCGTCACCGTCGACCAGTCCGCGTGGGATTGCCGGCTCGGCCACGGAGTGCGCAAGCAGCTCCGTGGTCTCGCGGGCGTCCCAGACCGCCTCGTCGGCGGCGGCCTGCGCGCTCAGCTCGGACGTGCCGACGACGATGACCGCGAGCGCGAGCAACCCCGTGGCCAGGAAGAGCACGACGGGGCTGCGCAGCGCGGACACGTCAGAAGTTGACCACACCGCGGCAGGTCTCGCCGGACGCGGCGTTCCTCGCGCGGAAGACGAGCTTGTCGGTGCCGCGCAGGTTCACGACCACGCGTCGGACCTCGAACGAGCCGCTCGCCCCCCTGGTCGTCCGGGTTCCGCGGTCGCTGACGCTGCCGTTGTGGACGAGCCGCCACCGCCAGGTCTGGCCGTTGCGGTTGCTGTCGATCTCGCCCTCGACCTCGATCCGGCCGTCCTCCGGGCTGGCCTTCACCTTCCAATCGGCGCGGCCGGTGCAGCTCCCCTCACGGATGACGTCGTCCTCGTTGGCCGCAGCGGGGAGTGCGGGAACGGTGACGGCCGCGGTGAGAAGGGCGACGGCGAGGATGCGGGTGGCGTTCATGAAGACTCCTAGGGGCCGGTCGGGCGGTTGCCAGGAGTCTGGGCGAGCGGCCGGGCGGCGGACCATTGTCCGCTGGTACTACGACCGCTCGCCGGCGTCGATCTGCAGAAGCTCAGCGGCGGCGAGGCCTTCGAGGGTCGGCAGGAACACCCGGCGCTCCCCCGGCGCCACCGGGACGTGGTGCTCGACGACCACGACCAGGCACCCGGCGGCCTCCGCGGACCTGGCGCCGGTGTTGGAGTCCTCGATCGCCACGCACCGCGCCGGGTCCACGCCGAGCAGCCGCGCCGCGTGCAGGTAGGGCTCCGGGTGCGGCTTGCCACGGGCGACCGCGTCACCGGTGACCACGACGTCGAACGAGCCCTTCGGGAGCCGGGCGAGGACGGGCGTCACGAACCGTTCGTAGGACATCGTCACCAGGGCGCACGCGACGTGGTTCGCCCGGAGGTCGGCGAGCAGCTCGAGGGCTCCGGGGCGCCAGGGGACCTCGCGCTCGACGTGACCGACGACCCCGTCGAGCAGCAGCTCCACGATCTCCTCCGGCGGCAGGTCGACGGGGCCGTGCTCGCGGATGTAGTGCGCGGAGTCGAGCAGGGCGTTGCCGATCAGCTGTGCGGAGTGCGCGGTGCTCCACGTCCCGCCGTGCGCCTCGACGAGCTCCCGCTCCGCCTCGACCCAGTAGGGCTCGGTGTCGACGAGGGTGCCGTCCATGTCCCAGAGGACAGCGTCGGCCATCGTCAGTCCTCCGGCTCGTAGCCCAGGTTCGAGGAGAGCCACCGCTCGGCCTCCTTGAGCGTCCACCCCTTGCGGCGCGCGTAGTCGGCGACCTGGTCCTGGGCGAGCCGGCCGAGCACGAAGTACTGCGAGTCGGGGTGCGAGAAGTACCAGCCGCTGACCGCCGCCCCCGGCCACATCGCCATGTTCTCGGTGAGCTGGATGCCGGTAGCCGCCTCGACGTCGAGCAGCTCCCACAGGAGCGCCTTCTCGGTGTGGTCCGGGCACGCCGGGTAGCCCGGGGCGGGTCGGATCCCGTCGTACCGCTCCTTGATGAGGCCGACGTTGTCGAGCGCCTCGTCGGGGGCGTAGCCCCAGAGCTCCTTGCGGACCCGTTCGTGGAGCCGCTCGGCGAACGCCTCGGCGAGCCGGTCCGCGAGCGACTCGAGCAGGATCGCGGAGAAGTCGTCGAGCTCGGCCTTGAACGCCATGATCCGCTCCTGGGCGCCGTGCCCGGCGGTGACCGCGAACCCGCCGACGTGGTCGGCGATGCCGCTTTCCTTCGGCGCGACGAAGTCGGCGAGCGAGCGGTTCGGCAGGCCGCGGCGGTGCTCCCCCTGCTGGCGCAGGTGGTGCAGGGTCGTGCGTACGGCGCTCCGCGACTCGTCGGTGTAGACCTCGATGTCCTCGCCCTCGACCCGGTTGGCCGGGAAGAGCCCGGCGACCCCACGGGCCCGGAGCCACCCCTCCTCGGTGAGCCGGTCCAGCATCGCCTGGCCGTCGTCCCACAGCTTGCGGGCGGCCTCCCCGCTGACCGGGTTGTTGAGGATGTCGGGGAACTTGCCGCGCATCTCCCAGGCGTTGAAGAAAGGCTGCCAGTCGATGTAGGGACGCAGCTCGGTGGGGTCGTAGTCGTCGAAGACGCGGTGGGTCTCGACCGGCACCGGCGGGACGTAGCCGTCCCACTCGATCGGGGTCGCGTTGGCGCGGGCCTTCTCCAGCGACGCCATCGGCCGGGAGGCCTGGCGTGCCGAGTGCCGCTCGCGGATCGAGTCGAAGTCTGCCTTGACCTCCTCCATGAAGGCGGGGCGCTGCTGGTCGGAGAGGAGCGACGCAGCGACGGGGACCGAGCGCGAGGCGTCCTTCACCCAGACGACGGGACCGTGGTACTTCGGGTCGACCTTGACGGCGGTGTGGGCGCGGCTCGTGGTGGCCCCGCCGATGAGCAGCGGGACCGCGAGCCCTTGGCGCTCCATCTCGGAGGCGAAGTTCACCATCTCGTCGAGGGAGGGCGTGATGAGCCCGGACAGTCCGATGAGGTCGGCGCCCTCGGCCTGGGCGGTGTCGATCACCTTCTGGGCCGGCACCATCACCCCGAGGTCGACGACCTCGTAGTTGTTGCACTGCAGCACGACGCCCACGATGTTCTTGCCGATGTCGTGGACGTCGCCCTTGACGGTCGCCATGACGATCTTGCCGCGGGTCGTCGCCGCGTCGCCGGGCTTCCGTTCTGCCTCGATGAACGGGATCAGGTACGCCACGGCCTTCTTCATCACCCGCGCGGACTTCACCACCTGGGGCAGGAACATCTTGCCCGACCCGAAGAGGTCGCCGACGACGTTCATGCCGTCCATCAGCGGTCCCTCGATCACCTCGATCGGCCGGCCGCCACGGTCGGCGATCAGCTGACGGAGCTCCTCGGTGTCGGTCTCGGCGTGCTCGTCGATCCCCTTCACCAGCGCGTGGGTGATCCGTTCGGCCACGGGCAGCGCCCGCCACGCCTCGTCCGCCTTCGCCGCCTCGGCGCCGTCCCCGCGGAACCGCTCGGCGATCTCGAGCAGTCGCTCCGCGGCGTCCTCGCGGCGGTTGAGGACGACGTCCTCGATGCGGTCGCGCAGCTCGGGATCCACCTCGTCGTACACCGTGAGCGCACCGGCGTTGACGATCCCCATGCGGAGGCCGGCCTTGATGGCGTGGAAGAGGAAGACCGCGTGGATCGCCTCGCGGACCGCGTTGTTGCCGCGGAACGAGAACGAGACGTTGGAGATGCCGCCGGAGACGAGGGTCCCGGGGAGGTTCTCGGTGATCCACCTGGTCGCCTCGACGAAGTCGAGGCCGTAGTTGGCGTGCTCCTCGATCCCGGTCGCCACTGCGAAGACGTTGGGGTCGAAGACGATGTCGCTCGGCTCGAACCCGATCTCCTCGGTGAGGATCCGGTGGGCGCGGGCACAGATCTGCTCACGCCGGGCGAGGTTGTCGGCCTGCCCCTCCTCGTCGAAGGCCATCACCACGACGGCGGCGCCGTACTTGCGGCAGAGCCGCGCCTGCTCGACGAACTTCTCCTCGCCCTCCTTGAGCGAGATCGAGTTCACGACCGGCTTGCCCTGGGTGTTGCGCAGCCCGGTCTCGATGACCTCCCACTTGGAGGAGTCGATCATCAGCGGAACCCGTGAGATGTCCGGCTCCCCCGCGATGAGCTTGGTGAACCGGTCCATCGCGGCAACGCCGTCGATCATCCCCTCGTCCATGTTGACGTCGATGACCTGGGCGCCGGCCTCCACCTGCTGCCGGGCGACCGAGAGCGCGGTGGTGTAGTCGCCGGCCTTGATGAGGTTGCGGAACCGCGCGGATCCGGTGATGTTCGTGCGCTCGCCGACGTTGACGAAGAGCGAGTCGGCGGTGATGTCGAGCGGCTCGAGCCCCGACAGCCGGCAGGCGGGCTCGACCTGCGCCGGGGTGCGTGGAGGGTCCCCCGCGACGGCCTTCGCGATGGCGCTCACGTGGTCCGGGGTGGTGCCGCAGCAGCCGCCGACCAGGTTCACCAGCCCGCTCGACGCGAACTCCCCGAGGATCTCCGCGGTCTGGTCCGGCGTCTCGTCGTACTCCCCGAACTCGTTGGGCAGCCCCGCATTGGGGTAGCAGGACACGAAGGTGTCGGCGACCCGCGAGAGCTCGGCGACGTAGGGGCGCATCTCGGCTGCGCCCAGCGCGCAGTTGAGCCCGACGGCGAGCGGGCGGGCGTGGCGCACGGAGTTCCAGAACGCTGCGGTCACCTGGCCGGACAGCGTGCGGCCCGAGGCGTCGGTGATCGTGCCGGAGATGACGACCGGCCACCGACGGCCGCGCTCCTCGAACAGCGTCTCCAGCGCGAAGATCGCGGCCTTGGCGTTGAGCGTGTCGAAGATCGTCTCGACGAGGAGGAGGTCGGCGCCGCCGTCGACGAGGCCGCGAGCCTGCTCGGCGTACGCCTCGACCAGCTGCACATAGCTGATGTTGCGGTGGGCGGGGTCGTTGACGTCCGGCGATATCGAGGCGGTCGTGCTGGTCGGCCCCATCGCGCCGGCAACGTAGCGCGGGCGGTCCGGGGTCTGTCCGGTCATCGCGTCGCACTCGAGCCGGGCCAGCCGGGCGGCCTCGACGTTGAGCTCGTACGCGAGCTCCTGCAGCCCGTAGTCGGCCTGGGAGATCCGCTGCGCGCTGAAGGTGTTCGTCTCGACGATGTCGGCGCCGGCCTCGAGGTACTCCCGGTGGATCTCGCGCACGAGGTCCGGCTTGGTCAGCACGAGCAGGTCGGAGTTGCCCTTCAGGTCCAGGCCGGAGCCGGCGAACCGCTCACCCCGGTAGTCCGCCTCGCTGAGCGAGTGACGTTGGACCATCGTTCCCATCGCCCCGTCCATGACGAGGATCCGGCTGCGCAGGGCGGCCGTCAGCTCGTCGGTCAGGTCGGGGCGGACCTGCTCGTCGGCGGAGGTCTGGGGGATGACGGTCAAGGTGTGCCTCAGGGGCTCGTCGGGGCGGTGTGGTGGCCCACTCGGGGGCACCCTCCACCTTAGAAGACACGCGGGCGCGCCCCCCGCGAGGACCGGATCCTGACACCTCGTGTGCGTCGTGCGGCATAGGGTGGACGGGTGATCGAGATCGAGGACTTCCCGCCGCTGCGGTCACCAGTGCTCATCGCGGCGTTCGAAGGGTGGAACGACGCCGCGGACGCCGCCTCCGGGGTGGTCGACCACCTCCTCGACGTGTGGGAGTCCCGACTGGTCGCGGTGATCGACCCGGAGGACTTCTACGACTTCCAGATGAACCGGCCGATCGTCGGCACGGACGAGCACGGCGAGCGACGGATCACCTGGCCCTCGACCCAGCTGTCGGTCTGCTCGCCGCCCGGATCGACGCGGGACGTCATCCTGCTGCGCGGGATCGAGCCGAACATGCGGTGGCGGCAGTTCTGCGCGGAGCTGCTCGCCGCCGCCGAGGAGCTCGGCGCGGAGATGGTGGTGACCCTCGGCGCTCTCCTCGCCGACACGCCGCACACGCGCCCGATCCCGCTGTCGGGAACGACCACCGAGCCGGAGCTGGCCGACCGGCTCAAGCTCGAGCAGTCCAACTACGAGGGGCCGACCGGGATCGTCGGCGTCTTCCAGGACGCCTGCGTGCGCAACGACATGCCGGCGGTGTCGTTCTGGGCGGCGGTCCCTCACTACGTCGCGCAGCCACCGTGCCCGAAAGCGACCCTCGCCCTTCTCGGGTTCCTCGAGGAGCTGCTCGAGGTCAGCATCCCGCTCGGTGAGCTGCCCGAGGACGCCCGCGCCTGGGAGCGGGGCGTCGACGAGCTGGCCGAGGAGGACGAGGAGATCGGCGACTACGTCCGGGCGCTCGAGGAGACCCGCGACACCGCCGACCTCCCGGAGGCGAGCGGCGAGGCGATCGCCCGGGAGTTCGAGCGGTACCTCAAGCGGCGCGAGCACCCCGACGGCTGACGGTTTCCCATGGGATGCAGCCATGTTGGTGCTTCCCATGGGTTACAGCTCGTGGGAAGCGCCAGTTCCTCGTGGGAAGCTGGCGTGAGGCCCATCGACACCAGCTGTGATCAAGCCGCCGGCCCAGACCGTCGTACGACGCCCTCAGTCGCTGGTCTGGAGGGCGCACTCGACCGACTTCCCATGGAAAGCTGGTGCTTCCCACGTGTTGCATCCCATGGGAACCTCGCATTCGCCGGCATCCCATGGAAAACCGTCACCTACAGCAGCACCCCGAGGCGGGCGTCGAGGAGGTCGCGGACCAGCTGCGCCCCGGAGCCGTCGCCGCGGTGCCACCCCTCGGCCCAGTCGTCGAGGAGCTTGACGACACCGGGGGTGTCGAGGTCCTGCGCGAGGGCCGCGCGCACGGTGGAGACCAGCTGCTCGGCCTGGACGCTGTTGGTGTTGCCCAGCGCCGAGCGCCACCGGGCGAGCCGGCGCTCGGCCCGGGGCAGCTCGTCGTCCGTCCACTCCCAGTCCGAGCGGTAGTGGTGGGCGAGGATCGCCAGCCGGAGCGCGGTCGGGTCGACACCGGCCGCCCGGAGCCGGGAGATGAAGACGAGGTTGCCGAGGGACTTCGACATCTTCTCGCCCTGGTAGGCGACCATCCCGGCGTGCACGTAGCTCTTCGCGAACGTCAGGTCCGGGAACGCCGCCTGCGCCTCCGAGGCGCTCATCTCGTGGTGCGGGAAGACGAGGTCGGTGCCCCCGCCCTGGACGTCGAACGCCTCCCCCAGGCTGGTGAGCGCGATCGCGCTGCACTCGATGTGCCACCCGGGACGGCCGCGCCCCAGCACGGAGTCCCAGGCGGGCTCACCCGGGCGCTCCGCCCGCCAGAGGAGGCAGTCGAGCGGGTCCTTCTTCCCCTCCCGCTCCGGGTCGCCGCCCCGCTCGCCGAACAGGGCGAGCATCTCGTCGTCGGAGAGGTGAGACACCTCGCCGAAGCGGGGGTCGGAGCGGACCGAGAAGTACCAGTCGGCGTCGACCTCGTAGGCGTGGCCGAGCGAGGTCAGCTGCTGGATCATCTCGATCACCAGTGGGATCGACTCGACTGCGCCGACGTACTCGTCGGGCGGGAGGACCCGGAGCGCCTCCATGTCGCCGCGGAACCGCTCGATCTCCCGGTCGGCGAGGTCGCGCCACTCCTCCCCGTCGCGGTCCGCGCGCTCCAGCAGCGGGTCGTCGACGTCGGTGACGTTCTGCACGTAGCGCACGTCGTGCCCGGCGTCGCGCCAGGCCCGGTTGAGCAGGTCGAAGGCGAGGTACGTCGCTGCGTGGCCGATGTGGGTGGCGTCGTACGGGGTGATCCCGCAGACGTAGAGCCGGGCCGGGCCACGGGGTGCCGACGTGCGCACCGAGCCGGTGGCGGTGTCGTGGATCCGCACCGCCGGTGCCCTGCCGTGCGCCTCGAGCGACGGCACCTCGACGGAGTCCCAGGCACGCATGGCTGCACCCTACCCAGCGGCGCTCAGAACGCCGGCCACGGGATGGAGGGCCAGGAGCCCGACGGGACTGGCATCCGCCCCTTGGCGAGCAGCCGCCGGCACCGGTGCCGCAGGGCTGCCACCTCGTCGGCGGTGAGCAGCTCTTCGAGGACGTCGACGAGGGCGTCGTCGCCCTGCAGCCGCTCCTCGAGGGCCTGTACGGCGGCGCGGTCGTCGTCGTGGAGCCGCTCCTGGGCCCACCCCCACAGCACCGTACGCAGCTTGTTCTCCTCGTGGAAGCAGACCCCGTGGTCGACCCCGTAGCGGTGGCCGTCGGCCATCGCGAGCACGTGCCCTCCCTTGCGGTCGGCGTTGTTGACCAGCACGTCGAAGACCGCCATCCGGCGCACCGGCTCGCTGTCCTCGTGGACGAGCGACACGAGGTTGCCCGTGCCGTCCTGGGCGTCGAGCACGTGCCGGAAGCCGGGCGGCACCGAACCGACCGGGACGAGGTCGACGGCCTCCGCCAAGGGGTCGGGTTCGCACCAGAGCTGCACCATTCCGGGACCCTGCGGGCCGTCCCGCAGCAGCGTCAGCGGCACCACGTCCCAGCCGAGCGCCACCGACACGAGGCGGGCGGCGAGCTCGCGACCGGCGAGGGTGCCGTGGGGAAAGTCCCACAGCGGGCGCTCGCCGCCGACCGGCTTGTAGACGCACGGGACCCGCAGCCCCGCGCAGACCGCCTCGGCGTAGTACGTGGCGTTGGACGCGGGCATGATCCGCCCCTGGAGCTCGAGCTCGCCCTCGGCGAGCACCCGGTCGACCCCGTCGTCCACGGCGGTGGGCATCGTCTCTGGGCCGGCTCAGCGACGCCGGAAGCCGTTGGCGCGCGGACAGAGGTGACCGGCCGGGTCCATCGGTCCGCCGCAGAACTGGCAGGGCGGGCGTCCGGCGGAGACGACCGCCAGGGCGCGCTTGCAGAAGGCGCGGGCGCCGGCCGGGGTGATGCTCACGACGAGCATCTCCTCCGGATCCGGTGCGTCCTCCTCCGGCATCGCCTCACCGGTGACGACGGACTCGTCGATCGGGAAGACCTCGATGACGACCCGGCCCGCTTCCGGGTCCCAGGCGAGCGTCATCGTGCCGGCCCGGAACTCCTCCTCGATCGGCTGGTCGAGCGGGGCGGTGTCCTCCATCGACGTCGGGGTGACCGCAGGGACCGTGCCGGCGCCGCCCTCCTCGCGGAGGAGCTCGTCGAGGAGGCCGTCGATCCGCTCGGCGAGGACCGCGACCTGCTGCTTCTCCAGCGAGACGCTGGTGAGCCGGGTGCCGGACCGGGCCTGGAGGAAGAACGTCCGTTGCCCGGGTGGCCCGACGGTGCCGGCGACGAAGCGCTCGGGCGGGTCGAAGCGGTGAACGACAGGCATCCTCCGACCCTATCCCCGGGTCGAACCGGGGCCGGCGCCCCCACCGACCGCCGCGTCGCTGTCGGGTCGGCGGCGTCTCCGCCTCGGGTCCGCCTTCGGCGCCAGGAACGACAGGTCGCCCTCGTGGGTGTTGGACATGAGGACGAACGGCCGGCCGGGGGTGTACTGGACGACCGACACCGCGGCCGGGTCCACGACGATCCGCTGGAAGGCGTCGAGGTGCATCCCGAGCGCGTCGGCGAGCACCGCCTTGATGATGTCGCCGTGGCTCACCGCCACCCAGACCGCTCGGGGTCCGTGCTCGGCCTCGACGCTCGCGTCCCAGCGTCGTACGGCCGCGACGGCGCGCGTCGACATGGCCGCCATCGACTCCCCGCCGGGGAAGGTGACGCCGGCGGGATGCCCCTGGACGACCTTCCAGAGCGGCTCCTTCGACAGCGTCTTGAGCCCCCGGCCGGTCCACTCGCCGTAGTCGACCTCGACGATCCCCTTGTCCTGGACCACGCGCGGCTTCGACGGGTGCCGGTCGGCGACCGCCTTGGCGGTCTGGCGGCACCGCTCGAGGGGGCTCGTCACGACGGCGGCCAGGGGCAGCCCGGCGAGCCGCTCCCCCACCCTCGCCGCCTGCTGCTCGCCGAGATCGTCGAGGCGGACCCCCGGGCCGCGGCCGGCGAGGACCCCGGTGCTGTTCGCCGTCGTGCGCCCGTGCCGGACGAGGATGACCGTTGCCATGACAGCACACCCTAGAGACCCCGGTCCTAGTGTGAGCCCATGATCGTCGACAGCGCGTTGTACCGGGGCGGTGAGCGGCACCCCGTCGACCTCGACGCCGGCGCCCTCGACAGGCTCCGTGCGGAGGGCGCCAGGGACGCGTTCATCTGGGTCGGGCTGCACGAGCCGGACGACACCGAGATGCGCCGCATGGCCGGGATCTTCGGTCTCCACCTGCTCGCCGTGGAGGACGCGATGACCGGCCACCAGCGGCCGAAGGTGGAGCCCTACGACGACATGCTGTTCCTCGTCGTCAAGACCCTCTGGTACGTCGACGAGCGGGACGAGGTGGAGACCGGGCAGGTCGCGATGTTCATCGGGCCGGACTTCGTGGTGACCGTCCGCCAGGGCGCCGGTGTCGAGCTCGCCACCGTCCGGCAGGACCTGGAGAGGAAGACGCACCTGCACGGCCACGGCCCGACCGCGGTCGTCTACTCGGTGTGCGACCGGATCGTCGACCGCTACGAGGAGGTCGCCGCCGAGCTCGAGACCGACGTCGACGAGGTGGAGGAGTCGGTGTTCTCCCCCGGCCGCTCGCGGGACTCGCGACGGATCTACGTCCTCAAGCGCGAGATCGTCGAGGTGCGGCGTGCCGTGCACCCGCTGCGCGTGCCGATGCAGCGGTTCGCGTCGGTCTCCTACGACCTGCTCCACGAGGACTCCGGCACCTTCTTCCGCGACATCGCCGACCACGTGACCCGAGTGGCGGAGACCGTCGACAGCCTCGACCACCTGCTCTCCACCGCCCTGGACGCGCACCTCGCCCGGATCGGCGTGGAGCAGAACGAGGACATGCGCCGGATCACGGCGTGGGTCGCGATCGCCGCGGTCGGGACGCTCGTCGCCGGGATCTACGGGATGAACTTCGAGAACATGCCCGAGCTCGGCTGGAAGTACGGCTACGCGTTCGCGTGGGCCGTCATCCTCGTCGCCTCGGCGATGCTCTACCGGCTCTTCAAGCGGTCCGGCTGGCTCTGACCGGTCAGCCGCCGGCGGCGAGGACGCCCTGCCAGACGAGGAGCAGCGTGAGCGAACCGAGCGCGATCCGGTAGACCACGAACGGCAGGTAGGACTTGGTGGTCACGTAGCGGAGCAGCCAGGCGATCGCGGCGTAGCCGACGATGAACGACACGACGGTCGCGACGAGCGTCGGCAGCGGGCCGTACGCGTTGTCGCCGCCGGGGATCTCCTTCAGCTCGAAGATGCCGGCGCCGACGACCGCCGGGATCGCGAGCAGGAAGGCGAACCGGGTCGCCGCCTCCCGGTCGTAGCCGAGGAACCGCCCCATGCTGATCGTCGCCCCGGAACGGGAGACGCCCGGGATCAGCGCCATCGCCTGTGCGGCGCCGAGCAGCACCGAGTGCTGGAGCGTCATCTTGTTGATCGTGCGGTCGCTGCGCCCGACCCGGTCCGCGATGCCGAGGACGATGCCGAGGACGATCAGCGTGGTCCCGATGATCCAGAGCGAACGGAAGTCGTTCTCGATGACGTCCTTGAGGAGGATGCCGAGGACGACGATCGGCAGGGAACCGACGATGACGTACCACCCCATGCGGGTGTCGACGTGGCCCCGCCACGCCGGGTCGTAGAGCGAGCGGACCCACGCCGAGGCGATCCGCCAGATGTCCTTGCGGAAGTAGATGAGCACCGCGAGCTCGGTGCCGATCTGGATCACCGCGGTGAAGGCGGCGCCCGGGTCCCCCCAGCCGAACCACTCGGGGAAGATCCGCAGGTGCGCGCTGCTGGAGATGGGCAGGAACTCGGTGAGCCCCTGGATGACGCCGAGCACGACGGCTTTGAGGAAGTCGAGCAACGGCTCTCCTGGGACGGGTCCTGACGGGCGGGGCAAGCCTACGCAGGCCGGCCGGCAGGTTACCGTGGCCCCCATGGAGCAGCGCTACCTGGGACGGACCGGGCTCAAGGTCTCCCGCCTCGGGCTGGGCACCCTCACCTGGGGCCGCGACACCGACGAGCACGAGGCGCGCGACCAGCTCAAGTCGTTCGTCGAGACCGGCGGCACGCTCATCGACACGGCGGCCGGGTACGGCGACGGCGCCTCGGAGGAGCTGATCGGCTCCCTGCTGGGGGACGTCGTCGCCCGCGATGACGTCGTTCTCGCGACCAAGGCCGGCGTACGACGGGCGCGTGGCGCCTCGGCCTCCCAGCGGGCCCGTGAGGTCAACGTCTCGCGGGGGAACCTGCTGCGGACGCTCGACGAGTCGCTGCGGCGGCTCGGCACCGACCACGTCGACCTCTGGCAGGTGCACACCTGGTCGGACGAGACGCCGTGGGAGGAGACGCTGACCGCCCTCGACCACGCGCTCGCCACCGGGCGCGCGGCGTACGTCGGGGTCTCGAACTACTCCGGCTGGCAGGCGGCACAGGCGGCGACCTGGCAGCGCGCCGTCCCTGGCCGGGCGCAGGTCGTCTCGAACCAGGTGGAGTACTCCCTGCTCAACCGCTACGCCGAGCCGGAGATCGTCCCGGCCGCCCTCGCGAACGGGATGGGCGTCCTGGCGTGGTCGCCGCTGGGGCGCGGCGTTCTGACCGGCAAGTACCGCACCGGCACCCCCGCGGACTCACGTGCCGCCTCACCGCACTTCGGCGACTACGTCGGGGTCTACCTCGACGGTCGCTGCGGCCGGGTCGTCGAGGCGGTCGCCCGGGCCGCCGAGGGGCTCCAGTGGACCCCGCTCGAGGTGGCGCTCACCTGGGTCAGGGACCGCCCGGGGGTCTCGGCCGCGATCGTCGGCGCCCGCACCGCCGCCCAGCTGCGCGGCTCGCTCACCGTCGAGGAGTGCGTGCTGCCCGACGAGATCCGGGCCGCGCTCGACGACGTCTCCGGGCCGAACCCCTCCCCTGCCGCCTGAGCTTCAGGCGTACGCCGGGCGGGGCTGGCGGATGATCTTCCGCCGGAGGACCACCTTGCGGGTCCCGTCGTGGAGCACCCGGACCCGGTCGACCTCCCAGCCGCCTCGTTCGGCCCGGTCGACGAGCAGCCGGGTGACGAAGTTCCGGGAGAACTCCCGGGAGATCGTGATCCGCTCGAACTCGAACTCGGCCGCCGACCGCGCACCGGCCCGGCTGGGCGTGGTGTGCAGCGGCGGGCGAGACATGGCCAACATGGTGCCACGCACGCCGAGCGCGCGGCATCAGCCGTCCAGCGGCGGGATCAGCGAGCTCGCGGAGTCGATGAGCATCGCCCCGTCCTCACCGAGCGAGGCGTAGTCCGCGGGCGGGACGCACATCGTGGCTACCTGCACGAGCTGGGCCTGGAGGGCGGTCGCCTGCCCGCGCGCCGTACGGTCGACGCGTTCGGCCGCGGCGGCGCTGCGCTTGTCGTCGACCTTCGCCAGCCGCGCGGCAGCCGCCCGGACCCGTTGGGAGGTGGCGCCGAGCTCGGCGCCTTCCAGCGCGGCGCGGCAGGCGCCGGTCGCGGCGGGGGTGACCAGGTCGAGCGCGTCGCCGAGGGTGTCCATCGCGGTCGACCAGGGCCGGTAGATCTCCGCCTTGCAGGCGGCGGCCTCCTCGGCGGACAGCTCGAGGCACTCGGCGAACTCCGCCGAGACGGTCGTGAACGCCTCGTCATAGGCGTTGAGCGCGGCGATCACGTCCCCCACCACGGGCTCGACGAGGTAGGGCAGCTCGCCGGACGCGCGCTTCTTCCCGCTGACCTCGTAGACCGCCCGCTCGGTCTCTCCCCCGCCGCAGCCGGTGAACTCCTGCACGGCGCGGCCGCTCAGGGTGCCGTCGTCACCGAGGGTCCACTCCAGCGTGAACACCTCCTCGAACGTCTCGTCGGAGTCCCCGCCGCAGGGGCCGGTGCGCGTCCTGGTGCTGGTGTAGGTGTCGCCGTCGGGGACGAGCCGGAAGGTCTGGGCGTGCCACATGTCGGCGGCCGCGCGCTGGGCGAGCGTGTCGCAGTCGTCGTCCCAGCACGACACGTAGATGACGTTGGTCTCCTTGGACTCGGGGCCGGCCTCGTTCTGCTCGATCGTGGACCTCGTGATGACAGAGGTGAAGTCGTAGGTGCCGACGGCGGGGTCCGCAGCCGGGGTCGACGTACCGGCTGAGCTCGGCCCGTCGTCGGGTCGTGCGTCGGAGCCACCGCACGAGGAGACCAGGAGCAGGAGCGTCGCGGCCGCGGCTCGAGTCCTCACAGACCGGAGCGTAGCCAACCCCTGACTCAGTCGAACCGGCCCTGACGGCCCCGCTTCGTCTCCCCACGGCGCTTCTTCTCCGCGAGCCGGCGCTCCTTGGAGCCCAGCGTGGGCCGGGTCGGGCGCCGTCGAGGCGGCGGTGGGGCGGCCGCCTCGCGGAGCAGCTGGGCGAGCCGCTGCCGGGCCGCCTGCCGGTTGGCGAGCTGGCTGCGGAACTCGCTCGCGGTCACCGTGACGACACCGTCGACGAGCCGGGACCGCAGCCGTGCTGCGATCCGGTCACGCAGGTGGTCGGGGACCGAGGCGGCACGGAGCACGTCGAAGGAGAGCTCCACCCGGCTGTCGGTGGTGTTGACCCCCTGACCGCCGGGTCCCGACGAGCGTGAGAACCGCTCGCTCAGCTCCGCGCCCGGGACCACCCACGTGCGCGTCACCACCAGCTCGTCGGCCACGTCGACGCCCGTCGGTCCCGGTGCGCCCGGCTCACGCCAGGTCGAGGAAGCGGTCGAGGACCCGCGCCCCGAACTGGAGCGCGTCGACCGGCACCCGCTCGTCGACGCCGTGGAAGAGGGCGGTGAAGTCGAGATCGGGAGGGAGGCGGAGCGGGGTGAAGCCGTAGCAGTCGATGCCGAGCTTCGCCCAGTGCTTGCCGTCGGTGCCGCCCGACATGAGGTACGGCGCGACCAGGGCGTCCGGGTCCTCGGCGAGGACGGAGCTCGTGATCGCCCTGACGATGTCCCCCTCGTACGGCGTCTCGACCGCGTGCTGGTTCGAGAGGTAGTCGACCTCGATCCCCTCCCCCAGCAGCTCGCCCATCGTGGCGAAGAACTCGTCCTCGTAGCCGGGGAGGAACCGTCCGTCGATCTGCGCCTGCGCCGACCCCGGCACCACGTTGACCTTGTAGCCGGCGTCGAGCCTGGTCGGGTTCGCCGTGTTGCTGATGACCGCGCCGAGCATCCGGGCGGCGGAGCCGAACTCGTCGATGAGCGCCTCGGCGTTCTCCGGCGTGGCCTCGGTCCCCGCGAGCTCGGCGACGGACGCGAGCAGCACCTCCATCGCGGGGGTGAGCCGGACCGGCCACTCGTGCGCTCCTACGCGCGCGACCGCCGCGGCCAGCCGGGTGACCGGGTTGTCGGTGTTGCGCATCGAGCCGTGGCCGGCGGTGCCGTGCGCGGTCAGTCGCATCCAGGCCATCCCCTTCTCGGCTGCCTGGATGAGGTAGATCCGCTTTCCCCGGACGGTGGCGCTGAACCCGCCGACCTCACCGATCGCCTGCGTGCAGTCGGCGAGCATGTCGGGGTGCTCCTTGACGAGGTGCTCCGCCCCAAGGTGGCCGCCCGCCTCCTCGTCGGCGGTGAACGCGAGCACGATCGGACGGTCCGGGAGGCTGCCTGCCTTTGCCCGCGCGCGTACGACGCTGAGCAGGATCGCGTCGAAGTCCTTCATGTCGACCGCGCCGCGACCCCAGACACAGCCGTCCTGGATCTCCCCGCTCAACGGGTCGACCTTCCAGTCCCGGGCGTCGAACGGCACGACGTCGAGGTGGCCGTGGAGGAGCAGCGGCTCCCCCGTCGTACCTCCCCACCGGGCGAGGAGGCTGGTGCGGCCCGGCGCCGACTCGTGGAGCTCGGCCTCGATGCCGACGTCGTCCAGCAGTGTGGCGACGTGCTCGGCGGCCTGCCGCTCGCCCGGTCCCGACCCGTCGCCGGGGTTGGTGGTGTCGATCCGGATAAGGTCACGGCAGAGGTCGACCACCTCGGCGGCCGGGTCGTACGACGGCGTCATCCCCCCATCCTGTCACCGACGCGGTGCACCACCCGATGCGGGACTTCCGCCGTTGCTTTGCTATCGTTGCCGCCGCACTCACCGCCGCTGCACAGCAGCTGCGGGAGGTCACTCGTCCGGGTGGCGGAATAGGCAGACGCGCTAGCTTGAGGTGCTAGTGCCCCAAAAGGGCGTGGGGGTTCAAGTCCCCCCTCGGACACTTTGGTCGAACGATCTTCGGTCGACGCGCCTTCCTTCTTCCAATCCACCGCCCCTCCTCCGACGGTGACCGCAGATCATCCGGTCTAAGCGTGGGGGTTCAAGTCCCTGGTGTACTTGCGTGCTGGCTTGGCCACGGGGCGCACTGGGTTCGCACACGTCGGTACGACACACCGCCCACAATGGGCTTGGCCCGGAGGCCGGCGGACGTGCTCATGCCCGAAACTGGTGAGAAACGACAGCCAGAACCGGCGCGGAACTGTCGTTCGTCACCCGTTTCTCCGAAGCTGCCCTCGTCGCGCCATCCCCATCAGTGCTGGGCTGAGAGGACGCACGGTCGAGGCGGGCTTGGTCGCTGGCCGGGTTTCACTCGCAAGCGCGTCACTCCGCCGCGTGAGCAGGGTCAGAGTGACCTGGCGCTGGTGTTCATGGCGCAACGGTACGAAGCACCGTCGAGTAGAGGCTCGTCAGGGCGTTGGCGTCGTGGCCTGCGTGCGCTGTTAGTTAGGGAGTGGCGAGCTTCGGACATCTCCGCGTCGCCGGCCTGGTTTGTGTTGACCGCCGGAGCGGTACGGCTCACCAGGGATGCAGCGGCCCGCGCCGCTACCTGAAGGGAGAGGGTGCATGGGCACGGGTGAGCTGGTGGCGGGGTCGCAACGAGGCGCGGATGCCGTCGTCAAGGGAGTGCAAGTGGGGCTGGTGGCCTACGGCGCGACTCATCTCGTCATCGCGGCCGCGGCACTGCCGTTGGCGTGGGGAGACCGTACGGAGGGTCGAGCTAACCAGCAGGGAGCTCTTGCTCGCATGGCCGAGCAGCCCCTGGGCGATGTGCTGCTGTGGATCATCGTGCTCGGCATGGCGTGTCTGGTGGTCTGGCAGCTCGGGGAGGCCGTCCTCGGGCATCGAGAGGACGAGGGCGGGAAGCGGCTGTTCAAGCGCGTCGCCTCGGCCGGTCGGGCGGTGATCTACGCCGTCTTGGGGTGGACCGCGGCCAGGACCGCGATGGGTACAGGTACGTCAAGCGGGTCTGGTTCTACCGACGGGGTTACCGCCCGCCTGATGTCGGCCCCGGGCGGGACGCTGCTGGTGGGAGCCGTGGGGCTGGCCATCGTCGGCGTCGGTGTCTTTCTGGCATACCGTGGCTGGGCCGAGAAGTTCACCCGGCACTTGCAAACCCGAGCAACTCAGGGGGACACCCGGACGCCCGTCGTGGTGTTCGGCAAGGTGGGTTACATCGCCAAGGGGGCGGCGCTGGCTGCCATCGGCGGGCTCTTCCTGACGGCCGCTGTGCAGCACCAGCCGGCGGAGTCCGGCGGTCTTGACGTCGCCCTGCACGAACTCCTCCGTCAGCCGTTCGGTCCGCTGTTGCTGGCGATCGTCGCGGTTGGACTCGGTTGTTTCGGGGTGTACTGCTTCTTCTGGGCTCGGTACCTGCGTCGTTGAAGCCCGGCGTGGCCTCGCGGAGCCGGCTGGATCCCGCATGGCGTCGACGTCCGCACCGAACGCGCTGGCCGTCGAGCGAGTGACGGGCGCGTCCCTCGGCCGCCTATCCATCCGCAAGCACTCACCTGAGCTGATGCCACTGTGGATGTCATGTCACTGGGGCGTACCGTCCGCCGAGTCTCGGTAGTTGCCATGGCTGCGGCCTTTCCGAAGGTGTCCCAGTTCGCTCTTGAACGAGTCGAAACACCTCTGCCAGGGCGGGGTCATGCCAACGAACCGCCTCACTGCGATCTAGCGGGTGGGGCAGGTGCCCACCGCGCCGGTGTCGCCGCGCCCCGGGTCGAGGGCGACCTTCAAGGTGCTCGATCGTGCCGATCACGAGGTGAGCATCCTCGAGCGGCGCTCCGGGCCACAATACTTGGACGAGCACGGGCGCAGAGCGGAGCTCAGCGAATCGCGGCGCGAGATCGGCGACCGCAGCTGGTGCCAGCCCGAGCGCAGCAGGCCATAGGCCGTCCTCCCCGTACCACCACAGGATCCGCGCGAGAGACAACGGGGACGTGATCACATACTTGATCGTGCGCGGAACCACTCCGGCATCATCTCAGGCCCAGCATCCACAGTCGGTGGACCGCTGTCGTCCTGGATGCAGACAGGCGGCTGCGGCGCTCACGTCGGCCGCAGCGCCCGTGCATACGCGGTTCGAGTGCGTCCTTTCGCCGCCTGCCGCGCAGCGAGACTGCAAAGACATGCCGCACCGTGTGTGCGTCTACGCGCAAATCGTCCGCGTGGTGTGCGCGCCGGCACCTGTGTGTCTGGTCCACTCACGGTTCGGGACTGGGTCCATGACCAGATCGGAGGGACGGTGGTCGGCAACGCGCGGCTGCCGCGGCCGCGATGGTAGTGGTGTGGCACCGGGCCGGCATGCGCGGAGCTCGGCGCCCTGCGAGACTGAGGCCAACAGACCCCGACCTCCCCATCGAGTAGATGACTGAGTTGCTCGCCAGCGGAACCGTCGTACTCGACGGCGGGCTGTCCAACGCCCTGGAGGATCGTGGGCACGACTTGTCGTCGGCCCTGTGGACCGCGCGGCTGCTGCGCGACGACCCGGGCGAGATCGTCGCTGTGCATCGGGCGTACTTCGCGGCCGGCGCCCGAGTCGCCACGACTGCGAGCTACCAGGCGAGCGTGCCGGGGTTGGTGGCCGCCGGAGCGTCGCACAGTGAGGCCGAAGCGCTGATCACCGCCAGTGTCCGGCTTGCACGGGAGGCGCGCGACCAGGCCGCGACGCACACCGAGGTGCCCCTCTTCGTGGCTGCGTCTGTCGGGCCGTACGGCGCCGCGCGTGCCGACGGTTCGGAGTACACGGGCCGCTACGGCCGTACCGCCGCCCAACTGCGCGACTTCCACCGGCCCCGGCTCGAGCTGCTCGCCGCTGCGGGGCCCGACCTGCTGGCAGTAGAGACGATCCCCGACGCGGACGAGGCGGAGGTGCTGGTGCCGCTGCTCGACGAGATCGGGATGCCGACGTGGTTCAGCTACTCCGTGGCGAACGGCACGACCCGGGCCGGCCAGCCACTCGCATCGGCGTACGAGGTCCTGAAGGGCAGTACGACGATCCGCGCCGCCGGCGTGAACTGCTCGGCCCCCGCCGACGTCCCCACCGCCGTGCGGACCGCGGTCACGGTCACCGGCCTGCCGGGAGTGGCCTACCCGAACCGCGGCGAGGCCTGGGACAGCGCCGCGCACACATGGACCGGGTCGGGCACCTTCGCCCCCGACGAGGTCAGCAGCTGGATCGCCGCCGGGGCGCAGCTGGTCGGCGGCTGCTGTCGGGTCGGCGAAGACGACATCGCGGCTATCGCCCAGGTGGTGGCCGCCTCCTGACCGGTGCAGGACACCAATCTCTACATGGCGCCGGCCTGGCGACGAGACGTCCGCTACTACCGCCATCCGCTTTTCGTCCGCGTCTTACCGCCTGTCGGGCACAGGCCAAAGCAACCGCTCATGCTTGTGCGGTCGGGTTTGGGACCTTGAAGGTCGTTTGGCCGCGACGCCTCAGGGTGAGCTTCGAGGCAGTAGACGAGCAGCACGTCTGAGGACGATCATGAGGATCCTCGGGCGCCCCACCCTGTGCGCCCTCGGTAGCCGTGAGGAACAACAATGGCTGGAACCGTCCTCGTCTACGGTGCAACGGGCACCCAAGGAACTCCTGTCGAGGACCAGCTCCTCAAACAGGGCAAGGACACGCGTGTCGTGACACGTGATGGAGGCCACGCCACCCACTGGGCTGCTCGCGGCGCCCAGGTCGCGGTGGCCGACCTCGGTGACCCGGAGAGCCTCGCGGCGGCGAATGACGGCATCGACCGCGTAGTCCTCCAGCTGCCCCTGCAGTACGACTTCGAGCTGCACGAGGCGTATGGCCGCAACGCCGTCGACGCCGCCAAGTCAGCCGGGGTGAAGTTCGTGGTGTTCAACACCAGCGCGCACGTCATCTCCGGAGAAATCGTGCACGCGTACGAGGCCCGGCAGGAGGTGGTCGACTACCTCCGCGAAAGCGGAATGCCGAGCGTGGTGATCCGCCCCACCTTCTACTACGAGATCTTCCTGGGCCCGTGGATCAGGCCGGGCATCGTTGACTCGGGTGTCGTCGCCTTCCCGCTGCCCGCGCAGTTCCCGATGTCGTGGATCTCGGCGGAAGAAACGGCCGCATACGCAGTTGCCGCGCTGGACCGTCCTGACCTGGCGGGACAGGAATTTGACGTAGGCGGGCCAGAGGCGCTCACCGGCGACGACATCGCCGCGCGTTTCGGTGAGGTTATGGGGCGTTCGATGACCTACATGTCCATCGACCCCGACGAGTACGAGCAGGCGCTGGCGCCCAGCTTTGGCGAAACGGTCGCATTAGAGGTTGCCGCTCAGGTGAGGTGCATGATCCGCCGCGGTACGGGTGCGGTCGACATGACGGCGACCCGCGCGGAGTTCGGCGTCGAGTCCCTACCGCTTGCGCGCTGGATCAGCGAGCACAGCTGGGAAGCCGCGTGATCATCGATCCCACGGCTGGGAGCGCGCTCCCGCAGCTTTTGACTCCGAACACGCTCACCTAGCGACAAATGCGTGCGGGCTGAGGATTCTCCTCACGCCGCGATGCCGCACGCTCATGCCGGCTGTCGGGACGGAAACGCCTGACTATGCCGCGGGCCGCAAGCTCGAGCCGCGCTCATGGCGCCGCCTGCCATTGCCAAAGTCCCGTAGACATCGAGCAATCCAGTACGCGAGGGCGGGACCTGCCCCACTCCCCCGTCTGCGGGCTCCCTCGCCTGGCTGCGCGTCCCCCACACTTGGGAGCCTGCAAGCTTACGCTTGAAGCGCGAGGGGTGCGAATCGCCCGCCAACATCTCGATGGGAGGGTGCAAGCGCCCGGACCAAGTCGGCCCCGCGCTTTCGGCATCGCCGAGCCCGTCTATCCAGGGGGCGGTCTTCCCACCAGGCCAGTGTAGGTAGCCCTTTGCGCCCAGAATGGGGCATGACCGAGCAATCGGCGCTCTCTCGCCGACAAGTGGTGGCGAACGACGTGAATTCGGCCTTGAGCCTGTCGTTTGCCACCCGTGTTGGAACGCGCCGAGTCACGCCATCGACACGGATCGACCGGCTGGCCAGGGGACACGCGATGCAAGGCCGGTGTCCGACGAAAAGCTCCATTTCCTGGCCGCGAATGGCGCTTTTCGTCGGAGAGCGCGGCGCCGTGCCAGTCTCACTCGAGTCATTCCGCCGCGAAGCGGCACACCGTCCTACCCCCGCCTGCCCGGCGCCGGGATGTCGCTCGCGACGCTTCACAGCCAGGGCGGCCTGCGGTGCGACTCACACGACCGCTCGACGTTCGGGGGTACTCGATAGTTGCCCCAGCAGTGGTCTCGACCGGTGCCGGCCAGGATCAGGTTGGCCCCGGGTCGTCGTTCGGTCAGGCTGTCGTTTCCGGCGTGTCCGAGCAGCATGTCGCGCCCAAGTCCGCCGGCTAGTTGGTCGGATCCGCGGCCGCCGTCCAGCTGATCGTCGCCGACGTTTCCTTCCAGGAAGTCACGACGCCCCCGGCCTACGAGCACGTCGTTGCCTCCTTGGCCACTGAATCCGTTGATGCGATCGTCGCCGAACATCAGGTCAGGGGAGTCTGAGCCGAACACGAACATGATCCCGGTCAGCTCGTCATGGCCCTGACCGTCGGCGGTTCCCTCACGCAGATCCACGATCACGCCGGGGCCGGTGCGACCGAAGAAGACCAGGTTCCAGGCTTCGCGTCCATTGCCTTCCAACCGGTCGTCTCCCGGGCCGGGCCGGAAGATGTTGGCGTCGGTTGCCTGGGAACGGAGTATGTCGTTGCCGGTTCCTCCGACGAGTTTCACCACGACGCCTCGCGGCACTGGCGCGGTCAAGGTGTCGTCGCCCGGTCCTCCGTGCAGATCCCCGGTCGCCACGATCTGGTCGTCACCGCCGCCGCCGTAGGTGAGCGTCTTGAGGTCGTCGTCAGGGTCGGCGCAGATGCGGTCGTCGCCTCCCCGGCCATGGATCTCGTCTCCATGCTCGGCGGATTCATCGCCGCTGCCACCACCGACGATCACATCGTCTCCGGGCGTGCCCCGAATCCGGTCGATCCCCGGGGTGCCGACGATGGTGGCAGGCACCCCCAGGCAGACCAAACCTTCGCCCGCCTCAACGCCGCGGGTCGGGGTGGCGGCGACGGCCATGACAGCGACCGTTACCGCCAGGATGGACAACCGTGTTCCCATGACTGCTTCCTTCGATCCCGTCGACCGGTGCTCTCTTCGTCGCTTATCGAACGAATCCTGCACTCGTGCGGATTGCCCCGGGTGGCTACCGGGTGACGCGTAGCTTTCTGATGGTCTGACGCAACGGGTTGCCCGCCAGGTCGGTGATGCCGAGCTGGTGCTCCGGGTTCAACGCCAGGCCGTATCGCGCATTCACCCGCAGGAGGTCGTCCGGCCGGAACCGGGCCTGCTCCACCGACCCCGACCGGCAATTCGTCCGCAGCCCGATCCCGTCGCGGCACCGCCAGGTGCCGGCACGAACCCGGCCGAGGGAGCCGTCGCCGCGGAGGTGGTGCAGGCTGGCGGTAACCGTTTCGATTCCCTGCACCGGCTCGTCGAACGCGATCCGGATCGGCCCGCCCGGGCGCACCCGCGGCGCAACAGCGACCTGGGGACGTTCGATGTCGCCGCCGGTGACCCGGACACGGTCCTGCCAGCCCCGTGCCGCAAGATCCGCCGAGTCGTACACCACGCCGTCGGCCGACCGGTCGCCCTGACCGTCCTCGACGATGAGCATCAGTCGCCACGTTGCGCTGCTGGTGCGGCAGTGCTGCACCGGCAAGGTCCCTGACCAGACTCCGTCGCGGGCAGTGCCGGAGGTCCGCGTGAGCTCGATCCAGAACTCCTCCTGCGACCCGCTGGCGACGACCCTGCGCACACCTGCGCCGACGTCGGTGGCATGCACGGTGAAACTGAGCTCGGCGTCCTCGGTCCGCGTATCGACCGCCCGGGCACTGACATCGAACGACCTGACCTCAGGCCGTGTGGTGTCGCGGCCGCTGACCACTGAGAAGTCGCCGTCGAAACCGAGGTCGGCCAGCTGCCGACGGCGGTACACGACCAACTGGTCCGCGGAGTTCCACGCCCCGACAGCGGTCGTGCGCCACTCCCGCATCCCCAGCCAGCGCCTGACCGGCACACGCGCGGAGAACAGGTGCCGCGTCCCGGGCACCATGGTCAGCGAGATCGTTCCGGTCTCCGGCGACAGCCACGACGTATCACCGGTGCCGTCAACGACCACCTCCCCGATGTCGGACTGCCGGTCAACCATGCGGGCGGTGAACACGACGAACTGCACCGCGCGGGTGGTGTCGACCGTGTCCGGAGTGACGGAGAACGCCACCAGCCGCGAGGGCGTGCGGTCCGGCGCCGTCGTGATGGCCACACTGAGACGCCGTCCGGTCAACCCCTGCAGCTCAGCACGGCCGACATGTTCACGGTTGCCGGCGCGGTCCCGCAGGTCGAGTCCCTCGATCTGCCACCGTTCATGGGGAGCCCGGCGCGGGACGGTGACCGCACCAGTCCACCAACCGTGAGAGGTTTCCACAAGGTCATGAATCTCGGTGCCGCCCTCATCGCCGGGTCCGGCGCCGAAGTACACACTCACTGCGCCGACCCCGCTCGAGGGTCCCGGCCCGCCGGTATCGCTAGCCCGCACCCGGAACCGCACCCGCGCGCTGGCATCGACGACATCCACCCGGCCAGGGCTGTACCGGAACTCAACCAGTCGAGGGTCACCGTTATCGGTGCTGTGGCAGCCGTTCACTCCCGCGGGTGCCACCGAGTTCGAGGTCGGGTTCGAGTCGGAGGCGTACACGGCATCCGCGCCCACCGGCAACACCACCCCCGAGCCGACTGCTGCTGTGGCGACCAAAAGGACCGTCGTCACAGGTCGAGCTGCATGAAAACAGTGGGCCATAGCGGCCACTCGATTCTCCGGGCCAAAGCCGGGCTCCGGACGCCGTCGCCGCCTCGCGGCGCCGCCTGCGCGCGTACCCGGCACGACACACGCTCCCGCTCGCGGCATGCCAGCGCAAGAGTCACAAGCCCCGCAGTTTGCTCCGCGACACACCCCAAACCCTGGACTTCTGACTCCATAGATCGCGTGGCTTCCGCGAACAGCCTGCCGGCTCGGGGCCGCTGCACTCCGCCGCCTGTCGGACTCAGCAATTCAGCGACCTGATCCACAAACGTGCTCGCTCGGCTGTAGCGAGGTGCTCGCCGGGGACACTGGCGAGACGTGTTCGGATGACTCGGGCATCGACCAGGTGAGCACGGAGAAGCGCAACCACGAAGTTGCGGTCCTTCTCGCGGACGGCGCACAGCTTGGCGACGCAGAGGTCCTGCTTGTCCAGGCACCAGCCGGTGAACGTCGGCTGGCCGCCTGGCGCGGCGGTGTTGGCGTTCTGGACCCGCACGAGGCGGTCGCGCCAGCCCGCGGGAGGATCGCGGTGTCGAGGTCGACCCCGTCGATGCTGAACCCGTGAAGCTGCTCGAAGGGCGAGTCCACCTCGATCGACATCGTGGCCGCTGCGGGAAGCTCATCCTCACGGAACGTGCCGAGGATCGCCTGGGAACCAACGACGATCACCTCGGGCCGGCCGATGACCTGGCAAGCGGTGCGGATCGCGTGCTTCAACTGGCCCGTCGCATCACCCGGCCATACCCAGAACCTGCAAACGCTCGTCCTGCGAAAGCAGACCGCCCAGTGGGGACACCTCGCGCATCTCGACGGAGTCGGTGTCCAGGCCAGTCATGATGCGACGCAGCCCGGACAGGTCACCCTCACCAACCAGCGTCCGCCATCGGTTGAGGTCACGCGTATGGGGCTCCCCTTGGACGCTTCGCTGGAGCCGGTCGAGGTTGGCATCGATCCTCGGCTTCCACTCCCGCAACGTCTCCGGCGAAACGTGTGTAGAGAGCTGGCGGTGAAGCCGCCAGGACCGCTCGACGGATCGGGTCATGCGGCGGCGGACCGGTCGCCGTACGACTTCGAGCTGGTAGCCCATGCATGACAGCAACCGATCCAGCATCTGGTCGCTCATGTCCACCCGTCCGGACAGAAAGCCACTGATGCTGGGCTGGTGCACCCCTGACAGACGCGACAGCCTGCTCTGGGTGGTGCGGGTCTTCCCCATCACCTCACGCAGGATCTCGCTCTGTTCCGGCATCACTGCAGTATAGCAAAAAGTACTATAAGTCGAGCCGATCAGGGGGCAGCCACCGTCCAGGAACGGCGAGGTGGGGGCAAAGTCCGAATCCCCTCGGACACCATCCACCGAAGAATCTTCAGCCGGCCGCACTGATACCGACGCAGCATGGTGCATGCTCTGCATCGGAACACATACCATGAGCGCATGGCCCTCGTTCAAGTACGCGACGTCTCGGAGACGACGCTCAACTCTCTCAAGGCACGGGCAGCAGAACGCGGCCTCACACTCAGCGCATATCTGCGCATGGAGCTAGATCGACTCGCCGCACGACCAACCAACGCCGAGATCGTTGAGCGTCTGGCCCGTCGTGACCGGCGCGGGGGTCCATCGGTAGCCGACACAGTGGCGGAGATTCGTAAGACTCGCGAAGCGTCATGATCGTGATCGAGTCGTCGGCCATGGTCGATGCTCTCGTAGACGAACCGGCCAACCCGGAGTTGCTCGCCTTGATCGCGGACAGCGAGCTACACGCACCGTCCCTGATCGACTACGAGGTAGCGAGCGCACTGCGGGGCCACGCCCTCGGTGGCAAGCTGACCGTTCGGCAGCTCGAGGACGCCGCCGACGACTTCGGGTCGCTCCTCATCAGTCGGTATCCGCTGTCGACCATGATGCACCCCGTCCTTGACTTGCGGAGCAACTTCACTGTCTATGACGCGGCGTACGTCGTTCTGGCACAGGTACTCGAGGTCCCGCTGGTGACCTCAGACATGAAGCTTGTGGAAGCCCGCACGCTCGGAGTCGACGTACAGGTCCTCCGACCGTCCCGGTGACCAATCGCCGTACCAGACAAGATCCGTGGGCCTGGATCGATGTCTCGCGAGAGCCTGGCTGTGGGAGCGGCGAGGCATCGGGTGATCGCCTTCTCGCTCGCGGCGGAGGATGCTGGGAGTCGTGGGTCGGATGCGAAGCACTCGGCTGGTCGGGCGCGTCAAGGAGACCGACGAGCTGCGCCACGCCGTCGAGCTGGCGCGGGACGGTCGACCGGCCTTCCGGCTCGTCGACGGTGAGGCGGGCATCGGCAAGACCCGGTTGGTCACCGACGTGGTCTGCGACCTCGCACAGCCCGGGGACCTGGTCGCGGTCGGCCACAGCGTGGCCATGGGCGGCAGCACACTCCCGTACGGCGTCGCAGCGGACCTTGTTCGCGACCTGGTCCGCCAGGTCGGGGTGGATCGGGTGACGGCTGAGGGTGGCGCCGCGCTGACGGCCTTGACCGCCACGCGGGAGGACCCGTCAGCGCGACCGCGCACACCAGGCGCGATCACGGCCGGGTTCGTGGCGGTCGTGGAGCGGTTGGCACAGGATCGTCTGGTGTGTCTGGTGTTCGAGGACGTGCACTGGTCCGACGATGCGAGCCGGGAGCTGATCGACCACCTGCTGCGGGGCATCGGGCCGTGCCGGCTCCTCGTGGTGTGCACCCGGCGTACGCACGATGCGCCTGTCTCGTCACGGCTGCAGCAGTTCGTCGCCGAGCTGGTGCGCCACCCGCGTGCCGATCGAGTCACCCTCCAGAGACTGGACGGGGACCAGGTGGCCGAGCAGGTGGCCGACATCCTCGGGCGACGTCCCGCACCGTCAGAGCTGGACCGGATCGTCGCGCTCGGTCAGGGGATCCCGTACCTGACGGAGGAGCTCGTCAGCGCGCCGGCGGAGATCGCGCCCGTGGGCGACGTCATGCTGGCCCGGGTCAATGGCCTGAGCCCGGCCGCGCGGCGGCTGGTGCACGCGGCGGCGGTGGGTGAGGGGCAGCTGTGGCACGCGCTGCTCGGTCGCGCCTGCGGCCTGCCCGACTCGGGAGTCGACGGTGCGATGACCGAGGTGGTCGCCGCGTTCGTGCTCGAGCCGGACGAGAGCCGGGAGCGGTACCGCTTCAGGCACGCGCTGCTGCGCGAGGCCGTGCTGTCCAGCCTGCTGCCCGAGGAGCGGCAGCGCTGGCACCGGCGTTGGGCCGAGACGCTCGCGGCCGACGCGGGAGCGATGCCTGCCGCGACCGCGCAGATCGCGGTGGCGCACCACTGGTGGCAGACCGATGACGTGGTTCGCGCGTTCGACGCCGCGGTGGTGGCCGAGGAGGCGGCCGAGTCCATCGGGGCCTCGTCGGAGGCCGCGGTGCAGTGCCAGCGACTGCTGGAGCTCTGGCCGCGGGTGCCCGACGCCACGAGTCGCACGATTCTGACCCGGCAGGACTACGCCTGGACCGCGCGCGGCGCGCTGCTCGACTCCGGCGGCTGGGCGGCCGCGCTCGCGCTCGCCGAACGGGAGCTGGCCCACCCGGACGCGCGAGCGGATCCGGTGTGGCGGATCCACCTCGAGCTGAGCAGGTCCGACCTCGCTCAGCAGCTCGGGGAGCGGGTCCGGAAAACGGCGGACGTCGACGCCGACGTCGAAGCTCTGCTCGCTGCGCCGCCGGACAGCAACCTGCTGACCCAGACCCTGGTCCAGTACGGAGTGCGCCTGCGGGACCGCGGCCGGCTGCGCGAGGCCGAGCGGTTGTTCGACCGGGCAGCCGAGGTCTCGGCCGTCATGACCGCGCCGGAGCTGCTTGCCACAGGCTCGCCGGCGGGGGTCGCGACGGCGACGAGGGAGGGATGGCGCGTGGAGGCCGTCCGGGCGAGCCAGGAGTGGGCAGGAGGATTCGTGGAACGAGCGTTGCAGCGGTTGTCCCGGCTGCAACCTGAAGCATTGTCGGCGGGGTTCGACGGGCTCGACCCGCGCATCGAGTACGCCTGGTTCCTCAACGGGGCCGGCCGTCACCGCGAGGCTGCCGCGGTGGCTCGGGGGACGGTCCGGGTCATCGAGCATCCCCGGCTCAACCGCGCCCTGTGGGTCGTCGCCGTGGCGCCGTTGCTCGAGGCGCTGCTCGCTCTGGGCGAGTGGGACGAAACCCAGCGGTGGCTGGACGTGGCCGCTGACGTGCAGCCGGCCGGCATCTCGGCCGAGCACTTGGCGTTCATCACCGCGAGGCTGGCCCTCGGTCGGGGTGACCTCGACATCGCTCGAGGAGCGATCGACTGCATCCGGCCGCGCACCTCGGACGACGCGGACGATGTCGGCGGGCCGGCGATCTGGTGGCACTGGGTGCTGGCCGAGGTCGCGGCCGCCGGTGGACAGGATGCCGTTGCGCGGAAGGAGCTGGACGCGGTCTGGGCGGGCGTGGGTTGGCGCGAGATGCACCTCGACGCTCCCTGGGAGGCGCTGGTCCTGGCCGTCCGGCTCGAGGCCGACCGGCCGGCCGGCGACGCCGAGGCGCGCCTGGCGGTGGTCCGAGAGCTGGCGGCCGAGATGAACAAGGCGGGTGACCTCGGCGTGGCGTGGTCGACGCAGCTGGAGGCGGAGCTGCTCCGGACTGCTGGCTCGCTCGATCCGGGACCCTGGGAGGCGACCGTTGCGGCGTGGAGCCGGATCGGTCAGCTCCATGCCGAGGGATGGGCGCTGGTCCGGCAGGCTGCCTGCCAGGTTGCCGTCGGCCTCCGCTCACCTGCGGGTGAGGCACTCGGACGAGCGCTCGCGACCGGTCATCGGCTCGGGGCCCGTCCGCTGCTCGACGCGGTCGCCGGGCTGGCCCGCCGCGCGCGGATCGACCTCGGACTGGAGCCGGGAGGCCCTGGATCGTTGCCACTGACCGGGCGCGAGATCGAGGTGCTCCGTCTGGTCGCGGGCGGACGCAGCAACAGCCAGATCGCCAGCGAGCTCTACATCTCTCCGAAGACTGCGAGCGTGCACGTCTCGCACATCCTCACGAAGCTCGACGTGCACACACGCACCGAGGCGGCAGCGGTCGCGTTCCGGCACAACCTGCTCGACGACGCGGACCGACGCGGACCGCGCGCGTGACGACGAACCCGATCAGGCTGAGGCGCGGGGAGCCAGGTAGAAGTGGGCGTCGAGCCCGTCGGACCGGTGCCGGGCGGGGCAGAGCGCGACCGGCCGCCATCCCTGGTCCTCGTAGAGCCGGAGCTCCTCCCGGCCGGCGCCGACCGCCTCGAGCACCGGGATGCGCCCTCGCGCACGCGCTCCGGCGACCGCCATCTCGAGGAGCGCGGTCCCGAGCCCCTGACTGCGGACGCGCGGCCGGACGAAGAGCCTGGAGACGGCCAGCAAGTCGCTCGCGGGGTGGCCGGTCACCTCCCGCCACCGCATCCCTGAGCGGGCGTCGCGGTTCACCTCGCACAGAGCCACGTGTCCCAGGAGCTCACCCTGCCGCTCGGCCACCCACGCCTCGACCACCTCGTCGGCGTCGAGCCAGCCGCGCCACGACGAGGGGCGCCGCGCACACGCGGTGGACAGCACAGCCAGTCGGGCGCAGGCGCCCAGGTCGTTCGCTCGGCGTCGCCGGATCCCTCGCGGGTCGGTCCGCGGCTCGCCGCGCTGCCGAGCGAGCCGGGTCAGGCGCTGGGCGACAGGGCTGGGCAGGACGAGGTCGGGCATCTGGACCTCCAGGTGAGCGGTGTGGCGTGGTTCGGACGCTACCGGCGACGCGCCATCCTCGCCACGGACCTTCGGCCACCCTCTGCGCCCTCCTCGCGACCCCGACGGGGGTTCTACACTCGGACGAGGTCGTCGACCAGCTCCGACGAGGACCTCGGCGTGGAGGGAGAGCCCCATGGCCGAGCGCGCCATCGGTGTGGTGGGCGGAGGGATCGTAGGCCTTGCGGTCGCCCGCGAGCTCGCCCGACGCCACCCGGCAGGCCGAGTCATGGTCTTCGAGAAGGAGGATCGTCTCGGCGTGCACCAGACCGGGCACAGCTCAGGCGTCGTGCATGCCGGCATCTACTACAAGCCGGGAAGCCTCAAGGCCGAGCTCTGCTCGCGAGGCCGGGCGATGCTCAAGGAGTACGCCGCGGAACGGCAGCTGCCGTACGACGAGTGCGGCAAGCTGGTCGTCGCGGTCGACCTGTCCGAGCTCGACCGGTTCAACGCGCTGGAGAAGACGGCGACCGCCAACGGCGTACCAGGGCTGCGCCGCGTCGAGCGCCCGGGCATCACGCAGGTCGAGCCGCATGCTGCCGGAATCGTCGCGCTCCACTCCCCCGCCACGGCGATCACCGACTTCGTCGCGATCACGCGCGCCTACGCCGAGGACCTCGAGCAGGCCGACGGAACGGTCCTGCTCTCCACCACGGTCACGGGGATCGACCGACGCGCCGGCGGCATCGACGTGCGGACCGATCGCGGGTCGCACCACGTGGACAGGCTGGTCGTCTGCGCCGGGCTCCAGGCCGACCGGGTGTCCCGCCTCGCCGACGGCGTCGACGGACCGAGGATCGTCCCGTTCCGGGGCGAGTACATGAGCGTCGTGGCGCAGAAGCGGGAGCTCGTTCGCGGCATGGTCTACCCCGTCCCCGACCCGCGCTACCCGTTCCTCGGGGTGCACTTCACCCGCCGCGTCTCGGGCGACCTCGAGGTGGGACCCAACGCGGTCCTCGGGCTCAAGCGCGAGGGGTACGGCCGCGACGACGTCAGCTGGGCCGACGTGTGCAGCCTCGCCTCATGGCCGGGGTTCTGGCACCTCGCCCGCCGGCACTGGCGCACCGGCATCGTGGAGCTGCGCGGCAGCCTGTCGGTCCGCGCCTACATGAAGGCGGCGAGCCGCTACGTCCCGGAGATCACCGCGACGGACGTGGTGCGCGGCCGGGCCGGCGTCCGCGCCCAGGCGGTCGAGCGCGACGGCTCGTTGCTCGACGACTTCCGCATCGGGCAGCAGGACGGCGTCACCACCGTGCGCAACGCCCCGTCGCCCGCCGCGACGTCCAGCCTGGCCATTGCGGAGCTGATCGCGGACCGGGTCGCGCTGTGATCCCGCGCCCCTCGGGTCAGGAGACCTCGAGGTCGTGGCCGTTGCGCACCAGGGTCAGGACGGCGTCCGCGAACCGGTCGGCGCCGCCGTGGCTCCTCAGCTGCACGGCCGCCGCGCGAGCCTGCTCCCGCAACCCCTCGGCGGCCACGACGGCCTTGCGTAGGCGCTCGGCCTCGAGCCGTCCGGCCTTGAGGGCGACGCCGTGCCCCGCCTCGGCCGCACGACGCGCGATCTCGGGTTGGTCACGCCCGAACGGCACCACGACCAGCGGCACGCCGTGGGCCGTCGCCTTGGAGACGATGCCCATGCCGCCGTGGCAGATCACGACCGCCGTCTCCGGCAGCACCAGGCCGTGCGGGACGAACCGCTCGACCCGCACGTTGGGCGCCGCCGGCAGCTCGGCGCCGTCGAAGGCGTCGGCCATCGTGACGAGCACCCGGTACGGGCGGCCGGCCAAGGCCTCGACGGCGGTGCGGGCGAGCCGCTCGTCGCCCTGGTAGTCGGTCGAGCAGGTGACGAGGACCCAGGGGTCGCCAGGCTCGTCGAGGTAGGCCGGACGCTCGGCGGCGGGGTCCCACGGCTCGGAGCCGACCAGGTGCACGTGCGGCGGCAGGTCGGTGCGCTCGTACTCCAGCGGGAGCGAGGTCAGCGCGATCACCGCGTCGGGCGTGCGGAAGGAGTCGAGCGGGGAGGAGTACGCCGGCAGCCCGGCCTCCGCGCGGAGCGCATTGAGCCCCGGCAGCATCGTGCGGGCGAACATCCGCTCGACGACTCGCCAGAGCAGCCGGTCCCGGACGGCGCCGAACAGGCCGCGCCGCGGCCGCAGCCCCATGCCGTACGGCGGGATGCCGGCGCCCGGGAGCGGGAGCACCGACGGGAGGAGCAGTGCTCGGGGAAGGCCGGAGGCCTCCGCCCGGGTCTGGGCGCCGTAGGCGTTGACGTCGACGAGCACGGCGTCGGGCCGGAACGACTCGACCGCGTCGACGAGGTCGGGACCGTCATGGGCCCCCCGAGCCATGAGGTCGGTCTGTCCCTTCCGCAGCCGCTCGCCGTCGCTGGTCGCGGTGTGGTCGGTGATCGGGATCTCCGTCACCCGGGGGTCGACCGAGGAGGCCTCGATCCCCAGCTCCTCCAGGGTGGGCACCAACGAGGCCAGCGTGCGGACGTGCACCTCGTGCCCGCGGCGACGCAGCTCGAGCAACCCCGGCACCAGGGGCAGGACGTGGCCGGCGGCAGGCGAGGTGTAGACGAGGAAGCGTGACATGCGGCCCTCCATGAGCTCGAACTATTCTGTTAGTATGACGCCCAATCCATTCGTGTCAATGACTAATGAAAGTTGGTGCAGACCGTTGGGGACGCGTCCGTACGAGATGACGGGCCGTGCGGAGGCGATGCGCCGGACCCGGGAGCAGATCCTCGACGCCGCCTTGGAGATGTTCGGATCCAGCTACTTCGACGAGGTCACCCTCGCTGACGTCGCCGCGGCCGCGAGTGTCTCCCAGCAGACGGTCGTCAACCACTTCGGGAGCAAGGGGCAGCTGTACCTCACCGGCGTGCGGGAGCGGTTCGCGCCCGCCATCGCCGCGGAGCGGGCGCGAGCCCGACCGGGCGACGTCGGCTCGATCGTCGACGTCGTGGTGGCCGACTACGAGGAGCGGGGCGACGCGCTCGTCCGCGGCTCCGTCCTCGCCGGCCGCTTTCCCGAGCTCGCCGAGACCTTCGCCGGCGGGCGTGCCGCGCACCGTGCGTGGGTCGCGACCGTCTTCGCCCCGCAGCTCCGGCAGCGCCGGGGACGCCGCCGCGAACGGACCACCACCCTGCTGGCCACCGTGCTCGACGTGTCGGTGTGGAAACAGCTGCGGCGCGACGACGGGCTCGACGTGACGGCGACCCGAGACCACTTGCGCCGGCTCGTCGAAGCCGTGCTTGCGACCTAGCCGTTCAGCACCGTGCGGACCGCTCCGTCCCGGCGGGGGTCGGCCGCGGCGAGGAGGTGGCCGTCGGGGTGCGCCAGCGCCGCCCCCACTCCCCCGAAGAACATCGACAGCTCGGTCTCGTGCCGCACCGTCTCGTCTGGACGGTGGGCGCCCTGCACGTGCACGCGCGGGTGGTGGATCGCCTCCTGGAGCCCCATCCCGCCGCTCACGAAGCCGGCGAGCGCCTGCACGATCGCGGTCGCGATCCGGCTGGCCCCCGGCGAGCCGATCGCCAGCACGGAGCCGTCCCGGTGGCGCCCGACCGTCGGAGCCATGTTCGAGCTCAACCGCCTGCCCGGCTCGAGGGCGTGGAGGCCGTGCCCGTTGAGCTCCTGCTCGCCGAGGCTGTTGTTGAGCCAGATGCCGGTGCCTGCGGCGATCATCCCGGAGAAGTACCCCGACGAGACGGTGACCGAGCAAGCGCCGCCGTCGCTGTCGGTGGCCGACACGTGCGCGGTGGAGCCGGACTCGAGCATCTCCAGGTCGTGGCGGTCCACGAGGGCCAGGAAGGCCCGCGCGTCCTCCTCGAGGTCGTGGGAGAGGTCCAGGACGTCGAGCCGGTGGCCGAGGACCGCGCGCTGCACCCGGACCAGGTGCTCGATGTCGTCCTCCGTCCACACGTCCTGGGGTCGGTCGTCGAGCAGGCGCAGCATCGCCGCGACGCAGACGCCGCCGACGGAGGGAGGTGGCGTGGTGGAGAGCGACCAGTCGCCGATGCGGCTGACCAGCGACGGACGGACGACCGGACGGTAGGCCGCGAGATCCTCGGGCCCGAGGATGCCCCCGCGGTCGAGGACATCGGTGGCGATCAGGCGAGCCAGGTCCCCGACGTGGAGGACGTCCGGTCCCTCGGTTGCCACGAGCTCCAGCGAGCTCACCAGGTCGGGGACGACCACCAGGTCGGTCGTGACCTCCCCCTGCACGTCATGGATGACCTCTCGACTGGTCTCGTCCCACCCGAAGATCGACTCGTGGACGTAGTCGAGGTAGTAGCGCGACGCCGAGCTCAGCCGGAACCCGCCGCGGGCCACGTCGATGGCCGGCGCAGCGATCTCACGCCACGGCATCCGCCCACCGCGGCGGTGCGCCTCCCCGAACGCCGCCACCGACCCATGGGTCGCCACGGAGCCCGGACCGATGGTGATCTCGACGCCGCCGCCGTACTCGGTGTTGATCTCCCAGGTGCCGCCGCCGAGTGCCCGGCCACGGCCGGGCATCTCCATCCACCCGTCGACGGTGTAGGGCTGCCCGCCGCCGGCCGGCTGCACGGTGACGAACCCTCCCGAGCTGAGCGAGACGAGCCCCACCTCGTTCACCATCGTCACCAGGGCCGCCGCCAGAGCGGCGTCCACGGCGTTGCCACCTGCCCGCGCGACCTGTTCACCGGCGTCCGCCGACGCGTCGTTCGGGGCGGCGATGGCGACGTCGGTCATGGTCGAACGCTACCGATCCCGACGCGTGGTCGATTTGACGCCACGGCGGGTGGGTAGGCCGTCACCAGAGCCGCCTCTCGGCGAGGCGGTCGCGACGGACGGAGACGCACGTGAAGATCGACAAGCAGCAGATCATCGACCTCCTCATGCAGCAGGGCGACCAGGGCACCGCGACGCAGGCGGAGTCGGAGCTGCCGGACCAGGTGGACACCGAGAAGGACCAGGGGCTCCTCGAGAAGTTCGGGATCAACATCGGCGACCTGATCCGTGGCGGAGGCGAGGGGGGCGGCCTCGGCGGACTCCTGAAGTAGCGGCCAAGATGGTCGGGTGACCGACCCCCAGCCGCTCGCCGACCGGCCCCTCACCGAACCGGCTCGGGCCAGGCTGCCGCTGGACACCCCGCGCCGCGAGGAGCTCGTCGCGGCGCACGCGGCGGCGCTGGCCGCCGGCGGGAGCATGTACGTCGACCCGGTGACCGGGCTCTCCGTGCTCACCGCGAGGTTCCTCGCCGACCGGGGCTGGTGCTGCGGACGCGGCTGTCGGCACTGCCCCTACGTCGAGGACGACGAGCCGTGAGGGTGGAGGATCTGGTGCACCAGGCAGGGGTTCCTCCACTATGACGCCGGCTGAGCCTCCCGGACCGGTTCCGGAGCGCGGACCGCCAGCCGGCCGCTGCGCAGCGTCCACCGCTCGAACGCCAGGGTGGTGAACGGCGGCACGGCCGAGGCGAGCCCGACGAAGGTCACCCGGAGCGACCAGCGCTGTGTGCGCGCGACGACGAGCGTGAGCACGACGTAGGCGACGAAGACCCCGCCGTGCAGGGGGCCGAAGATCTTGACGCCCAGCTCGCCCGCGTCGGTGAGGTACTTGAAGTACATCCCGACGAGGAGGCCCGCCCAGGAGAAGGCCTCGGTCACGGCGACGGCGCGGAACAGCTGGATGCGGGTGCGAGGAGTCATCGCGGCCGAGTCTAGGCGGGTGGTCGAGCACGGCCGCCAGCTCCCGCCCCCGGGTGTAACCAGCCTCACGCCCCGCTCCGGTCCCGACCAGCTGAGCCTGCTGTCACGGTTCGTGACCGGGTTCCACGTGGCGGAGCGTGAGGATCCCTCGGTAGAGCCTTCGTAGTCGGCGGCCCACCAGCTCGAGACGAGGCTGGCCCGCTCCGCCTCCGGCTTGTGGACGTGGGCGTCGTTGAACCGCGACCGAGGCGCTCAGCGGCTTCTCGACGAGCACCGGACCGGCACGACCGTCGCAGGGCAGTTCGCCGAGAAACCGTCAGCCCCGGCAGGTGTGTCCCCGTTGTCCTCGTACGTCCCGAGGAGCAGAGTGGCGGTGTCGGGACCGACCGGCTGACCCTGGAGGATGCATGGAGACCATCGACCCAGTCCACAGCACGACGACGCTGCTCATCATCGCCGCAGCCGCGGTCGCTCTGCTGCTCGTGCTCATCATGAAGCTCAAGCTGCACGCCTTCGTCTCGCTCGTCCTCGTCAGCCTGCTGACGGCGATCGTGGCGGGGATCCCTCTGGCCGACGTGCCGACGGCCCTGCTGACCGGTTTCGGGGGGACCCTCGGCGCGGTCGCGCTCCTGGTCGGGTTCGGCGTGATGCTCGGCCGGTTGCTCGAGGTGACCGGAGGGGCTCAGGTGCTGGCGGACACGCTCATCAGCCGGTTCGGCGAGAAGCGCGCGCCGTTCGCACTCGGCGTCGCCGCGCTGCTCTTCGGCTTCCCGATCTTCTTCGACGCCGGACTCGTCGTGTTCCTGCCGATCATCCTGACCGTGGCGCGCCGGTTCGGCGGCTCGGTGCTCTACTACGCGCTGCCGGCGGCCGGTGGCTTCGCCGCCATGCACGCGCTGGTGCCTCCGCACCCCGGCCCGGTTGCGGCCGGTGAGGCGCTCGGGGGCGACATCGGCGTGATCCTGCTGGTGGGCGTGCCGGTCGCGGTCATCTCCTGGTACATCGGGGTCTACCTGGTCTCCCGGTTCCTCGGTGCGCGGTTCGACGTGCCGCTCAGCGACGCGCTGTTCGGCCACGTCGAGGACGCTCGCGGCGAGGGAGAAGGTCGAGACGGGGGCACCACGACGCGGACCGCGCCGAAGTTCGGCACGGTCATCAGCCTGCTCCTGCTCCCCATGGTCCTCATCGCCTTCAACACCGTGCTGACCACACTGGTCACAGCGGGGACGCTCGACGAGGGTTCCACATGGGTCGAGCTGCTCCAGCTGATCGGCAACACCCCGGTCGCCCTGCTGATCACGCTGCTCGTCGCGATCCTGGTGCTCGGCACCCATGGCCGGTCGATGGCCCAGACCAGCGACATCCTCGACAAGGCGCTGGGTCCGATCTGCTCGATCATCCTCATCACCGGGGCCGGCGGGATGTTCGGGTTCGTGCTGCGCACCAGCGGGATCGGGGAGGCGCTCACCTCGTCGCTGTCCGACGTGGGGCTGTCGCTGATCCTCCAGGCGTTCCTCATCGCCACCGCCTTGCGGGTGGCCCAGGGGTCGGCGACCGTGTCGCTGACGACCACCGCCGGGCTGATCGCCAGCCAGGTGCAGGACGCCGGCCTGGGGAACTTCCAGATCGCCCTGCTCGTCATGGCGATCGCGGCCGGCGCAACGGTCCTGTCGCACGTCAACGACTCCGGCTTCTGGCTGGTCAGCCGGTTCTTCGGCATGGACGAGGCGACAACCCTCAAGACCTGGACGGTCATGGAAACCACGCTCGGGCTCACCGCCTTCGTCATCGCCTCCGTGCTGTGGGTGGTCACATGACCCGCCACGTCGTGGTCATGGGGGTCACCGCCACCGGGAAGTCGGCGATCGGGGCCGGGATCGCCGAAGCGCTCGGGGTGCCCCTGATCGAGGGCGACACGCACCACCCCCGCGCGAACATCGAGAAGATGTCGTCCGGCGTCCCGCTCGACGACGAGGACCGGTGGCCGTGGCTGGACATCCTCGCCGGGATCCTCGCCGAGGACCACCGGGAGGGCAGGAGCTCGGTGCTGGCGTGCTCGGCGCTGCGCCGCGTCTACCGCGACCGGTTGCGCGGCGACCTGCCCGACGGTGCGGTGTTCTTCGTGCACCTGACGGGCTCGAGGGAGCTGCTGGAGAAACGGATGCGCGCACGGGAGCACTTCATGCCGGTCTCCCTGCTCGACTCCCAGCTCGAGACCCTCGAGCCCCTGGAGCCGGACGAGCAGGGAGCGGCTGTCGACATCGCGCCCCCCATCGACGAGGTCGTCGCGGCGGCGGTGGAGTCGCTTCCCCGGTAGCCGCGCCGTCGCACCGCCGTGACCTGCCAGGATGTCGACCATGGTGCGCGCTCCCGAGGTCGGCATCCGGATCGGCGTGCTGCCGTCCGGCGCGACCAACTCCGTCCTCGACGTCCCCGGTGTCGGGCTCGGCCACACCACGCTTGTCCGCGACGAGCCGGCGCCACCGGAGGGACGGGGAACCGCCCGCACCGGGGTCACCGCGCTGCTCCTCGCCGAGGACGCCTACCGTCGACCGCTCGCCGCGGGCGGCGCGGTCCTCAACGGCGCCGGCGAGTGCACCGGTCTCCTCGTCGCCGGCGAGTGGGGCGCGGTCGAGTCTCCGGTCTACCTCACGTCGACGATGCAGCTCGGCAGGGTGTACGACGCGGCGTGCGAGCTGGCCCTCGAGCACGACGCCGGGGTGGCCGACGACGTGCTGATCCCCGTGGTCGCCGAGTGCGACGACTCCTTCCTCAACGACTGCCGGCGGATGCAGGTCGAGCGCGAGGACGTGCGGGCGGCGTACGACGCGGCGCTCGCCTCCCGCGGCGCGGCCCGGTCACCCGACGAGGGCGCGGTGGGTGCCGGCACCGGGATGTCCTGCCTGGGCTTCAAGGGCGGCATCGGCACCGCCTCCCGGGTGACTCCGGAGAGGCACACCGTGGCAGTCCTGCTGCTCACGAACTTCGGCGTGCGGGAACGGCTCACGGTGGCCGGGGTGCCGCTCGGCCGGCTGCTGCCGGCACCGCCGGACGCCCCGGACAGGCCGGCCGGGTCGTGCATCGGCGTCGTGGTCACCGACGCGCCCGTGGACAGCGCCGGCTGCGCCCGCCTGGCCCGTCGGATCGGCCTGGGGCTCGCCAGGACCGGATCGACCGCGCACCACGGCAGCGGCGAGATCTTCCTCGCCGCCTCCACGACCTGCCGTGCGGACCGGGACGGGGGCTTCGAGGCCGGGCCCCGGGTCTCTGGCCGAGCGCTCGACCCGCTCTTCGAGGCGGTCGTCGACGCCGCCGAGGAAGCCGTCCTCAACTCGATGCTCCAGGCTCCCACGACCACCGGGCGCGACGGCAACACCAGCGAAGGGCTCGACGCCGACCTCGTCCGACGCCACCTGGGGTCCGCGTGAGCACCCGCGAGGTCCGGATCCCGATGGCCGACGGTGTGGAGCTCGCCGCCACCCTCTACCTGCCGGCCGGGGAGCCACCCCAGCCGTGCCTCCTCGAGGCGCTCCCCTACCGCAAGGACGACCTCACGTCGTCGTACTCCGCGACCTACGAGCGGCTCCGGGACGAGTTCGGCTACGCGGTCTGCCGGGTCGACCTCCGCGGCACCGGGTCGTCGGCCGGCGACGCGACCGACGAGTACCCCGCCGTCGAGCAGTCCGACCTCGTCGCCGTCATCGCCTGGCTCGCCGACCAGCCCTGGTGCGACGGCAACGTGGGGATGTGGGGGACGTCGTACTCGGGGTTCAACTCGCTCCAGATCGCCTGTGAGCGGCCGCCGGCTCTCAAGGCGGTCTGCGCGATCTACGCCAGTGACGACCGGTGGACCGACGACGTGCACTGGCGCGGTGGCGCGCTCCGGCTCGTCGACCTCGTCGACTACTGCCACTACATGACGCCGATGACGATGCTGCCGCCGGTGCCCGCCCTGTGGGGCGACGGCTGGCGGGAGGAGTGGCGACGTCGCCTCGACACCCAGGAGCCGTGGGTGCTCACCTGGCTGCGCGAGAACCGCGACGGCGACTACTGGCGCCATGGCTCGGTGCGGCTCGACGCCGAAGGCACGGGGTACGACCGCATCGGGTGCGCGGTGATGATCGTGGCCGGGTGGGCCGACGGCTACCGCAACAACTCGTTCCGCACCGTCGAGGCGCTCCGGGAGGCCGGCGCCCCGCACCGGCTCCTCGCCGGGCCCTGGGTGCACGCCGATCCGACCACGGCGTTCCCCGGCCCGCGCATCGACCTCGACGTCGAGCTGGCGGCCTGGTTCGACCGCTGGCTGCGCGGCACCGGTCCTGAGCACGAGGACCGCGTCGACCTCTTCGTGCGCCGCTCGACCCGCCCCGAGGTCGACCTCGACCTCCACGAGGGGGACTGGGTCAGCGACGTCTGGCCCTCGGCGTCGACGGCGGTGACCACGCGGTCGCTCGACGGCCCGCGGACGCTCGCGGTCTCCCCCGACGTCGGCACCGCGGCGTGGATCGACTGCGCCGGCCACCTGCCCTGGGGACTCTCGGGCGACCAGCGGCTCGACGACGCCCGCTCGCTCACCTGGGAGTGGGACGCCGAAGGGCTGACGATCGTGGGCCAGCCACACGTGCGGCTCCGACTCAGCGCGACCGCCCCGGCGGCGTCGCTCTCGGTCAAGCTCTGCGACGTCTTCCCCGACGGCACGTCCGCGCTCGTGACCCGCGGCAGCCTCGATCTCGCGTTCCGGAACGGGCTCCACGCCCCGGCGCGCCCGCTGGTCCCCGGACAGGAGTACGACGTGGTGGTCGACCTCGACGCGTGCGCCTACCGGTTCTCCCCCGGCCAGCGGCTCCGCCTCTCGGTCGCCGGTGCGGACTGGCCGAACACGGTCGCCCCCCCGGCCGCTCTCGACCTCACCGTCCATGGCGGCGCGCTGGAGCTGCCGGGGTGGGAGCCCGGCGGACGGCCGGCACCGACCTTCGCTCCCGGCGACGCCACCTCTTCGGAGGACCCGGCCGGGGTGAGCTGGACGATCACCGACGACGTGCTCCGCCGGACCACGACCTGCTCGGTCCGGCACGGCTCCGACTACGACACGCCCTACGACGGCCACGCCTGGGAGGTGTACGCCGGGGACGTGTTCGTCGACCGCCGTACGTTCGCGCAGCGAGCCTCCGCCGACTGCACCTACCGGCTCACCTGGCCCGGCGTCGATGTCCGGGTCACCTCGACGATGCGCGTGGAGGTGACCGAGGCCGGTTACGACGTCGCCATCGCGGCCGAGGCGTACGACGGGGACGAGATCGTCACCCGGAGGGAGTGGTCCGAGCACCTTCCCCGCTGAGGGCGGACGGGGTCGACCTGCGGTGGAGGAAAGCCGACCAAAGAAGGACCAGAAGTCCCAGGAGGGACAACCCGGCGCCGACGACGGCGGGGGCGCGGTAGCCGAGCCCGGCCGCGATGACCAGCCCGCCGAGCCAGGCGCCGAGCGCGTTCGCGACGTTGAGCGAGGCGTGGTTCATCGCGGCGCCGATGGTCTGGGCGTCCCCGGCGACGTCCATCAGCCGCAGCTGCAGGTTGACCACGAGGACCGACCCGAGCACCGGGATGAGGAAGGCCACGGGCAGCGCCCACCAGCCGGCCGGGATCACCGCGGCGAACAGGAGCAGGACCAGCCCCATCCCGAGCGCGGAGCCGAGCAGGGAGCGGAAGACCGACCAGGCGGCGAGCTCCCCGGCCAGCCAGGTGCCGACGACCATGCCGAGCCCGAAGGCGAGGAGGAACACCGGCACCGTGGAGGCGTCGAGCCCGCCGACCTCGGTGACCGTGGGCGCGATGTAGGTGTAGACGGCGAACATGCCGCCGAAGCCGATCGCGCCGGCCAGCAGCGTCAACCAGACCTGGGCGCGGCCGAACGCGGCCAGCTCACGGCGCCCGGTCGCCTCCGGCTGCCCAGGTGCGGCCGGGACGAACGCGATGATGAGTGCGGCGGTGACGGCGCCCAGTCCGGCAACCGCCCAGAATGCGGAGCGCCACCCCAGGCTCTGCCCCATCCAGGTCGCCGCCGGCACACCGACGACATTGGCGACGGACAGGCCGAGCATGACCGTCGCGACCGCCCGCCCGCGTCGCGCAGGGGCGACCATGCTCGCCGCCACCAGCGAGGCCACGCCGAAGTAGGCGCCGTGCGGCAGCCCGGCGAGGAACCGCGTCACGGTCAGTTGCTCGAACGAGGTCGCCAGCGCACTCGCTCCGTTGGCGAGGGCGTAGCCGGCCATCAGCCACAGGAGCAGCCCCCGCCGCGGCAGACGGGCGCCCAGGAAGGCGATCACCGGCGCCCCGACGACGACCCCCACCGCGTAGGCCGAGATGACGTGACCGGCGACCGGGATGGAGACCGACACGCCGTCGGCCACCTCGGGCAGGAGCCCCATCGTCACGAACTCCGTCGTGCCGATCGTGAAGCCTCCGGTCGCCAGCGCCAGGGTCGCCAGGGCGACGTGAGAGGCAGGGACCGAGGTGAGCTCGGGCTCCGCGGCAGCGGTCGACGACATCTGAGGTCTTTCCGGGTCGGATCACGAGGGCGGAGCGCCCCGACCAGCCCCAACCATGCGCCTCGCGAGGCTATTCCGATCGTCGCCGGTCGGAGTCGCCGAAGACGCGGTGGCGGACCTCACCCTGCAGGAGGCGCGCCGCCGCCTGCGACGTACGCCTGCCCGAGCAGCGTGACCAGCCGGGCGACCGCGTCCTCGTTGGGCGCGAACGGCCCGGGAACGAAGTGCGGGCTCGCGAGGCCACGCTGGACCGACTCGCAGGCCGCCCAGTCCTGCCGGTTGGTCAGGTCCCAGAACTCGACGGCAGCCGGCGCCGACGGGGCCGCGCCGTCCGTGGGCAGGACCAGCCACGAGCACTCGATCCACGTCCGGTCGGGGGCGAGCGGGACCAGCCGGTGGGTCATGACGTAGTCAGGGTGGGTGGAGACCAGGAGGTTCGGCAGCAGGTGGAGGTACTCCACCCGGGTCGGGTCGACGTCCGGCAGCGGCGTCGCGGCGAGCTCCCCGGTGAGCGACATCGTCCGCATCCCGTCGCGCAGGACCATCGCGCCGCCGACCCAGCTGCCGGGGAGGTCGTAGTTGTCGCCGGAGTCCGGGGGGCTGACCTGGCAGAGCTCGGGGTGGATCAGCGGGCAGTGGTAGCACTCGTGGTAGTTCTCGGCGACCACCTTCCAGTTCGCGGCGATCTCGTAGGTGTGCCGGTCGGCGACCACGAGGTCCTCCGGGGAGTACGGCGCCACGATGCCGGCGAGCTCTCCGAGGTGACTCTCGAACGGCGGCACCGCGGGGCTGCCCACCGGGTGGACGGCGTGGCCGAAGACCCAGCCGTGCCACAGCTGCACCGGGAGCTCGACCAGGCCGTGCGCTCCGGGGTCGAAGGTCGGGACGTCGCGGAACCCCGGAGCCGCCACGAGCGACCCCTCCAGGTCGTAGCTCCACGCGTGGTAGGGGCAGATGATGCTGCGCCGCTCCGACGACTCCGCCTCCGCGAGCAGCTCGTGGCCGCGGTGCCGGCACGTGTTCGCGAACATCCGCACCTCCGCACCGGAGCGGACGAGCAGCGCCGACACGTCCCCCACCATCACGGCCCGTTGGGTCACCGGCTTGGCCCCCTCCGGGGTCGGCAGCAGCTCGTCCGTCCGGCCCAGGCAGCACCACGTCCCGGCGTACAGGTGGCGCAGCTCCCAGGCGAGGACCGACGGCGCCGTGTAGGCGACGGCGGGGAGCATCCGGACCGGCTCCCCCGGCGCCGGGACGGCGGCGCGGACGACGGCGAGCGCGTCGTCGTACGGCGGGGTGACGGGCGAGCTCAGGGACGCGGTCATGGGCAGCACTCCGTTCGGCAGCGCGGCGCCGGGCCGGGAGGGCACGGACCACTAGGCTTCCCGGTCATGGGAGACCGGGCGTGACGAGGGGCAGCAGGCGGTCGGTCGAGGTGCGCCGGGAGGAGATCCTGACCGCGACCCTGGACCAGGTCGACCGCCTCGGGCTCGCGGAGACCCGCGTCTCCGACGTGGCCGGCGCGCTGGGGGTCAGCCCGGCGCTCGTCTTCTACCACTTCGGCACCAAGGACGCCCTCGTCGCGGAGGCGTTCGCGCACGCCGTCGAACGCGACCTCGACCGGCTCGACGACGCGGTGTCGCGAGGGCGTGACCCGCTCGACCGGCTCCGCCGGGTGCTGCGGCTGTACGGCCCCACCGGTGCGGCGCCGGGGTGGCGGCTCTGGATCGACGCCTGGGCGCTCGCGCAGCGCGAGCCGACGATCAACCGGGTGCTCCGCCGCCTCGACCGGCGGTGGGACACGGTGCTGCGCGAGGTGGTCGAGGACGGCGTCGCCGCCGGCGTCTTCACGTGCGCCGACCCGGCCGCGACCGTGGCGAAGGTGTCCGCGCTGCTCGACGGGCTGTCGGTGGCCAACCTCGTGTACCGCAGCGTGAGCAGGGCCGAGCTGCGCCGCTGGGTCGCCGAGACGGTGGCGGCGGAGGTCGGCGTCGCCGTGGAGGAGCTCTGAGGGGCGCACGTCACACCAGCCAGTGGGGCTGGTAGTCGGGGTCCTGGAGCGCCGGCCGGTCGATGCGGAACGCGCTCAGGTCGGTGGCGGTCGAGCCGTCGACCGCGAGGTCGGCGAGGAGCCGGCCGAACGTCGGGGAGAACTTGAAGCCGTGGCCGGCGCCCAGCCCCACCACGACGGCGGGGTGGCCGGGGACCGCGGAGATGACGAAGTCGCGGTCGGGGGTCAGGGCGTACTGGCAGCGCAACGACCTGACCGGGGGGCCGCTGCCGGGGAGCATCCGCCGCATGTGGTCGGTGAGCCGGGACGCCATCGCCTCGTCGGGCTGCGAGGTCCGGTGCTCGGGGTCGACCACCGGCCCACCGCAGTCCTGCGCCGCCTTCACGGTGCTCTCGCCGTAGGTCGGGAAGCCGTAGAAGCACGGGTCGTCCATCCAGATCCACAGCGGCAGCCGTCCCGGCGCCAGCTCCTCGGGACGGTCGGGCCGGAAGTAGGTGACCTGCTCGAGCGTCACCTCGACGGGGATCTCGAGGTCGACCCCGCGGAGCACGTCGTTGACCCACGCGTCGGCGCAGACCACGAGGCCGCGGCACACCACCATCCCGCCGGGCGTGGAGACCTCGATGCCGGCGCCGCCGCGGTCCCGGACGTGGAGGACCGGGTCGTTCGCACGCAGCACCGCGCCGTGGCGGACCGCCTCCCTCTGCATGGTGGCCGTGCCTCGGCCGGCGGGCACGATCGCCGCGTCGCCCTGGAACAGCGCGACCGTGCCGTCGGGAAGCCGGAGCTGGGGCCACCTCTCCATCACGGCCGCGGCGTCGAGCAGGTCGTGGTCGATCCCCACCTCGTCGAGCGAGGCCGTGTAGTCGACCGGGTTGATTGCCGGCTCGGGTGGGAACAGGTCGAGCCCGCCGACCACGGTGACCAGCTGCTCGCCGCTGTCGCGCTCCAGCCGGGCCCAGTCGGCGTACGCCTCCTCGGTGAGCCGGACGTACGCCGGCGTGTGGTAGCTGTGCCGCAGGATCCGGCTCGTGTCATGGCTCGCGCCGCGGTCGTGACCCAGGTCGAACCGTTCGAGCCCGAGGACCGAGTGGCCGCGTCGGGCCAGCTCCATGGCGGTCGCGCTGCCGAGCGCGCCGAGCCCGGCCACGACGTAGTCGACGCGCTCCATCAGTGGCCCCCGACCCGGGGCAGCAGCCAGCGACGGATGTCGAGGCTGTCGTCCTCCATCGGCGCGAACCATCCATGGCGGTAGCTGCGCGAGGACATCCCCCGCTGGACGGACTCGCAGATCGCCCAGTCCTGC
>DASSBB010000023.1:0-11163 GCA_035699145.1 Marmoricola sp.
GCGTCGTGCTCGTCGGCGCCGGCCGCCACCGCCTGACCACCACCAACCACCACCGCACGACCACGAGGATCGAGAGGACGAGGATGACCGAGCAGAACATCCTGACCAACCGTCAGGGACACCCTGTCTACGACAACCAGAACCAGCGCACGGTCGGGGCGCGCGGCCCCGCGACGCTGGAGAACTACCAGTTCCTGGAGAAGATCAGCCACTTCGACCGGGAGCGGGTCCCCGAGCGCGTCGTGCACGCCCGCGGCACCACGGCCTACGGCTACTTCGAGGCCTACGGCAAGTGCGGCGACGAGCCGATCTCCAAGTACACCCGCGCGAGGCTCTTCTCCGACGCCGGCAAGCGGACCGACCTCGCGGTCCGCTTCTCGACGGTGGCCGGCGGCCGGGACTCCTCCGAGATGGCCCGTGACCCGCGTGGTTTCGCGGTGAAGCTCTACACCGAGGACGGCAACTGGGACCTCGTCGGCAACAACCTCGGCGTGTTCTTCATCCGCGACGCGATCAAGTTCCCCGACTTCATCCACTCGCAGAAGCCCGACCCGGTGAACTTCGAGGCGAACGTCGCCAACCGGGCCTTCGACTTCTTCAGCCAGAGCCCCGAGGCCCTGCACATGGTGATGCTGGTCTTCAGCCCGCGCGGCATCCCGGCGACCTACCGCCACATGCAGGGGTTCGGCGTCAACACCTACAAGTGGGTGAACGCGGCGGGCGAGACGATGCTCGTGAAGTACCACTGGCTTCCCAAGCAGGAGGTCCGTTCGCTCACCGCCGAGGACGCGGCCAAGATCCAGGCGGAGGAGCTCGGCTTCCACACCCGTGACCTCCACGAGGCGATCGAGCGGGGCGACTACCCCGAGTGGGAGCTCCACGTGCAGCTCATGACCGACGACGAGCACGCCGAGCTCGACTTCGACCCGCTCGACGACACCAAGGTGTGGCCGGAGGAGCAGTTCCCGCTGCACCCGGTCGGCAAGATGGTCCTCGACCGCAACGTCGAGAACTTCTTCGCCGAGAACGAGCAGATCGCCTTCGGCACCGGTGTCCTCGTCGACGGGCTCGACTTCTCCGACGACAAGATGCTCGTCGGCCGGACGTTCTCCTACAGCGACACCCAGCGCCACCGGGTCGGTCCGAACTACCTGCAGCTCCCGGTGAACCAGGCGAAGAACGCCAAGGTCGCCACCAACCAGCGCGACGGCCAGATGACGTACGGCGTCGACCTCGCCCAGGGTGCCAACCCGCACGTCAACTACGAGCCGTCCACCCTGAACGGTCTCTCGGAGGCGTCGGAGCCGGCTCACCTCGAGCAGGGCCCGGTGATCTCCGGCCGGCTCACCCGCGCGAAGCTGCCCCGCACGAACGACTACAAGCAGGCGGGCGAGCGGTACCTGTTGTCGGAGCAGTGGGAGAAGGACGACCTCGTCGCCAACCTGGTCGGCGCGCTCTCCAAGTGCGACAAGCACATCCAGGAGCGGATGGTCTGGCACTTCTTCATGGCCGAGGACGAGCTGGGCCAGCGCGTGGGCGACGGGATCGGCATCACCGCCGACGACGTGCGCCACCTCGAGCCGCTGCCGAAGCAGACCTTCACCGACGAGGAGGTCCAGCGGGCCGCCAACCTCGGCAAGAACGGCCCCCGTCCGACCGAGGGCATGACGATGACCCACTGCGTCCCGAACGCACGCGGCCTGGAGGACTGACCCGAACCCGGACCCCACCTCGTGTCGTTTGCCGGTGGGGTCCGGGGGTACTGGGTAGGGCATGCCCAGAGATGAGCTCGTCGTCGCCGCTGCTGCCTCCGTGGGCGTGGTCGCGGCGGCCCGGCTGACGCGGTTGGTGACCAAGGACCACTGGCCGCCGATGTCCTGGGCCCGCCGCAGGTACGTCGAGCTGACCAAGGACACGGAGTGGTCCGTGCTCGCCGAGTGTCCGTTCTGCGTCGCGCCGTACGTCGTGGCGGCCGACCTGGCCTGGGCGCTCAGGAGCGACCTCGACAAGCAGTGGTGGGTCGTCAACGGCTGGCTCGCCGCGTCGTACGCCGCCTCCTGGATCGTCGTCCGCGACGACGTGCCGGAGCGGACGATCACCGTCAAGGGCGAGGAGACGGAGCCCGTCTGACCCCTTGTCATCGCCGCCCTGGGCGACGAAGGTGGAGCCATGCGAGCACAGGTGGGCGACCACTTGGTCGTCGAGGGCAGGACCGACACCCAGCACAAGCAGGAGGGCGAGGTCATCGAGGTGCGTGGCGTCGACGGGGCGCCGCCGTACCTCGTGCGGTGGAGCGACGGCCACGAAGGGTTGATGTTCCCCGGGCCGGACGCCCACGTCGTGGAGCAGCGGTCCTGACCTACTGAAGCGCGACATCGTCGCCGACCCGGACCAGTCCCGGCCGCGCGACGCGGAGGAGCACCCCGAAGGCGCCGTCGCGGTGGGTCGTCAGGGTCTGGAGCAGCCTGCCCTCCGCGTCGACCCCGACCTGGGCCATGTCGACCATGACGCACCGCGGCATCGGCTGGACGACCTCGAGGAGCGCCTCCCCGACGACCAGCCGGCGGTCGAGCCAGCCGTCCTCGGCGAAGCCGTCCTCGAGGCCGTTGTCCACCAGCAGGTTCGCCCGGAACCGGCGCGGGTCCACGTCGGCACCGTGCTCCGCCGAGACCGCCTGCACCGACGAGGTCGTCACGAGGTGGACCGGCCCGTCGTCGAAGTGCGAGACCTCGCCCTCCCGCCCCAAGGACACCGGGCGGCCGACGTGCCAGGAGAGCGCCTCGTCCAGGTCGGGCCCCGGCCCGAGCCTCCGTCCGTCCGGGAAGGTCACGACGGGAACGTCGCCGTCGTACTCCGCGACGAGCGCGAGCAGCCCGTCCATCCGGCGGAACCTGCGGTTCGACTTGCCGCTGCCGAGCTTGCCGTCGGGGTCGCGGACCGACCACAGCCGGTCACCCACCAGGCCGCGGCCGTCGAGCCGCACCTCGCCCAGCGTCTCGCCGCTCAGAGACTTCACGGGGTAGCGGCGCACCGCGACGACGCGGCCGATGGTTCCATGGGAGGTCACGGGACGAATCCTCGCAGCCCGAGGGCGGCGGGACGGCAGGAGGCGGAGATGGCGGAGCACGGGGTGAGGGACAACACCAGGGAGCTCGAGGAGACGGTCGTCACCGACTTCTCGGACCGGATGAGCTACGGCGGCTACCTCGACCTGCCGACGCTGCTCTCGGCGCAGCGTCCGATCAGTGCTCCTGCGCACCACGACGAGCTGCTCTTCATCATCCAGCACCAGACCACCGAGCTGTGGCTCAAGCTGGTCCGGCACGAGCTCGAGAGTGCCTGCGCGCTGATCCGCGCCGACGAGCTGTCGCCGGCCCTCAAGCGGATCGCCCGGGTCAAGCACATCCAGAAGACGCTGACCGAGCAGTGGTCGGTGCTCGCGACGCTGACCCCGAGCGAGTACGCCGAGTTCCGCGGGGTGCTCGGCAACGCCAGCGGGTTCCAGTCCTGGCAGTACCGCTGCGTCGAGTTCGTCCTCGGCAACAAGAACCCCCGGATGCTCGAGGTGTTCTCCGCCGACCCCGGCGCGCAGGCCGAGGTCCGGACGGCGCTCGAGGAGCCGTCGCTGTACGACGAGTTCCTCCGCTACCTGTCCCGGCTCGGCTACCCGATCCCCACGTCGGTGCTCGAGCGGGACGTGACGAAGGCGTGGACCTTCTGCGACGAGCTGGTCCCCGTCTTCGCGTCCGTCTACGAGGACGCCGAGCGCAACTGGGCGGTCTACGAGACCTGCGAGGAGCTGGTCGACCTCGAGGACAACTTCCAGCTGTGGCGGTTCCGCCACCTCAAGACCGTGGCGCGCATCATCGGGATGAAGAGTGGGACCGGCGGATCGAGCGGGGCGCCGTTCCTCCAGCGGGCGCTGGAGCTGACGTTCTTCCCCGAGCTCTACGCGGTGCGCACCCGGATCGGCGCCTGACGGAGCCGAGCCTCACTGGACGGGAGGTGACCCCTCCGGCTTGTTGTCCGGGCACTCCGGGTTCGGGCAGTAGTCGACCGACACCATCTCGCCGGGCCGGAGCTCCGGGCGGTCGGCGTTGGTCTTGTCGAAGTCGACGGTCGCGGAGCGCAGCTCGGTGCCACAGCTCGCGCAGTGGGTCGGCCACTCCTGGTCCTGGTCGACGGGCTGGTCGCTCGGCTGGTCGCTCATCCCCTCAACCTATCCGTTCAGGGACGCCAGGTCGTCCTCGTCGAGGACGAGCTCCACGGCCCTGACCGAGTCCGCGATGGACTCCGGCCGGCTCGCGCCCGGGATCGGGATCATCACCTCGGACAGCGACAGCTCCCAGGCCAGGCACACCTGCTGGGGGCTGACCCCGTGCTTCTCCGCGACGTCGGCGAACGGCTGCCACCGCTCGGCGAGCTCGGCGGCGTGGGACATCCCGCCCAGGGGCGACCAGGCGAGGAACGCCAGGCCGAGCTCCTCGCAGAGCTCCAGCTCGGCCGCGGAGCTGCGGAACGCCGGGGAGAACTGGTTCTGCACCGCGACGAGCCCGTCTCCGATGACCTCCCGGGCGACCCGGATCTGCTCCGGGCTCGCGTTCGAGACGCCGGCCGCGGCGATGAGCCCCTCGTCGAGGAGGGCCTTCAGCCCGCCCATCGTCTCCGCGTAGTCGACCTTCGGGTCCGGCCGGTGGTGCTGGTAGAGGTCGATCTGCTCGACCTCCAGGCGAGCCATCGACGCCAGGCAGGCCTGGCGGAGGTACGCCGGCCGGCCGTCCAGCTCCCACATCCGGCCGTTGCGGGTGTGGCCGCCCTTGGTCGCGACGAGCACCTGGTCGCCGTACCTCTCGAGAGCCTTGGCGATCAGGCACTCGTTGTGGCCGAACGTCGTCTCGTCGGGCGAGTAGGCGTCGGCGGTGTCGATCAGCGTGACGCCGTCGGCGAGCGCGCGCTCGATCGCCGCGAGCGCCTGCGCCTCGTCGTTGTGCTCTCGGACCGACATGGGCATCGCGCCCAGCCCGATGGCGCTGACCTGCCGGGAGCCGACCCGCCGCTGCTGCATGCGACCACGGTAAGCCCTGGGCAATTGGTGCCGGTTGCCTGGTGACCTCGGCGACTCGGCCTGCTACGTTGGCGTCTCTAAGGATTGCGGTATGCAACTGATGCCGGAGGCTTCGGGTAGGGCGGGAGCGACGCGGGGACGTCGAGCGCTTCGACGGCTCCCGTCCTACCCGGGGGAACGGGGGTCCGGCCCGCCGGCTGGTCACCAGCCCAGCCGGCGGGCGCTGTCCTCGGGCGCCTGCGGCTCGTCCGCCGCGTCGGCGAAGGCGACCAGTGCGTCGATGACCGCCCGGCGCTGGTCGAGCGGCATCTGGCTGACGATCTCGCCGATCGCCCGCCGGCGCCGGCCGATCACCTCGGTCACCATGTCCTGGCCGGCCGCCGTCAGCCGGATCACCACCTCCCGGCGGTCCTGCTCGTTGTCACGTCGGTCGACGAGCCCGGCCGCGATCAGCCGGTCCACCGTGCGCAGCGCCGTCGAGGGGGCGACGTCGAGCCGGGTGGCGAGCTGGTTGAGCCGGGTCGGGCCATGCGTGTCGATCACGACCAGCACCCGGAACTGCGTCAGGGTCACCCGGTGCTCGACCGTCGCGATCGAGCGCGCCGAGACCCCGACGAGGGCGCGGGAGGCGCTGAGGAGTGCCGAGACGAGCTCGTCGGTGGGATCGAGGGTGGGGGCCGGCTCCAGGCTGTTCACGGACGAACAGTACGGCGTCGGGCCGTCGTTCGTGCTGGGTCCACCGTCATCCGGGCCGGGTCGGACCGTCCCTCGTGCCGGTCAGACCACGGCCCTCTCGCGCAGCTCCTTGCGGGTCGTGTCCATGAACTCCGCCGCCCGCTCGGAGGGGGCCCTCGTCGCCAGGCTGACCACGACGAACAGGACGATCGACACCAGGAGCCCCCACACGCCGCTGCCCTGGCCCGCCAGCCTGGTCGACGTGGTCTCGAGGACGAGCACCAGTCCGCCGGCGAGGACGATCGCGGCCGACGCGCCCTCCGCCGTACCCCGCTTCCAGAAGAACGCACCCACGATCGGAGGCACCATCACGAGGAGCCCGGCGGAGGCCGAGACCGACAGCACCGCGATCAGGTCGAGCTCGAGCTGGGCGAAGAGGTAGGCCAGGACCGCGATCACCGGCAGGACGACCTTGCCGACGACGAGCTGCTCGGCTTCGGTGGAGCCCTTCCTGGCGACCGCGTAGACGTCCCGGGTCAGCATCGAGGAGAGCGTCAGCATGATCGAGTCGATCGTGGACACCGCCGCCGCGATGATGCCGATCATCACGATGATCCCGAGCACCGTCGGCACGATGTCGGAGGCCAGCAAGGAGGGGGTGGCGAGGTCGCCGGTCGCGAGGTCCGGGAACTTGAGCAGCGCCGCGAACCCCCAGGTGACCGAGACCAGGGTGTAGACGAGCCCGAAGACCATGAAGCCGATCAGCATGCGGCGCAGGTCGCGGAGGGAGGCTGGCGTGTACAGCCGCTGACTCACCTGCGGGTTCGAGATGCTGAAGAAGATCCAGGGCAGGGTCAGCCCGAGGAAGGTGCTGAACGAGAAGAACCCGTTGCCCGGGACGCTCAGCGACCCGGGGTGGTCGTCGCTGAGCGCGTGGAAGAACGAGCCGAGGCCGCCGAGCTCGTGGACCACGAACCCCACGACGAGGGTGGCGCTGATGATCATCACGATGGCCTGGAGGGAGTCGGTCCAGGCGACCGAGCGGAGCCCGGCGACCAGCGAGAAGACGATCGCGAGGATCGTCGCCAGGACCGTGCCCGAGGTGAAGCCGATGGCGCCGTCGGTCATGCCGCTCATCAGGTATCCCACGCCGGCCAGCTGGACGGCGGAGTAGGGGATCAGGAAGATGCAGCTCGCGAGGGCACTGACGACCGCGACCGACTTGTCGTCGTAGCGGTGGCCGAGCATCTCCGACGGGGTGACGTAGCCGAACCTGTGCCCGACCATCCAGAACCGCGGCCCGAAGATCAGCACGAGGGTGACGCCACACAGGTAGATGAGCTCGAAGCCGAGGGCGCCGACGCCGCCGGTGTACGTGAGGCCCGCGAGCCCGATGAGCATGAACGCGCTGTAGGTCGTCGCGCTGTAGCTCATCGCCGAGACGAAGCCGCCCATCTGGCGGTTGCCGAGGAAGTAGTGCGACATGCTGTCGCTCTTCCCGGAGCGCGACAGGTAGGCGGTGACGGAGGCGAAGACGACGTAGATGGCGACACCGAGCCAGATCCAGGTGGAGTCCATCGAGTCAGTCCTTCCACGCCGAGCTGACGATGGCGTTGATGCCGATGACGACGGTGGTGGCGACCGTCCAGAAGAGGAAGCTGCCGTACCACGCGTCGACGTCCCGGAAGACGGTGTAGGGCAGCAGGTAGCTGAGCGCGATCAGCAGTGCGATCGGGGCCAACCACCAGGCGCTGGGCTGTCTCACGGCAGCCACCTTAGGGCAGGGCTTCTCGCGGTGCGGCCGGGTGACGAGCGAGGATCTGTCAGGGTACGCCGACGTCCGGCGCCGCGAAGGAGACCTCGATGGCCGACGTGAAACCGCAGCACCCGCTCGCGCTCGTGATTGGTCAGGCGGTGACCGGGTCGGCGGCCTTCCGCTGACCGCGGTACCACGCAGCGAGCCTGTCGAAACCGGAGTCGAGGTCGATCTCCGGCCGCCAGGCCAGGACGTCCCGGGTGCGGCGTTGGTCGAACCAGTGCGCGGTGGTCAGCTGCTCGGCGAGGAACCGCGAGATCGGCGGCTGGTCCTGCCGACGGGTGACGGCCCACACTCCGTCGACCGCCGTCCCGGCGTGCCGCGCGAGCCAGGCCGGCACCCGGAACCGCGGTGTCGGGGCGCCGGCGGCCAGGCAGAGCCGGGTGAGCACCTCCCGGACGGGGCGCGGCTCACCGTTGGTGACCACGAGCGGCTCGCCGTGCGCCGGTCCGCAGGCGTCGACGGCCGCGACCAGGGCGGCGCCGGCGTTGTCGACGTAGGTGGTGTCGATCAGCGCGGCGCCGGTCCCGAGGACGGGGAGGCGGCCGGCCTCCGCCCGGGCGACGATGCGGGCGACCAGCTGGGTGTCGCCGGGGCCCCAGACCAGGTGGGGGCGCACGGCGAGGACCGCGAGCGCCGCCGAGTCGGCGGACAGGGCGAGCCGCTCGGCGACCGCCTTGGAGCGTGCGTAGTGACCGCGCGCGCCGGCCGGGTCCGCCGGTCCGGCCCCCGCGCCGACCAGCGACCGGCCGCTGTGGGCCACCGACGGGGTCGAGACGTGCACGAGCCGACCGACCCCCTGGGCGAGGCAGCCCTCGACGACGGTTCGCGTCCCGTCGATGTTGGCTCGCGCGTAGTCGGACCACCGCCCGACCACGTCGACCTTCGCAGCCAGGTGCAGGACCGCGTCCTGACCCCGGAGCGCGCGCCGGACCGCCGTCGGGTCGGCGACGTCGCCCAGCACCTCCCGGCAGGCGACCCCGGAGGGGCGGCGCTGGAACACAGAGACCTCGTCGCCGCGTTCGATCAGCGCCTGCGCCGTGGCGCGGCCCAGCATCCCGCTGGCACCGGTGACCAGCACCTTCACCGGCGCGACGCCCCGGCGAGGAACCGGTCGGCGCGCGCGGAGACCGCCTGCCGGTCGATCTTGGACCCGTGCCGGATGTCGACCGGCAGCTCCCCTGCGGTCAGCACGGCGGCGACCTCGGTGGCTGCCGCCGCGCGCACCGCCTCGGTGAGCGGTGCCGGTGCGAGCCTCAGCCGCCTGCGGCGGAACGAGCCGCGGCGGGGCGGCGCGCCGGCGGGCACGACGACCAGGGCGAGCACCTGGGTCCCTGGCGGGCCGATCCCCACGGCGGCGGCCGTGCGTACCTCCTCCAGCCGCTCGACGCGCTGCTCGACCCCGACCGGGGTGACCACGCCATGGGCGGTGGTGATCACGTGTGCCAGCCGGCCCTCGACCCAGAGGCGGCCGTGGTCGTCGAAGTGGCCGACGTCGCCGGTGCGGTGCCACCCGGGATCGCGTGAGCTCGCCCGCTCGGTCGCCCACAGGGCGTCGTACCGCTCCTTGACGTGCGGCGCGCAGACGGTGATCTCCCCGGTGCGGAACGGCTCCGTCGTCAGGGCGCCGTCGGCTGCGCCGTTCGGGGTCAGCGGGCAGACCGCCACCTGCGCCGTGTCGACCGGGACGCCGACGCAGACGCCGTTGCCCGGTCCGGCGAGGAGGAGCTCGTCCAGGGACACGTCGGTGACCGGGAGCGCCTCGGTCATGCCGTAGGGCGTGTGGAACGCCGCCTTCGGGAGGACCGCCTGCAGCGAGGTGAGGAGCGCCGTGGGGACCGGTGCCCCGGCGGACATGCACAGCCGGATCCCCTCCAGCGCGGACCGCTGCTGCGGTGAGAGCGCTGCCGCCGTGGCGTCGACGTTCCGGAGTGCGGCCGGAGAGGCGAACACGATCGTGGCGTCTCCCGCCGCGGCCGCTTCGGCCAGCGCCACGGCGGTCAGGGTCGCAGGTGCTGTGACGTCGATGTCGGGGACGGTGGAGCCGATGCCGAGGGCCGGACCCAGCAGCGCGAAGGGCGCGAAGGCCGCCACCAGCCGGTCCTCGGCCGCCAGGTCGTACGTCGACCGGAGCAGCGCGAGCTGGGCGGCCGCCTGGGCGTGCCGGTAGACGACGCCCTTCGCCGGGCCGGTGGAACCCGAGGTGAAGAGGACGGCGCACTCCTGGTCCGGCGACGGCGGCGGGGGGACCGCTGCGGACCGGCCGAGGGTCGCCAGCTCGTCCAGCGTGTGGTCCACGGCGAGCGCGCGACGCGCCGTACGCGACGGAGCGCCCGCGCCGATCCGGCTGCCGGGAAGCCCCATCAACCGGGCCGCTGCCAGCCCCGCGGGGGCGGCGATGACGTGGTCGACCGCCGCACTGCGCAGCGCGCGCCGCATCCCGCTGAACCCGAGCCCCTTGTCGGCCACGACGATGACCGCACCCGCGCGCCAGGCCGCGTAGACGGCGCAGGTGAGCTCCGCCGACGGCTCGACGAGCAGCGCGATCCGGTGGCCGGGCCGGATCCCGGCGGCAGCCATGCCGGCGGCCAGGTCTCGCACACGCCGGTCGAGCTCCGCCCAGCTCACCGTCGCGCCGCCCACGTCGACGATCGCCGGCGTCGGGTCCCCGGCTCGCCGTTCGAGCGCGGACCACAGCATGTCCCGCGCGGGTGAGGTCGTCAGAGGGGGAGCGGCGGGCCGCGACCCGGCGGCCTGCCTCACCTCGTCCCCTCCGACGTTGTCATCGAGCCACTGCGCCACCGCGTCGGCGTACTGCGGGGCGTCCTCCGTCACGAGGTGGGACGCACCCTCGTAGCGGTGCAGCTGCACGCGGCGAAGCCGGCCGCGGAGGTCCGCGAGGTACTTCTCCCCGAACACCGGGTCCCGCGGGCCCCACAGCAGCAGGGAGGGCACGTCGAGCGAGCGGATGCCTTCAGCGATCGCGTGCACGGTCGGGTACGACGGCTGGTCCCTCGCGAACGGGATGTCGGCCACGAAGTCACCGATGGCCCGCCGCCGCGAGGCCGTGCGGTACGGAGCGGCGAGGCCACGGCGTACGTCGCGGGGCAGCGCCGGACGGGACAGAGCCGACGTGGCCCGGACGAAGAGGCGCGTCCGCACGCAGCTCAGCTCCCGCAGGAGCGGCAGGTGCGCGAGCCTGATCAGCAGGGGACCGCGGTCTCCGGGCGGTTGAGCGACCGCGGTGTTGCCCAGCACCACGCCCCGAACCTGCTCCCGGTGCGCGAGCGCCCAGCCGAGCGAGATCGCTCCTCCCCAGTCGTGCCCGAGGGTCACCACCGGCCCCGTGACCCCGAGCTCCTCGGTGAGCGATGCCAGGTCGTCGACCCGCTGGGCGAGGGTGCGCGGGGTGTCCGGTCGTTGCGAGAACCCCATGCCGAGGTGGTCCGGCGCGATGACGCGCCACCCGGTCGGCGCCGCGGCGAGCATGCGCCGCCAGACGTACGACCAGGTCGGGTTGCCGTGCACGCACAGCAGCGTGCCGATCGTGGGCTCGGCCCCGTTGTCCAGCACGTGCCAGCGGTGCGACGCTCCAGAGGTGTCCCTC